>NZ_DASQEU010000120.1:0-10644 GCF_035633495.1 Mycobacterium sp. | reverse complement strand
GCTCGCCATGTTCACGGATGTGTCGATCTTCGCCTTGAACCTGTCCACCGCCCTCGGTCTCGCGCTCGCCATCGACTACACATTGCTGATCATCAGCCGATACCGCGATGAAGTGGCCGAGGGCGTCGGACGGGACGAGGCACTCACCCGGACGATGCTCACCGCGGGGCGCACCGTGGTCTTCTCGGCGACGACGGTGGCACTCTCCATGGCGGCGTTGGTGCTCTTTCCGATGTACTTCCTCAAGTCGTTCGCCTACGCCGGCATCGCGACGGTGGCGCTGTGCGCACTGGCCGCGCTGGTCGTCACTCCGGCGGCCATCGTGCTACTCGGACCACGGCTCGACGCGTTCGACGTCCGCCGAGGGATGCGACGGCTGCTGCATCGCGGCGGCGAATCGGCTGCGAGACATCGCCGGGGATCGCTTGCGAAACCCGTCCAACAGCTGTTTTGGTATCGGTGGACGAAAGTGGTGATGCGGCGCGCGTTGGCGTTCGGCTTGGCCGGTTCGGCGGTGTTGCTCCTGCTCGGACTCCCCTTTCTGGGTATCAAGTGGGGTTTCCCCGATGATCGCGTACTGCCGGACTCGTCGTCTGCGCGCCAGGTCGGCGATCGGATGCGCGACGGGTTCGAGGACAACTCCGCCACGGCGGTGACGATCGTGATGCCCGACGCCACCGGGCTTACCCCCGCCGATTTCGAGGGCTACGCCGCCCGGCTGTCGAAGGTGGGCGACGTCGTGGCCGTCACCGCGCCGTCAGGCATGTTCGCCGGTGGGAGCAAGATCGGCCCACCGACTGGCGCCGCACGGATCACCGATAGCAGCGCGTTCCTGACGGTCGGCACCAACGCGCCGTTGTTCTCGCAGGCGTCCGAAACCCAACTCGACCGGCTGCGTGAGGTTGCCCCGCCGGGTGATCGTGCCGTCGAGTTCACCGGCATCGCTCAGATCAACCGCGACAGCGTCGAGGTGATCACCTCACGCTTGCCGCTGGTGCTGATCCTCATCGCCGTGGTCACGTTCGTGCTGCTCTTCCTGCTGACCGGCAGCGTGGTGCTGCCGGCCAAGGCCCTCATCCTGAACGTGCTGTCGCTCACGGCCGCCTTCGGTGCGCTGGTGTGGATCTTTCAGGACGGCCATCTCGGGGCGTTCGGAACCACGCCGACCGGAACGCTGGTCGCCAACATGCCGGTCCTGCTCTTTTGCATCGCCTTCGGGCTCTCGATGGACTACGAAGTGTTCCTCATCTCGCGCATCCGCGAATTCTGGCTGGCAAGTGGACGCACCCGGGCCGACAACGACGAAAGCGTGGCCCTCGGCTTGGCTCGTACGGGTCGGGTCGTCACGGCAGCGGCACTGGTCATGTCGATCTCGTTCGCCGCGCTGATCGCCGCCCAAGTATCGTTCATGCGGATGTTCGGTGTAGGTCTGACAGTGGCCGTCCTGGTCGACGCCACCTTGGTCCGGATGGTCCTGGTGCCGGCCTTCATGCACGTCCTCGGGCGATGGAATTGGTGGGCACCTCGACCGCTGGCACGCCTCCACGAACGCATCGGGCTCAGCGAGTCCATTTCGCGACCGTGACCACCGCTGGTAGGCAGCGCGGAAAATTAACTTCAACGTCAAACCAACCCAAGCCCTGCGGGCTCCGAATCAACTAAGACATGCTGGTCGCATCGCGGCGACCCATGCGTGGCCGATTGGACCGGATCGACTGTGAGTGACCGAGGAGCACTGTGTTGCGGTACACGAGAGTTCGAGACTTCGAGATGCAGTCCGTCATGGCGATGCAAGGGGGCCGCCGTTGAGCCGCACCGACCGCGCCGTGAACGCGCTCGTGTCACCGCGACCGCATCGGCGCGCGTATCGGACTCCGGTCCGCACCGCCTCCTCCGGTGACTGGCGAGCCGGCGTGCGCGCGAAGGTGGGCTCACACCTGTCCGCGTTCGTGACGACTCAGTGCCTCACTGAACTCGGTACTGCGAACGTCGACGTCGCCGGCGAGGTGCTGGGCGGATTCGTGATCGGCGGCAAGTACGTGCGGTCCACGTTCATGTACCTGGGCTGGTTGTGTGGCGCGCAAGAAGACGAGGCGGCGATCCGCGCGTCGGCCAGCCTCGAGTTGCTGCACGCCTTCGCGCTCATGCAGGACGACGTCATGGACGAATCGGCGCTGCGTCGCGGTCGGCCGTCGGCCCACGTCGCCCTCGCCCGGTGGCATCGTGAACAGCGGTTGACCGGTTCCTCGGAGCGATTCGGCGAGTCGGCGGCCGTGCTGCTCGCTGACCTGTGCCTGGTGTGGGCGGCGAAGATGCTTCGCGAGAGCGGCATCGACGCCGACGCCTTCACCCGCGTATGGCCCCGCTACGACGACATGCGCATCGAGTTGGCGATCGGCCAGATCGCCGATCTGAACAACGATGCCCATTCTTTTCCGACGTTCGACGAGGTGCTCGACGTGCTGCGGCGAAAATCGGGTAACTACACCGTGCGGCGGCCGTTGGAGATCGGAGGGGCCATGGCGGGCTGTTCACCGGAGGTCATCGACGCGCTTGGCGGGTACGGGGCCGCCCTCGGGGAAGCGTTCCAACTGCGCGACGACATCTTGGGCGTCACCGGGTCGCCGGACGTGACCGGCAAATCCGTGGGCACCGATCTGGTCGCCCAGAAAGCCACCAGCGTGGTCGTCGCCGCCCATCAACTGGCCGACGCCGGACTGCGCCGCCAACTCGCCGAGCTGATGAGCAGCCCGGCGCTGAATCCTGCCGACACCGAACGCTGGCAGTCCCTGATCGTCGCCAGCGGCGCCCTGGAATGGGTCGAACACCGCATCGACGAGCGTCTGAAGCAGGCGGTGGGCTGTCTTGCCCACGCCGGCATTCCACAGACGACCCGCACCGCACTCCAAGACATGGCCGTCTACTGCACTGAAAGGGCCGCATGATGCGCACCGTCAAGGGAAGAACCGATCGCGTCGTCGTCGTCGGTGCCGGTCTGTCCGGATTGTCGGCGGCGATGCAGCTCGCAGGGCGTGGTTGCAGTGTCACCGTGGTCGAACGCGGGGACCACCCCGGCGGCCGGGTCGGGCGGGCCGACATCGGCGGCTACCGACTCGACACCGGACCGACGGTGCTGACGATGCCCGACATCATCGACGACGCCTTCGCGGCGATCGGTGACAAGCTGACCGATCGCGTCGATCTGCTAGCGGTTCATCCGGCGTACAACGCGGTGTTCGCCGATGGCGACTCGCTGCAGGTCCACACCGAGCCGACGGCGATGTTCGCCGAGATCGAGCGGTTCGCCGGACGCCGGGAAGCCGACGCCTACCTTCAGATGCGCGCCTGGTTGATCAAGCTCTACGAAACCGAGTTCGACGGGTTCATCGGCGCCAACTTCGACTCGCCTCTCTCGCTGCTGACCCCACAGCTGGCCCGGCTCCTGGCAATGGGTGGCTTCCGCCGCTGGGAGAAGGTGATTAGCCGATTCCTAAGCGACGAGCGGTTACTTCGGGTGTTCACCTTCCAGGCCCTCTACGCGGGGGTGCCCCCGCAGAGCGCGCTGGCGGTGTACGCGGTGATCGCCTACATGGACACCATCGCCGGCGTCTACTTCCCGCGCGGCGGCATGCGTGCCCTGCCCGACGCCATGGCTGCCGCGGCAGCCGACGCGGGTGTCGAATTCATCTACGGCGCGGCGGTGTCGAAGCTCGAGCGCAGTGGTTCCCGGGTCACCGCGGTGGTGACGGAGCAGGGCCATCGCGTCCCCGCGGATGCCGTGGTGCTCACCACCGAACTTCCCGACACCTATCGACTGCTCGACCACACGCCGCGTCGACTGCTGCGGTTGCGTCCCGCGCCGTCGGCCGTCGTCGCTCAGGTCGGCTGCCCCGCGATGGACGATTCAATCGGCCATCACTCGATTCTGTTCGGCGACGCTTGGAAACAGACCTTCCGGGACATCATCACCGACGGACGCGTCATGGGGGACCCGTCGCTGCTGGTGACGCGACCGACTGCCAGCGATCCCAGCCTTGCCCCGCCCGGTCGCGATCTGCTCTACGTCCTGGCGCCGGCACCGAATACCGAAGTGGGCAAGGTGGATTGGGACGCCACGTCGTCGGCCTACGTGGAGCACATGCTGGGTGCGGTCAGGACGCGGTTGCCTCAACTTAGCGACGACATGGAGGTGTTGTCGGTGGTGACGCCCGCAGACTGGGGCCGCCAGGGGATGGCGGCGGGCACTCCCTTCGCGTTGGCTCATACCTTCGGCCAGACCGGCCCGTTTCGACCGGCCAACACCGTGCGCGGTGTCGACAACGTGATCCTGGCCGGTTCGTCGACGGTGCCCGGGGTGGGCGTGCCCACCGCGGTCATGTCCGGTCGGCTGGCCGCCGACCGCATCACCGGATCTTCGGCCCGGCGCCCGAATCAGGAGGCCTACCAACGATGATCGGATCTGAACTCGATGCGGCCGGGGTGCGGGAGCCGTCATTGCGTCAGGCCTACCGGCAGTGTCGCGAGATCAATGCCCAACACGGCAAGACCTTCTTCGCCGCCACCCGGTTGCTCGCGCCGAGCCAGCGCCCTGCCGTCCACGCGCTCTACGGGTTCGCCCGGCGGGCCGACGACATCCTCGACGACTTCGACTCCCGCGGCCACGAGCAGCGTGCCGAGCAACTGCAGAAGTTCTCCACCCAGCTGTTCAACAGCCTGGTGGAAGGTCAGCCTTGCGGTGATGACCCCACGTTGACCGCCGTCGTGGACACCGCGCGCAAGTACGACATCGGGTGGGACCTCTTCGATGACTTCCTGGCATCGATGCGGATGGACCTGACCGTCACCGACTACCCGGACAGGGCTGCGCTGGAGCGTTACATGTACGGGTCGGCCGAAGTGATCGGGTTGCAACTCCTGCCGATCCTGGGAACAGTCGGCCCGCGGGAGGAGGCCGCGCCACACGCCGCCGCGCTCGGCAAGGCGTTTCAGCTCACCAACTTCCTCAGGGACGTCGACGAAGATCTGCGGCGCGGACGGGTGTACCTACCCACCGACGAACTCGCCGACCACGGCGTCGACCGTGACGTCCTGAGCTGGTGCCAGGCCAATCGGCGCACCGACGCCCGCGTGCGCAGCGCCCTGGCCGAGCAGCACGCGATCGCGCGCGCGGTGTACGGCCAGGCGAGGCTGGGTATCGAAAAGCTGGATCCGGCTTCGCGTCCGTGTGTCGCCGTGGCGCTGACGCTGTATTCGGAGATCCTGGACCGGATCGAGGAGATCGACTTCGAGATCTTTACCCAGCGCGCCACGGTCGGGAAGGCCAGACGACTCACCGTCGCGGGCGCAGGAATCGCACGGGCATGGGGTGCGCGACTGCGACACGGAAGTATGTGAGCGTGGACCGCTGGCAGTACCTGTTGGTCCTGGCCGCGTGCCTGCTATGCACCCTGCCGTTGGAACTCTTCGGCAAGGGCGTCTACCGCCAGCCGCGGCGCCTGGTCGCCGCCGTCCTGCCGGTCGCGCTGGTCTTCCTGATCTGGGATGCCATCGCCGTGGCCAACGACGTGTGGTGGTACAACCCGCGCTACATCATGGGGCTGGTCGCTCCCGGTGAGTTGCCGCTAGAGGAATTGTTGTTCTTCGTCGTGATTCCGGTGTGCGGGTTGCTGACCTATTCGGCCGTCGAGTCCGTGCTGTCAGTGCTTCGACGTCTGCGTGCGAAGGTGAAGCAACGATGAACGGTCTGGGCTACACACTTCCGGCGGTAGTCGCGGCGGTTGTGGTGTGTGCACTGGAACTGGCCGTCTTGCGCACGGGGCTGTTCCGCCGTCGGGCGTACTGGATCTCGATGATCATAATCACCGGGTTTCAAGTACCCGTCGACGGCTGGCTGACCAAGCTCAGTGCGCCCATCGTGCTCTACGACGAACGGCACACCTCCGGGATCCGCTTCCCGTTCGACATTCCCATCGAGGACTTCCTCTTCGGTTTCGCGATGGTGACGGCGGTTCTACTGTTGTGGGAGCAGCGCCGACCCCCGTCGGAGGTTACGGAGCAGTGATGAACGAGACGGACCGGCTGCGGGAAACTCTGCCCGCGGCACCAGGGCTCAGTGACGCCGGCGCCCTGGAGCGGGTACCGCGCGTGGTGATCGTCGGCGCCGGAATCGCCGGTCTTGCGGCCGCGGCGGGGCTCAGCGAGCGGGGGGTCAGCGTCGACGTCCTTGAGGCGCGCGACTACCTCGGCGGGCGCGTGGGTGGATGGCCCGACGTACTGGCCGACGGCTCGGCGACGGCGATGAACCGGGGCTTTCACGCGTTCTTCCGCCAGTACTACAACTTGCGAACCCTGCTGCGCCGAGCGGACCCGCACCTGTCGGCGCTGACCCCCGTCGAGGACTATCCGTTGATCGACGCGCTGGGACGGCTCGACACCTTCCGCGGGTTGCCGCGCACGCCTCCACTGAATGCGCTGGCATTTGCGTTGCGCAGTCCGACCTTTCGGCTGCGCGACCTGGTTCGGATCGACGGCAAGGCGGCGGCGCCTCTAGCCACCGCGTCGGTACCGCAGACATACTTCGACCTCGACGACAAAGACGCCGAAACGTTTCTGCAGGACATCAACTTTCCCGCAGCTGCGCAGCATCTGGCGTTCGAGGTGTTCGCCCGCAGCTTCTTCGCCAAGCCGGAGTATCTGTCGGCGGCCGAACTGGTCACGATGTTCCACATCTACTTCCTCGGTTCCAACGAAGGCTTGATCTTCGACGTCGCCAATGCGAACTTCGACGTCGCACTCTGGAACCCGTTGCGGAAGTATCTGGAAGGCAACGGGGTTCGGTTTCACACCGGGCTGTCGGTCGAGGCCGTGTCAACGGACTCCGACGTCCGGGTGTCCTGCGGCGCGGACGCGGACTTCGTCGCCGACGCGGTGGTGTTGGCCACCGACGTCGCCGGTTTGCAGCACATCGTCGCCGGGTCGCCGAGCCTCTGTGACGCCCAGTGGCGAGACCAGGTGGCGGATCTGCACACCGCGCCTCCGTTCGTCGTGCTGAGGCTTTGGCTGGACCGCCCGGTGCGCGCCGATCGGGCGGCGTTCGTCGGGACGGGAGGACGTCCGCCGTTGGACAATGTCAGCGTGCTCGAGAGATACGAACGCGAAGCGGCGGTGTGGGCCGCTCGCACGGGTGGTTCGGTCGTCGAACTTCACGCCTACTCGGTGACCGACACCGATGACGACGTCCGTCGTGCCCTGGTGGCGCGCATGCACGAGCTGTACCCCGAGACCGCCGGCGCGACGATCGTTGAAGAGCGGCTGTTGCGGCGCGGTGACTGTCCCCGGTTGGCGCCGGGCGACTTCGCGCGGCGGCCCACCGTGCAGACGCCGGATCGGCGCGTGGTGCTGGCGGGTGACGGGATACGCGTCGACCTTCCCGTGGCGCTGATGGAGCGCGCCGCGACCACAGGGTGGCTTGCGGCCAACCGTCTACTCGGCGAGTTCGGGCTGGCCGGGCACGCGGTGCACACGGTGCCCAACCACGGGCGATCGGCAGTGCTGCGCCGACTGGCGACGCGCGGCGAGGGCGGCGAACGGCGATGAGTGTGTTCGACGAGGTACGCGCCAGCGCAGCCAAGGCCCGGCCCTTCCAAGTCCTTCCGCCGGTCGACTGGTCGGCGCAGGAGCCCACGTACGGTCAGGCCAGTCCGGCGTTGATCCGAGCGGCCCTGCAGCGTGCGCAACGCCGCCCGACCGGCAACTGGTACCCCTTCGCCGACAGTTCACGAGTTGGCGCCAAGAGCGTCGGCACCCGTGTCGCCGGGGTCCAGATCGTCGCCTGGCGGGGGGCTGACGGCCAGCTGCTGGTGGCGCCGCGCGCGTGTCCGCATCTGGGCGCGGACCTCGCCACCGCGCCCGTCGAGTGCGGGACCCTGGTGTGTCCATGGCACGGTCTTCGGCTGTCGGACCGTCGTCACGGCGCATGGAAGCCGTTCCCGAGCCACGACGACGGCGTCCTGTGCTGGGTGCGGTTGGACGCCGAGGGTGGCGAGACCCCGACTGACGCGCCCATCGCATCGGTGCGCCCGGGGCCTCCACAACTGGCCGCCGTGACCCGGGTCGAAGGCGTCTGTGAGCCGTGCGACGTCGTGGCCAACAGACTGGATCCGTGGCACGGCGCGTGGTTCCATCCCCATTCGTTCACCCAGCTCGAGGTGCTCAGCGCGCCGGCCGCCGATGACGACCTGCCCGAAGAACTCGACCGCTTCCTCGTCGCCGTGACGTTTCGGATCGGTCGACTCGGCATACCGGTCATCGCCGAGTTCACGGCTCCGGGTCCTAGAACGGTCGTCATGCACATCGTCGAGGGCGAAGGCAAGGGCAGCGTCGTCGAGACCCACGCCACCCCGGTGGGATCGGGGCGCGACGGGCGGCCACGGACGGCGGTCATCGAAGCAACCATTGCCCACTCCGATCGCCAGCACTTCGGCAAGGGGCTGGTGGCAGCGCCACTGATCCGGCCGTTGATGCGACGGTCGGCCACGCGCTTGTGGCGTGACGATCTGGAGTATGCCGAGCGCCTGTTCGAGCTGAGGTCCTAAGTACTACCGCGCGATGCCTGCGGCGTCGAGCAGCGGGACCTGTTCGATCGCCCACGGGCTGATCGCCCACGGGATCTGCACGGCGCTACGCAACTGATCCCACGGAACCCAGGCGGAGTCCATGATCTCCGCGGGGTCGGCGTCCACCGATCCGGCGGCGCGCGCGTAGAACACCGGGCACACTTCGTTCTCCACGACGCCGTGCGCGTCGGTCGCCCGATAGCGGAAGTCCGGCAGTACGCAGTGCAACTCCGCGATGCCGACACCCAACTCCTTGCGTGCCCGACGCACGACCGCGTCCTCCACGGGCTCGTCGGGTGCGGGATGGCCGCAGAACGAATTGGTCCACACGCCCGGAAAGGCCCGCTTGTCCAGTGCCCGCCGGGTCAGTAGGACCCGGCCGGCGTCGTCGAAGAGGTAGCACGAGAATGCGAAGTGCAGCGGAGTCGAGTCGTCGTGAATCTCTGACTTGGGTGCCGTGCCGATCCTTTGACCTGCATCGTCGAGAAGGACGACCAACTCGTCGTTCGTGGCTGTATTCCTGGACATGACGGCGACATTGCTCCTACGTGAAGAGGGGAATCTATCAATGCTAGCGATGGATTCGTCACCGCTTCCGTCTTGGACTGGTCCGCGCCGTGACATCGGTTGGGTGGAGCGATGGCCGTAATCCTCGCCTACACGTCGCCGGCCATCGGCCACCTCTTCCCGTTCTGCGCTCTGCTCGGTGAACTCGCGTCACGCGGACACCAAGTCCACGTTCGCACCCTCGACTCGGGAGTCGACCTCTGCCGTCGGCTGGGTTTCGTCGCGCAGGCCGTCGATCCCCGCATCGAAGCCATCCAGAGCAACGACTGGAGGACCAGTAGCGCAATGCGGTCGACCGGTGTGACGGTGCGAACCTGGTGCGTCGGCCGGCGCTCGAGGTGCCCGACGTCGAGGCGGCCATTGCCGACGTCCGCCCCGACATGGTTCTCGTCGACGCAAACTGCTGGGGGGCGATCTCGGCGGTGGAGGCCGGGCGAACCCCGTGGCTGGTCTTCAGTCCGTTCGTTCCGTACCTCGAAGGACCGGGATCGCCGCCGTTCGGCCCGGGCTATGCGCCCTGTATGGGACCTTTGGGCTGGGTTCGGGATGGCGGTGTGAAGATGGTGACCACGACGACCTTCGACCGTCCCTTTCGCAGGGGCATCCGCCCCGTGCGCGACGCCCTGGGGCTCGCGCCGGTGCGCTCGGCGAACCAATTGCTGCGCCGCGCACCGGGAGTCCTCGTCGCGACCGGCAAACCGTTCGAGTACACGAATACCGTGTGGGGCGAGTCCGTCCACCTGATCGGGCCGGCGATTTTCGAGCCACCGTCCGACGAACTAGCGGGCTGGCTCGACGACATCGACTTGCCCGTGGTCTGGTGACGACGTCGTCGGTGCGGCAATCAGACTCCGCGCCGGTCCGCACCGCGCTGCGTGCTCTGGACGGTGAACCCCTGCACGTCGTCGCGACCCTGCCGACAGGAGCCCTCGACTTCGATCCGAGTGCGTATCCGCACGCGACGGTGACGGACTTCGTTCCGCACTCGGCCGTGCTGGATCGTGCCGTCTGCGTCGTGACCCACGGCGGAATGGGGACTACCCAGAAGGCGCTCAGTCGCGGAATACCCGTCTGTGCCGTGCCGTTTGGACGCGACCAGTTCGAGGTGGCCCGTCGGGTGGAGATCGCCGGCTGCGGCACCCGGCTGCCCGCACGCCGCCTGAGTGTTCTCCGTCTGCGCGAGAAGGTGTTGTCCGCCATGACGATGTCGGCGGGAGTAAATGCCGTGGCAGCCGGTTTCGCCGCCACCGGCGGAATGTGCCATGGCGCGTCCATCGTCGAGCAGCACCTCGCACACGACGCTCGCGCCGACGGACGGGGCGGCAAGATGCTGTCATGAAGTTGCAGAACCACGACCTCGCTCTGCGGATGGCGGAGTTGGCGCGGGTGATCGCGTTGCGGAAGGTCGACGACGTTCTCAACGACGTCACTGCGGCGGCCAAGGAATTGATTCCGGGGGTGG
>NZ_DASQEU010000119.1:0-8733 GCF_035633495.1 Mycobacterium sp. | reverse complement strand
GCCGCCCAAGCCCGTGCTTCATCGCCACGCTGATGCCCGACGGATCCCCTCAGCTGACCGAAACCTGGGTCACCACCGACGGTGAGAACGTGGTGCTCAACATCGTCGACGGCATGCAGAAGGCGAGGAACGTCGCCCGCGACCCTCGCGTCGCGGTCAACGTCGTCGACCCCGCCGACGTCTACCGCTTCTACGCCGTGCGCGGGCGCGTGGTGTCCATGACCACCGACGGCGGGAGGGAGAGCATCGACGAGATCTCGCAGAAGTATCTGGGCATCCCGTACCCGAACTTCAGCGGGAACCCGAACGAGACGAGGGTGCTGATCACGATCGAGGCCGACTCGGTGACGCCGCCCGCCCGGGGTTGATCAGCCGTGGCTGATGCGTAGTAACTCGGCCACGCTCGTCAACTTCACCCGCGGCCTGCCCAGCGACTCGCCCGCCCCGCGTTCGTGGGTGTCGATCAGCTTCCAGTGATCGTCGGTGACCAGCATGGGTTGCCGCGACAACAGCCACTCGACTGCGTCCTCGCCAGCACCGTCCAGTTCGTCCGCCGCGTCGAGGTCGGCCACCAACGTGTTGACCGTTTCCTGCGAGTCCTTCTTGTTGCTGCCGATGACGCCCGACGGCCCCCGCTTGATCCAGCCGACGACGTACTCGTTGCAACTGCCGTCGATCCTGCCGTCGGTGTGCGGAATGGTTCCCGACCGCTCGTCGAAGGGCAGTCCCGGTGTCGGCACGCCCCGGTACCCGACGGCGCGGACGACGAGCTGCGCAGGTAGTTCCTCGCGCGTGCCGGTGTCCTTGGCCACCAGCCGGCCACCGTCGTTCACCAACTCGTTCCGACCAAGCACGATCGAGGAGACCCGGTCGGTCCCCTTGATCTCGATGGGGGAGGTGTGGAAGCGAAACACGATGCGACGCTTGGCTCCTCGCGGTTCCCGCTCGGCGTACCCGCGCAACGCCTTGACGTTCAGCTTGACGGTCTTGCCCGCCGCCTCGAGGTCCTCGTCGGAGATGTTTGCGAAGTCCGCGGGGTCGACGATCACGTCCACGTCGGTCATCGCCTCGAGGTCGCCCAGTTCGCGCAACTCCAGCGTGGTGAACGTGGCCTGCATGGGGCCGCGGCGCCCGAGCACCACCACCTCCTCGACCCCCCGCGAGTGCAGGGACTCCAAGGCGTGATTAGCGATGTCGGTGTTGGCCAGGACGTCGGGGTCACTGACGAGGATGCGTGCGACGTCGAGCGCCACGTTGCCATTGCCCACGACCACCGCCCGCCCCGTCGACAGATCGGGCGCCATCTCCTCGAAGTGCGGGTGGGCGTTGTACCACCCGACGAAGTCGACGGCGGCCACGCTGCCGGTCAACTCCTCGCCGGGAATGCCCAGCGGACGGTCGGCCTGCGCGCCGACGGCGTAGATCACCGCGTCGTAGCGCTCGGCCAGTTCGGCCGCCTGCACGTGTTCACCCACCCGAATGTTGCCGAAGAAGCGGAAGCGGGGGTCGTTCGCCGTCTTCTCGAACTGGGCACTAATGGTCTTGATCTTCGGATGATCCGGCGCGACGCCGGAACGCACCAGACCAAATGGGGTCGGCAACATCTCCAGCATGTCGACGCGTACGTCCCTGGGCGCATCGGAGTCGACCGTCGAGTCTGCGAACTTGAGCAGCGATGCGGCGGCAAAGTAGCCCGACGGACCTGAACCGACGATCGCGACGCGGTATGGGCGCATGCATGAGCCTTCCAAGAGGAAGCCGTGTCTGCCCGGCGACGCGCAAGGGGCTAGTCGCGACATCACCGGTCTGGTTACCAAGCCGATGCTAGACCCGCGCAACGGTCGGTACCCTGATCTCCCGTGGATCCCGACCGGCAAGACGACATCACTGCGCTCGACACCACTCTGACGACGGTGGAGCGGGTGCTCGATGTCGACGGCCTGCGCGACCGCATCAAAACCCTGGAGGACGCCGCGTCCGATCCCAAGCTGTGGGACGACCAGACGCGCGCCCAGAAGGTCACCAGCGAGCTGTCGCACACTCAGAGCGAGTTGCGCCGCGTCGAGGAGTTGAGGCAGCGACTCGACGACCTGCCCGTCATGTACGAGCTCGCGGCCGAAGAGGGCGGCGCCGACGATCTCGAGGACGCCAATACCGAGCTGGCAAAGCTGCGCGAGGACATCCAGGGCATGGAGGTCCGCACCCTGCTCTCGGGTGAGTACGACGAGCGTGAGGCCGTCGTCACCATCCGGTCGGGCGCGGGCGGCGTCGATGCTGCCGACTGGGCCGAAATGCTCATGCGGATGTACATCCGCTGGGCCGAGAAGCACGACTACGGCGTCGAGGTGTTCGACACGTCCTACGCCGAAGAGGCGGGTATCAAGAGCGCGACGTTCGCGGTGCACGCGCCGTACGCCTACGGCACGCTGTCGGTCGAGCAGGGCACCCACCGACTGGTGCGCATCAGCCCGTTCGACAACCAGAGCAGGCGCCAGACCTCCTTCGCGGACGTCGAGGTGCTGCCGGTCGTCGACACCGCCGACCACATCGACATTCCCGACGGCGACGTGCGCGTCGACGTCTACCGGTCCAGTGGGCCAGGCGGGCAGTCGGTCAACACCACCGACTCGGCGGTTCGACTGACGCACGTCCCGACCGGTATCGTCGTGACTTGCCAGAACGAGAAGTCGCAGTTGCAGAACAAGGTTTCGGCGATGCGCGTTCTCCAGGCAAAATTGTTGGAACGCAAGCGCTTAGAAGAACGTGCCGAGATGGACGCCCTCAAGGGCGACGGCGGCAGTTCGTGGGGCAACCAGATGCGCTCCTATGTGTTGCATCCTTACCAGATGGTCAAGGACCTGCGTAACGACTACGAAGTCGGAAATCCCGCAGCAGTACTCGACGGCGACATCGACGGCTTCCTGGAAGCGGGAATCCGTTGGCGCAATAGGAAAGATGACGACTAGCTACTTGGCAATCGAATGGTCGCAACGCTGGCACGACTTCTGGCGGGGCGGAATCGGCGAATGGATCATCACGCGGGGACTGAAGATCGCTCTGCTCCTCATCTTCGCGGTGTTGGCTGCCCGCTTCATCGGTTGGGCCGCCCAGAAGATCACCCGTCGCATCGATGCGGACTTCCGGGAAACCGATCAGCTGGTGCGCACCGAGAGCGCCAAGCACCGGCAGGCAGTGGCGTCGGTCATCTCCTGGGTCTCGATCGCGGTGCTGTTCGTGGTCGTCGCGGTGGACATCACCGACGTGTTGGCCATTCCCGTCGGATCGCTGGTCGCGCCCGCCGCGGTGCTGGGTGCGGCCCTGGGCTTCGGGGCACAGCGCATCGTTCAAGACTTGCTCGCGGGTTTCTTCATCATCACCGAGAAGCAGTACGGCTTCGGCGACCTGGTGGCCCTGACGGTCGGCGGCATCTCCGATCCGGCCGAGGGCACGGTAGAAGACGTCACCCTGCGCATCACCAAGCTGCGGTCCACCGAAGGGGAGGTGTTCACCATTCCCAACGGCCAGATCGTCAAGACGATGAACCTGTCCAAGGACTGGGCTCGCGCGGTGATCGACATCCCGGTGCCGACCAGCGCCGACCTCAGCCGGGTCGACGATGTGCTGCACGGCGTCAGCGAAACCGCGATGAAGGACGACAGCCTGCGGAGGCTCTTGTTGGACGCGCCGCAGGTCATGGGCGTGGAGAGCATCGAAGTCGACACCGTGAACCTGCGCATGGTCGCGCGGACACTACCGGGCAAGCAGTTCGAGGTCGGCCGCCGGATTCGCGTGCTGGTGGTCGCAGCGCTGATCCGTGCCGGGATCGTCACCTCAGCTGATAGCTCGCCGGCGGTGAACACGATCCCGAGTCCGGCCACGGCCACGCCGCCCGAGGATCAGCAGAACGCGGAGGACCTTCCATGAGCTTCTGGAACTGGCTCACCCGTAAGCGCAGCGACCACGGTTGGCCCGGATACATCATCAACGGACGGATCCGGACGTCGACGGCAGGTCTGATCGTGGCGTTCTTCGTCATCGCGTGGCTGCACAACACGTACCAGCCACCGGCTCCCCCAGCGCCTGAAACCGCACAGGTGGTGCCGCCGGGCTTCATGCCCGACCCGGAGTACACCTGGGTGCCCCGCACCAACGTGGAGCGGCCGAAGACCACCACGACAACGCCGACGACTACCACGACGAGCACCACCGAGACGACGCCGACGGAGACGACGAGCCCGTCGGGCACGACGAGCGGGACGGCAACCTCGGAGCCCGTGCCGACGACGGTCGTCGACCCCGACGGTCCAGGACCTCTGCCGGCGACCACGGTCACGCCCACCACGGCGACGTCTCCGGTGCTGCCCGCCCCGAACCGTTCGGGCACCTCGACCACCACGACGACGGCGGTCCTTCCGGCCGGGTAGTCCGGTTCACAGGTTTCGTCCCGCTACACTGGCGTGCCGTGATGATCACCCTCGACCACGTGAGCAAGCAGTACAAATCCTCGGCACGGCCAGCTCTGGACAACGTCTCGCTCAAGATCGAAAAGGGTGAGTTCGTCTTCCTCATCGGGCCGTCCGGATCGGGCAAGTCGACGTTCATGCGGCTGCTCCTTGCCGAGGACACCCCCACGCACGGCGACATTCAGGTGTCGAAGTTTCACGTGAACAAGCTGGCCAGCCGGCACATCCCCGGACTGCGGCAGGTTCTCGGGTGCGTGTTCCAGGACTTCCGCCTGCTGCAGCAGAAGACGGTGTTCGAGAACGTCGCCTTCGCGCTCGAGGTCATCGGGAAGCGCTCCGACGTCATCAACCGGGTGGTGCCCGACGTGCTCGAGATGGTGGGCCTGTCGGGCAAGGCCAACCGGCTGCCCACCGAGCTCTCCGGCGGCGAGCAGCAGCGCGTCGCCATCGCCCGTGCCTTCGTGAACCGGCCGCTGGTGTTGTTGGCCGACGAACCCACCGGAAACCTGGATCCGGAAACCAGCAAGGACATCATGGATCTGCTCGAGCGGATCAATCGCACCGGGACCACGGTGCTGATGGCCACCCATGACCACCACATCGTCGACTCGATGCGCCAGCGCGTCATCGAACTCGAGCTCGGTCGCCTGATTCGCGACGAGCAGCGCGGTGTCTACGGAATGGATCGCTAAGTGCGCTTCGGCTTTCTCGTCAACGAAGTCCTGACCGGACTTCGTCGCAACGTCACGATGACCGTCGCCATGATCTTGACGACCGCCATCTCGATCGGTCTGTTCGGCGGTGGGCTCCTCGTGGTGCGCCTCGCCGACAGTTCGCGCACCATCTATCTGGACCGCGTCGAGAGCCAGGTGTTCCTGACCAATGACGTGTCGGCCAACGATGCGACGTGTGACGCGGATCCGTGCAAGGCGCTGCGCACGCAGATCGAGGACCGCGACGACGTCAAGTCCGTCAGGTTCCTCAACCAGCAGGACGCCTACGACGACGCGATCACGAAGTTCCCGCAATACAAAGACGTTGCAGGCAAAGACGCGTTTCCTGCATCATTCGTCGTGAAGCTCGACAATCCCGAGCAGCACAAGGACTTCGACGAAGCGATGAAGGGTCAGCCCGGCGTGCTCAACGTGCTGAACCAGAAGGAGCTCATCGACAGGCTCTTCGCGGTGCTCGACGGGTTGAGCGCCGCGGCGTTCGCGGTGGCGCTCGTGCAGGCGATCGGCGCGATTCTGTTGATAGCCAACATGGTCCAGGTTGCGGCCTACACGCGAAGAACGGAGGTGGGCATCATGCGATTGGTCGGCGCGAGCCGCTGGTATACGCAGCTGCCCTTCCTCGTCGAGGCCATGTTGGCGGCGTTCATCGGCGTCGTGCTCGCGATCGTCGGCCTGATTGTGGTGCGGGCACTGTTCCTGGAGAAGGCGCTGAGCCAGTTCTACCAGGCGAATCTGATCGCCAGGATCGACTACGCCGACATCCTGTACATCGCACCGATTCTGCTGTTCGTCGGCGTGGCGATGGCAGGCGTCACGGGCTACGTCACTCTGCGGCTGTACGTACGGCGCTAGCGGTGGCGAAGAAATCGGCTGCGGAGGTCAAGAAGCACCGCAACAATCAGGTCGTGGCCACCAATCGCAAGGCGCGGCACAACTATTCGATCCTCGAGACCTTCGAGGCCGGTGTGGCGTTGATGGGCACCGAGGTGAAGAGCCTGCGCGAAGGACAGGCCTCGCTGGCGGACTCGTTCGCGACCGTCGACGACGGCGAAGTGTGGCTACGCAACCTGCACATCCCCGAGTATCACCACGGCTCCTGGACCAACCACGCGCCGCGGCGCAATCGAAAGCTGCTGCTGCATCGCACCCAGATCGACAACCTGATCGGCAAGATCCGGGACGGCAACCTCTCGCTGGTGCCGCTGTCGCTGTACTTCACCGAGGGCAAGGTCAAGGTCGAGCTCGCTCTGGCTCGCGGTAAGCAGGCGCACGACAAGCGCCAGGATCTGGCCAAGCGCGATGCCGACCGCGAGGTGATCCGGGAACTCGGTAGGCGTTCCAAAGGCATGACCTGATCGGGATCGTCTTCGCCCTGGTGTCCGGAATCGGCTACGGGGTGAGTGACTTCGTCGGTGGTCTGGCGTCGCGACGGGTGGCCGCGCTGCGCGTGGTGCCGGTGTCCTACCCGGTTGCCTTGGTGCTGCTGACCGCGCTGGCCTTCGTGGTCGGTGGACACGTGTCGACGCCCGCGATCGTGTGGGGCGGCCTCTGTGGTCTCAGCCAGGCATTCGGGGTGTGGTGGTTCTACGCCGCGCTGGCTGCCGGTCCGATGTCGTTGGTGTCGCCGCTGACGGCCATCCTGGTCGCGGGTGTCCCCATCATCGTGGGGGTGACGCTGGGTGAGCGGCCCAGTCCAATCGCCTACGCGGGCATCGTCCTGGCGCTGATCGCGGTGGTCTTCGTGAGCCGCGAGGTGCGCGATGGGGATTCGACCGAGCATCGCTTCACCAAGAAGGTGGCCTGGCTGACGCTGGGTTCGGGGCTCGCCTTCGGGCTGAACTTCGTGCTCATCGATCAGGCGCCGGTGGACGCCCAGCTCTGGCCGCTGGTCTTCGCCCGATTGTCAGCGAGCCTGATGGTCCTCGCGATCGCGGCGTTGTCGGGCAATCTCGCAGTGCCGTCGGGGGTACCGCTGAAACTCGCGTTGGCGGCCGGGGCATTGGACACCATCTTCAACGTCGCGATGCTATTGGCGCTGCATGCGTCGATGCTCTCGCTGACGAGCGTGTTGATCGCGCTTTATCCGGCGGGCACGGTCGGGCTCGCCCTGGTGGTGCTCAAGGAGAGGGTGACGCGCTGGCAGGTGGTCGGCATGGTGCTGGCACTGATGTCGGTGGGCCTGATCGCCGCGGGGCAATGAGCGCTCCTGCCCCGAGCGTCTAACATCGCCCGGATGACCGAACGTCCCCGTACCCGACTTGATCAATCCAAGATCCTCGAGGGTCTCTTCGCGTCGTGGGACGCAATCGACAGACTGCTGAGCGACGTGCCCGCGGTTCGGTGGAAGAGTCCGACGCCGTTGCCTGGTTGGTGCGTCCACGATGTCGTTGCCCACGTAATCGGCACCGAGTCGATGCTGGCCGGCATCCCGGCGCCGGACGCCGACGTCGACGTCTCGGGGCTCGATCACGTGCGCAACCCGATCGGCGTGATGAACGAATGCTGGGTGCGGCATTACGTCGGGATGGCCGCCGCGGACGTGCTGGGCCGATTCCGCGACGTCACCGCCGATCGCCGCGAGGCGCTGACCGCGATGAGAGTCGACGACTGGAATGCCGTCACCGCTACGCCTGCCGGGGCCGACACGTACGGCCGGTTCATGCGGATCCGCATCTTCGACTGTTGGATGCATGAACAGGACATCCGTGAGGCGTTGTCGCGCCCGTCGTCGGACGCCGATCTCGAGGTACCCGCCGCGCGCCTCGCCCTGGACGAGATGGCGACGAGCATGGGCTTCGTGGTCGGCAAGCTGGGCAAGGCGCCCGACGGATCCCGCGTCGCCATCGAACTGACCGGGCCACTCGCCCGCACGGTCAGGGTGTCGGTCGACGGACGGGCACAGGTCGTCGAGGACTTCGATGCGGAGCCGACCACGACCATCCGGCTCGATGGACTGCAGTTCACCCGGCTGGCCGGCGGGCGGCCGCTGACCACCGCCCGCTCGACGGCGATCGAGTTCGACGGAGATGCCGAGGTCGGGCAGCGGATCGTCGACAATCTGGCGTACGTGATCTGACCGGGACTATTTATCCACTGGCCGTTGTCGTATACGTGAGTAGAATCAACCTTCCTGCTGAAGTTCGGCAGGGGTGCGAGGGGCTGAACGGTTTCGACTTCGCGCATCGAATCAAGGGAAGCGTGCCGGTGCAGGCAAATGACCACCGTAAGCGTCGTTGCAACCAATTAAGCGCCGATTCCAATCAGCGCGACTACGCCCTCGCTGCCTAAGCGACGGTGTGTCCGTCAGACCGGGAGAGCCCTCGACCCGGACCCTGGCGTCATCAAGAGGGACAAACCCATACGTCCGGTCGCGGGATGTACGGGGACACCAAACAGCGACTGGGATCGTCATCTCGGCTTGTTCGCGTGACCGGGAGATCCAAGTAGAGGCATAGCGAACTGCGCACGGAGAAGCCTCGAGGGAATGCCGTAGGACCCGGGTTCGATTCCCGGCAGCTCCACCAGGGAAACTGCAG
>NZ_DASQEU010000118.1:0-2417 GCF_035633495.1 Mycobacterium sp. | reverse complement strand
ACGGGGTCGAAGCCCCGGTCGGCCAGCCACTTCTTGGCGGCCAACGACACCTCCAGTTGCAGCCGGCGTTGAGCCAGCCGCTTCTGCAGCTGCTCCAGCTGGATGTCGACGATCTGCACCAGTTCGTCGGGTTGGAGCCCGTCGAAGATCAGCACGTCGTCGAGGCGGTTGATGAACTCCGGCTTGAACGCTGCGCGCACCGCCGCCATCACCTGCTCCTGGTCGCCGCCCGACCCGAGGTTGGACGTCAGGATGAGGATGGTGTTGCGGAAGTCGACCGTGCGACCCTGCCCGTCGGTCAGCCTGCCCTCGTCGAGCACTGCCAACAGCACGTCGAAGACGTCGGGGTGGGCCTTCTCGACCTCGTCGAACAGCACCACCGTGTACGGCCGTCGCCGCACCGCCTCGGTCAGCTGACCGCCCTGGTCGTAGCCGATGTAGCCGGGAGGAGCACCCACGAGGCGGGCCACGGAATGCTTCTCGCCGTACTCGCTCATGTCGATGCGGACCATCGCCCGCTCGTCGTCGAACAGGAAGTCCGCCAGCGCCTTGGCCAACTCGGTCTTGCCGACGCCCGTCGGGCCGAGGAAGAGGAACGAGCCGGTCGGCCGGTTGGGGTCGGCGACCCCGGCCCGGCTGCGACGGACGGCGTCCGAGACGGCCTGCACGGCCTTCTTCTGACCGACGACCCGCTTGCCGAGCTCGTCTTCCATGCGCAGCAGCTTGGCGGTCTCGCCTTCGAGCAGCCTGCCCGCGGGGATTCCGGTCCACGCCGCGACGACGTCGGCGATGTCGTCGGGCCCGACCTCCTCCTTGAGCATGACGTCGGTCTGCGCCTGCGCGGTGGGCAGCGCGGCGTCGAGCTTCTTCTCGATCTCCGGGATGCGGCCGTACCGCAGCTCGGCGGCCTTGGCCAGGTCGCCGTCGCGTTCGGCCCGCTCGGACTCACCGCGCAGGTGGTCCAGCTGTTCCTTGAGGTCGCGGACGACGTCGATGGCACCCTTCTCGTTCTGCCAGCGCGTGGTGAGCTCGGACAGCTTCTCCTTGTAGTCGGCCAACTCGCTGCGCAGCTTGTCCAGGCGATCCTTGCTGGCATCGTCGGATTCCTTCTCCAGCGCCATCTCCTCGATCTCGAGGCGACGCACGACGCGCTCGACCTCGTCGACCTCCACGGGACGGGAGTCGATCTCCATGCGTAGCCGCGATCCGGCCTCGTCAACCAGGTCGATCGCCTTGTCGGGCAGGAAGCGGGACGTGATGTAGCGGTCGGACAGCGTCGCCGCGGCCACCAGGGCGGAGTCGGTGATTCGCACGCCGTGGTGGACCTCGTAACGGTCCTTCAGACCGCGGAGGATGCCGACGGTGTCCTCTACCGAGGGCTCGCCGACGAACACCTGCTGAAACCGCCGTTCAAGGGCGGCGTCCTTCTCGATGTACTTGCGGTACTCCTCCAGAGTCGTGGCGCCGACCATGCGGAGCTCGCCGCGGGCCAGCATCGGCTTGATCATGTTGCCGGCGTCCATCGCCGACTCGCCGCTGGCGCCTGCACCCACGATGGTGTGCAGCTCGTCGATGAAGGTGATGATCTGTCCGGCCGAGTTCTTGATGTCGTCGAGGACCGCCTTGAGACGCTCCTCGAATTCACCGCGATACTTGGCACCGGCGACCATCGAGCCCATGTCCAGGGAGACGACCGTCTTGTCGCGCAGGCTCTCCGGTACGTCACCGGCGATGATGCGCTGGGCGAGGCCCTCGACG
The DNA here is from genome assembly GCF_035633495.1 of Mycobacterium sp. Taxonomy (GTDB): domain Bacteria; phylum Actinomycetota; class Actinomycetes; order Mycobacteriales; family Mycobacteriaceae; genus Mycobacterium. The sequence goes on along the minus strand of NZ_DASQEU010000118.1, from coordinate 659 downwards.
ATGGCGGTCTTGCCGACGCCCGGCTCACCGATGAGCACCGGGTTGTTCTTGGTGCGACGACTCAGCACCTGGACGACGCGGCGAATCTCGTTGTCGCGCCCGATGACCGGATCCAACTTGCCCTCACGGGCGGCGGCGGTCAGGTCGGTCGAGTACTTCTCCAGCGCCTGGTAGGTGCCCTCGGGGTCGGGGCTGGTGACGCGGGCACTGCCGCGCACCTTCGTGAACGCCTCGCGCAGGGCCTGCGGCGACGCACCACCTCCGGTGAGCAGCTTGGCGACGTCGGAGTCGCCTGTGGCGAGGCCCACCAGCAGGTGTTCGGTGGAGACGTACTCGTCGTCCATCTCTCCTGCCAACTGCTGGGCCGCGGTGATCGCCGACAGCGACTCGCGGGACAGGTTCGGCGTCGAGTTGGCGCCGCTGGCCTTCGGCAGACGGTCGACGAGGTTCGCGGCCTCGGTCCGGATGGTCGCGGGGTCCACGCCGACGGCCTCGAGCAGGGGCGCGGCGATCCCATCGTTCTGGGTGAGCAGCGCCATCAACAGATGGGCGGGCCGGATCTCCGGGTTGCCTGCGGCGGTTGCCGCCTGCAACGCCGCGGTCAGCGCCGCCTGGGTCTTCGTGGTCGGGTTGAACGAGTCCACGACTCCTCCATTCGT
>NZ_DASQEU010000117.1:0-11934 GCF_035633495.1 Mycobacterium sp. | reverse complement strand
CGCCCACGTCGGTGGCCTCGGCGTCGCCTTCGCCGCGGCCGCACGCAAGGACCTCGGCGAACTGACCGACGGCCCGCCCGGTGACGGGGGCTACCAACTGGACGACGACTGGCGGGCGGCTTACCCGGTCAATCTGGCCGGCCTCGCCGAGGCGTGGCGCGACCCGGGAGCGTGGGAGGGCATGACCCGGGTCGGCGGAGCCGATCTGCCCGGTGAGGTGTCCGGGATGGTTGGGCTGACCGAGGTCGTGATTCACGGCTGGGACGTCGCGGTGGCCACCGGTCAGGAGTACTCCGTGGACGACGACGTCGCGGAGGCGGTGCTGGCGCACATCGCGAGTTTTGCGGCTGAAGGGCCGGTCGAGGGGCTGTTCGGTCCCGTAATCGAGACACCCTCCGAAGCAACGGTTTTCGAGCGTTCACTTGGGTTGAGCGGCCGCGATCCTGGGTGGAAGCGGTCTTAGCTCGGCGCGACCAGCGACATCAATACCGTTCCATCATCGGATAATTGGACGAGGGTGGTGTTGACGCGCCAGACGCGCGCGACTGAGTCGACTGCCGAGGGCAGGGTCTACAGCGTGTCACAGGTGGCTGGGTCGCGGGCCCTCGCCGCAAGCTCGACCTTCGGGTTGATGACTCCGAATATCGCCAGTGATCCGTCGGTACCGAGCGCTATGAAGCCCCGTCGTCACACCAGTTTCGTCGGCTTGGCAACCGCGAGATGGCCCCATCTAGCTGCGTGCCACCAATGACATCAATTCCGTTCCATCGGCGGATAATTGAACCAGGGTGGTGTTGATCCGCCAGACCTTCCGGAATGATCCGACTGGCGATTCGATGGACCATAGAGTGTCGCAAGTCGCGAGATCCATTGCCTTCGTGATCATTCCGACATTTGGATTGCCGGACGCAATGAGACCGACTTTGCCGTCAGTGCCGAGGTACCCGGCGCCGAAGTTGTAGTTGCATTCCTTGCCCCTGGCTCCGGTTCGCAAGTCGTACTGCTGCCAGCGTCGATCCATGCCATCGTGAGGGGCTGCGCCGGACCCGGAGGAACAGTTGGTGAAGGTGTTACCTGCGTGGGAGCACCGTACGGACTCGCGGGTGGGCCCCATTCAGGAGGGTCTTCCGGGCTGGGAACTTCGTATGCCTCGCTCGGATTCAGACGTGTGGGCCGCGTTCCCTCACCAATGTCCTCGCTATGGCCTAGCGACCGCCATCGTGAACTTCGTCCCTGGCGCCAACGTCGCCAAGATGGCCGTCGATGCGGCAGCGGCGTCGGCAGCACTGGCGACGACGAACGTCACCATGTCGATCTTGGTGAAGAACTCGATAGAAAGAAAACTCGATTGGCATTCGCGAGTGGCTCGACGAGTACACAAATGCGGCGAAGGACACGTCCGGTGCGGGTGGGGTGTGCGGCACCTTCGTTGAACCTAGTCGTAGAGGTACTGCGACGTTTCGTCCAGAGTCTGACGAGTCCGCGAAACCTGGTCTGCTTCGACGGCGAGAGTTTGGCCAATGTGGCTGTCCGCGTTTTGCACATTTGAAACCAAGCTTCGATGTGCGCTGTTCGTTTCGTGGTACTCCGAGGAGGCGCTGCCATCCCATCGGTCTTGGTGCGGGTCGGCGTGGCTCAGCGTCTCGACGCATTCCGCCAAGCGTTTGGCCGATTCCCGGTAGCCGTTGCCGTCCTCCGGGTCACCGGAGCCGGTTGTGGCCTTTTGCGCCTCGATCGCCAGTTGGGCCGCCGACAGGATGGGGGAGTCCGCGAGCTTGCCGACGGTGTCTGCGTACCGCGCGAACACCTTGCCCAAGCTCACGCCGAGATCGCCGATGACCTTGCGACCGTCGGTGGCAATCCCGCAAACATCACCCGTTAGCACATTCCCGAGGAAGCTCGGCAGCTCCTCGATGCCACTCCTGATGCCGTTTCCGACGTTGAACAGATCCTCCAGCAAACCCAAGTTCACAACCCTCCCTGGCGACGAGCGTATCTATGCCCCATCGGCTGGTACGGCACCAATTTTGGTGGCACCCAGGCCACGCGCATGGCCCTAGCCTGGAAGTCGTGACGGTCCCCGAACCGAGTTGGCGCCGCAGCAGCCGCCAGGGGCACCCGCTGGGCGGGCGGACCACCCGCCACCTCATTGGCAACGACTTCCATGACTACACCCTGACGTTCGACCACCCGCCCTCCGAGCCGATGGGAAGTCTGTGCCCGGTCGTGGGGCTCGCCGAATACTTCCATCGCCGTTCGGACGACGGAGGAACACTGCGCGGTATCCCCGGGGTGTAGTCCGAGGGGCCGTTCGCAGGCACACTGGACCCCATGGATCCGGTGAAGGCGCTACGCCAGATCGCGTACTACAAGGACCGTGCCCGCGAGGACTCGCGACGGGTGATGGCCTACCGCACCGCGGCGGACACCGTCGAGCGGCTCGACGATGCGGAGCGGGAGAAGCACGGCAGGGCCAACACCTGGCAGTCGCTACCCGGTGTGGGTCCCAAGACGGCGAAGGTGATCGCGCAGGCATGGGCAGGCCGGGAACCGGACACTCTGGGTGAATTGCGTTCCGCCGCCGAGGATCTCGGTGGTGGTGAGATCAGGGCCGCGCTCAAGGGTGATTTGCATCTGCACTCGAATTGGTCGGATGGATCTGCGCCGATCTCGGAGATGATGGCCGCCGCACAGTCGTTGGGCCATGAGTACTGCGCACTGACCGATCACTCTCCCCGGCTGACGGTGGCCAACGGTCTGTCACCGGACCGCCTACGCGAACAGCTCGACGTCATCGACGATCTGCGAGAGACGTTCGCGCCCATGCGAATTCTGACCGGCATCGAGGTCGACATCCTCGACGACGGCAGCCTGGATCAGGAGGACGACCTGCTCGAGCGCCTGGACATCGTGGTCGCCAGCGTGCATTCCAAACTCAAGATGGATTCTGCGGCCATGACACGCCGCATGGTGCGGGCGGTCTCGGGCGGGCAGGCCGACGTGCTGGGCCACTGCACCGGCCGGCTCGTCGAGGGCGGCAGAGGCCTCAGGGCGGAGTCCACGTTCGACGCCGAAAAGGTGTTCACCGCGTGCCGCGATCATGGCACCGCCGTCGAGATCAACTCGCGGCCGGAACGGCGCGACCCGCCGACGCGCCTGTTGACGATGGCGTTGGAGATCGGATGTGACTTCTCCATCGACACCGACGCCCACGCGCCGGGGCAGTTGGACTTCCTCGGCTACGGCGCGCAGCGTGCACTCGACAACGGCGTTCCCGTCGAGCGGATCGTGAACACCTGGCCCGTGGCGAAGCTGTTGGACTGGACGAAGGCTGGCTAGGCATTAGTCGGGCAGCATCGGCATCTCGAGTCCGGGGTCGCGCCCCAGCAGGACGCCTCGCATGACCGAGGCGTTGCCGAAGCGTTGCCGTACTTGGTCGACCGCCGAATCGAGGGCCAGCCGGTCCGCCGCGGAGCCACTGGGCCGGCGACATTCGACGGAAGCATCGAACGGCAACTCCAACTGCTGGGCTCCGTCGCGGTCGATGTTGGACACCGCGAATCCGACCAGTGTGAGGCCGCGCTCTGCGATCAGCGGTGCGGCGGCCGCCACCAGGGCGCGTGCCGCAGAGAGGATCGCGTCGGTTGACGCAGTGGCGCGTGGCAGCGTGTGCGAGCGGGTGACGCGGCTGAAGTCGTTGAACCGCAAGCGCAACACGACGGTGCGCCCGGTACGGTCGGATTTGCGCATCCGGCGCGTGATGCGATCCACCAGGTTGACGACGACGGCGTCGATCTCACTGTGCGACATGCTGTTTCCCGAGCGACCCAACGCGCGCTGAGCCCCCACCGAGCGGCGTCGTACCCCGGTGACGACGCGGCGTCGGTCGATGTTGTGTGACAGCGCGAACAGCTGATGGCCCATGCCGCCGCCGACGATCGAGCCGAGCATCGACTCGCTGAGCTCGGCGACGTCGGCGACGGTGTGAATGCCGTGCAAGTGCAGCTTGTCCGCCGTCTTGGCGCCTACGCCCCAGAGTCGGCGCACCGGCAGCGGATGCAGGAAGGCCAATTCACGATCGGGTGGGACCAGCAGGAGTCCGTCGGGTTTGCCTTCCTGGCTGGCCACCTTGGCGAGGAACTTGGTGCGGGCGATGCCGACGGTGATGGGTAGGCCGACCCGGTCGCGAACCTGCTCCCGCAGCTGGGCCGCAATCTGCACCGGCGTGCCCGACACGCGCCCCAACCCGCTGACGTCCAGGAACGCCTCGTCGACCGACAGCGGTTCGACGAGGGGCGTGGTGTCGCGAAACACCTCGAAGACCGCGGCGCTGGCCTCCGAATACGCCGACATTCGGGGCGGCACGACGATGGCGTGTCGGCACAGCTGCCGGGCCTGGCGGCCGCCCATCGTAGTTTTCACGCCGTACGCCTTGGCCTCGTAGCTCGCTGCGAGCACCACCCCGCCACCGACGATCACCGGGCGGCCGCGCAGGGACGGATCGTCGCGTTGCTCGACGGATGCGTAGAACGAGTCGAGGTCGGCATGCAGAATCGTCGCCTGTCCCGGTTGCCGCAAGCTATTCCCCGGGTCGCTTTGCTCCTGCCCGCCGGACGACACGAACACATGTTCGCATCAAGGGCGGACGGACGCCACACTCTCCGCGACACATAAACCTTGGCGACGACTCGCCGGGGATGGCCGCCGAGGTTGATGTCTCGCGGGGCGGCGCGGGGCGGGGCGGCGCGGGTCGGCGCGGGGCGGGGCGGCCGCGGGCGCAGTACGGGTCAGACGGACTACTGGGTTCCGCCGTAGATGCTGGTCAGCCAGATGTGGGCGAGCGTGTCGACGACGCGGTCCCGTGCGACGGCGCCTTCCTCGGCAACCAGCGTCGCGGTCATCGTGCGTTCGTTCATCAAGTTGAGCGAGGTCGCGAGATCGCGGGCGGGAAGCGTGACGGGGGCCGCGCCGCGGGCGCGTTCGGCTTCGATCAGCGCTTCCGTCTGGTCGATCCACTTCTGCATGAAGGCCGACCACACCGCGCGGAAGTCGGAGCTGGTGGCCAGCGCCTCGGTGCCCGCGCGCGCTACGACGCTGTGCGAGCCGAACGCCGTGAAGAACGTGCTGATGCCCTCTCGAAACGCGCGGCGCGGGTCTGAAGGCAACGTCTCCATCGCGCCGTGGAAGCCGGTGTCCGCCCGCTGGATGAGCGGTTCGATCAGCGACAGCAGCACCGCGTCCTTGGACGGGAAGTAGAAATAGAACGTCGGGCGGGACAGCCCCGCGCCCTTGGCCAGGTCGTCGACGGAGATGTCTGCGAACTTCTTGTCCTCCAGCAGGCGCTCGGCGGTCGCGAGGATGGCAGCCTCGCGGTCATCGCCCGACGGGCGCGTCGAACGACGTCCCCGTCCGGATCGGGCCGTGTTGGTGGTGGTCACCGCCCTGACTTTACTGCATGTCGAATTTGTCGACACACTGTTGACCTATTCAACACTGTGTTGATAGCGTGTCGCCATGACTGAACACCTCGACGTCCTGATCGTCGGCGCCGGCATCTCCGGTATCAGCGCGGCCTGGCATCTGCAGGACCGTTCGCCGTCGAAGACCTATGCGATCCTGGAGCGCCGCGAGAACATGGGCGGCACGTGGGACCTGTTCAAGTACCCCGGCATTCGCTCGGACTCCGACATGTTCACCCTCGGCTTCCGGTTCAAGCCGTGGACCTCGGCCAAGGCGATCGCCGACGGTCCGTCGATCCTTGCGTACATCAAGGACGCCGCCGCCGAGAACGGCATCGACAAGAACATCCGCTACAGCCACCAGGTGACTGCCGCCGAATGGTCCGACGCCGACAACCGCTGGACGGTGACAATCGACACCGGTGCCGAAGAAATCTCCATGACCTGCTCGTTCCTGTTCGCCACCACCGGCTACTACAACTACGACCAGGGTTACTCGCCCACCTTCCCGGGCTCCGAGGACTTCGCGGGCACCATCGTGCATCCGCAGCACTGGCCCGAGGACCTCGACTACACCGGCAAGAAGATCGTCGTCATCGGCAGCGGCGCCACCGCCATCACGCTGATCCCCGCTCTGATCAACAGCGGCGCCGGGCACGTCACGATGCTGCAGCGCTCGCCGTCCTACGTCGGCTCCCTGCCCGACGTCGACCCGATCGCCGAACAGGTCAACAAACTGCTCCCCGAGAAGGCCGCTCACGTGGTCAACCGATGGAAGGCCATCCTCTTCAGCACCGCACAGTACCAACTGGCCCGCAAGTTCCCGAAGTTCATGCGCAAGACGCTGCTGACCATGGCTCAGCGCCGTCTACCCGAGGGTTACGACGTCGAGAAGCACTTCGGCCCGCGCTACAACCCCTGGGACGAGCGGCTTTGCCTCGCCCCCAACGGTGATCTGTTCAAGACCATCCGCAAGGGTAACGCCGACGTCGTGACCGACACCATCGAGCGCTTCGTCCCCGAGGGCATCAAACTGAACTCCGGCGAGGTGCTCGACGCCGACATCATCGTCACCGCCACGGGTCTCAACCTCCGTCTGTTCGGTGGCGCGGCCATCCGCCGCAACGGTGAGCCGGTCGACCTGACCAAGTCGATGTCCTACAAGGGCATGATGCTGTCCGGTATGCCGAACATGGCCTTCACCATCGGCTACACCAATGCGTCATGGACGCTTAAGGCCGACCTGGTGTCGGAATTCGTCTGCCGCGTGCTGAATTACATGGACGAGAACGGCTTCGACACCGTCGTGCCCGAGCATCCCGGTGACTCCGTCGACGAACGCCCGCTGATGGACTTCACCCCCGGCTACGTGCTGCGTGCGCTCGACACCCTGCCCAAGGCCGGCTCGAAGGCGCCGTGGAAGCTCAAGCAGAACTACTTCCTCGACGTTCGGATGATCCGCCAGGGCAAGGTCGACGACGAGGCGCTGCACTTCACCAAACACCGTGCGGCCGTGACGGTTTAGTCACTGCCGGAGACGACCACGATCCCGTCGTCGTCGCAGTAGGCGATTTCCCCGGGCACGAACGTCACACCGCCGAAGGTCACCGCGACTTCGCGGTGACCTTCGCCAGTCTTGGTGCCCTTGCGCGGATTGGTGCCGAGCGCCTTGATCCCGATGTCCATGGTGCGCAGCGCGGCCGCGTCCCGCACCGCGCCGTGCACGATGAGCCCCGCCCAGCCGTTCTCGACGCCCAAACCGGCGATGACGTCGCCGACCAGCGCCGTGTGCAGGGAGCCGTCACCGTCGATCACCAGCACTCCACCGTGGCCCGGCTCGGACAGCATGGACTTCAGCAGGGCGTTGTCCTGGAAGCAGCGGACCGTGGTGATGGGCCCCGCGAACATCGTCTTGCCGCCGTAGTTCTGCAGTTGAAGATCGCAGCTTCGGACGTCCGGGTAGATGTCGTCGACGAGGTCGGCGGTGGCGCGCGGTTCGATGGTCACGGCTCGATGCTAGCGAGGGTGGCGTCGAGTCCGATCGTCAGTCGTCGTCGGAACCGCGGCGCACGAGCAAAACCACGAGGATGGCCAGTAAACCCGCCGCAACCGCGGCGGCCATCGGCAGTCGAGAGGGCTCGGGTCCGGGCAACGGGATGGGGGTCGGAGCGCTCGCGATGGTCGACTTCGCTTGTGCCGCAGCCTCCTTCGCGGCCGAAATCTGCGGACGATCACCGTTGGTGGCGGCGGCAGGCGTGGGCACCGCGGCGATGGGCCGCGGCGGTGGTGCCGCCTTCCTGGCCGGCGCCTTCTTTGCGGGTGCGGCCTTCTTCACAGGTGCCTTCTTGGCCGGCGCCTTCTTCGCGGCCTTGGCAGGTGCCTTCTTGACCGGTGGCGGTGGTGCCGGGTCGGCGCCCTCGCCCGGCGACCGGTCGTTGGGCGTATCGCCCGGTCGATCCTGCTCGTCGGCCATAGTTGCTGCTCCTTTGCAGTTTCGGATGCAAGAGTCGGCATGCGGTGGATATTCGGCAGTGGTGCCCATCATGCCAGTTGGCGGTTGTCGTCAACCCGTGACCGCCAACGCGGCCGCCAAGGTCAGGGCAATCGCCATGATCGCCAGCTCGATCCGGGATCTGACGCGCGACACGCTGACGGTGGCGCGGTGAGACCGCGCGGCGGGTAGCCAGCCCGAACGATAACGCGCACCCAGCCCGATGAGGACCATCGTCACGATCACCTTCGCCGCCAGAACGCGTCCGTAACCGGTGTCGTACAAATCGGCCGGGGAGTTCAGCGTCACGACCGCACCGGCCATGCCGAAGACCAGGAGCACCACGACGCAGATCAGAGACACCCGAGAGAAGCGCGGGAGCACCCTCGCCCACTGGCCGCGGTGGGTCACCGTCAGCACCAGCGCGGCGAGCGAACCGCACCACAACGCTGCGGCCAGCGCGTGCACCGCGACCGCGACGCCGCCCAACGGACTCTCGGACAGGTGCCCGACGAGGCTGCGGCCGGCCACGCCGATGGCTGCGGCGCCGACGGCGACGACACCCGAGGTCGACGTCGGACGGGCGTTCCCCGGTGAAGTCAGTGCCACGACGCACACCACCGCGGCCGCCGCCAGACACACCACGCCCGCCCGGCCGCCCGCGGTGTCCGTGGCGAACGCGAAGGTGGTGCGCACGCCCACTCGTCCGGCCGAGGACCCCGCCGCCTCCGCCGCGCCGACGAAGAGTCGAAAGAGTTCGGCGATCGTCCACACCGCCGACACCACGATCAGGGGGCGTGCCGCGCGATCGGCCAGCCCGCCGCGGTGGCGCTCCTCGTCGAACGCGGGCACGACGAGGAGGCCGAGCACGACCACTGCCGCGCCATCGGAGACCGCCCGAACCAGGCTGGGTACGGGCGAGTTCTGCGGGTAGGCCAGACCCCATGCGGCGGTCGCGGCGACCCCGACGCATAGGGCGCCGAGGATCGCCGCGCGTAATCGGTTCACCCGCGCCGCCGCACCGCCACCCACGCGCCCACGCCCACGATCACGGCGGCCAGTGCCACGAACGGCCAGACCGGCACGCCGTCGGCCTCGTCCGCGGACTGCACCACCTTCGGGCCGGGCGTGCCGGTTCCTGCCGCGGTCAGGTCGAACGACCACGCCCCGTTCAACACGTGGCCGTCTGCCGAGGTGACGCGGTAGTTCACGGTGTACGTACCGGTTGGACCCAGCGGCCGCAACGCGACGCTCGCGACGGCGCCCTTGACGTCCGCGGGCCCCGTCGACCACAGGTTGCCGTCGGGACCGACGACGGTCATGGCCGCGAAGTCCGTCTGCAACTGTTCGTTGAACGTGGCGCTGGCACGCCCAGGCCCCGCACCGACGGAGCTGTCCGGTGCGGGATCGGCCGCGATGCGGACGGCGTGTGCGGACGCGATTCCGGCGCCCGCGAGCGCGAGAACCGAGAGGACCGCACTGACCAGTGCCGCGGCCGCCAACCGGGCGATCATGTTCGGCGACGTCCCGCGAATGCCGCGACGGCGCCCACCGCGGCGAGCACCAGCGCGCCGCCCGCCAGCCAGCGCGCCGTGTTGTCGGGCGCCGCGGCCACCGCGGGCGCGGCGGCCGCCGGTTCCGCGGAGCTCGCAGTGGGTGACGCAGCCGGCGGCGGCTGGTGCTCGTCGGACGACGGCCCCGTCGCACCGGTCAGGTTCAGCACCGGAGCTGGGTATTCGGGCTCGTCACCGTTGGCCAAGGGCGGCTGATCCCACCGCACGACGGTGCCGTCCGAATACGTCTGGGTGGCGGGCAGGGTGACTGATGGCTGGTTGGGTAGCGTCACCGAAACGTTGAACAGTGCGAACTGGTCGGGAGAGATGCCGACTGAGGGTGCCGCCGTCCAGGTGACCGATCGGACGGTGCCCGCGGCGGCGTCACGGTCCAGCTTTGCAGTCCAACCCGGCATGACTTCGGTGCGGGCGGAAGCCACATTGGGCAGGGCTACAGTGAACTCGGTTGTGAGAGCTCCCTTTTCGGATTCTCCAGGCACCCGGAAGGTCAGCACCGAAGTACTGCCGGGAGCTGCGTCGTCAGCGTCGACGTGGACGTGGGCCCAGGCGGGGCCCGCGCCCGACAACAGCGCGATGGACATGGCGGCGCCGGTGGTGGCGGTCGTGATGAGGGCGCGTGAGTACGCCCGGTGAATGGATCTCATAGTGGGTGTTGCCTTCGATGTCGTTGGTTCGTCTGGTCGTTGGTCAGTGGGCGAGACTGACCGGCGGACCGCGATGCGACAACGACGCCGAAAGCAGGCGCGCGGACTGGAGAGGTTGATCCGCGCTGCGGACGACGATCGTCGAGGGTGCGGCGACGGGTGGGCGCGTGTGACGCGAGCCGGCCAAGAGCACGCGTGAGATGGCGACGCAGAGACGCTCACCCACCGCGATGAGCACGGCGCCGAGGGCGATCGCCGCGAGGTGGGCGGCGACCATCAGGCCGAACGGTGCGCCCGTGGCGGGTGGGTGGGAATGCCCAGCAGCACCGAGCAGGGCATGGCTCAGCAGCTGCCCGACCGCGAGCAGCGCGAGTAGGACCTTGACGTTCGCGGCGTTTCGAACCGTCGCCGTGAGCGCCCCGAGGGTGATCGACAACAGCGCGAGCAGGGCTGCGGAGGAGCCCGACGGCAGCCCCCCGCCGGCCACTCCATGTGCCGAGACGGCGAGCGCTGCCGTCAACGCCCCGGCCGCCGTCCCGCGCACGCGCGCCGCGGGCGCGAGCGGGGCGCGGGGCATGGCGTTGATCAGACCACTCCCAGACGCGCCATCAGATCGGCGTCGACACCGTCGAGTTGCTCGCTGATCGCGGCGTGCGCCGCCTTGCGTCGCGCGGTCGGCATGTTCTCGGCGGCCGTCACTGCCGCGGACAGGTCGCGCAAGCGGTCGGTGACGGCCGCGACGAACTGCTTGGTCTCGGCGTCCTTCGGCTTCTTCGCCGCCACCTGGGCCAGTGTCTGTTCCGCGCCGACGATCCGTGCGGACAACGCTCCGCCCGTTCCGGAGAACTGGCCGAGCTGGCTGAGCGGGACGCCCAGCCGATCGGCGCGGCGTTCGTCGACGTAACCGCGGGCGGTGACGGCGGCGCGATAGGCGATCGGCACCACGACGGGGGCCAACATCCGCGAGATCGTCAGCGTCCGGCGAATGCGCGAGGCTGAAAGCAGCTTTCCCTCGCGGACGGCCTTGAGTTGTGCCTCAGCAACCTTCATGGCAGCCCTGTCGCTGTCCTTCTGCGCCCGGATGCTCGCCTCGATCGCCTTGGACTGGCGCTTGGCGTCGGCCTTGATGCGGCGGGCTTCGTTCTTCGCGGAGAGTCTCGCCTCCAGTTTCGCCTTGGCCTTGAGGGCCTTGGCCTCCGCACGCCGAGTCGCTCGGCTCTTCCGCCGTATGAACAAGCCCATCCCGGCTGCCTCCCGGTCATCTCGTCGTGATCTGGCGATCGTGGCTGCGCTGGTGCAGCCAACACTAACGCCGGTCCCGTCGCGGGCCGTTTCCACCCCGGTCGAAGCGGACCGTTTCAGCCTTCCAGCAAACTGTGGGGCGCGGATGTGCAAGAATTGCGATGGATCGGTGATGCCGACGGCTGGTGCTGCAGGAGCTCCCTTCCGGCGTCGTGAGAGGTGTGGGCACGTGGCTGCACGAATACGCATCGCCGCGGCAGCCTGCGTCGTGGTGTCGGGGCTGTTCGTGAGTGGTGCTGGTGCCGCGCTGGCGTTCGCCGAGCCCGAAGCCGGTCAGAGCGAGGAAACCGGCGATTCGCAGGCCGTCCCGAATGGTGGGGGCGCGGCGGCACCCTCGCCGGGACCGACCTCGGTAGCGGAAACGACCACCCAGTCCACCGCGGCCGCCACGGCTACCGTGACGGCGCCGAAGCCCACGTCCCAACTGGGCGACGGCCGCAACGGGCTGCCGTCCGACGACCTCG
>NZ_DASQEU010000116.1:0-105167 GCF_035633495.1 Mycobacterium sp. | reverse complement strand
ATGTGATCTTCGTCACACCGGGAGGCAACTGTGAGCGGTCAGCCACCCGCAAATGGTCGCGCAGTTAACAAGATTTTCGGCGATTCCCTTCCCGAAACCACCAAGGACGAGTGGGACGATTCCCCGTCCGACGGCGAGGCTGACCGGGACGACTGGTTGCGGGAGAACGTGCCGCCGCACCACGGCTGAGCTGTCATTTCGCATCAAGCGCGGGAAATGTCAACCGGCCGAACAACTCTCCCGGCACCCCCTGATATGCGGGGGTCAACCCGGTTCCTCTCGCCGACGCAAGGTCACCGACCCCCCCGCGTTTCCGACCGAATGCGTCGGGCAAACTTCACCGGACGCGTGAGTCGGCTCGCCACCGAGATGTGCACGCGTTGCCCGGCGGATGCCTCACCGTTATGTTTCTGCTGTCAACGATGAGCAATTCGTAAGAACAGCATGTGAGGTTTCTAATTCCCCTCACATCGAGGCCTTGCGGGGTGTCAGGTTTAGCGGTAGAGCCGGGCACTCACAGGAAACGGCGGGCTTTTGGGTCCGTCACGACAAGCTAGGGAGAACATGAAGGCAATCAGTCGGGTGCTGGTCGCGTTGATCGCGGCCCTCGCTGCTCTCTTCACGAGCACGGGCACCTCTCAAGCAGGTTTGGACAACGAGATCAGCCTGGTCGATGGCCAGGACCGGACCCTGACGGTCCAGCAATGGGACACCTTCCTCAACGGTGTGTTTCCGCTTGACCGCAACCGCCTCACCCGCGAGTGGTTCCACTCGGGTCGGGCCAAGTTCATCGTCGCCGGTCCCGGCGCCGATGAGTTCGAGGGCACGCTGGAGCTGGGTTACCAGATCGGCTTCCCCTGGTCGCTGGGTGTGGGCATCAACTTCAGCTACACCACCCCCAACATCCTCTTGGATGACACAAACATCGGCCCCGGTGCATTCACCGGTGGCGGTGATGGGGCCCCGCAGACGCTGCAGGTAATCACCCCGAACCTGTTCCCGGGTGTGTCCATCAGCGCTGACCTCGGCAACGGCCCCGGCATTCAGGAAGTCGCAACCTTCTCGGTCGACGTCGCCGGCCCCTCTGGCGGAGTCGCGGTCTCGAACGCTCACGGAACGGTCACCGGCGCTGCCGGCGGCGTGCTCCTGCGTCCGTTCGCACGGCTCATCGCCTCCACCGGTGACAGCGTCACCACCTACGGCGATCCGTGGAACATGAACTAACTCCCTAGTTCAACGAGAACAGCCCCCGGCCTCGGCCGGGGGCTGTCTTCGTATCTCGGGGGGTGCGGCGCTACCGGTCGGCGCTGGTGGTCTCGGCGGTGTCGGGGCTGGGGCCCGTACCAGGTCCCGTCACGGTCTCGGCGCTGCTTCCGTCCTTGAGCAGGTTGCGAATCTCGGTGAGCAGGCTCAGTTCGGTGTCCTGGGCCTGTTCGACCTCGCCCTTCTTCCGGAGCCGGTTGTAGGGCGCGACGACCAGGAAGTAGACCACGGCGGCGACCAGAACGAAGTTGATGGCCGCGGAAACCAGAACGTTCAGGTCGATGGTCTGCCCGCCGCCGATGTCGATCTTCAGGACGCCGACGTCAGTGCCCCCGGCGCCGATGCGGTTGATCAGCGGGGTGATGATGCTCTCGGTGAACTTGGTGACGAGCGCCGTGAATGCGGTGCCGATGACCACCGCGACGGACAGATCGACGATGTTGCCGCGAGAGAGAAACTCCTTGAAACCCTTCAGCACGCGGATCCCTTCCTGTGTGTGGTTTGGCCATGTGCCTGAACCTCAGGTGGTCAACGGTAGCCGCGTAGCGTGTCCGCGACCTGCTGATCCCTAGTGGAACGTCAGCGTTATCGCTTGAGACAACGAGGCGCCGGCCACCTCGTTGGCCGCCCACACGGGTAGCGCAATCAGCACGACCCCGTCGCGGCCCACGTCCTTCGTCTTGGCGGACACCAGGACCACCACTGCGTTCGTGGCCACCACCCGCGGCCGTTCCTCGGCGGGGTCGCCGGCCGGCGATGCACCAGACGGCGCCGACAAGGCCAGCACGTCGACCACGTCGCCCGGACGCACCAGGTCGAGCAGTGCGGCATCCGTCGGATGTACGGGCACGATGCGCGCATCCGGCCCGGCGGCTGCGTCGGCGAGACGCGAGCTGAGCACCCGGACGTCGGTGAGCACCTCGCCGCGGCGCGCAGGACCGGTGAGCGTCGCACCGACCAGATCGCCGGTGTTCGTCTGAGACCCATCCGGAATGGTTGTCGCCGAACGAGATTCGACGCGGAGATCACCGGCCGCAAGTTCGACTCCCGGAGCCAGGTCACGTGCAGCGACGACGACGTCAGCCCGGCCGTCGGACGGATCCGGGCGCAGTGCGGCCACGGCGGCCAACAGGACCAGCGCTCCGGCGGCCACGCGTCGGGCCATCACCGTCCGAGTCCAGTCCGGCCGCAGCCCATGGACCACGCGCGACGTCAACGACGGATTGAGTGATTCCCCCATGCCGCCACGCTAGGCAGCAGGTGCGCCGAGCGGCAGGGGGCGTGCGGTCGCCTGTGGATAACTTCTAGCTGGATGCGGCAGCGGTAGAGCTCGACTTGCCCGAGGAACCCGAGCTGGAGCTCGACTTGTCCGAGCCGTTCGAGGAGCTCGACGACTTCTCCGCCGACTTCGGCTTCTCGGCGGGCTTCTCCGACGGCGACGACGAGGAGGGCTCGCTGCTACCGCTGGAGCCGTTGACGGTGCTCTTCGAGGAGTCGCGGCTGTCGTTGCGATAGAAACCGCTGCCCTTGAACACCACGCCCACGGAGCCGAAGAGCTTGCGCAACCTGCCCGAGCACTTCGGGCAGGTCGTCAGGGCGTCGTCCGTGAACGCCTGCACCGCGTCGAAGCGGTTGTCGCACTCGGTACATGCGTACGAATAGGTCGGCACCAAAACCTCCGAGAAATGACGAAACTTGTTAGCACTCTAGCGGCTCAAGTGCTAGAACCGCTACGTGGGCCGTGCCATTCCCGCGTCACTGGCGCTGGTCGCGATCGCCGTCGCCGTCGCCGTCGTGGTCGGCACCGTCGGATGGCCGCGTGTCCACCCGGGCCCACAGCAGCCGGCGCCACCGAACTCCGGCCAGACGCCTCGGGCTGGCACCGGCACCCTCCGATACGACCAGGCCAGTGCCGACGCGCAACGCCTGCCGGTCAAGGGGTGGGATCTGACGTCGGACTTCGCACGGTCGCGATTCGGCGAGGCCTGGAGCGACGACGTCGACGTCGAGTTCGGGCACAACGGCTGCAACACCCGCGACGACGTCTTGCGTCGGGACCTCGCCGACCTGGTCGTGCGGCCAGGCACCTGCTTCGTCCAGAGCGGGACGCTGCTCGACCCGTACGGCAATGAGTCGATCGAGTTCGTGCGTGGCCCCGACACCTCGAATGCCGTGCAGATCGACCACGTCGTCTCGCTGTCCGACGCCTGGTACAAGGGTGCCCGCGACTGGGACGACCGGCGCCGAAGCGACTTCGCCAACGACCCGCGCAACCTGCTGGCCGTCGGGGGAGGCGACAACTTCGACAAGGCGTTTCGGGATGCCGCGAGGTGGCTGCCGCCCAACTTGGCGTTCCGGTGTGAGTTCGTGGCGCGTCAGGTGGCGGTGAAGACGGCATACCGACTGTGGGTCTCGGCGCAAGAGAAGCGGGCCATGCAGGAGGTGCTCGCCGGCTGTTAGTGCCGGCCCAACCGGACCAGCCCCTGGCCGGGAGTCAGCGCATGCGTCATCGGCACGTCGTGCGATTCACCGGGGAGGCGGTCGACGACCTCGTCGTCGCGGACCATCGCGATCAGCCGCGCGGCGGGGTCGGCCAGGCCCAGCGAACGGTCGTAGAAACCCGCGCCCCGGCCGAGCCGGACTCCGGCGCGGTCGACGGCCAGGGCGGGGACGAGGACCGTCGCTGCCGCGCGGATCGCCTCGGCGGGTAGCCAGGGTGTGGGCGGTTCGCGCAGTCCGAACCGGGCCGCGATGAGCTCGCCGCGATATTCACCCCAGTTCAGCGGCAGCGGTACGCCCGCGTCGTCCTCGCGGGCGACGGGCAGCAACACCCTGGCGCCGGCCGCAACCAGCGCATCGAGCATTGCGGGCGAACCGGGCTCGGAGCCGACGGGGACATAGGCGCAGACGGTGTCCCCCGGTCGTGCCAGCTCGGCCAGACGTTCGCGAAGGGCATCGGTCTCGGCGCAACGCACGTGGGCGGTGACCGCGCGGCGGGCGGACAGGATGGAAGCACGCAGTTCGGCCTTCGTCGGTGGCACGGCTCCACGATGTCACGTGAGACATGCAGGGCTTCCCCGTTTGGGACCCGTCGTTGACGTTATGGTGTGAACGATGACGACACGCGCACTGGTGCCGATCCCACGCACCGCGATCGTTCCCGCAGCGGGTTTGGGAACGCGGTTTCTCCCTGCGACGAAGACAGTGCCGAAGGAGTTGCTGCCCGTCGTCGACACCCCGGGCATCGAACTCGTCGCCGCCGAAGCGGCCGAGGCGGGCGCCGAACGGCTCATCATCGTCACCTCCGAGGGCAAGGACGGCGTCGTCGCGCACTTCGTCGAGGACCTCATTCTCGAGGGCACGCTGGAGGCCCGCGGCAAGCACCTGATGTTGGAGAAGGTGCGTCGCGCGCCCGCCCTGATCAAGGTCGAATCGGTCGTGCAGCACGAGCCGCTGGGCCTCGGCCATGCCGTGAGCTGTGTCGAGCCGAGTCTGCTGCCGGACGAGGATGCCGTCGCGGTGCTGCTGCCCGACGACCTGGTCTTGCCCACGGGCGTGCTGGAGACCATGTCGAAGGTGCGCGCCAAGCGTGGGGGATCGGTGTTGTGCGCCATCGAGGTGCCCGCCGACGAAATCAGCGCCTACGGCGTGTTCGACGTCGAAGTGGTGCCCGACGCCGTCAACCCAAATGTGTTGCGCGTCAAGGGCATGGTGGAGAAGCCGAAGGCCGAGGACGCCCCGTCTCTGTATGCCGCCGCGGGTCGCTACGTTCTGGACCGTGCGATCTTCGACGCGCTTCGTCGGGTTCAGAAGGGCGTCGGCGGCGAGATTCAGCTGACCGACGCCATCGCCCTGCTGATCGAGGAGGGCCACCCGGTTCACGTCGTGGTGCATCGAGGTTCCCGACACGACCTGGGAAATCCCGGCGGGTACCTCAAGGCTGCGGTTGACTTTGCGTTGGAGCGTGACGACTACGGACCCGAGCTGCGGCGCTGGCTGGTCGAGCGATTGGGCCTGAGCGCCAACTGACTAGCGTGGAGGCTCCGCGACTGAAGAAAGGCGCATGAGTGCGTTCGGTGGAGGAGCAGCAGGCCCGAGTGGCTGCCGCCGCGGTGGCGCCGAGACCCGTACGGGTGGCCATCGCCGAAGCGCAGGGACTGATGTGCGCCGAGGAGGTCGTCACCGAGCGCCCGCTGCCGGGCTTCGACCAGGCGGCGATCGACGGGTACGCGGTGCGTAGCGTCGACGTCCTCGGCGTCGACCCCGGTGACGACGGCGAGGAGGGTGAGAGCGCCGGCGAGGTCAGCCTGCCGGTAACGGGTCTGATCGAGGCGGGCGCCAAGACGCCGAGCAGACTGCAGCCCCGCCAGGCGGCCCGGGTGCAGACGGGCGCACCCATGCCGACGCTGGCCGACGCGGTGCTTCCGTTGCGTTGGACAGACGGTGGTGACTCCCGGGTGCGGGTGCTGCGCGGCGTGCGGTCGGGTGCCTACGTCCGTCGTACCGGCGACGACGTTCAACCGGGTGACGTGGCCGTGCGGTCGGGAACCATCATCGGGGCGGCGCAGGTGGGATTGCTCGCCGCGGTCGGACGCGAGCGGGTGCTGGTGCATCCGCGACCGCGGCTGTCGGTGATGAGTGTCGGCGGTGAGCTGGTCGACGTCTCGCGCACGCCGGGCAACGGCCAGGTCTACGACGTCAACTCCTATGCGCTCGCGGCGGCAGGCCGCGACGCCGGGGCCGAGGTCAACCGCGTCGGCATCGTGGACACCGAGTCGAAGACGTTGCGCGACGTCGTCGAGGGGCAGATCAACCGCGCCGAGGTGCTGGTGATCGCGGGCGCGGTGGGTGGCACCGCCGCCGAGAGCGTGCGCGCGGTGCTGTCCGAGCTCGGCGACATGGAGGTGGCGCGCATCGCGATGCACCCCGGGTCGGTCCAGGGCTTCGGGCAGCTGGGGCGCGACGGCGTGCCGGTGTTCCTGCTGCCGGCCAACCCGGTGAGCGCGCTGGTGGTGTTCGAGGTGATGGTGCGTCCTCTCATCCGCATGTCGCTGGGCAAGCGGCAGCCGTTGCGGCGCGTCGTGCAGGCCCGCACGCTGTCGCCGATCTCGTCGGTGGCGGGGCGCAAGGGCTACCTTCGCGGTCAGTTGATGCGGGATCAGGACACGGGTGAATACCTGGTGCAGGCACTCGGCGGGGCGCCGGGTGCGTCGTCGCACCTGCTGGCGACGCTCGCCGAGGCGAACTGCCTGGTCGTGATTCCCAGTGACGCAGAGCAGATCCGCACCGGCGAGATCGTGGACGTGGCGTTCCTAGCCCAACGCGGCTGACGAAGCATCGACATGAACCTCTGGCGTTCGCCTTCCATGCATCCCGGATGGCCGAAGTCCGTCGGCCCGCTGCGGGTACCCGCGGGTCTCGTTCGGCTGCGTCCGGTGCGGCTGCGTGACGGTGCGGTGTGGAGCCGCATCCGGCTGGCCGACCAGGCTCACCTCGAGCCGTGGGAACCCGTCGCCGAAGTGAATTGGGAAGTGCGCCATGCCCTTTCGTCATGGCCATCAATCTGCTCCGGGCTTCGCGCGGAGGCTCGCAAGGGGCGCATGCTGCCGTATGCGATTGAGCTCGATGGCGAGTTCTGCGGTCAACTGACGATTGGCAACGTGACGCACGGAGCGCTGCGGTCGGCCTGGATCGGGTACTGGGTGGCCAAGGAGCGCAACGGCGGCGGGGTGGCGACGGCGGCGCTGGCGCTGGGCCTCGACCACGGCTTCGGCCCGGTCGGCCTGCACCGAATCGAGGCGACGGTCCGGCCCGAGAACGCGCCGAGCCGGGCCGTGCTGGCCAAGGCCCGTTTCCGCGAGGAGGGTCTGCTCGAACGCTATCTGGAGGTCGACGGGGCATGGCGCGACCACCTTCTGGTCGCGATCACGATCGAGGAGCTGGCGGGCTCGGCAACGTCGACGCTGGTGCGCGACGGCCGTGCAAATTGGGCGTAGCCGTGTGGCAGTTGTGACATGTGGGACGGATGTGCTTGTCAGGGGCGAATTACAGGTGTGTAATTGATCTCGGCGCGTCGCCCCCGGATGCGCTGGTCACGGACCTAGCCTTACGGGGAAAGGAGCCGGCGACATGCCAAGCATCCCCCAATCCCTTTTGTGGATTTCTTTAGTCGTGCTCTGGTTGTTCGTTCTCGTTCCGATGCTGATCAGCAAGCGAGACACCGTTCGCCGCACGAGCGACGTGGCGCTCGCGACGCGCGTGCTGAACACCGGCAGTGGCGCGCGACTGCTGCGCCGCCGCAAGCCGGCCGCCGGCCATCACAGCGACCCGGACTGGCGTCCGGCGCACGACGACCTCGACGAGTACGACGACGATGACCGCTACGAGGACCGCGAGCCCGTCACGGCGCCACGCAAGACCGTCGTAGTGATGACCGCTGCGAAGGTGCAGACCGAATCCGAGTACCTCGACGTCGACGTCGTCGAGGAGGACTCCGGCGCCCTGCCGATCGGCGCGTCCGCGCAGCTGGCCTTCGATCAAGAGCCCGAGCTGCCACTGGAGTTCGACGCCAACACCGCGACGTTCACGGTCGACGACCTGCAGGAGGTCGACGACCACATGGAGATCGACGACGAGATCGAAGACGAAGGCGAGGCCGAAGCCGAGTTCGAGGCGGACGACGAGGCGATGACCGACGAGTTCGCCTCCGTCTCCGAGGACGACACCGACTACGACTACGACTACGTCGACGACTCCTCCGGACTGGAGGCGGCGCCCGACCCCGACCTTCACGTCGCAGGGACTAAGTCGCAGGAACGCCGCCGGAACTACGAGTCGAAGACCGCCGCGGCGGTGAGCGCGCGCAAGTTCCGGTTCCGCAAGCGGATGCTGATGGCGATGTCGGCGCTGCTGCTCGCCAGCGCCGTTGCCGCGTACGTGGTGTCGCCGACCTTCTGGTGGGTCTGCGGCACGGTGGGAACGGTGACCGTGCTGTACCTCGGCTACCTGCGACGGCAGACGCGCATCGAGGAGCAGGTGCGCCGCAGGCGTGCGCAGCGGATGTTGCGGTCGCACCTCGGCGTCGAGAACACCCACGATCCGGAGTTCGACGTCGTTCCGGCGCGGCTGCGGCGGCCCGGTGCGGTGGTGCTGGAGATCGACGACGAGGATCCGATCTTCGAGCACCTGGACTACGCGCCGTTCGCGCGCGAGTACGACCTGCCCCGCGCCGCTGGTCAGTAAATCGGATTTCTAGGGCGACACCGTCACTGGTAGCCTGTGCTACCGGTACAAGGGGCTATAGCGCAGTTGGTAGCGCGTCTCGTTCGCATCGAGAAGGTCAGGGGTTCGATTCCCCTTAGCTCCACCAGTAATTAGCAGGTCAGAGCGATGGCGAGAGGTCAGTGCCGAGACCGGTCCGCAGTGGGTCCGCAGCAATTCTGATCGCCGCATCCAACTGGTCCGCAACCCCGTCGAGATCCTCGTCGAATAGGTCGGCGTACACGTCGAGCGTCATCGACGCCTTGGCGTGCCCCAGCATCCGCTGCACGGCCTTCACGTTGGCGCCGGCGCTGAAACCAACGATGCCGCGGTGTGCCGAAGGTCGTGCGGGCTGACCGTCGGGGGAACGTCTCGTCGGCCTTCTGGCACGTGACCGCCGCCGGCTCGAACACCCGGCTGCGGTAGTTCGAGTTCCGCAGCACCCCGCCGCGCAGATCGGTGAACACCAGATCGTCGCGACCCTTGCCCACCATCAACGCGGCGAGCTCGTCGGCCAGCACCGCGGGGAACGGCACCGGTCGACGCTCCCACGACTTCGGCGTTGACCAGACAAGGCCGCCCGACTCGGTGACCGATCGGGATACGTTGACCCGGCGCCGCAGCATGTCGAAGTCCTGCACCCGCAGCGCGGCCATCTCGCCGCGGCGAGCGCCGCCACCTGGGCGTGACTCAGGTAGCCGCGGTCAGCGTGCCGACGCTTCGGCAGCTTCACGCCGTCGCACGGGTTCCGAGGGGGACTCGGCTGTCCTCCACCGCGGCGCCGAGTATCTGCCGCAGCAGCCCGAACGCATTCTCGATCGTGGGGGCGCCCACCTCGTCGCCGGCCATCTTCGACACCCACGCCCGGACCGCGGACGTCTTGACGTCGACCACGGCGACGTCGCCCCAGTGCGGCTCCGCCCGGGTGTTCCACGTGCTGCGCCGAGTCGCGGCCGTCTTGGGCGCGATGTGGCCCTGGGACGCGGCCCACGACGCGTAGATCGCGGCGACCGTGACCCGGCCGGCCTTCGGTGCGACGTACGTGCAGGCCGCCAGCTTCGGGGTGATCTCGTTGTCGAGCCACGCCTGTGCATCGACCTTCCGGGCGAACGCTTTGGTGTGCTCTCGGCCGGTGTCATCGACGTATCGCGCCCTCCAGCGCATGCCCCGTCCGTTCCTGGCGCTGGGCACAGTGCGGGTGGTGCCGTCAGGATCGCGGACGGTCTTGGTCCAGTCGTCCTGGACCCTTTCCGGTCCAGTCATGTTGTCGCGCAATTTTTTTCGATCGGCCTCATGGCGTTCGCCCGCTTGATGTAGCGCAGCGCCTGTCTCTCCTCCACGTTGAACTCCTCCTTCACCGCGGCCAACTTGCGACCCTCTGGTGCGGACCGGTGAACATCCTTTACGCGAGGCAGGAACTCGGGGGTGACTCTGCGGCGGGCCGCCGCCGTCTCGACCTCCCGGCGGTCGCCGCGCCGGGCGCCGGGTCCCCTCACCAGAACGCGACCGCCATTTGGGTTCGGCCGTGTGACGCCGAACCAGGTGACTGCGTCGTCGCGCAGACCCTCCAACCGGATGCTCCTCAAATCCGTTGCACAAATGCCGTTTTCACTCTCACCAACCAGTGTGAGACGGGAGCACACTGGTGCGCGTTGTCATCCATTTCGGCGGTGGGGTCGTCGGCAGCGCGGTCACCGCTCCGGTACGGGCTTCCGGGTGGCAGCCACGCCACGAACCATCCGAGATGTTTCAAACACACTGTTACCCAGCCGATTCGATGCGCGTCGAGGAGAGTGTGAAGTAGTCCAGCAAATCGAAGGGTGCGATACGATGCGCTTCACGATCGAGTGCCACCAGCAGGTCGTCAAAGAACACTGACGCGCACTGGAACTACGCCGTCAGGTCGTCGTCCCAGTCATCGGACTGAAGGTCCTCAAGCGAGGTAAGTCGCGGGTTCGCCGTGGCCCGGGTGCGTTGCCCGCCGTCCCTGCGGGCGGTGTACACGTTGGTCGTGGCGATCGTGATGAGTTCCTCGACGACGTCGTGCGGCGGGTGGCCGACGAGCCGGGCCAGCGGTGTCACCGCCACGCCAATGCTCGCGGTCAGCCGATACGGAGCAGTCCGAACGCTGTGTTGGAGTCGCTCGGTGAGCATCGTGGCGTCCGTGCTGTCGAACGTGTCGGCGACGAGGTACTCGGATTCGCCGACGTGAGCCAGAACGGCGTCGCGCCGAAGCGTCTCGCTGATTCGGTGCCCGATCGCCACCCGGGCCTGATTGCCGTCGGCGTCGCCCCCCATCGCCTTCAGCAGCGAGAAACTGTCGAGACTGACGACTACGATCGCCAGGAAGCGGTCGCCGTCCCTGTCACGGGCCGCGATGGTCGCAACGCGGTCGGAGAACGCGTCGCGAGTCAGCAATCCGGTCAGCGGTTCGAGTTCGCCGTAGTGGACGTCGGTGTTGACGAGGCGAATCACGTTGCGGCAGACGAATACCACGAATAGGTTGATCAGTACGACGAGCGCGATCCCGGTCAGGGCGATCGCGGGTTCGAATTCACCGAGCCTAACCGCCAGCGCGATGAGTGTGGCGGCCCCGACGATCCACGTGTACGCCAACAAGCGCCCGTCGTGAAAGAGAGCGGTGAACGCCGACACCACGACGAACGTGCTGGTCCCCATCAGGCCGATGGCGGGATCGGCGTCGATGAGACAGGCCACGGCGATGCAGATGCTGCCAGCCCCCACGCACAGCTGTGACTGCAGGCGGGTGGGCCAGCCGGACCTCAACCACAACGACGCCATCACGACGCAGCAGACCGTCACCCCGATGGCGAACCAACGGTTGAGCGCCCCCGTCGGCCCGAGATCACTGAGCATCAGGATCAGCGGTATCATGCCCAACCCGAGCAAGTTGGCCGCGGTCAGTCGGCAGGTGGCGCGCTGAAGTCCCCTGGTCGCCAGGTACGACGTGATCCAGTAGTAATGGTCCTCGGATCGGAGCCAGCGTCTCGCTGCGGCCACCATGGTCAGGTCCGTGGCGGAGAGTCGGGGCCAAGTCCCACGAAGAAAGGCTCAAGGTGACGGCCGAATTGCACGCTAAAACCATAGCTGAGATGCCCAACTAATGGTTAATCATCTGAACGACCAATGACGTAGTCAACTGTCGCGACTGCATGAATTGGCCGGGCGGCCCCAAACGGTGAATTCGTCATAACGCTGCCATTCAAGGTGCACACTGACCAGGGGATCGCTTCTGACCCCTCACGGGGAGTCGCTGAAGTGCCATTGCCGTGGGTCGGCGCGGGGGAGGTTTGACGATGACCGTTCAGCAGCAACACGCACTCGATTCGCTGTATGCACTCGACAACGTATTGACGATCAAAATCTTCATGCCGCCGGCTGATTGGGATGCGCTACGAACCGAGTCGCCGAAGGGCGGCGCGTGCAACTTCGAGTTGACCGGGGGGCTGGTACACGTGGGCTAGGGCCACCTGGGTGGAAATCTCGGGCACGCACTTCCCGGCCCGCACCACGTTCACCAACGTGGGCGTCAAGAAGAAGTCCTTCTGCGGCTCTCTCGACAGCGAAAAGCCCTGCCTCCATGTTGATTTCGGTAGGTTCGGGGATGCCAACCTCGCCGCTGTCGAGGCACTGATCGGATCGCGGTAGGTACCTGACGCTGAACACTCCGTTCAGGATCGGTCCTTTATTCGGCAGCCGCTGGGTTATCGATTGCTCGGCATGGCCGGGCTACTCTCTACTTCTACTAGGTGTGTGACCACCACTCTTGGTGGGCGCTGAGGATCGCGTAGCCGCCGCCGTCGTCCACGATGATGACCTTTTTCCTGTCGCCGGTCGAGAATGTACCGATACCTTCGGGTTTCATGGAACGGTGGAACCTGACGTCGAGCAGTCTTACGTCATCGCTTTCGCCATCCCAGGTGCAGAGCTGAAACGGTTCGTCGCCTCTGCTGCTGGACCGCCCGATCACGATCAGGAAGACTCCATTCCGATCGTCGTAGCACATATCCCGAATCCCCTGTGTCACAGTCGATTGCGGGACTTTGGCCTGCACGATCGACGGGGGTCCCAATGACGATGTCGTCCACGGGGCAACACCGGCGTCGATGGGAATCTTGACGACGGAGATCCGACCGGGACTTGCCGGGCCCCGCTGACCGAACAGGAGTGCGCTCGCGCGCGGGTCCCAGGCCAGCCCCTCGATGTTCAGCCCGCCGGCGTCGGGTTCTTGTTCGGCAGGCGCGGCGAGCGACGGCGCCTGCTGGAGTAGCCACGCGCGGAATCCGTCCATCGCCTCGGCGCGCAAGTCACCCTCGGGCGTATAGCGAACGCGTACCAACCCGTCGCTGACTTGTCGCAGTCCGGTCCGGCTGGTGCCTGCGACGCTGAGCGAGGAAGCGGCGATGAGAAGGATTTCGCCGTTCACGTCGACGCGGCACAGGCCTTCGGGATCGCGCAGCCGTCCCTCAGCAAGGCCCACCAATCTTCGCCGCCGAATTCGCTCGACTTCTCCGCCGTCGGCGTCCAGTTCGAACTCGAAGAAGGCCGACGGGTCGTTGTTGTCGATGAAGACGAACCGCCGTCGACCGACTAGTGCGACGCCCGACGCGTTGAACGTTGTCGCGCCGTTCTTCTCGCGGAATGCCGTCGACTTGACCTTCCGCCGGACGAGATGGCTCGCGGCGTCTTTGATTGCGTCCAACGCGGCGGCGAACTTCGCAGTTGCCCAGTTCGCCACGTCGCCCTCCCCATCGCGAAGGTAATCCGTCGTACCTCGCCAGGATACGGCGCAGGCGCCGCTCGACTCGCGTTTCGTGCCCGCTGCTCAGTCGCTCCGGAACGAGGTGAGGTCGGCGACGTCGGCCTGCGCGCGAGCGGCACCGAGGGCGAGCGCGTTCGCGAGTTGCGTCGGATCCATGAAGTCGATGCCGTCTTCCGGATCGGCGCAGACGAGTCGAACCGTCGAACCTTCGGACTCGAGGTAGGCGACCTCATCGTGAATTTCGTTCGGGTTGGTCCGCATCGTCAATCCGAAGGAACCCGACTTCGGCGGCCTGCTCATCATCGAGAAGATGATGACGCGCTGGGCGCCGGCCAGAATGTCGGAGTGTGTGCTGGACGGGCTGATGCCACCATCCATGCAGAAGTGGTCGCCTAGCCACACCGGGCCATTCACGCCGGGGAGCGCGGAGCTCGCCGCACACGCGGTGGCGATGTCGATGCCGCTGTCGGAGGACACGACCACCAGTTCCCCGGTGTAGCAGTCGACGGCGGTGGTGTGGTGCTTGGGACTCGGCCACTGCACCCCGCCCAGTAACTGGTTCAAGGAGGCGATGTAGTTGGCGACGGGAGCGTTCTGCGCCGCCATCGCCGCGCGGCCGATCGCCAGGACGTCGGCATCATCGGTGGACGTGACCGTGGCAAGAATTCGCGTGGCACGTTTCTGCGAATCAGCTCCCGTGTCGGTGACGACCATCTTGGCCATGGCCTCGGGATTCGCCGCGAGTTGGGACAGCCTGGCGAACGCCGGCTCCATCATCCCCGCGCTCACGTAACTGCCCATGATGCTGCCTGCCGAGGTGCCGATCGTCACGTCGACGTTCTCGAGGTCCACGCCCCGAGCCTTCGCGGCCATGCCGTAACCCAGCATCCAACAGACGAACCATTCGCCGCCGCCGCCGAACGAGATGGCCCGCTGGTTGCCCGCGCCCACGGGTGATGTCGCCGGAAACGGAAAGACTTTCGGGCCCATGGGACTCGACGTTATCCGGCGATGTGGCGTAGCTGGTGCATGTTTGCCCAACTGCGGCAGATGCGCTCAGCGGCCCAGCTTCTCGCGGATCGTGTCTGCGGCGAAGCGGGCGATCGACACCGGCCGGAACGCGCGTGCGGCCGCGGTCAGCGCGTCGAGGGTCTGCGTGCTCAATTCGATGTCGGCAGCTGCGACGTTGAACTCGAGTTGTTCGACGCTGGACGCACCGGGAATCGCGACCACGCCCGGCAGGCTGATCAGCCAGGCCAGGGCCACCTGCGCCGGTTTGGCGTCGACCTCGGCGGCAACCTCGCGCAAGGTGTTCAGCAGCGGTTCTACCCGTCGCAGGTTCTCGGCACCGAACAGCGGGTTGGTCGCCCGGACTCCGCCCGGCCGGTTGTCGACGCCGTACTTGCCGCCCAAGAGCCCCTGTGCCAGTGGGCTGTAGGCGATCACCATCCGGTTCTCGCGCTCGGCGAAGGGAACCAGATCGTCGAGCGGCTGAGGGTGGGCGAGCGAGAAGTGCACCTGGTTGCTGATCACCGGTCTGCCGAGCGCGGCATCGGCCTTGCGCCAACGGTCGAGTGAATAGTTCGAGACACCGACCGCACCGATGACGCCGTCGTCGAGCAGGCTGCGCATCCCGGGCATGATCACCGAATCGGGGACCAACGGATTCGGTTGGTGGATCTGATAGAGGGGGATGCGGTCGAGTTGCAATCGGCGGGCGCTGGCGTGTGCGCGTCGCTTGATCACCGGCGGGAACGGGGCGACGGGGAAGATCTTGCTCGCCACCACGACGTCGGCTCGTTCGTCGCCGAGCGCTTCGCCGAGGATTCGCTCGCTCTTGCCGAACCCGTACACCTCCGCCGTGTCGAACAGGGTGACACCGAGGCTGCGGGCGCGGGCCACGATGTCGCGGGCCGCACCCGAGGCGTACTCGTCGCCGTAGCCCCATTCCTTGGCGCCGAACTGCCACGTGCCGAGGCCGATCCGGCTGACCCGTCCGAGCCCGTCGAACTCGAGATACTTCATGTGTCCCACCGTACTGACGCCATCGGTCTACGAGTTATTCAGAGTTGCGAGTTCATCCACAGATTGGGTCTTGGCGGTGTCGGTGGCCGGGTTGGCTCGCTAGATTCGCACATGTGTTCGATGAATTGACGACCAATGCGCAAGCCTCTGCCGGGGCGGCGGCAATCGGTGCATGGGCCCGTGTGGAAGCCGCTGCCTGTGCCCGCCGGCTGGCCGCGATGGTCGCAGTCCTGGATCGGTGCCACGCCGCCGACGGTTCAGCTGAGCGTGAGCAGTGGTACCTCGACAACTGGGGTGCGGTGTGTGCCGAGATCGCCGCCGCCCAGCAGGTCACCTCGGGTGCGGCGTCACATCAGCTGCTGGTGGCCACGGCACTGCGCGACCGGCTGCCGTGCGTCGCTGCCGTGTTCGCTGCTGGAGGCGTTTCCTACCGGTTGGTCTCGACGATCGTGTGGCGCACGGCGCTCATCAAGGATCCCGAGGCGTTGCGTGAAGTCGACTCTGCTCTCGCATCGGCATTACTGAACTGGGAGCCGATGTCCGAGCGCAAGACCGTCCAGGCGATCGACTACTGGGTTGACCGTTTCGACCGACATGCCCTGAGGCGCAACCAAACCCAGGCCCGGTCACGCTGCATCGAGATCGACGTCGACGGTCCGAGCGGTACCGCCTCGCTGTGGGGCAGCCTTTTCGCCCACGACGCGGTGGCGCTGGATCGACGGTTGGATGCCTTGGCGGCGACGACGTGTCGGGCCGATCCGAGAACGCTCGATCAGCGCCGTGCCGATGCGATGGGCGCCCTGGCCAACGGTGCCGAGCAGCTGGCCTGTCTATGCGGTCGTCCCGACTGCGCAGCCACCACGACGGCCGGTTCGGTGGCGAGCTCGTTGGTGATACACGTCGTGGCCAACTCGGACGCGGTCAGTGAGACCGGTCTGGTGACCGCGGCCGATGACACGGCTGCCCTCGACGGCGACGCACCGCCTCGCCCACGGTGCAGACCTCTTCGCGAACAGACCCTGGCCGAAGCGCTGGCCGATCCGCCGCCCACCGGACCTGCCGCGACGTCGCCAGGCGTGATGATCGGCGGGCCCGTGCTCGCCGGTCCGATGGTGCGGCGTGCGGCGCTGCAGGCGACGATCAAGGCGATCATCCACCCCGGGAACAGCGCGCCCGACCCGCGCTACGTGCCATCACGAGCGTTGGCGGACTTCGTTCGCTGCCGCGACTTGACGTGTAGGTTCCCCGGCTGTGACGAGCCGGCCGACCGCTCGGACATCGACCACACCATCGCCTATCCGGTCGGACCCACCCAAGCGTCCAACCTGAAAATTCTCTGCCGAAAACACCACCTGGTCAAAACTTTCTGGGGAGGGGGCGGTGGCTGGCGCGATCGACAACTCCCCGATGCCACAGTCATCTGGACATCACCGGAGGGCCTCACCCACGTCACCCGTCCCGGTAGCCACCTGCTGTTCCCGGCACTGTGCGTGCCCACCGCATCGGTCATCCTCGACCACGCCCGGGCCGAAGACATCCGCAACGGCGGACTGACGATGCCCAGGCGCGCGAACACCCGCGCGCAGGCCCGCAGCGAACGAGTCGACGAGGAACGCCGACTCAACGAAGCCGAGGCGGCGACGGCCTAATTGTCCGTCTCGGGTGCTACCAGGCCCGCCGACTTCGCGGTGTTGATCGCACGATGCCAACTCAGCTCGGCGATCACCACCACGCCGAGTGCTGCGGCGACGGCCACCAGCGACCCGATCCAGTGCACCCACGCCGGTCCGACCTGAAGGTCGCTCAGCAGCAGCAGCAGCGACGACGCGCCGGCCAGCGCGAGCATGGCAGCCAACGCGACGCGCGGGTTGGCGAAAGCGTTCATGGATCCATGGTGCTCGGCCGACCTAATGTGCGCCCAAGCTGACGCTATGAAGTTCCTATGAAAGCCGGAACGGACCCGCTAGTCCTCCTTGCGGATCAGCCTCATCAATGCCTCGCGGCCGGGCGCCAACAATTCTTCGATGCGCGTTTGGTTCACGTCGGCGACGACGATCTCCCCGACGTCCTCGTGCACGTTGCTGAAGATGCCGTGGGACTTCATCTTCTCGGTCTGATAGACGTTGTCCTCGGTGGGCGTGACGTAGTACACCGCCTCGGCCTTGAAGCGGTGCACCAGCCACAGGTGAACCAGGGTCATCAGCCGCTTCTGCCGCAACGCCGCGGCGAAGGTGTTCTGATCACGCACCGTCAGGATGCTGCGGCCGTGCCGATCCTTGATGGGGTCGACGAGCACGTTGGCGAGCAGTTCCTCACCACCCTCGCGGGCGCCGTAGATGCCGAGTTCGAGGACCTCACCGCCCGCCCGCCGCGGTCGCAGCTGCACGCGCAGCGTTTCGCCCAGTTGATAGTGCTCAGCCCATAGCGCCAGCCACTCTTCGAGCAGCTTCTTGGGCACCTCGGTCTGGACCAGGTGCTGGCTCTGCGTCGACCCCTTGCCCATCGACTTGGTGGTCGCAGTTCGCCCCGACGAGGCAGCCAGGGCGGCGTCGCTTCGCGGCCCGCCGACCAGCGTCTGCGGCGTGCGGTAGGGCGACTCCACCAGACGCATCTTGCGCTGGAGACGCGCCAGCGCCAGCATGCCGTCCTGCCGGAGCGCGGTGGCGAACTCCTCGGCGGCGACGCCGTCGATCTGATGGCCGCCGTAGGTCATGAAGTTGAAGACGAAGCCCATCTTGCCGATCTCCTCGGGGAAGGCCCGCATCTGATCGTCGGTCATGCCGGTCGTGTCCCAGTTGAACGAGGGGGACAAGTTGTAGGCCATCATCTTGTCCGGGTAGACGGCGCGGATCGCTGTCGCGAACTTCCTGGCGTCGTCGAGGTCGGCAGTCTTAGTCTCCATCCAGAGGATGTCGGCGAACGGCGCGGCCGCCAGCGACTTCGCGATCGCGTACGGGATGCCACCGCGGACCTGGTAGTAGCCCTCCGGAGTCTTGGCCCGTTCGCAGTCCCACGGAACGTCGGCCCCCAACTCGCTGGCCTTCTCGCGCGCGGCAAAGAGAGACGCACCCTTGGCGAACTCGCGCCACTCCGCAGGCATCATCGCCAGCGGTTCGCCCTCGCGCTCGCGGAATGCGAGCATCTCGGCCACCGCCTCACCGTAGGTTTCCAGGCCGGCGTCGGCCTGCCAGGCTTCGACGAACCGCGACTCGACCGTGTCGAACAGGTCGTCGACCGACGAATGCTTGTCGTCCTTCCACGACGCCGCCGCCTCGGTGACGAGAGTCGCGATGCCCTGACGTTCGAGCCATGCATCGGCGGCCGCGTACTCGCCGTCGGGAAGCGCGTAGAGGAGGTGACCTCGCAGGTCGGTGACACCTTGCCGGTGGAAGCTGCGCATCAGGGCCAGGAAGCAGGCCTTGTAGGGCGGAACCTTCAGGTTGGTCGCGCCGAGGAGGAACGGCTGGTCCCGCTCGTCGGCGCGGCTGTCGATCAGGCTGGCCGCCTCGGCATCGGTCCGCGCCACGATGATGCCGGGCACCCGCATGATGTCGAGCTGGAAGCGCGCGGTGTTGAGTCGCTTGATCTGTTCGTCCGACGGCACCAGGACCTTGCCACCCTGATGTCCGCACTTCTTGGTGCCGGGGCGTTGGTCCTCGATGTGATAGCCGGGCACGCCGGCCTCGACGAAGCGGCGGATCAGGTTGCGCACGTGCGGGTCTCCGCCGTGGCCGGTGTCGGCGTCGGCGATGATGAACGGCCGGTAGTCGGTTGCGGGGGTGGCGGCGCGCTGCGCGTCGGTCATCTTCAGGCGCAGGTACTGCTGATTGCGGTCGGCGGTCAGCAGCGCGCGCACCAACCCGGCGGCCTCGTCGGGCACCTGGCTCAGCGGATAACTGGCGAGGTCGGGTCCCGGATCCTCGCTGATGGAGCCCTTCGCGGAGGTTGCCCACCCACCGAGGTAGATGCCCTCGATGCCCATCCGCTTGATGGTCACGGCCTGCCCCGGCGAGTAGGGACCGAACGTGGTGATGCTCTTCTGCTGGGAAGCCAGCTCGCGCAGGCGGGCGTAGAAGGCCGCGGCCGCTTCGCGAGCCACCGGGTAGTCGGCGGGAATCGTGCCGCGCTGCTCGGCGACCTGGCGCGCCGTGTACAGGCGGACGATCCCGTCGAAGCGAGGGCTGTCGAAGTACTGCTGCGTGGCGGCGAGGTCCTCCTCGAACTGTGTGTTTGCCTGGACGTCCGGTTCGGTGATCGTCATGTGTTTACGCTCCTCGTTGAGCCCGTTTGCTCTGATGGTGCGAGTGTATGGCGCACGTCGCGCGTGGAGTTTCGAATCGGCATCTCGCCGTCCAAATGCGTGTATCCCAGGCGTCTCACCCGGTCCTCACGGGTCTACCCACGGTGCGGCTGCCTAACTGGCAGTGTGACAACGACATTGGAATCGCCCGTACCGGCGAGCGACGAAACGGTCGAAGCGGCACCGCCGCGCCGGTTCACACGTCGGACCTGGGACCGCTTCGGCTTCGGTGTCCTGCTGATCGCCACGTTGGTCACCTACCTCTGGGACATCACCGTCAACGGGATGGGCAACCAGTTCTACGCGGGCGCCGCGCAAGCGGGCTCGAGAAACTGGGAGGCCTTGCTGTTCGGGTCGCTGGACACGCAGAACTACATCACCGTCGACGAGCCACCCGTGTCGCAGTGGGTCATGGGCCTGTCGGGGCAGATCCTCGGATTCAGCAGTGCCAGCATGCTGGTCCCCGAGGCGCTGATGGCGGTCGCCACGGTGGCGCTGCTGTATGGCGCGGTCCGCCGGATCAGCGGACCGAACGCGGCGTTGCTCGCGGGAGCGGCCTTCGCGTTGACTCCGGTCGCGGCGCTGATGTTCCCCTACAACAACCCCGACGCGGTGATGGTGCTGTTGGTGATGCCCGCGATCGGCCTCGTATACCTGGTCGCCGCGCCGACGTCGGTCCGCAAGAGGCTGCTACACCTGCTCGGATCCCTCGTCGCGTTCGGAGTCTCCGCGGGCTGGTACGTCGTGCTGACACTGCTGTGGCCGACATCAGGGCGTGGGTGGCCGCCAACTTCACGGCGACGACGGTGGGGAACGGCACCGTGTACGACCTCACCGCGCCGTTGAAGTGATGCCCTCGCCGTTCGAGTAGGCCCGCCGGGCGGTCTCAGTAGGATGCCTCGCATGCCACTAGCCACCGGGGAGACGTTCGCCGGATATTCGATCACAGGGCTGCTCGGTGCAGGGGCCATGGGCGAGGTCTACCTGGTGGAGCACCCGCGGTTGCCGCGTCGCGACGCGCTGAAGGTGATGGCGCTCAAGGTGTCGACCGATGCGGAGTATCGCGAGCGATTCAATCGTGAGGCGCAGAACGTCGCCGGGTTGTGGCACCCGAACATCGTCACCGTTCACGACCGCGGCGAGGACGAGGGCCGGTTGTGGATCGCGATGGACTACGTCGAGGGCACCGACGCCGGTCAACTGCTGCTGGAGAGGCAGTACCGCAGCGGAATGCCGCCTGCCGACGTGGTTCGTATCATCAGAGCGGTCGCCGACGCGCTGGACTACGCCCACCAGCGTCAGCTGCTGCACCGTGACGTCAAGCCCGCCAACATCCTGCTGGCTCCGCAGGACGCCGGCGGCTGGCGTGTGCTGCTCGCTGACTTCGGCATCGCGCGGCGGGTTGACGACTCAAGCGGGCTGACCGAGACCAACATGGCCGTCGGTACGGTCGCCTACGCCGCACCCGAACAGCTGATGGGTCTGACGCTCGACGGGCGGGCTGACCAATACTCACTCGCCGCAACGACATTCGAGTTGCTGACCGGCCAGCATCTGTATCTGGACCGGAATCCCGCCGTCGTCATCAGCCAGCACGTGAGCGCACCGCCACCGGCGATCGCGGACCGCAAACCCGAACTGTCCGGTCTGGGGCCCGTGCTGTCGAAGGCGCTCGCGAAGTCTCCCGGTGACCGCTACGACTCGTGCACCGAATTCGCGAACGCGCTCACTCGGCATCTCAACGGAGAACTCGACGCCTTCGACGTCGATGACACGATGATGGCGACCCCTGCCTCGTCGGCGCGTCCCGCCGGCTCGGGCCCGAAGAGCCGGATGTGGTGGCTCGGCGTAGCCTCCGCAATTCTGTTGGGGCTATTCCTCATCGGTGGCGTCGTCGCGGCCATCCTCATCGCGCGTCACCAGAGTGAGGTCGTCGCACAGCCACCTCCGACCACGCCTGCCGTACCCGTCGTGCTCGTCGGCGCGGACTGCCAGGTGCTCGGCGCTGCCGGCGTCACCGAGACCGGGGAGAAGGCCTACTGCGCCCGCCTGCCCCCGAGCGACGACGTCATGTGGTCCCTGGTGGCGGGTGTGGTTCCGTCGCCCACTGCCACCCCCGGACCCAACGATCAGGTCTATGCCGCGGGTATCGAAGACCAGGTCCGCGTCTGCGTCCAGCAGACGGGGCAGTCGCGCATCGAGTGCCGCGAGGACATTCGGCGGGGGAACCTCTACGGGCCGCCGTGAGAGTAGCGGTCGCGCAGTCGCGTCAGCGTGGCCTCGATGCCCTTGGCGTTGCTCTTCACGAAACCCGTTCGGCGGTAGTACTTCAACGCATCCTTCACCGCTCCGGCGTCGGAGAAGTCGAACGTCTCGGTGACCCTGGTGGTGGTGGGCGTGAGGGCGGTGAACTCCCAGCGCCAATGGTGTCCGACCGGGTGGCGCCACTCGATGAGTTCGTCGGGCTTGAGCGCGGTGACGACGCTGGTGATGCGGTAGGGCACGCCGAACATCTTCATCTTGGTGGAGAAACGGGCGCCTGCCACGAGTTTCGAAGGCGCCTCTATATTGGCGCCGACCGTGCCGGAGCCGTCCAGTTCGTGGTGACGACGCGGGTCCGCAACGATCGCGAAGAGTTTGGCGGCGGGCGCATTTACGTCGACCGATCGACTCACCTGGTTGGGGCCGGCATCGACGACGGAGATGGATGTGACGGTCACGAGCCCGCTCCTTGCGACGTGGTGGCAATCATGGCGGCACTGCGGTCCCAGAGTCGGCGCGCCAGTTCGGTGTCGTAGGCCTGCTTGTTGGCCTTGCCGACGGAATGACCGGAGTAGTACTCACCGGAGGTCCAGTCCTGCCCCGGCGTGGCCGACGCCAGCCAGACCAACAGATCGGAGCCCTGTTCGGGGGTGACCAGAGCCAGATGTCTCAACGGCGTGTGGTAGACGATGCGCAGGAGCCGCGACTCGGACTCGGCGCCGAAGTTGGAGGCGACACTGCCCGGATGGAATGCGGCCGTTGAGATTCCGGACGAGTGGTAACGGCGGTGGAGTTCCTTCGTGAACAAGATGTTCTCGAGCTTGGCGTCGCCGTACGCCTTCTGCCGTCGGTAGCCGCGTTCGGCTTCCAGGTCGTCGATGTCGACGTGGCCAAACAGCTTGTTGCCGAGGCTCGAGGTGTTCACGACACTGGCTCGGCACTCGACGAGCCGATCCAGGAGCAGCGTCGTCAACAGAAAGGGGGCCAGATGATTGACCTGAAAAGTCTTCTCGTGACCGTCGACGGTGACCTGGCGTTGACCCATGAGGCCGCCGGCGTTGTTGGCCAGCACGTCGATGCGCGGGTAGCGCTCGAGCAGCTGCTCCGCCAAATCGCGGACCTGAGCGAGCTCGCTGAAGTCCGCCACGAGGTAGTCGGCGCCGATGCCGTTGGCCACTGCCGCCGTCTTCTGCGGCGAGCGTCCGACGACGACGACCTTTTCGCCGCTCCGGCTCAGCCTCTTGGCCGCGGCGGCGCCGATCCCGTCACTCGCGCCGGTGATGACAATGGTTCGATCCGTCACTGGAAGTCCTTCGATTCGATCGACTTATCGAGCATGTCTTCCCTCCACCACGACCTCGCAAACGATCGGGACGCCGGGCCGGTAGGCGAGGTGAACGTACGACGGGGCGTCGAGGCGGATGAAGTCGGCGCGCATGCCGACTCCGAGGGTCCCGACGTCCTCGCGTCGCAGCGCGGCGGCGCCGCCCGCGGTGGCCGACCACACCGCCTCCGCCGGCGTGAACCCCATGTCGCGGACGGCCACGGCGATGCAGAACGCCATGCTCGTCGTGAAGGAGCTGCCGGGGTTGCAGTCGGTGGCGATCGCGACCGTGACACCGGCGTCGAGGAACCGCCGGGCGTCGGGCCAGGTTGCCCGCGTTGAGAATTCAGCACCGGGCAGCAGCGTGGCGACCGTGGTGCCCGCCGCGGCTGCCAACGCTTCGATGTCGGGACCGGTGGCGTACGTGCAGTGGTCGACGGACGCGGCCCGAAGGTCGACCCCCAGTCGAATGCCGTCGCCGGGGCCCAGTTGCGACGCGTGCAGCCGCGGTTCGAGGCCCGCCTCGATCCCCGCCTCGAGGATGAACCGCGTCTCGTCGACGTCGAAGGCGCTGCGGTCGCAGAACACGTCGATCCAGCGGGCATGAGGTCGGCACGCGGAGAGCATCTCTCCGGCGACGAGCCGGACGTAGTCATCCCGTGCGCCGCGGTACTCGAGGGGGACCACGTGTGCGCCGAGAAACGTGGTCTCAGAGGTGAACCGGCGGCCGACCTCGAGCGATCGCACCTCGTTGCCGACGTCGAGGCCGTAGCCGCTCTTGGTCTCGAACGTGGTGACGCCGCCGGCGACCAACTCGCTCGCGAGTCTGCCGAGATTGTCCGACAGCGCGATATCGGTGGCGTTCCTGGTGGCTTCGACGGTGGTGGTGATGCCGCCGCCGTCGTACGGGCGGCCACTCATCCGCGCGGCGAACTCCGCGGAACGGTCGCCTGCGAAGACGAGATGGGCGTGGCTGTCGACGAACCCCGGCAGCACGCTGCATCCGCCGAAGTCGACCCGACGGTCGGCGTCGGGAGCGGCGGTCCGCGGTCCTACCCACGCGACGAGACCGTCGTCCACGACGATCGCCGCATCCGTGACGATGCCGAGCGGGGATCCGTCGCCAAGCGAAGAGTCATTGGTGACCAGCTCGCCGATGTTGTCGTACCGGACGCTCATCGTGCCCCCAACGCCGCGGAGATCGCCTCGGCCAGTTCGCGTCCCGGATCGGTCACCTGGTGATGGCGTCGGTCGGTGACCACGACCCGTCCGTCGACCACGACGTCGGTCACGTCCGCCGCCGTGGCGGCGAAGACGGCGTTCTCCACGGTCGGCCCACCTCCCGCGGTACGCACGGAGTTCAGGTCGACGGCCACCAGGTCGGCGCGCGCGCCGACGCGCAACTCACCGGCATGGGCCCAGCCGAGCGCCAAATGACCTTCGCGGGTCGCGGATTCGAGCAGTCGGGACGCCGGTATGACGCCTCGCTCCCGGCGGACGAGCCGCTCGTCGAGCTCGACGGCACGCGCCTCCTCGAACAGGTCGATCACGGCATGGCTGTCCGACCCGAGGCTGAACGGTCCCGGCCCGGCCAACAGCTCGGGTGCGGGCC
This sequence comes from Mycobacterium sp., assembly GCF_035633495.1. Classification (GTDB taxonomy): domain Bacteria; phylum Actinomycetota; class Actinomycetes; order Mycobacteriales; family Mycobacteriaceae; genus Mycobacterium. The sequence goes on along the minus strand of NZ_DASQEU010000116.1, from coordinate 80,338 downwards.
CGACGCCGTCACCGAGGTCGCGTTCGGTGGTGGGGCAGAAGCAGACCCCGGTGCCACTGTCTCGAAGGTCGGCGACGTCGGCGTCGGTCAGGTGGGTGGCGTGCACCGCGGTGGTGCGAGCGCCCAGTACCCCGTGGTCGCGCATGAGGGCGGTCGGGGTGCACCCGTGAACGGCCTGACACTGTTCGACCTCCGCCGTCTGCTCCGAGGAGTGAACGTGCACCGGTGCCGATGCCGCGGTCGCCCACGCGACGACGGACGACATGTCGTCGACCGGTACGGCCCGGACGGAATGTATTGCCGCGCCCACTATTACGTGATCCCAGTCCGATGCCTGGCGGAGCAGCGCATCGACGCGCTGGGCCCAGCGAGATCCGTTGCCGTCGCCGAACCGCTGTTGAGGCCCGTCGGCAAGTGGAGCACCGTCGACGCCGGCGGCGAGGTAACACGTGTCCAGCAGCGTGATCCGGATGCCCGCGTCGGCGGCGGCGGCGATCAGGGCGTGGCCCATCTCGTTGGGGTCGGCGTAGGGCGTGCCCCCGGTGTCGTGATGCAGATAGTGGAATTCACCGACGGCCGTGATCCCGGCCAGCGCCATCTCGGCGTACACCGCGCGGGCGAGATCGCGATACAGGTCGGGGGTCAGTCGCGCGGCGGCCTGGTACATCAGCCGGCGCCAGCTCCAGAACGACCCGCGATCGCGCTGGGTCCGGGATCGCAGGGCACGGTGGAACGCGTGCGAATGGGCGTTGGCGAGCCCGGGAAGGACGAGGCCGCGCAGCCGCCGGCCATCGGCCGGTGCACTGTTCGGTTCGAGGCCTTCGATGATCCCGTCGGCCACCGTGACCCGGACACCCTCGGCGACGTGATCCCCGCCGAGCCAGGCGTGTTCACACCACCACTGAGACGTCGGCGAGTCTGCGCTCATCCGGTGACCCAATCGGCCATCACGTCGGCGAGCGCCTCGGCACCGCGTCGGCAGTCACCGATCTCGGCGTACTCGTCCGGAGAATGGGAGATGCCGGTGGGGTTGCGCACGAACAACATTGCGGTGGGAACCGTGGTCGACAGAATGCCGGCGTCGTGACCGGCCTGGGTCGGAAGGACGGGAACGTCGCCGAGAGCCGCCAGGGCACGCAAGATACGCCGGCGTGGCGCGTCGGGGAAGAGGACTGCGGGAGAGACGGATTCGGCCTCCACGGCCAGCTCGGTCCGATCGTCGGCGGCGCAGTTGGTGGCGTCGGCGGTGATGGCGGCGACCAACGCCGACAGCGTGTTCTCGTCGGAGGCGCGCGCGTCGAGCCACGCCTGCACCCGGGACGGGACGGCGTTCGAACCGTTGGGCGTGACACGCACCTTGCCGAAGGTCGCCACGGCCTGATGCGAGGTGGCCTGGGCGCGCGCGGCGTGCACGGCCGACGCGAACGTGAGCATCGGATCACGCCGGTCGACGAGACGGGTGGTGCCCGCATGGTTGGCCTCACCGCCGAACGTGAACTGCCAGCGGCCGTGTGGCCAGATCGACGACGCGACGGCGATCGGCCGGTCGACCAGGTCAAGGGCGCGACCCTGCTCGACGTGCAACTCCACGTACACCCCCACCCGTTCGGCGAGCCGGTCGTCGGCGCCGAGTTGCGCCGGGTTGCGCCCGGCCGCCATCAGGGCGTCGGCCAACGTGGTGCCGTCCCCGTCGCGCAGGTTCAACGCGCGTTCGGGCGTCAGGGCACCGGTGGAGAGCTGAGACCCGATGCAGGCGACACCGAAGCGGGCGCCCTCCTCGTCGACGAAGGCCACCACGGCCACCGGGATCTCGGGACTGACGCCGCGTGCGGCGAGCAGGTCGATGGCCGCGAACGCCGACACGATGCCGAGCGGGCCGTCGTACGCACCGCCGTCGGGTACCGAGTCGAGGTGCGAGCCGGTCACGAAGGCTCCTCGGGGATCACCCGCCCACCCGGCGGGCATCCACCACGCCCACAGGTTCCCGTTGCGGTCCTCTTCGACCGTCATCCCGCGACGCCGAGCCTCGCCGGCGAACCATTCGCGCAGCGTGAAATCCGCAGTGGTCCAGGCGAATCGGCGGTAACCGCCGCTGAGGGGGTCGCGACCGACGTCGAGGATGGACTCCCACAGCGAGTCGAAGGTCGTCACGCCCGATCCTGCATGGGTATTCTGACGCCGCGTTCGGCGGCGACCTGCGTGGCGTGCTCGTAGCCGGCGTCGACGTGCCGAATGACGCCCATGCCGGGGTCGTTGGTCAGGACGCGCTCGAGTTTCTCTGCGGCCAATGCGGTTCCGTCGGCGACGCATACCTGCCCGGCGTGGATGGACCGGCCCATCCCGACCCCGCCGCCTTGATGGATCGACACCCATGATGCTCCCGAAGCGGTGTTGACCAGCGCGTTGAGCAGGGGCCAGTCGGCGACGGCGTCGGAACCGTCGGCCATCGCCTCGGTCTCCCGGTACGGGGAGGCCACGGAGCCGGAGTCCAGGTGGTCGCGCCCGATGACGATCGGAGCGGACACCTCGCCGGAGGCCACCATCTCGTTGAACTTGATTCCGGCCCTGTGTCGTTCGCCATAGCCGAGCCAGCAGATCCGGGCCGGCAGTCCCTGGTACGCCACGCGCTCCTCGGCCATCGAGATCCAGCGGCGCAGGTGGTCGTTGTCGGGGAAGAGTTCGAGGATGGCCCGGTCGGTCGCCTCGATGTCCTTGGCGTCACCCGAGAGCGCCACCCATCGGAACGGGCCCAGCCCTTCCTCGAACTGCGGTCGGATGTAGGCGGGCACGAAGCCGGGGAAGTCGAATGCCCTGTCGTAGCCGGCCTTGCGCGCTTCGTCCCGAATCGAGTTGCCGTAGTCGAACACCTCGGCGCCCTTGTCCTGGAAACCGACCATCGCGGCGACCTGCTTGGCCATCGACGCCTCGGCCTGCTCGGTGAAGTAGCCCGGATCCTTGTCGGCCATCTTCTTCATGTCGTCGAACGCGATCCCGATGGGAAGATACGAAAGGGGGTCGTGGGCCGACGTCTGGTCGGTGACGATGTCCATCGGGGCGTCGCGCTCGAGGAGTTCGGGGAAGACTTCTGCGGTATTGCCAAGGAGCCCGATCGACAACGCGCGCTTGGCATCCCGTGCTTCGACGGCCATCCGCAGTGCCTCGTCGATCGACTCGGCCCTGGTGTCGAGGTAGCGCTGTTCGATGCGCCGGTCGATCCTGGTCGGGTCACAGTCCACGCAGATCGCGACGCCGTCGTTCATGGTGACGGCCAGTGGCTGCGCACCGCCCATACCGCCGACGCCGCCGGTCAGCGTGATGGTCCCGGCCAACGTACCTCCGAAGCGTTTCTTGGCCACGGCCCCGAACGTCTCATAGGTGCCCTGCAGGATGCCCTGGGTGCCGATGTAGATCCACGAGCCCGCCGTCATCTGGCCGTACATCATCAGCCCGGCTGCCTCGAGTTCGCGGAAGGTCTCCCAATTCGCCCAGTCGCCAACGAGATTGGAGTTCGCAATGAGCACCCGGGGCGCCCACTCGTGGGTGCGGAAGACGCCGACGGGCTTGCCGGACTGGACCAGCATCGTCTCGTCGTTCTCTAGGCTGCGCAGGGTGGCCACGATCGCGTCGAACGCCTCCCAACTCCTCGCGGCGCGTCCGGTCCCGCCGTAGACCACCAGGTCCTCCGGATGTTCGGCGACCTCGGGGTCGAGGTTGTTCATCAGCATCCGCAACGCGGCTTCCTGCTGCCAGCCCTTGCACGTGAGGTCCGTGCCCCGGGCGGCGCGCACGGTGCGGGACTGAGAGGTGTTGGCTGTCATGGCGTTCCCATCCTCGGGCGGTTACCGGTCTCAGGCCAGGGGGCCGACGACACGTTCGGCGGCTCGGACCAGCGCGCCGGATCGGGCCATTCCGACGACTGCGGCGATCTCCGGCGCCAGGAAGCGGTCAGGGCCTGGTCCTTCGACGCGCTCACGCAGCGCACCGATCACCGCGCCCGTGGCAGGCGAGGGCGTCAACGGGCGACGCATGTCCAGACCCCTTGCGGCGGTGAGCACCTCGATCGCGAGCACGGTCGTCAATCCGTCGATGGCGCGGCGCAACTTGCGCGCCGACGACCACCCCATGGAGACGTGATCCTCTTGCATGGCCGACGACGGAATCGAGTCTGCGCTCGCCGGGTTGGCCAGTCGTTTGAGGTCGGAGACGATGCCGGCCTGCGTGTACTGGGCGATCATGTGACCGCTGTCGACGCCGGGATCGTGGGCGAGGAACGGGTTGAGGCCGTGGCTCCGATTGACGTCGAGAAACCGGTCGGTCCGTCGCTCGCTGATGCCGGCCAGGTCGGCCACCCCGATCGCGAGGAAGTCGAGCACGTAGGCGACGGGCGCGCCGTGGAAGTTGCCGTTGGACTCGACGCGGCCGTCGAGGGTGACCACCGGGTTGTCGATCACGCTGGCCAGTTCCCGCTCGGCGACCGTCCGTGCATGTTCCATAGTGTCCCGAACCGCGCCGGCGACCTGCGGTGCGCAGCGCAGCGAGTAGGCGTCCTGCACGCGCGCGCAGTCGGGGGTCTGGTGGCTGGCGACGATCGCGGAGTCGGCGAGCAGGCGGGTCATGTTCGCGGCGGCGACGGCTTGGCCCGGGTGCGGGCGCAGCTGCTGCAGGTCGGCGGCGAACACGCGGTCGGTGCCGAGCTGGCCCTCGACGCTCATGGCGGCGGCGATGTCGGCGAGTCGCAGCAGGTCGTCGAGGTCGGCCAACGCGAGGACCAGCTGACCGAGCATCCCGTCGGTCCCGTTGATCAGCGCGAGACCCTCCTTCTCGGCGAGCGTGACGGGGGACAGGCCGTGTTCGGCGAGGGCGTGGGCGGACGGTTTGAGTTCACCGGTGCGCGTCCGCACGTAACCCTCGCCCATGACCGAGAGCGCCACGTGCGCCAAGGGCGCCAGGTCGCCGGAGCATCCCAGGCTGCCGTACTCGTGCACCACCGGCGTCAGTCCGGTCGAGATCAGGCCGGCGTAGGCCCGTGCGGTGTCGAGGCGGACGCCGGTGCGTCCGGTGGCCAGCGTCGAGAGGCGCAGCAGCATCATCGCGCGGATGACCTCGCGCTCGACCTCCGGCCCCGAGCCCGCCGCGTGCGAGCGGATCAGGCTGCGTTGCAGCTGAGTGCGGCTCTCCTTGGGGATGTGTCGCGTCGCCAACGCGCCGAAGCCGGTCGAGACGCCGTACACCGGCATGGGTTCGTTGGCGAGAGCCTCGATCGCGATGCGGCTGGCGTGGATGGCCGCCGCGGACTCCTCGGAGAGCACCACCTGGGCGTCCTCGCGGGCGACTGCAACCACGTCGTCGAAGCCGACCGGTCCAATCCCGACGGTCACCGTCATGTGTCGAGATCCTCTTGTGTCGTTGGACGGGCTATACCCCGTGCCAACCGTAGTCCCGACCCTCGATGGGGCGGACGAGATCGGTCAGTCGGACTGGCACCGTTCGCAGAGGCCCCAGAAGGTGACCTCCGCCTCGCGGACGTGAAACGCGCCGGCGTCCTTCGGGGTGAGGCAGGGCGCCCGGCCGACGGCGCAGTCCACGTCGTGCACCGCTCCGCACGATTCGCAGACGAGGTGATGATGGTTGTCGCCGACGCGGCGCTCGTAGAGGGCCGCCGAACCCGCCGGCTCGAATCGCCGAGTCAGCCCAGCTCGCGTCAGGTCGTTGAGGACCATGTACACCGCCTGCGGCGAGGTGCCGGGGAGGTCACCTGAGATCAGGTCGAACACGGTGTCGGCACTCGAGTGCGGAGACGTCTCGAGCGCCCTGAGCACCGCCACCCGACCCGACGTCGCACGCAGTGCGGCACCTCGGAGTTCCTGCTTGTAGCGGGTGATCGCATCGCCGACGCTCATGAGGCGAGCTTAGCATGACCTAACCAATATAATAAGCTTGTCCGTTTATTGACTAGATCAAAACACGGCGTATCGTAGAGCCATGACCACTACCAACCACGAAGTCCTCACCAACGAGTTCGTTGCCTCGCCGACGCTCGCCGCCGATTTACAGGCAATCCTCGTCGGGCTCTTGGAGCTGCAGAACCAGGCCAAGCAGGCGCACTGGACGCTGGTGGGTCCGCAGTTCCGTTCCACTCATCTGGAGCTCGACGAGGTCGTCGATACCGTCCGCGAGTACGCGGACTCCGTGGCCGAGCGCATGCGTGCACTCGAAGCGGTGCCGGACGGGCGCACTGGCACGGTCGCCAGTACGAGCACGCTTGACGAGTTTCCCGAGGGAGAGGTCAGCGTCGAGCGAGCGGTCGCGGTGATCGCCGAACGAATCTTGGCCGTCGTCAACGTCATTCGTGCCGTACACGACGAAGTCGACGCGCAGGATTCGACGAGTGCCGACATTCTGCACACCGTCCTCGAGGGGCTGGAGAAGCAGCGGTGGATGTTCACCGCGCAGCTGCGCCACCTCTCCGACTAGTCGCGCCGACCGGCGGCTTGGGTCTCCACCAGCGACCAGTAGCGACGTTCGCGTTCGGTTGGCTCGTTGGAGGTGATGGCGCCGAAGGCGGCGGCGTCGCGCGCGAATCGTGCCGGGGCGTCGGGCTGCGCGTCGGGGCCCTCCAGGCGGAAGCAGCTCGGCGCGAGGGGGCCGAACAACAGGGCGCGACGCAAGTCGGGCCAGTTGTCCAGGTGAGGCTCGACAGTTGCGGCGCGCGCGAAGGTGAGCGCTGCCAAGTTCATTCGGCTCTTCTGCGTTGCTCCCCGCCGAGCGCGGTACGCGTCGACCGCGCTGCGTTGCTCGGTATCGGTCGCCGCGGCAATTGCGCCGCTCCACGCGTAGGCGATCCACCTGGCCTGCAACTCCAGCGGCACGAAGTATCCGCCGGACTGGTCCCACATTCCCATGAACGCCAGCCCCGGGAGATCGGGGTGAAACGTGTACCGGTCGGCGTCCAGGTGCACGGCGTCGAGGTCGAGGACGGTCCTGACCTCTTCGCTCAGGAACGGCAGGCCGAGCTCGAAACCGGTGCCGCATACGATGCCGTCGAAGTCGTCGGCGGTCCCATTCGCGAAGGTCACCGTCGTGCCCGCGATCGACGTCATCCACGGCCGCACCGTGATCCGGCCCTCCGCGACGAGCGGCAGGTGCTGCTGACTGAGCGTGACCCCGGCGGCGAACAGGGACGGGTCGGGTGCCGGTGCCCCATACTGCTCCGGGCTGCCCCCCGCCTCGACGACGATCTCCTTCAGCTGCCGGTCGATCTCCGCTGCGGGCAGGGTCTCGCTCGCGAGCACTCCGTATCGCGTGAAGATCCGGTGATCTGACGGGACGCCGGCGGCGAACTTGGGAAGAACGTATCTCTGGCGCCGCTGGGTGACGACCACCCTGGCGGCGCCGAGTTGGGCGAGTTCGGCCGCTACCTCCAGGGCGCTGACGGCGGCGCCGGCCACCAGGACCCGCTTGCCGCGAAGGGAACCGGGGCCCCGGTAGTCATAGGTGGACGACACCCCGGCCGATCCACCGAAGGTGTCCAGCCCGACGACGGTTGGGATGACGGAGTTATGAAACCTGCCAGTGGCCACCACGACTCGGTCGAATTGCTCGTCGGCACCGGCGTGACGCACGAGCCATCCCCCGTCGTACCGGCCGAGGTGGTCGACCCTGGTGTCGAACCGGATGCGTGGGATCAGGCCGAACGTCTGGGCATACCGGTGCAGGTAGTCGAGGATGTCGCGGCTCGAGGGAAAGACCGCGTCGCTCTGGGGCTCGAGGTCGCTGAACGCCGTGAGGACGCGACTGGTGTTGGTGTGCATGCCGGGCCACACGCCGCTGCGGCCGGGCAACCCCGCCCACTGCCCGCCGAGCACTGAATCCCGTTCGAAGATCGTCGGCTCGAACCCTTGCGACTGCAGCCATCGTGCTGCGACCAGCCCGCCCGGTCCGGCCCCGATCACGGCGACGCTCCCCGTCATCGGGGAACTGTCGCACGACACGAGCCCACCGCGTGAGCGTTCTCGTGTGCGCCGCCGAAGCCAACGCCGTTGCGGTGCTCCGGCTGTGACGCCGAAGTCTTGACATCGCCGGTGATATCGAGTTCGAGGAGGATCCACGGTCGGGGCGTTGAAGAGCCCTGTTGCGGACCGCAGTGCCGGGCCGCCGAATTATTCGGCTGTCGCGAATCGCGCGTGATTCGACGTTTGGGCTTTATTGTGTCGCTGTGCCAGAGATGGATCGTCGCAACCTTCTGTTCATGTCGGGGCTCGGCCTGCTGGCCGCAGCCATCCCCGCTCCCGTGGCCGGCGCGCTGCCCTCGGGAACTCGGACGCCCCCGCTGGTGCCGCCGCCCGAGACGGCCACGCCGGCCTTCCTCTTTCACGACGAGTTCGACGGCCCGGCGGGTTCGGCTCCCGATCCGTCGAAGTGGACCATCTCGACAGCCCGCGAGATGATCAAGAATCCGGTGTTCTGGGACCGCCCCGAGAACATGGGGCAGTACCGCAACGATCGCAGTAACGTCTTCCTCGACGGCAAGTCCAACCTGGTCATCCGCGCCACGAGGGAGAACGGCAAGTACTTCGGCGGCAAGCTCACCGGTAATTGGAGGGGCGGTATTGGCCTCACCTGGGAAGCGCGGGTGAAGTTCGACTGCCTGACGCTGGGGTGTTGGCCCGCCTGGTGGCTGCTGAACAACGATCCCGTTCGCGGCGGTGAGGTCGACCTCGTCGAGTGGTACGGAAACGGCAACTGGCCGTCGGGAAGCACCGTCCACGCTCGATTGGACGGGACGTCGTTCGCCACCCAGCCGTTCGACGTGGACAACGCGTGGCACGTCTGGCGTTGCACGTGGAACGACGCCGGGATGTACTTCTGGCGCGACTACGTCGACGGCGCAGAGCCCTACTTCTCGGTTCCCGCCAACTCCCTCGACGACTGGCCGTTCAACGACCCCGGCTACCAGCTGACCCCGATGCTGAACCTCGCGGTCGCCGGCTCGGGTGGCGGCGATCCCAGCGTTGGTACCTATCCGGCGGACATGCTCGTCGACTGGGTTCGCGTGTGGTGACAGCGCACTCGCGCTGACGGACTTCGAATTAAACGCACCTTCTCTTCGTCGAGCTAGTCGATGAACTAGTGCACGTTGGAGAAGGAGGACGTTCGCCGCCATCGCCGGAGGCGCCATGGTCACGCTCGGGATCGTCGGGGCGACCATCGCCCAGGCTGCACCGGGTGCCGTTGCCGATTCGACGATGTCGACGGGGACCACCAGTACCGTCACCACTGCACCTGGCACCCGTCCAATTCCCATGGCGGAGCCCAGCATCAAGGGTCCCGCGCCTCTGCCCGTGGAAGAGCAGGGACTGCCTGGCTGAGCAGGTGTCACCTGGCAGTCTTGCTCAGGACCAGCCCGCTAGGAGCGGGGAAGTGGCGACCCGCAAACGTGACTGGCCTCGAGTCGAGGGATGGCTTCGGTCGGTACCGCTGGTAGGCGTTGCCGCGAGCAATTCCCGTAGCGGCTCGGCCGTCCGCGGGTGTCAGGATGATGGGCCGAACGCGGGGAATGCCATCCCCGTGTGCGCCTCCGCCAGTGCGGGCGGGAGAATCGGTCTCCACACTCGAAAGGGAGGTTCACATGCTGAGCGACTTTCCTGACGTGGTCATCACGGGTTTCGCGATGACCAACGCGCTCGCGAGCGACGCCGAAGACACCTGGGCTGCGCTGCTCGACGGCGGCAGCGGCATCCGCCAACTGTCGGGTTCGTTCGTCGAGGAGCTCGGACTGCCGGTCACGATCGGCGGCCAGCTACTCGAGGACTTCGACACCGAATTGAGCCGGGTGGAACTGCGCCGCCTGTCCTACCTGCAGAAGATGGCCGTGGTGCTGAGTCGCCGCGCGTGGGCCAACTGTGGTGCGCCCGAAATGGACCCCACCCGGCTCGCAGTGTCGGTGGGCGCCGGCTTCGGGAACGGGGAGGAGATGATCCTCGGTTACCTCGAGATGCGGAACCGGGGGCTCAAGGCAGTGTCGCCCCTGGCCGTCCAGATGTTCATGCCGAACGGGCCCGCCGCGGCGATCGGCCTGGATCGAGCCGCCCGTGGCGGCGTACAGGCGCCGATGATGGCCGACGCCTCCGGCGCGGGTGCGATCGCCCAGGCGTGGCAGCAGATCGTCTTCGGCGACACCGACGTCGTCATCTGTGGCGCCGTCGAGTCGCCGATCGAGGGCGTGCCCATCGCGGCGTACTCCCAGATCGACGGCGTGATGTCGACCGACAACGACGATCCTGCGGGCGCTTGTCGACCGTTCGACCGGGACCGGCACGGCATGGTCCTCGGTGAGGGCGGCGCGCTGCTGATCATGGAGACCGAGGTTCACGCCAAGGCGCGGGGCGCACGCATCCTGGCCCGAATGCTCGGAGCGGCGACCACCTCCGACGGCTTCGACGTCATGGCCTCCGACCCCGACGCCGAACAGGAGGCCCACGCCCTCGTGCGGGCCATCGAACTGGCGGGCCTCGCACCCGGCGACATCGACCTCGTCAACGCGCACGCGGCAGGCACCGTGGACGGCGACCTCGTCGAGGCGACCGCCCTGCGCAAGGCGTTCGGTGAACACCACCCCGCGGTGTATGCGCCCAAGGCTGCGCTTGGCAACACCTTTGGAGCCGCCGGCGCCGTGGAAGCGGTACTGACCGTGCAGGCGCTACGCGACGGCGTCGTGCCCCCGACCTTGAACCTGAAGCAGCTCGACGAGCGGATCGACCTGGACGTGGTCACCGGCCGGCCCAGACGGTCCGATTACCGCCATGCGGTGAGTGACACCTTCGCCTTCGGGGGGCACAACGTGGTGCTGGTCTTCGGCAAGTACTGAGGCGCGTCCTCGGCCTCAGACGGCGACGGCCTTCTCGAGGTCGGTGAGCGAGTCCTCCAGGTGCATCAGCAGTCGCTGCAGATGTGGCACGCTGCGCCGGCAGCCGACGAGGCCGAAGTCGAGATTGTCGGCATTGTTGGTCAGCGTGATGTTCAGGGCCTGGCCGTCCAGCGCGATCGACAGTGGATAGTTGCCGTCGAGGCGGGCGCCGTTCCAGTACATCGGCTCTCGCGCACCGGGCACGTTGGAGATGACGATGTTGAACGGCGGCGGCGCCGTCGACACGAATCCCGGCACCACGCCGAGTGCGATGCCGGACACCAGGAAGGCCGACAGTGCGAGAGCCTGTGTCCGCGGAAGGTCGGCGAACACCTTCTTGTTGTCACGCATCGACGTGCTGATCGCGTCGAGTCGCTTGGCCGGGTCCTCGATGTCGGTGGCCAGGTTGCAGAGGATCGTGCCGACCATGTTTCCGCCGGCGTCCTGCTCGTGGTCCCCGCGCAGGCTGACCGGCACCATGGCGACCAGCGGCGTGTCCGGCAACGCATCCTGCTCGATGAGATAGGCGCGCAGCGCGCCGGAGCACATGGCTAGCACGACGTCGTTGACGGTGACGCCCGCGGCGGACTTGATGGCCCGGATCCGCGCCAGCGGCCACGACTGCGCGGCCGCCCGCCGGGCTCCCCCGATGGGGACGTTGAACATCGTCTTGGGCGCACGGAACGGCAGGGTGAGTTGCTGTTCCAGCAGCGCGGCCTTGGCGATCGAGAGACCGGACGGCGCCAGCGACGCCAGTGCTCCGACGGTGCCGGTGATCGACTGCAGAGTGGATTGGCCCCCGCCGGAATCCTTGCTCCTGCGCTTCGGGCCGAGCGTCCACGGCACCCGGATCTCGTGGTCGTCGGGATCGGACGTCAACGACCGGATCATGAGGCGCTGGGCCGAGACTCCATCCAGCAGCGAGTGGTGAACCTTCGTATAGACGGCGAAGCGCCCGTCTTCGAGGCCCTCGACGAGGCTCGCCTCCCACAATGGCCGGTGCCGGTCGAGCAGGGTGCCGTGCAACCGCGAGACCAACTCGAGCAACTCGCGCACCCGGCCGGGCCGCGGAAGCCCCGAGCGGCGGAGGTGGTAGTCGATGTCGACAACGTCGTCGAACGCCCACGCGAGGTTGGAGATGCCGCCGAGCAACCTACCGGGATGCTTGCGAAACGTCGGTTGGAAGTCGTCGTCCTCGACGATCGTCTCGTACATGTCGCGGATGAATTCCGGCCCGGCGCCCTCGGGCGGCTTGAACAGCTGCAGGCCCGCGACGTGCATCGGGTGTTCACGGGATTCGCCGATGAGGAACATCGAGTCGGTCGGCGAGATCAGCTTCATGGACGTGACGGTACCCACACCTCCTGTGATTCACTCGTCGCACCGGCAAATGCGTGGCGGATCGTCACCGGCGAAGGGTCTTGGCGCGGAGTGCAACTGACCGCCTCGACTAATCTGGCCGGGTGGGGACCGAGGATGAACTGGTTGACAGGCCATTCAGCACGATCGTGCGGACTCGTCCTCAGCAACGCATCCTGACCGCCGCCCCTGGACCTCATCGGCGCCCACGGCGTCAGCGGCACCTCGCTGCAGATGATCGCTGACGCCATCGGGGTGACCAAGGCCGCCGTCTACCACCAGTACAAGTCCAAGAACCAGATCGTCATCGCGGTCACCGAGAACGAGTTGGCCATCCTCGAGGACGCGCTCGTCGCCGCGGAGGCAGACGAACGGCGTCAGCAGGCCCGCAGGACCCTGTTGATCCAGCTGATCGATCGGGCAGTCACCCGGCGTCAATGGGTCGGCACCCTGACCAGCGACCCCGTCATCGTGCGCATCCTCGTTGAACACCCGCCGTTCCAACGGTTCATGAGCAGGCTCTACGGCGTGCTCCTCGACCAGCGGGACGACACGCAGGCCAGGGTTGCCGCGGCGATCATGTCGGCGGCCACCGGGATCCGTGGTCAACCCCATCGTCACCGACCTCGACGACGACGTGTTACGCGCCAATCTGGTCGAGCTCATCCCGCGACTGCTCGGGCTGGACGCGGAGGTCTAGATCTCCAATGAGCATGCAGCCCTTGACGGCTCAGCCCTGCGGAAGTCGCACCACCTGGACGAAGAACTCGTCGATCTGACGAACCGCGTTCATGAACTGGTCGAGATCCACGGGCTTCGTGACGTACGCATTCGCGTGCAGTTTGTAACTGCGCAGGATGTCCTCCTCAGCGGCTGAGGTGGTGAGCACGACGACCGGGATGTGGTTGAGGTCGGGGTCGGACTTGATCTTCTCGAGCAGTTGCCTGCCGTCGTACTTCGGCAGGTTCAGATCGAGCAGGATCAGGTCGGGCGTCGGCGCGTTCTCGAAGGCGCCGCGCCGGTAGAGAAAGTCCAGCCCCTCCTCGCCGTCATGTGCGACGTGCAAGGTTGTTCTTGATCTTGTTGTGCTCGAAGGCCTCCCGCGTGATGAGCTCGTCACCGGGGTCGTCCTCCACCAACAGAACGTCGATCGGGCGACCGGCAGGTGTCATTCGGGTGTTCCTTCCAGGGTTGCCGCGGACTGGTCGTCCGAGGCGGCGGTGGGCTTGGGCACGGGCAGGGTGAAGCGAAACCGGGTTCCCTCGGTGTAGGACGTGTCGATCCAGATCAAGCCGCCGTGGTGCTCGACGATCTTCTTGCACAGTGCCAGACCGATGCCCGTTCCACCGTAGGCCTCGCGCCCGTGCAGGCGCTGAAAGATGATGAACACCTTGTCTACGAATTCCGGCGCAATGCCAATGCCGTTGTCCGAGAAGGTGAACAACCATAGGTCCTCGTCATCGTCCCGTCGGCACTCGATCGCGATAAGGGGCGCGACGCCGTCCCGCCGAAACTTCATGGCATTGCCGATCAGGTTCTGCCACAGCATCGCGAGCACGGTTGGATCCCCGACGACGCGGGGCAGCGGCTCGGCGGGACGGACGATCTCGGCGTCTGACTCCTCGATCGCCACCGTGAGGTTGGCGATCGCATCGTTCAACGCGGTGTCGAGATCGACCTCGGTCTGCGCCGCGTTGAGCCTGCCGACGCGCGAAAAAGTGAGCAGGTCGTTGATGAGCACCTGCATGCGCTTGGCGCCGTCGACGGCGAAGTCGATGTACTCGATGCCGCGTTCGTCGACCTTGTCACCGTACCGCTTCTCGAGCAGCTGGCAGAACGCCGTGACCTTCCGCAGTGGTTCCTGCAGGTCGTGCGATGCGACGTAGGCGAACTGTTCGAGCTCTGCGTTCGACCGGCGCAACTCGATGGTCCGCTCGTTCAATTGCGACTCGGCCGAGCGCGATGCGTCGAGTTCGACCACGATTCGCTGCCGCATGTTCTCGACGTCGACGGCGATGGCGCGGATGTCCTTCGGCCCCTGCGGGACGATTTTCGCCGCAAAGTCGCCCTTGGTGATCCGCCGACACGACGCCGCGAGCGAGGCCAGGGGGCGGGTGACCGCAGTTCGCATCACGATCGCGAGAGCGACCGCCATCGCCACCAGCACCGCCACTATGGCCCCGAGAACACCGTTGCGCCACCAGCGAATCTCATCCAGGTTCTGTATGCCCGCCGCGCGGGCTTCGCTGAGGTGGTCGTTCTGGGTGTCGAAGAGTCCGCGAAGCCGGTCGAATTCGGTCTTGCCGCGTTCGGCGACACCGGCGTCGAGCACGGCCGGAGTATTGGGTTCGACACTGGCGATGAGTGGTTCGGCGAACGACGAGCGCCACGACGCGGACGCCCGTTCGATCGCATCGAGATCGTCGATCAGCGCGGAGCGATCGCCTGCGCGCTGCCGAATCTCCTGCGCTGCCGTGGCTTCGGCTTCCCGGCCCGCGTAGTACGGGTCCAGGAATTGGCGATCGGCGGAGATCGCGTACCCCCGGATCGCCGTCTCCTGGTCGCGCAGCGCCGCCTGCAGCCGATACGCCGCCGAACGCGACGGCTGCACTTCGTCGATCAGTTCGCGGGACACCTCGTCGTACCGGTGCAACAACAGCGCACCCGCTATCCCGGCACCGAGGACGAGTACGCCCATGATGGACAGCACCAGGGTCTGCCAGCCCTGCACGGTGAGCCAGGAAACGCGTCGCGGAGCCGGCGATTCGCTCGGTGGGATCACCCCCTTCGTCACCGCCTCAGTCACCGCACGGTCCGTTCCACTCGCACGACGGCGACGTCGTCGGAGAGCCCTCCGTGTAGTCCTGCTCGTTCCTCGGCACCCTCGATGAGCGCATCGACGAACGCCTCACCCGGCAGATTCGCCTTCGACCGCGCCAACTGGAGCAGGCCGTCCTCGCCCAGTCGCTCGTTGCCGACTCCGGCGTGCCCCTCGAACAATCCGTCCGTCAGCAGCACCAGACCGTGTCCCGCCGGCAGTTCGAATCTAGTCAGCGGCCACTTGGTGCCGCCGATGCCAAGGGCCGGTCCCGCGGGTGGCTCGAGCCATTCCACCGAGCCCGCGCCGTGCACCAACATGCCGGGATGCCCTGCGCGGACCGCGGTGAAGCCGAGGTCGTCGGGAGAGATGGCGATGCTGAGCACCGTCGCGAAGATGGCGCTGCCAGGACTCTCGGCGTGAAGGATTCGCTCCAGCTGGCGCATGCGTTCGTTCCCGCGAAGGCCGGCGAACGTGAGCGCCCGCCAGCCGATGCGCAACGCGACGCCGAGGGCAGCCTCATCGGGTCCGTGCCCGGAGACGTCGCCGACTATCACGTGCACGGTCCGGTCCGGGGTCTGGACGAAGTCGTAGAAGTCGCCGCCGAGGAGGGCGTTCTCCCGGCTCGGGCGGTACTTGGCCACGATGTCGACGCCCGGGTCGTCAAGGAGTAGCGGTGACGGCAGCAGGCCGCGCTCGAGGCGCGCGTTCTCCTGGGCTCGAAGCTCGCTGGAGCGCAGATCCGCCGACGTGAGCTCGGCCCTCTTGCGTTCGATCGCGTAGAGCAGGGCCCGGCGCAGCACGTCGGCGTCGACGCGACCCTTGACCAGATAGTCCTGCGCGCCGGAGGCGAGGGCCGAGGTGCCGAAGTGTTCGTCGTTCAGGCCAGTGAGCACGACGATCGGAATGTCGGGGTCGCACTTCGTGATCCGGTCGAGTGCGACGATCCCGTTCGCGTCGGGCAGATTCAGATCGAGCAGCACGCAATCGGGCCGCAGCCGGGCCAGTTCGCGCTCCGCCTCGGCCATCGACGAAGCCCAGGCCATCCGAATGTCGATGTCGGCGTCTGTGACCAGTTCCTCGACGAGCAGGGCGTCTCCGCGGTCGTCCTCGACCAGGAGCAACGAAAGGGGCCGAGTCTGGACGCCGACCGCTGCCCCACCCGTCGGGTCGGGGCCGCGCAGGGAACCCACCGGCAACCACATCCTTCGAACGTCGCAATGAGGTGCTGCCCCTGCTTGACAGTCACGTGACAGTACCGGGGACGCCCCGCTACCGCGGACACTGCGCCGAGCGGGCCCGTCGAAACCCGACCTAGCCGCGGAGGGCGGCGACGGCGTCGTCGACCGTCGAATACAGCGCCAGAAACTCGTCGAGCTTGGTCAACTGGATGGGGCGGGCGGTGACCGGTCCGCTGGCCACCACCGCGAATTTTCCCGTGCCGCCGATTCCTTCGTGGGTCTCGGCAAGTATCCGCAGGCCAACCGACGCGAGGAACGTCACGGCCGTCAAGTCGATGACCAGTGCGTTCGGCCGCTCGCCCAGAAGATCGGCCAAGACCTCCTCGAGTGACGGTGAGGTGGCGAGATCCACCACCCCGTCCACCGACAACACGGTGTACCCGTCCCGTCGCTCGACCGACGTCGAGATCGCATCGGCTGGTGACAACGGCCATCCCTCCCTAACGAACCTCGTTGATCATCGTCGTCGCGCACGATGAGCCTAGTGCCCGCGATCGTTCCGCTGGACACGAAACCGGTTTGCGGCGACTGCTTCACCCGTGAGGTTAATGTCAAGATCAGTGACTCGCCGAGTGGTGTGAGCGTGCAACTTCGGCAGAAACGGTTGCAAATGGCATTCTCCGGGAACACACGCAAGTGATCGTTGACGCGCTGGTTCCGGTTGCCCGCCGCCGGGGCTCCACCTGATGGTCGCTGACGACTTCCTCGCCGCCTACTCCGCAGCGCTGCGACGGCATCTCGACAAGGGCGGCGAGGCCAGTCTCGCGGCGGGCCACGATCTCGGCCGCAGGGCCTCACAGGACCGGGTCAGCACTGCGGCGATCGTCGAGAGTCACTTCCAACTCCTCGAGGAGACGCCCGCGTCGTCTGCCATGACTGCCTTGCCGTTCCTCCTCCGAACGCTGGCCGCCCTGGACGCCGCCACCCGCGGGTTCATCGACCGGGCCAAGCGCTATGAGCAGCAACGCGCCAGGGCCGACGAGCTCGAGGACCGCACCGCGTTCCGCACCGCGTTGGTGAACTCCTTGCAGGAGGGGTTCTTCGTCGTCGACCGCGCGGGCACCGTCATCGAGGTCAACGAGGCCTTCGCCGCCATCACCGGTTGCGGGTCCGACGGGTTGCCCTACGAGTGGCCCTACCCGTGGCTGGTCGACGAGGACGCCGCGAGCGGGCGGCTTTCCCAACTCGTCGAGAACGGCAGCCTTCAGTCCGAAACGCCGGTTCGACACCGTGACGGTCGAATCACGTGGGCGGCGGTGAGCATCAACTCGGTCACTGCAGACGGCGACGACCGGGACGCGTACGTCGGGACGATCCGCGACGTCACGGCGGCGCGGGCCTTGGCTGCCCGCGAGAATGCAGTCGTGCGGCTGGCCACCGCGGTGGGAGTAGCCACCAGCGTCGCCGAAGTGCTGGACATCGTGCTCGAAGAGTTGCGAACGGCGATCGATCTCCAGCGGGTCATCGCCGTCATGTGGACGAAGTCGGGTACCGATCCCGAGGTTCAGGTTGCGGAGTCGCCGGAACCGACCAGCTGGGGCGATCTCGACCCGTTACTGCAGGCGAGATTCGAGGAGGCGCTGGATTGGCCCCCGCTGTCGGTGCGGGCGATCGGAACGGCGGAGCCGTCCGGGCCCTGGCTGGGGCTGATGGTGGTGCTGTCCGGGTCGGGGCCCACCGCCTTGTGGCTGCAACATCGCACACCGCGCTTCGTCGGGGAGGACGATCGGCTGCTCGTCACGGCTCTCGTCGGGCACCTGAGCTTGGCCGTTCAGCACGTCCGCCAGTTCGAGAACGCCCGGGAGGCGTCGCTGACCCTGCAGCGGACGATGACGCCGACGACGAAGCCACCGGTCGGCTTCGCGGTCCGGTACGACCCGGCGGTCTCTCCGTTCGAGATCGGCGGCGACTGGTACGACGTGCTCGCCGTGGGTGACCACCACATCGGCATCATCGTCGGCGACTGCGTGGGCAGCGGCCTGTCGGCGGCCGCGGTGATGGGGCAACTTCGCAGCTCGGCCCGGGTGTTGCTGATCAACGGAGCCGCCCCCGGCCGAATCCTCGACGAACTCGACTCGGCGGCGGCGCTCATCGCCGGTGCGTATTGCACGACCGTCTTCGTCGGCATCATCGACACCGACTCGGGGGAGATGACCTACAGCAGCGCGGGCCACGTTCCCGCTCTGCTCGCCGTGCCCGGCGGGACACCGGAAACGCTGACGGGCGCCACTTCGGTGCCGCTGGGGGTGCAGAAGTCGGGCCCACGACCGCAGGCTTCGAAGTTCCTCTCGCCGAGTGCCACGTTGATGCTGTACACCGACGGACTCGTCGAGCGTCGAGAAGACCTGATCGACAACGGGATTCACCAAGCGGGCCAAGTGCTTGGCGAAACCATCGAATCCCCGGCGGAGGTCGTCGCGGACGCCGTGCTGAGCCAATTGGCGCCGAAGGACGGGTTCGACGACGACGTCGCGATCGTGGTCTATCGACGGCCACCCGCACCGCTGGAGATCGACGTGCTGGCGACGCCCGATCAGCTGAGCGACGTCAGAGGCCAGATCACCAGGTGGCTGAGGGCGACCGGCATCCCCGACGACCTCGCCGGGGACATCGTGCTCGTCGTGAACGAGGCGTGCACCAACAGCATCGAACACGGGTATCGCGCCACCGAACCGGGGCGCATGCTGGTGTACGCCGAAGCGAAGGGGCGCGGAATCTGCATCCGCTGCACCGATTTCGGCTCGTGGAAGCTGCCCGATGTCAACCCTCGGGTGCGCGGCCGAGGGGTGCCCCTGATGCGGGCCGTGAGTGGCGACGTCACCCTCAATGGGACCTCGACGGGCACGACGGTGACGATGACCTTCGAGCTCGACTAGTTGCGGGGCACCCCGAGGGCGAGAACGGCGGCGTCGTCCTCGACCCCGGGACCGAGATCGTCGACGAGGGCTTGCATGGCCGCCACGATTCCGTGCGCGTCGTTGGGTGAATGCGTCGTGGCGAACCGCAGGAGCTCGCCCTCGTCGTCGAAGCGTTCCGATCCGACACCCGTGCGTGCCTCGGTGTACCCGTCGGAATAGGCCACCAGGGTGTCGCCGGGCACCAACGTGATCCGCACGGACGTGAACGTCGGCTTGGCGAACAGTCCCACGGCCTGACCGCCGTCGGTCGGCACGTAGCGCGCGCTACCTTCGCGCTGTAGCAGGAGGGGTGGTGGGTGACCACCGGTGGCGATCTCGACGTCGAAACCGTTGGCGCACAGGGTGATCAAGCCAAAAAGTACGGTGCAGAACCATCCCCTCTCGGCGTGGGTGTCCTGCTTGAGGACGCTGTCGAGGGTCTGCAGGACACCGACGGGATGTTGGTCGTTCACGGCGGCGGCCCGCAACGTGTAGCGGGTCAGTGACGTCAAGGTGGCTGCGGCGACCCCCTTTCCGCAGACGTCACCGAGAAAGAAGCCGTACCTCTCACGGGACAGCGGGAACAGGTCATAGAAGTCGCCGCCGACGTCGCCGGCCGAGGGACTGTAATAGTGCGCCGCGGCCTCGAGACCGGGCGGCGGAGACAACGACGGCGGAAGAAGCGAAAGCTGAAGCGTCTCGGCAAGACTCACGGCCCGGCCGCGTTCCTCCTCGGCGCGCCTGCGCTCGGCGAGCAGTTCACGTTCGTAGGACCGACGGTCGGTGGCGTCGTCGGCGATGATGCGGACGAGGGCGGGGCGCCCTTTGGGGCCCGCCTTGACGTTCGCCGTGAGGAGAACGGGGATCCGCCGCCCATCCGACGCGACGAGGTCGACGGTGACGCCACTCAGGACGCCCGACGCCAAGAGCATCGGCGCGAAGTGCGTCTCGTAGTGGATGCGGCCGCCGACGGTGAGCAACGTCGTGAACGGAGTGCCGATCAGTGCCTCTCGCCGACGCCCCAGCCACGACGCCATGGTCGCGTTCACCGCGCGGATCTCCCCGTCGGGAGTGGTGACGACGTAGCCACATGGCGCGTTGTCGAACGCGTCCTGCAGGTCGTCGATGCCGCCCGTCACGGAGCGACCGCGAACGCGGCAATCGCTGCCGCGGTCTCGTCGGGTGCGCTGAGCTGCGGGCAGTGCCCGGTGGCGTCGATCGTGACGAGTTCACTGCCCGCGATGTGCTCGTGCGTGTACGCGCCGACCGAACGGGGCGCCAAGGTGTCGTGTGTGCACTCGATCACCAGCGCGGGTATGCGGACCAGGGGAAGATCGGCGCGGTTGTCGGAGAGGAACGTCGTGCGGGCGAACACCCGAGCCCTCGCGGGGTCGTTGCGGCAGAAGGCATCGGTCAGTTCCGCTTGTAGCTCCGGTCGATCGGGTGTGCCCATGACGTTCGGGGCCATGGCACGTGACCAGCCGAGGTAGTTGCTCTCCATCGACTCGAGAAGCTCGTCGATGTCAGCGCGCGAGAAACCGCCGGTGTAGTCGTCGTGGTCGAGGTAGCAGGGCGACGGCGTCAGGAGCACCAGCTTCGCGACGCGAGTCGAATCCTTGGCGACGACCAGCACGCCCATCATGGCGGCGACCGAGTGGCCGACGAAGACGACGTCCGTCAGATCGAGCCTCTCGACGATCTCGAGAACATCGTCGGCGTAACCCTGCAGCGACGAGTAGCGCTCGGCGTTCCACGCTCCTGGTTCGGACTGCCCGGATCCAACGTGGTCGAACAGGACGAGCCGAAACTGGTCCTGCAACCTGGAGGTGACCAGACGCCAGAGGCTCTGGTCGCAGCCGAACCCGTGAGCCAGCATCACAGTCGTTCCCGACTCGGGGCCAGCGAACGTCACGTTGTTCCTCGTGCGCACGTCCACCCGGCCATCCTTCCACGACGCCACCCCGCGGCGGCGATCGATCCTCACCCACTGAATTCGGAGCTTTCATTGCCCCGACGGTGGGTAATACCGCGGCATGGCAGATCGACGAATTCTCAAAGGGCGACGAGGTTGGATGGAAGAGCCACGGCGGTACGGCCGAAGACAAGGTCGAGAAGAAGATCACCAGCGACACGAAGGCGGCCAAGCGCACGGTCCGCGCGTCGAAGGACGATCCGCAGTATCTCTTCCGCAGCGACAAGAGCGGCGGTGAGGCGGTGCATCACCCGGAAGCCGTTCGCAAGGGGAAGGATTGAGGTACGGCGTTCACCCGCCGTCGGACGCGCTTGCGACGAGACGGCCGATCGGCGACTCGTCGAGTCGAGCGGCGAGGTCGCCGGGATTCTCGAAGACGGCGACCGCGTGCCGAATTCCCATGCCTGCCCGGGTGAAACGCAGAATGCGCCGAGTTTCCGCCATCGAGGTGTTTGTCGCCGTGGCGGTCGGGAACGCTGACGGAGCACGGAACGACGGCTACGAAGGAGACCGGAACACTGGCTCGAGTCAGGGTGAATCTCGTTATGACCAACACCAACAACGCACTTCAGTTCAGAGAGACTTGGGACGGGCTGTGGTCGTCCGAGTTCGGCCACTGGCTTCTCACCAGGGGCGTGCACATCGTGGTGGTGATCTTCGTCGCGATCGTGGCGACCCGCGTCATACGTCACCTCGCGGGCCGGATCCTCGGTGATCTCGTCCAGCTCACGGTCGCCGCCAACAATGACGCGGTGGGAACCGTGGAGGACGTCACGCTGCGGGTGACCAAGTTGCGGACCAGTGATGGAGATATGCTCACCGTGCCCAACGGGCAGATCGCGAAAACGCCTAACCTGGCCAAGGATTGGGCGCGTGCCGTCGTAGACATCCCCGTCCCCGCGTCATCGGACCTCAACCGCGTCAACGACGTTTTTAAGGACGTTTCCGAGCAGGCGATGGAGGACGACACCCTACCGTCCTTGCTTCTCGACCAGCCCGCACTGATGGGCGTGTCGACGTTTCGTGACCCGGCTCAGAAGGTCGTGAACAAGATGACCGCGGCGATGACGATGAGCCCGTCGTCGACGAGTTCGGCAAGTCGGGGTAGAAGGCGTCATAGCGGGCTGAACCGTGCCGGTCGGTGCAGCCAGACGTTTCGACGCGGCCCCGTTGGGGCACATGGACGTGGACCATGGCGGTCACAGCAACCATGCAGGAGGATTTGACCTTGAAGCGCGTGAAGGTGATGACGAGCGTGATGGCGGCGGGCGTGGTCCTGAGTGCCCTGAGCGGCTGCGGTGCGAAGGTCGAGGGTGGCGACACCTCGTGCAAGGACTACATGGCGGCCAACGACGCCGACCAGCAGACCGCAGTGTCGAAGATGCTGAAGGACGAGAAGGGCACCGACGCAGCCCAGCTCGAGATCACCGGAACGAAGTTGTCGGTTCAGACCTTCTGTCAGACCGCCGGCAAGGAGGACAGCAAGATCAAGGAAGCGCCGCACCTTTAGCTCCCTTTAGCTCGATGTGGTTTCGGTAGCATCCGGTCGGGTAGGTGGTCAGGGTGAAACCCAGCGCAGAGACCTTCGATAGTGCGGTGGTCGTCATCCCGGCACACGACGAGGCGAAGAGTCTTCCGCTGTGCCTGAAGGCGATTCTCACCGCCGCGGCATGTGCAGCCATGCCCGTGTTGACGATCGTCGTGCTGGATGCCTGCAGTGACCGAAGTGCCGATCTGGCAGGCCGATTCGGCGACGACGTCCATTTCGTCGAGGTGGACGCCAAGAACGTCGGGGCGTCGCGGGCTGCCGGCTTCGCCTACGCGCGTTCGGTGTGTGGCATCGAAGTATCCGACGAGGCGCGCATCTGGTACGCCACCACCGACGCGGACAGCCGGGTCGACGCCGATTGGCTGGTGCGCCAGATGGAGGCCGATGCCCACATGGTGCTCGGCGTCGTCCGCGTGACCAACTGGCGGCACTTCTCGGCGTCATCCATGCAGCGCTATCTGGCCGCCTACCGGGCCAAGTCGCACCGCCGAGGTGGGGGTCATGGTCACGTCCACGGGGCCAACATGGGTTTCAGAGCCGATACCTATTGGGGGATAGGCGGATTCGCCACTCTCCCGTCCCGGGAGGACGTCGACCTGGTGCGGCGCTTCGAGAAGGCTGGCCGTCGAATTCACCGGGATGCCGGCCTGTCCGTGGAGACCTCCGCCAGAAGCGAGGGACGGGCCCCGAGGGGATTCGCGGCGTACCTCAGATCGGTGTCGCGGCGCGGAGGCGCGGCATGACCGCCGCGCTGGTTCGGCGCTGGCTCGAGGCGGGCGAACTCCAGCTTCCGGCACCGGGTTCCGGCCGGACGGGCTCGCGGTGGTGGAAGCTGGCCGCGATGGCGGAGAACGACGTCGTGGCGGGGCGGTTGGCCGAGGCGCACACCGACGCGCTGGCAATCCTGTCCGAACTCGGCGGCCCGGCTCCCGCTGCGGGACAACTGTGGGGCGTGTGGGCGGCCGAGGCCCCGCAGTCCATCATCACCGTCCGCGAGGACGACGACGGTCGGGCCGTACTCGACGGGACCAAGGCGTGGTGCTCGGGCGCGGGAATCTGTACGAATGCCCTGATCACCGCGCGACGCGACGACAAACTGCGCGGGCTCTACGCCGTCGAACTCGGTCAGGACGGGGTGGCGCCCTTGCCGCAAAACTGGCGCAATGTCGGCATGCGCGAAAGCGACACCCGTTCGGTCCAGCTCAGCGGTGCGATCGGCGTGCCCGTCGGACTACCCGGTGAATACTTCGCCAGGCCGGGCTTCTGGCACGGGGCCATGGGGGTGGCGGCATGCTGGCTGGGCGGTGCCCGTGGCGTCGCCGCACCGCTCTACCGCGCCGTCGCGGACGAACATGAAGGCGCGACGGCCGACGTGCACGCACACGCCCACCTCGGCGCGGTCGACGCGGCGCTCGCCGCGGCGGAGGCGATGCTGGTGTCGGCGGCGTGCTTCGTCGATGCGGAACCGCACGATGGTCGCGCCGAGCTCATCGCGCGTCGGGTCCGGGCCGTCGTGGAACGTGCGGTCGACGAAGCCATCGTGCGCACGGGCCGGGCACTCGGGCCGGCTCCGCTGGTGCTGGACGGCCGGCATGCCCAGCGGGTCGCCGACCTGACGATCTATGTGCGGCAGAGTCACGCCGAGCGCGATCTGGCCGCACTCGGCAAGGTGGCGGCCAGGTGAGCACGACGACCTCGGGCAACGGCGCCAGGTTCGCCGCGCAACCGATCTCGGGTGGCGGCACCCCGACGGCCGAGTGGCGCGCATGGGTCGACGGGATTCCGGCCCTCGATCTCACCAATTGTCCGGCCCTGCTCGTCGTGGCACCTCACCCCGACGACGAGACGCTGGGCTTCGGTGCCACCGCATCATTGCTGCGCTCGCGCGGGGTCGAGGTCACCGTCGTGTCCGTCAGCGACGGAGGTGGTTCCGTCCCAGGGCTGTCACCCCTGGAACGACGATGGCTGGAGCGCGACCGTCGCGCGGAGTTGCGCAATGCCACCAAGGTCCTCGGCCTCGGCGAGCCGGTCTGCCTCGGACTGCCCGACGGTGAGCTGAGCGACGAGGAGCCTGAGTTGACCGCGTTGCTGGCCGACATGGTCACCGCGGGTCCGTCGGGGCTGTGGTGCGCCGCCACGTGGCGCGGTGACGGCCACCCCGACCACGAGGCCGTCGGTCGCAGCGCTGCCAAGGCGGTCGCGGGCACCGACGCGGTGCTCCTGGAGTACCCGGTGTGGATGTGGCACTGGGCGCGGCCGAACGATCCAGCAGTGCCCTGGCACCGGATGTCGATGATGCCGCACGACCGCGGGGCGGTAGCCCGCAAGCTGCAGGCGGTCGCGGCGTTCCAGTCGCAGTTCACGCCCTACGAAGCCGACATGGACGTGGTGTTGCCGCCGTTCGTCCTGCAACGACTGTTCGCGGTCGGAGAGGCGGTGATTCGCTGATGCAGCGGTTGCCCGACAGCTACTTCGACGACGTCTACGCCGCCGCGCGTGACCCGTGGCGACTCGCAGACCGCTGGTACGAGGAGCGCAAGTATGCGATCACCATGGCGATGCTGCCGCACCCGCGGTACCGCCACGCGTTCGAACCGGGCTGCTCCATCGGCACGCTGACCGAACGGTTGGTCGATCGGTGTGACCACGTCACCGCCTGCGACGTGGCACGAGCGGCACTCGACACCACACGCGATCGCGTCGGAGAGCGGCCGAACCTCACGCTGGACCGGGCGTCGCTCGATGCCGACTGGCCGAGGACCGACTTCGATCTGGTGGTGCTGTCCGAAGTGGCGTACTACCTCGCCGGGGACACATTGCGAAGAGTGCTGGACCGCGAGTGCGCGCGCCTCACCGCAGGCGCAACCATCGTCGCCGCACACTGGCGACATCCGGTAAGCGACTACCCGCTCTCGGGGGACGAGGTGCACGAGTTGATCGGCGCCACGGCCGACTTGAACGGCGTGGCCCGGTACCGCGACGACGACGTGGTCATCGACGTGCTGCAGAAGGGGCAGGCGAAGTCGGTCGCCGTGCGCACCGGCGTTCCGGGCGCGCGCGCCCAGCGCTAGCGGTCCGACACCAGCCGGAGATGGCTGCGCGGCGGACGGACGACGGCGGTGACGGCCCCCTCCACGGTGTCGGCGACCGGGAGCCCTCCGTCGGGATCGCAGATGTGGAGCACCCGGTCGACCTCGCTACCCGCCAACACCACCCAGTTCACGGCGTGCCGCGAACACATGACGTTGATTCGGTGCAGGATCGAAAACCCTTGCGTGCCAAAGAATTCAAGCGCTCGTAGGTCGACGATCAGACGGCTGACGGTGTCCAGTTCGGCCTCGACGTACTTGCTGAGCGCGAGTGCATTGGCCGCGTCGATCTCGCCTTCCGCGGTGACGAGCACGATCGAGGAGCGAATGAGCGACGTCGCGATCTGGACGCGTTCGCGTGGTTGCGGCGGTCTACCGGATTGTGTGCCGGGGGCTAGGGGCACGGTGATCTCCGTTGGGCAAAGTGCTCGAATATGAGACTTACGTCAAGAGAACGGGCCCTGTTGCCTAAAGCCGCCGCTCGCAATGCCTGCCGGGCGTCGATGACGTCATCGGATGGCTGGCAGCTCCACCGGTACCCGAGCCTAGTACGAATTCGCCAGTCGAACAATGGTGTTTCCCTCGTCGTTGCTGTGTTTGTCGTTCGGACCAGGGGGCAATCCGTCGGTATCGACCTTTGGAGGCGGTGACGATGCCGAACGCATCTCGAACGCCGCTGCCGCGCGCGGCGCGTCGGCGGTGGGGAAGAAGGGCGGCAAGGCCGGCTCCTACGACGATTGGACGGTGCCGGAACTGAAGAAGCGCGCGAAGGAACTCGGGATTTCCGGCTACTCGTCGCTGACCAAGGGCGAGTTGGTCGAAGAACTGCGCAACCACTGAACCTGCTGCACGAGGCGTGTGACGTGGACGTCGAACATCCCGAGGATGACCAGAGCTAGAACCGGGATGGGCGGTCGGAGACCGCGACCGAGCGCCTGGACCGCAACTGGTCGAGCCTGCTCCAGGAACTGCGCGTGGTGCAAACCGGCATCCAACTGCTGACGGGTTCTCTCCTCACGCTGCCCTCCCAGTAGCGCTTCGACGTTCTCGACGGTGCCATGCGAAGGGGTGTTCCTGGCCTCCATTTCCTGCGCGATGGCGGCGTCGGTGTTGCTGATCGCCCCGGTGGACATTTACCGCATTCGACGCCGTTGCCGGGCACCCGGCGGAAGTGGTCGCCGGCGCCGTCGCGTTGGCCGCATTCACGGCGTTCTGGGTGGTCATTCCGCTGTGGATGGGGGTTTCTCGCCGCTCGGTCGCGGGTATGCCGTCGCCAGTCGAGCCAGGAAAGTTAGAGTCGGGCATGGCCTCCAAGCATCTGCGGCACAGCCAGCGCCGGTCGTCGGCCATTTACGTCATCACCGTTGCGGCCTTCGCCGTCGCCTTCGCGGCAATCGTTGCGGTCCTTGCGGTGCACGCCGTCGGCAGCCGCGCGACCGTCGCTCGCGAGGTCACGCCGTCGGCTCCTGCCGTTCAGCAGCCGGTCAGCCAGCAGGGCAAGCTCGTCGCGGTGTCACCGACGTCGGTGACGGCACAGAGTGTCGACGGCTACGCGCGAACGTACGTCGTCAACTCCGAGACGAATGCGATCACCGAGCGCGGCAGTCTGATCGGTGGCGCGGGAACGTCTTTCGCGGTGAACGACGAGGTCTCGATCGTCGGAATGGTGCGTGATGGCGTGGCGGTCGCGACGGCCGTCGCGGACAAACAGGTCAGCGACCTCAACGGTCCGCCCATGGACGCCACCGCTTTCGAGTGACCCCCGGCGAGCCATGACGTAACCTCGTCCACGTGGCGGACTCCATCACCGTCAGCGCCGACGAACTGGCTGCCCTGGAGTTCTTCTCGGGCTGCCCAGCCGCAGACCTGGTTCCGCTGGCGGGGCTTCTGCGACCGCTCACAGCACCCTCCGGCCAGGTGCTCATGCGTCAAGGCGAGCAAGCCGACATCTTCCTGCTGATCGGCTCGGGGCGGGCCCGGATCGTGCACGTCGGCGCCGACGGCGATGCCATCGAGGTCGAGGTGACGCCGGGACTCATCGTCGGCGAGATCGCCCTCCTGCGCGACGCCCCGCGGACGGCGACCGTCACGGTGACCGAGCAACTCAGCGGCTGGGTGGGCGGCAGGGAAGCCATTGCGGCCATGCTCGACGTGCCCGCGATGACGGACAGGCTGGTACGCACGGCACGGCAGCGCTTGGCCACCTTCGTGACGCCCATCCCGGTGACCTTGCGGGACGGGACCCACCTGCACCTACGGCCCGTGCTTCCCGGGGACAACGAGCGCAACGTCCACGGACCCGTGCAGTTCTCCAGCGAGACGCTCTACCGACGTTTTCAGTCGACGCGCTCACCGACCGCGGCGCTGAGGGCCTACCTGTTCGAAGTTGACTACGTCGATCACTTCGTCTGGGTGCTGACCGAAGGAACGTCCATCGATGCGCCGGTCGTGGCCGACGCCAGGTACGTCCGCGAGGCGACACCGACCGTCGCGGAAGTCGCGTTCATCGTCGGTGACGACTATCAGGGTCGGGGGATCGGCAGCTTTCTGATGGAAGCGCTCGCGGTCACCGCGCGAAGCGAGGGCATTCGGCGATTCACCGCCAGGGTGCTGGCGGACAATGTTCCGATGCGAGCCATCCTCGACCGCTACGGTGCGCAATGGCACCGCGACGACTTGGGCGTGGTCACGACCGCCTTCGACGTACCCCTGATGCGCGACCTGACGCTCTCTGCCGAGCTGTACCGGGACATCCGTGCCGCCGCACGTCAAGTGATCCGCGCGGTCGGCTGATGGGACGGCCGCCTCTCTCCAAGGACACTCGTTTGTGCATTTCGCTGGCCGCGCGGCCCAGCAACATCGGTACGCGGTTCCACAACCACCTGTACGACGTGCTCGGCCTCGACTTCATCTACAAGGCGTTCACGACCACCGACATCACCGCCGCGATCGGCGGCGTGCGGGCCTTGGGCATCCGTGGCTGTTCGGTCTCGATGCCGTTCAAGGAGGACGTCATCGCACTCGTCGACGAGGTCGAGGCGTCGGCCCGTGCCATCCACTCCGTGAATACGATCGTCAACGACGACGGGCACCTGAGCGCATCCAACACCGACTACCTGGCCGTGCAGCGACTCATCGACGACCACGGTCTGGACGCAAGCGGCAGGGTGCTGATCCGCGGCAGCGGTGGGATGGCCAGCGCGGTCGGCGCGGCGTTCCGCGACCACGGCTTCACGTCCGGCATCGTGATCGCACGCAACCAGGAGAGCGGAGGCGCTCTGGCCGACCGGCTCGGCTACGACTACGACACCGACGTCGGCTCCCACGCCGCGTCCGTGATCGTCAACGTCACCCCGATCGGCATGGCCGGTGGGTCGGAGGCGTCCGAGCGGGCCTTCGACGAGGCGACCATCGCCCGAGCGGACACGGTGTTCGACGTGGTGGCGCTGCCGTCGGAGACGCCGCTGATCCAGGCGGCCCGTGCCGCGGGCGTCCACGTCGTGACGGGCGCCGAGGTCATCGCGTTGCAGGCAGCGGAGCAGTTCGAGCGCTACACGGGGGTACGCCCGACGGCCGAGCAGGTGGCCGAGGCGTCGGCGATCTCGAGGGCCTGAGAGTCAGGGCGCGTTGACCACGGTGATCGGTCGGCGGACCCGCTCGATCTGATGCCCGGTGAAGCCAGCGTAGAACATCCGGGCCGCGACGAACCACGACAGCGACGAGTGCACCGCCGACGCCGTCGGTGCCGCGTCCTCGGGTATCGGCAGTGCGAAGGGCAGGGTCAGCTGAGTGCCCGCCGTCAGCGGAACCTTCTTGTCCAACTGCATTATTCGGCCATCGAGGGCGCCACCCTCAGCGGGATGGCGCACCAGCGGATGGGACTCGCGCTGGCGCTGCCAGTACACCGCGACGTCGCCGTTGGGCAGGTCGATCTTCGGGCGCAGGACGATCTGGCCGCTGATCGTCTCGCCGGCCCGGTACACCGGCGAGCCGAGCACGATGTCGATCTCGGTGTCACCGGAACCCCAGATGCGCTCCATCGGCTCCTCTTCGGCCTCCACGTCGGCGGCGCCGATGACGACGGTGAAGTCACCGCGGTCGTCGACGTCGCGGCCGCCGCGTTCGATTCTGAGCCGAGCCGACCACCGTGCGATCTGCGGCGACGAACCCGGCGCCCACGACGGCACCTTGAACGTCGCCGAGGCAGCGGTGAACTCGCTGGCCGCCACCGGCAGGTCTACCCGGGTGACGCAGACCCAGTCGTCGGTGTCGCGCTCGCCGCCGTAGTTGGTGCCCACCTGGCCCGCGGTCAGGATCGAATCGTTGCCCGCCGCGGCCGCCGAGTCGGCCCACCCTGCCCAGTGGTACCGGTAGAAGTTGTCGTAGCCCCACTCCAGCGTCGCCGTCGCGACCTTTTCAACGGGCTTGTCGGTCGTGATGGTGGCCGTGACCGTCTGCCGCGGCCGCACGACCTCGGGCGTCACCGTCACCCGTACTCCGCCTGAGCGGCCGAAGAGACCCACGAGGCGCCGCGCTACTTCTTCTGCTGGCTGGCGGCGTACTCCTCGGGGTGGTTCTTCTCCTGAGATTGGCGCATCGGCCAGAAGAGCACCCACAGAACGGGGTAGACCGTGACGTAGAAGAGAAGGGTCGCGAGGCCGCCGCACAGCACGGCGAACACCCACGCCGGATAGATGATGATCAGGCAGAACTGGATGAACTGCTTGAGCACCACCGGATAGCCCTCGGCCATCGACCACACGAATCGCGGGCTCATCGCGTGCAGGAACCGCTTGAACTTCGACGTCTCGGCCTCGGCGGCCGCCCGTGCCTCGCTGACGTCACGGCCGCGTTCTTCACGGCTCAGCCCGCGCTGCGGAGGAGGTGGTTCGCTGGGAACGGGTTGCTGAGCGGAGGTCATGGCACCTCTCCTCGGATTCGCGTGGCTGAGAGCTTGGAGCGAAATCTTAGCTGCGGACGCTCCGATCAGGGCGTGATGGTGGTCTGTTCGTCGATGATCGAGGTGGCGTCCATCAGCGGCCCGATCTGGTCTTCGGTGCCGCTTGCGTTGAGCTGCAGGACGAAGACCCCGTTGCCGTCCGCGGCCGGAATGACGACGGTCTTCTGCGCGACGAGTCGCTTGGCGCCGTCCTTCACGTAGGTCGCGCCGATCTGGTAGGCGTCGAAGCCGCCGAGCTTGGCATCGCCGCCGTCACCTGCACTCTCGTAACCGGGCAGGTTCTTCAGTTCGCCGGGTGCGTACTTGAAGATCATGGCTGGATCGACGTTGCCCGTCAGCTTGGACATGATCGCGACGATCGACGGTGGATCGGCTGCCATCGACGGATCGGCGAAGACGATCGCACCGTAGGCGCCCTCCGGAGTCTTGGGGCCCGCATCCTCC
This sequence comes from Mycobacterium sp., assembly GCF_035633495.1. Taxonomy (GTDB): domain Bacteria; phylum Actinomycetota; class Actinomycetes; order Mycobacteriales; family Mycobacteriaceae; genus Mycobacterium. The sequence goes on along the minus strand of NZ_DASQEU010000116.1, from coordinate 49,103 downwards.
CAGCCCTCGGGCGTCGGCAGGTCGACCGTCGGCGCACCGGGATCCCCGCGTTTGACCGGGGTTTCGGTGATGCCGTTCTCCTTGATGTAGTCCGCGATGGTCGGATTGGCGCCCGCGGCCTCCGTCGGCGCGGCGCTGCTGGTGGATGCGCTCTTGCTCTCCGACGAGCTCGACGTCGACGACGACGAGGACGAGGACGCCTCGGTCTTCGAGTCCGACCCGCAACCCGCGAGGGCCAGTCCCAGAGCGAGGAGGGCGACGGCGGCGCCACCCGCGTTGGTGTGCGTTCTCATGAGGTCTCCTGTCGGGGAAGCGCGCCGAGTCAGCGGTCGGCAAAATGAAGGTACACGTCGAATGGCCGGTACCGTCAGAAACCGATCTCCCATGGCGTGAAACGGTCCGTCACGTCGCCCGTCAGCGACTCGTCGTACGGATCGATCGCCGTCGTTTGGGCCCCTTCGTCGAGGTCGAGGCCGTCCAGTCGGATCCAGATGGTGCTCGGGCTGGTGGTCAGCTCGAAGAAGTAGGTGAGGTGGGTCAGGTCGCAGACCGACCGGTACTCGGTGTTGTACACGCCGAATTCCGCATAGGGCGCGCCGAAGGGAACCGACGCGTTGCGCATGATCGCCATGACGCTGGCCACCGCCTGGCGCTCGCTCACGGGCTTGGGCAACAGAGCCGAGTAGTAAACGGCTCGCTGGAACCGGTCGACGGCGTTGACGTTCCCCGGGAGGGGCATCTCTCGGCTGGGATGGGAGAAGTCGCGTGTCGAAAGCAGCTTCAGTTGCTCGTCATAGCTCGGATCGTTGGTCATGATGGTGAACTCGCGGCCGTGGTGAATGACGAGCTCGCCGTGGGCGAACTCCATGATCGCCGAGTCGCCGTCGGCGTCCTCGATCGCGAGGTGCAGCGTCGCATCGAACCCGTGTGCGCTCACCATCGCCAACTGGACCCCGTCCATCAACGCCAGTGCCTCGGAGACGGTGGCGGCCTGGTCGAGGAGATACTGCGCCCACAGTCCGGTGTGCAGCCCGGGGAGTTCGGGCCTGCGCGGGCCGACCTCGGTCGACGAGAGGTAGAGCCCGTGGACGGCCAGCCCGCGTTCGTTGAGGCCGTCGACGGTTCCGATGCCGGTGCCGTAGACGGTGGTCGCGAGGCTGGCGTAGGTGCTGGTCCAACGCAGTGGGTTCTCGGGGACCACCACCTCGCCTTGCATCACTCCGCCGTCGCGCTGCTGACCCCGGGGGAGGGCGACGATGAGCGGTTCCGTCGACTCCGGCCAATCCATGCTCCGGCCGGTCAGGACGGCGATGTCATTGGTATTCCACAAGACTCGGGTGCACATCTGATGTCCTCTCGGCGCGTCCGACCACGATGTCGGCGCCCGTCAGCGTAGCCGTGGTACCAAGGCTTCATGCGGGTGTTCGCGTACTGCGTGGTGATTGCGCTGTGCGCGGCATGCGGGCAATCCGTCGCGCCCGTGCCGCCCGGGGTGGCGAACTCGTCGTCGGCGGCGCCTGCGGGGGTGAGCCCCGCGAGGGTGGAGCGCGTCCGCGTTCATCTGCCAACGGATTACGAGTTCGCGATCCTGCCGAGTCGGACTGCGCCAGTGGCCCTTTGGGGCTTCGGCCAGGCGTGGACGGCTGACCCGTCGCCGTGCGGAGGGCTCGCCGATCCGGTCGGTGACGGCGTCGTTCACGGCTGGTCAGCCTCCGGCCCAGGCGGCATCGTCTACGCCGTCGTGGCCGACGCGACCGTCGGCGTGGACCAGGCGCAGGTGGATGCGTGCGGTACGTGGACCCTGTCGGCCGGGCACACCAGCGGTGTGGTCAACCTCGTCGACCCGCCCGCGATCGACGGGGCGGCGACACTGGGCATGATCACCGACGCCACCACCACCGTGGAGGGTGGCATCGAAACCCATTCGCACGCTGAGACGTTCATCGCGTACCTGGGCGACCACGCCGCCTACGTGACGGTGGTGACCGACCCCGGTTCGTCGGCCCCATCGCTCGGTCCTGCCGTGGCGTCGGAGCTCCTCGTCGAAACGGTGGCGGCGATCCGCGGGTGACGGCCCGCGGGCGGGTAGATTGGCGGCGATGCTCAGGACGCTGCTCGCCCTCGCCGCCGCGATCGCGTTGGCCGCGTGCTCGGGTGATCCGCCCGCGGATGACGCCAAGGGCGACATCGCCAAGGTGCTCGACGTGAAGTCGGGCTTTGGACCCGAGTTCAAGGTCAGCACCGTCGCGCCGACCGGGATCGACCCGCGTCTGCTTGCGCCGCAAGCCATTCCGCAGGGCGCGGTGTTCGATCCGCCGGATTGCGCGAAGGTGGCGACGGGTCTGGTGGTGCCGCCGGGAGTCAAGGGCAACATGGCCGCGACGACGGCCGAGGGCGACGGCAACCGGTTCATCGCGATCGCCGTCGAGACCTCGGAGGCGCTGCAGTTCCCGGACCGGGGTGACAGGTGCAAGAAGGTCGCGTTCGCCGGCGGTGGAGTCCGAGGTCTCGTCGAGGTCGTGAAGTCTCCGACGATCGACGGCGTCCGCACCCTGGGCACCCATCGCGTGGTGCAGACGGTGGTCGCCGACAAGCCCGCCACCGGCGAGCTCTACAACTACGTCGCCAGCTTCTCGACGTTCATGGTGATCGTCACGGCGAACCCGTTGGTGGTGCCCAACGAGCCCGTCGTTCCGGTCGACACGCAGCGGGCGCGCGACCTGCTGTCCGCAGCAGTGGCGGCGGTGCGCGGGAGCTAGCGCACGTCGCGCGGGCGGAACTGGATGCTGATCCGTGGACCCGTCGGCTTGGCGGTCTTGTGCACGGTGTGCTCCCACGTGCGTTGACACGAACCGCCCATCACCAGCAGATCGCCGTGGCTCTGCGGCAGGCGCAGGGACCGGCCGCCGGAGCGGGGACGCAACGCGAACACCCGTGTCGCGCCGAGGCTGAGGATGGCGACCATCGTGTCCTCGGTCCGGCTGCGGCCGACGGTGTCGCCGTGCCAGGCGACGCTGTCGCTGCCGTCGCGGTACAGGCACAACCCGGCGGAGGTGAACGGCTCACCCAACTCGCGGGCGTAGATGTCGTTGAGTCGGACGCGCAGCCGTGCGACCGCCGGGTGCGGCGCGGGTTCGGACACCAGATCGTGGAAGCTGACCAGCCGCGGCACGTCGAGCACCCGGTCGTACATCTGACGCCGCTCGGCACGCCAAGGGATCTCGGCCATCAGCGCTTCGAACAGATCTTCGGCACCGGTGAGCCATCCCGCCCGAATGTCGATCCACGCGCCGTCACCCAGGTCGCGCCGCTCGTCGTGGTCGAACAGTGCTTCCTGAATCGCGAGATCGATCCCAGTCACGTGCGCGAGTTTATCGCACAGACGTTCGAAGCTACAGTTTGGCCGCGCCGGGTCCGCGCTGCGCGAGCACGTCGTCGGGATTGGTCAGGACGCAGGTCTTGAGGCTCAGGCAGCCGCAGCCGATGCAGCCGGCGAGATTGTCGCGCAGGCGCTGCAGATGCATGATCCGCTCGTCGAGATCCGCGCGCCAGCCCGCGGAGAGACGCGCCCAGTCCTTGCTGGTGGGAACCCGATCGGTGGGCAACGTCGCGAGCGCCTCGCGAATGCGCACCAGCGGAATGCCGAGGCGTTGCGACATGCGGATGAATGCGACTCGGCGCAGCGTCTCGCGGGCGTACCGGCGTTGATTGCCCGAGGTGCGTCTGCTGACGATCAAGCCCTCGCGCTCGTAGAAGTGCAGTGCCGACACCGCCACGCCGCTGCGAAGGCTCATCTGGCCGGGAGTCAGCTCGAGCACGTCCATGACCTCAACCGTAGTTGAGGTGGCGGTTCACGTTACGGTTCTAGACATGACAGGCACGACGCTGGGCGCCAACTCGGAGGTAGGGCCGCTGCGGGTCGTCATCCTGCACCGGCCGGGGCCCGAGCTACAGCGCCTCACCCCGCGCAACAACGACCGGTTGCTGTTCGACGGGATGCCGTGGGTGGCGCGCGCGCAGGAGGAGCACGACGCGTTCGCGTCGCTTTTGCGCTCGCGCGGTGTCGAGGTGCTGTTGATGGCCGACCTCCTGACCGAAGCCCTCGCCAGCGGCGCGGCACGCATGCAGGGCATCTCGGCAGCTGTCGACAGCCGCCGACTGGGACTGCCTCTGGCGCAAGAACTCTCGGCGTACCTGCGGACGCTCGACGTCGAGTCGCTGGCTCGCATCCTGATGGCGGGCATGACGTTCAGCGAGTTGCCGTTCCTCGGCGGTGAACTGTCGCTGGTGCAGCGCATGCATCACGACGCCGACTTCGTCATCAGCCCGCTGCCGAACCTGCTGTTCACGCGCGACTCGTCATTCTGGATCGGGCCGCGGGTGGCGATCACGTCACTGGCCCTGCCTGCGCGCATTCGGGAGACGTCGCTGACCGACCTGATCTACGCGCACCATCCGCGGTTCCTCGGGGTGCGGCGGGCCTACGAGTCGCGATCGGCCCCCGTCGAGGGTGGCGACGTACTGCTGCTGGCACCGGGCGTGGTCGCCGTCGGCGTGGGTGAGCGGACGACGCCTGCTGGTGCGGAAGCGTTGGCGCGCAGCCTGTTCGACGATGGGCTCGCCCACACCGTGCTGGCCGTGCCGATAGCGCAGGAGCGCGCGCAGATGCACCTCGACACGGTCTGCACGATGGTCGACGTGGATGCGGTCGTGATGTACCCGAACATCGTCGATTCCCTGTCGGCGTTCACGATCCGGCAGAAGTCGGAAGGCGTGACGATCGCGAGTGCGGCGCCGTTCGTGGATGCCGCGGCGGATGCGATGGGCATCGACAAGCTGCGTGTGATCGACACGGGCCTGGATCCCATCACCGCCGAGCGCGAGCAGTGGGACGACGGGAACAACACGCTGGCGCTGGCGCCGGGTGTGGTCGTGGCCTACGAACGCAATACGGAAACCAATGCGCGCCTGGTAGATTCGGGCATCGAGGTGCTGCCGATCTCGGCGTCGGAACTCGGTACCGGCCGCGGCGGTCCGCGGTGCATGTCGTGCCCGGTCGCCCGCGACCCGCTGTAGTTCCCGTCACGCGTTGACATTGCGCTCACGGTCGCGATCCCCGACGAATCACGACCTTGAGCGCAATGTCAACGGGTGGCCCCGACGGGTGAAGGCATCGGCGGCTCGGTGGATGATGAACGTCCGCGAATGTTCGGCAACGACGTGTAGGTCCAGCCAACCTCGGCGCCGGACGAGCTCATTTCGACCGATGTCGTGGACATACCGCTTCCTGTCGGTGCGGTGTTGGTCTCCGTCGTAGTCGACGCCAATCATCGGTTGGTCCCAACCCATGTCGAGGAGGGCATCGTTTACACGGTCGCTCACGCAAATCTGCGTTCTCGGGCGGGGAAATCCGGCGTCGATCAGCAGTCGTAGCCACGTCTCCTTCGGCGACTGGCCGCCAGCGTCCATGAGGTCGAGTGCGACCTCCGCCCGGCGAAGTCCGCGCGCTCGGGGATACCGCCCCGTCAACGCCAGCGCGTCTGCTGACAGCACGCCCGTCGCGTGGGCCAGAGCGTCCACATGCCTGACGGCGTGATCGCGAGGCAAGTGGCGGCCCAGATCAAAGGCGTTGCGGGCCAAACTGGTAACGGGTAGCCCGGCGATCTCGACGATTTCGTCGTCGAGCATCCGCTCGTTGCGCACGACCAGGCCCTCTGGGTAACGGCAGCAGCTACCAACCAGCTCTATCGGCGTCTCGGCGTCGACCCACGCAGCGCCGTGCAGTGCGGCCGCCGCCCCCCGGCTATGACGCCGTGCCGGCCCGACCACAGCCACGCGCCGACGGTGCGGGTCTGCAGCGTGGTGATCGTTGCCGTTGGGGCATAGACGCCCGGAAAGATCGACTCGTAGTTCCACCGCAGCTGCCCGCGTGTGAGCGCACCCAGTGCCAGCCGTTCGCTGCCGATGAAGACGTCCTGCATGCCGTGATCGTCGCCATTCGGAGCGACAAAATTCGCAACCCTGCGTTGAAATTGCCTCCACGGCTGTGGATAACATCGAATCGCGACCGTACACGCAAGATCAACGTGGGCGAGGCGAAACGGGTCGCGCTAACGCCAGCTGGGCAGCCAGATCTGCATGTGCCACGTCGACTGCGAGATCGGCAGACCCGTCAGAATCGGATACATCCACGCGAAGTTTGTGATCACGACCGCGACGTAGATGCAGACGACGAGCAAGCCCAGAGTTCGGCGTTCGGCGTTCTGCCTCGGCGCGTACAGCACGTCGCCGAGGATCAGCGCGATCATCATCACCAGGAATGGAGCCATCGGCGCGGCGTAGAAGAAGTACATCTGGCGATCGATGTCGGCGAACCACGGCAGGAAGCCCGCGCTGTACCCGGTCAGCGCCACGGCATACCGCCAGTCGCGCTTGACGAACGACCGCCACACCGCCCACGCGAGGACGGGCACCGCGATGAACCACATGGCCGGCGTCCCGACGAGCATCACGGCCTTGACACAGGACTGGGTGCCACAACCCGCCACGTTGTCCTGGTCGATCGCATACAGCACGGGCCGCAACGACATCGGCCACGTCCACGGCTTCGACTCCCACGGGTGGTGATTGCCCGCCGCATTGGTCAACCCGGAGTGGAACTTGAAGGCGCCGTAGGTGAAGTGCCACAGCGACCGGAAGGCATCGGGCATCAGGCCGCCCTCGGCGAACGCTTGGCCCTCCTGATGCCGATCGACCGCCGTCTCGGAGGCGAACCACGGCGCGTACGACGCGAGGTAGACGCCGAGCGGGACGAGGCCGAAGACGTAGACAGCCGGTGCGAAGTCACGCCGAAGCGTGCCCAGCCACGGCCGCGGGACGCGGTACTGACGCCGTGCGGCCACGTCGAACGCCAACGTCATCAGCCCGAAGAAGAGGATGAAGTACAGGCCGGACCACTTGGTCGCGACGGCCAGACCGAGCAGCACGCCGGCGCCGAACCGCCACCAACGGACCCCTAGACGGGGTCCCCACGGTGTCTCGGCGATGCGGCCCTCGAACAGGGCGTCGTGCATCCGCTCGCGCATCTGGTCGCGGTCGACGATCAGCGCGCCGAACGCCGCCACCACGAACACCACGAGGAAGACGTCCAGTAACGCCGTACGCGCCGAGACGAAGCTGACGCCGTCGGCGATGATCAGCAAGCCCGCGATGCCCCCGATCAGCGTCGACCGGGTGATCCGGCGGACGATCCGCGCCACCAGCACCACCACGACGACGCCGCAGACCGCGCCGGCGAATCGCCAGCCCAGCCCGTCGTAACCGAACAGGGCCTCACCGAGCGCCAGCAGCTGCTTGCCGACGGGAGGGTGCACCACCAGGCCGTATCCGGGGTTGTCCTCGACGCCGTGGTTGCCCAGCATCTGCCAGGCCTGCGGCGCGTAGTGCTTCTCGTCGAAGATCGGGGTGCCGCCGTCGGTGGGCGAACCGAGGTTGAGGAACCGCGTCAGGGCAGCCAGCGCCATGATCACGGACGTCATTGCCCAGCCCTGCATCCGGTCCAACGGCCCGAAGTCGCCGATCGGCGCGAGCGGGCCCGGGCTGATGACCGGGACCGAGCGGCTGCTCTCGACGGCGGCCACGTCGGGCTCGATGGGCGGGGCGGTCACACGAGCGATCGTATTCTGTTCGGTGTGACATCAGGTCGACTGCTACTGGCCGCGACGCCGTTGGGCCAGGCAGGCGACGCCTCCGCGCGACTCGTCGAGGCGCTGGGCAGCGCTGACGTCGTCGCCGCCGAGGACACCCGACGCATCCGCACCCTGGCGCAGGCACTCGACGTCACACCGTCGGGCAAGGTGGTCAGCTTCTTCGACCAGAACGAAGCGGCGCGGGTGCCGTGGCTCGTCGAGGAGATCGCGGGCGGTGCGACGGTGCTCGTCGTGAGCGACGCGGGCATGCCGCTGATCAGCGATCCGGGCTACCGACTGGTCGCGGCGTGCGCGGCGGCGGGGTTGACGGTCAGCTGTCTGCCGGGTCCGTCGGCCGTGACGACGGCGCTGGCAGTGTCCGGCCTGCCGTCGGACCGGTTCTGCTTCGAGGGCTTCGCGCCCCGCAAGCACGCCGCACGGCTGACGTGGCTGGCCACGCTGGCCGCCGAGCGCCGCACGTGCGTGTTCTTCGAGTCTCCGCGGCGGCTGGCCGAATGCCTGGACGACGCGGTGGACCGGCTGGGCGCGGAACGGCTGGCGGTGGTCTGCCGCGAGCTGACCAAGACCCACGAGGAGGTCAAGCGCGGCACCCTCGCGGAGCTTGCTTCGTGGGCCGCCGACGGCGTGCTCGGCGAGATCACCGTCGTCGTGGCGGGGGCCCAACCCCGCGTCGATCTGGAGACGCTGGTGGCGGAGGTCAACGAGCTGGTGGAGGCCGGCGCCAGGGTCAAGGACGCATGCGCCGAGGTGATCGCCGAGAACCCTGGGGCGCCGTCACGGCGTGAGCTCTACGACGCGGTCCTGCGCGCTCGGCAGTGACCCGACGATCGGCGCCGCCTTGTGCAGGCACTCACGCCACTCCGCGTCGGGATCCGAGTCGGCCGTAATGCCTCCGCCGACGCCGAGTACCGCGTGACCAGCGTCATCGAACTCGACGGTACGGATGGCGACGTTGAGCTCGGCGCCCGCGATGGGTGACGCCAAACCGACCGTCCCGCAGTAGATTCCCCGACGGAAGGGCTCCCACGTCGTCAGCAGTCGGCGGGCGCGACCCTTCGGTGTGCCCGTGACCGACGCCGGAGGGAACGTCGCGTCCAGGATCGTGGACATCGGCATGTCGAGGTCGACGCGCGCCGCGACCGTCGACACCAGATGCCACACGCCGGGCGCCCGCCTGACCACCAGCAGCTCGGGCACGGTGACGGAACCGGTGACCGCGACGCGACCGAGGTCGTTGCGGACGAGGTCGACGATCATGACGTTCTCGGCGACGTCCTTCACCGACTCGCGCAACGCCGACGGCGATTCGTCGAGCGGCAGCGTGCCCTTGATGGGGCTCGACACGAGGGTGTCGCCGACGCGGCTGAGGAACAGTTCCGGGGACAGCGACGCCACCGTACCCCAGTCTCCCGTGACGAACGCCGCTCGCGCAGGGGCGGTGCGCGCGACGGCGTCAGCGAAGAAGTCGACGGGTGAGCCCGTGACCGTCCCGACGATCTGCGTGCACACGCACGCCTGGTACACCTCGCCCGCACCGATGGCGTCGAGGCATGCCAGCACGCCTTCGCGGTGCGCGTCGCGGCCGGCGTCACCCCAGTCGACGCGGCATGCCGATGCGGGTACCTCGGCAGCCAGTGCGCCGGCCAGCCACGTCGGGGCTGATGCGCCGGAAAGGCTTTCGTACCACCAGGTTCCGCGGGCGTCCTGGCGCAGGACATGGTCGGTCCAGCCGCCCGCCGCCTCGGGGATCCTTGGGCCTGCGCCGTCGCGACCGGCGTCGGGATAGGACAGGTAGCCGATCCAGCCGCCCCCGATCGCGGCACTTCGAGATCCTGGGTCGACGCCGAAAACGCCCGCGACGTCTACGGGTTCGATGGCGACGCTCGGCGCAATGACCGCACGGGAGCCGAACCACTTGCCGGTCAGCGCGGCGGGCGGCGGCAGACCCAGCCGAGTCGTCGCGGCGGCCACGGACCGCAGCACCTCCGGGGCGCTGCGCGACAAGGCGATCCGCTCGACCCGCACCGCCTTAGCTTGTCACGCGCGCAGGCCGATTGTCGCTCCGCAAGCGTCGCTCAGCGGGCGATCTCCCTAGTGACCTTGACCCCGCCGAGCTTCTCGGGATTGCGCATCGCGTAGAAGTGCGTGATCAAGCCGTCGGTGATCTCGACCGAGATGACGCCTTCCAGGTTCTCGCCGAGGTAGAGCACGAGCGCAGGCGCGCCGTTGTAGAACGCCGGCTCGACGCGGCCTCCGTCGTCGGTGAAGCGGAGCAGGCCGAGGATGAGCCTTGCGACCTTGTGCGCTCCGACGACCGGCCTGCGGGCAGCGCTGACCTTGCCATCACTGTCGGCGGTCCACACCACGTCGGGCGCCAGCATCGCGAGGAGCGAGTCGATGTCACCCGTCGACGCGGTCGCGAAGAACTGCGCGGTGATCTCGAGCGACTGCTGGGGGTCGACGGGCTCGAAGCGCTTGCGCCGCGACTGGACGTGTTTGCGGGCACGGTGCGCCATCTGACGCACCGCCGCGGTGGACCTGCCCATCGTCGAGGCGATTTCGTCGTGGCTGAAGCCGAACACCTCGCGAAGCACGAACACCGCACGCTCGTCGGGGCTGAGCGTCTCCAGCACAACCATCATCGCCATCGACACCGATTCGGCGAGCACGACGTCGGACGACGCATCGGCCGTGTCGAGCAGCAGCGGCTCGGGCAGCCACGGCCCGACGTATTCCTCGCGCCTGCGTGACTGGGCCCGTAGGGCATTGAGCGCCTGTCGGGTGACGAGCTGGGCGAGGTAGGCCTTGGTGTCCTGGACGGTGTCCAGGTCCACCTCCGCCCACCGCAGATAGCTCTCCTGCAGTACGTCATCGGATTCCGTTGCCGTGCCGAGGATCTCGTAGGCGATGGTGAACAGCAGCGGCCGAAGGCTGGTGAACCGCACGGCGTGCTCGCCGGCGTTCATCCTACGGATGCCGCCTGCTCGGCCACCGCCAGGTGCTCGGCCCGCTTGCCACCCTTGAGCCAGAAGTACGAACCCGGCTTGCGCGCCTCCTTGGCCAGGAACGAAATCGTGCCCTTGCACACCGCTTCCTTGATCGACGCCGCGGGGCGTCCGCCGATGTGGACACGCGTCACCCGATCGTCGAGGTGCGCCAGCTGAATGACGCCCGCCTTGCGGCCGAGGCTGACGCACTGTCCGGTGAACGCCTGGTTCACCGTCGCGGGTTCGGTGCCCGCGATCCGACTGAGCACGGTGTTGGCGGCCTGCGCGCCGAGCGGGATCGCCGCCTGGCAACTCATCCGCAGGGGCAGGTCCGACGGCGCGGACGCATCACCGGCGGCCACGACGAACGGGTCATCGACGCTCGTCAACGTCTCGTCGGTGAGCAGTCGCCCGATCCGGTCGGTGGTCAGGCCGCTCCGTGCCGCGAGGTCGGGCACACCGAAGCCTGCCGTCCAGATGGTCACGATGCCGGGCAGCTCGCGGCCGTCGGCCAGTCGCACCGAATCCTTCTGCACCTGGACGACTTTGGCTCCCGGCCCGTCCACGACCGTCACACCGAGCTTGCGCATCCGCTTGGCCACCGACCGGCGGGCGGACGCGCTGAAGTACGGGCCGAGGACGTCGCCGCACACCAATGTCACCGACTGACACTTCTCGGCGAGTTCGGCGGCGACCTCGATACCCGTCGGGCCCGCACCCACGACCACCACCGGCGCGCTGGGATGCACCTTGGCCATCGCCGCACGCAACGGCTCGGCATGCTCCAACTCCGAAAGGGGATAAGCGACTTCGGCGGCGCCGGGAACGGTCAGTGCGGCGCCCGTGCTCCCGACGGCGTACACGAGGTAGTCGTATCCGACGATGTCACCCGAGCCGAGCGTCACCGTGCGCGAAGCCGCGTCGATGAGCTCCGCGGTGTCGACCAGCAGGCGCACGTCGTCGGCAAGCACGTCCGCGTAGTCCACGACGGCGTCATCGGACCCGGTGATGAACTGGTGCAGCCGGATCCGCTCGACGAACTCGGGCCTCGGGTTGACCAGCGTGATGGAGACGTCGGCGTTCAGCCGCAAGTGGTTGGCGGCTAGCACGCCCGCGTATCCGCCACCGATGACGACGACGTTGATCTGCTTGGTCACGATCACTCCTTTGAGACGTTGCGGCTCTGGTGATGAGCCGCTCTGACCTCAAGACACCGACGATCGCCGAAGTGTGACACGTGGGCCGCGATTGTGGCGCAGGTCACTCGACTTGATGGCGGGGGAAGACGCCTTCCGGCTTGGGCAGCGGCGTGCCGACGGCGATGCGCGTGCCGATCACCCAGAACTCCCGCTGGTCGAACGGCTGGCCGAGCAGATCGAGCAGCCTGGCCGCCGACTCCGGCATCACCGGCTGGATGAGCAGCGAGGCGATGCGCACCACCTCGAGCGTCGTGTACAGCACGGTGCCGAACCGCTCCTGATCGGCCGCGGCGTCGGACTTGCGGAGCACCCACGGCTCCTGCCCGGAGAAGTAACGGTTGGCCGCGCCGAGCATCAGCCAGATCGCCTCGAGGGCGAGGTGCATGGCGGGCACCTCGAACTGAGCGCGGACCTTCTCCAGCAGACCGTCGGCGTGGGCCAACAGTGCGGCGTCGTCGTCGGTGAAGGCACCCGGCGTCGGGACGATTCCGTCGAGGTTCTTGTTGACCATCGACAGCGACCGCTGGGCGAGGTTCCCCAGTTCGTTGGCCAGATCGGTGTTGATCCGGCTGATGATGCCGTCCTCGCTGTAGCTGCCGTCCTGACCGAAGGGCACCTCCCGCAGCAGGAAGAAGCGCACCTGGTCCAGCCCGAAAGCGTCGACGAGCGCGAGCGGGTCGACGACGTTGCCAACCGACTTGCTCATCTTCTCGCCGCGGTTGAAGAGGAAGCCGTGTGCGAAGACCCTTCTGGGCAGCTCGATTCCGGCCGACATCAGGAATGCGGGCCAGTAGACCGTGTGGAACCGGATGATGTCCTTGCCGATCATGTGCAGGTCGGCGGGCCAGTAGCGCCCGAACGCCTCCGACTCGGTGTCGGGGTAACCCGCTCCGGTCAGATAGTTGGTCAACGCGTCCACCCACACGTACATGACGTGCTCGGGATGGTCGGGGACGGGAACGCCCCAGTCGAACGTCGTGCGGGAGATGGACAGGTCGCGCAGCCCGCCGGACACGAAGCTGACGACCTCGTTGCGCCTGACGTCCGGCCCGATGAACTCGGGGTGCGCCTCGTAGTGCGCCAGCAGCCTGTCGGCGTAGGCCGCCAGCCGGAAGAAGTACGTCTGCTCCTCGGTCCACGTCACGGGAGTGCCCGTCTCCGTGGCGATCCTCGACCCGTCGGCGAGCACTTCCAGCTCGTCCTCGGTGAAGAAGCGTTCGTCGCGCACCGAGTACCAGCCGGAGTACGAGTCCAGATAGATGTCACCCGAGGCGTTCATCGCGTTCCAGATCGCGATCGACGCCTCCGTGTGATCGGCGTCCGTGGTGCGGATGAACCGGTCGAAGGAGATCCCGAGCTTCTCCTGCATCGCCTCGAAGGCATCCGAGTTGCGCCGCGCCAGTTCGGCGGTGGGGATGCCCTCGGCAGCGGCCGTCTGCGCCACCTTGAGACCGTGTTCGTCGGTGCCGGTGAGAAACCTGACGTCGAACCCGTCGAGCCGCTTGAAGCGCGCGATGGCATCGGTCGAGACGTATTCGTAGGCGTGCCCGATGTGCGGCGCGCCATTCGGATACGCGATGGCGGTGGTGATGTAGTACGGCTCTCTCATGAGGCCTTCACCTTATTGTGTGGTGTGAGTTCTGGACGCGAGCCGCCGCCGGCCCCCGAGCCGGTAGGTCCCCTCGTCGATGCCCATACGCACCTCGACGCGTGCGGGGCGTCCGACGCCGACGGCGTGCACGCGATCCTCGATCGGGCCGAGGCGGTGGGCGTCACGGCCGTCGTCACGATCGCCGACGATCTCGAGTCGGCCCGCTGGGTCACCCGCGCGGCGGACTGGGATCCCCGGGTCTACGCCGCGGTGGCCCTGCACCCGACGCGCGCCGACGCGCTGACCGACGCCGCCCGGGCGGAGATCGAACGTCTCGCCGCCCATCCGCGCGTGGTCGCGATCGGGGAGACCGGCATGGATCTCTACTGGCCGGGCAAGCTCGAGGGGTGCGCGGAGCCCGCACGGCAGCGCGAGGCGTTCGCCTGGCACATCGACCTCGCCAAGCGCACCGGCAAGCCGCTGATGATCCACAACCGCGACGCCGACGCCGCCGTCCTCGACGTGTTAGCCGTGGAGGGTGCTCCGGACACGGTGATCTTCCACTGCTTCTCGTCCGGACCCGACATGGCGCGTACCTGCGTCGACGCGGGGTGGCTGCTGAGCCTGTCGGGCACCGTGAGTTTCCGCAATGCCCGAGAACTCCGCGAGGCCGCTACGTTGATCCCGCCGGAGCAGCTCCTGGTCGAGACCGACGCGCCGTTCTTGACGCCGCATCCGTTCCGCGGCGCACCGAATGAGTCGTACTGCCTGCCGTACACCGTGCGGGCATTGGCCGAGGTCGTGGGTAGGTCGGCTGCCGACGTGGCTCGCGAGACCACGGAGAACGCGCTCAGGACCTACGGATTCCGCAGCTGAGGACAAGTTGCCGCCACCAGTGGATTTCGTTACCGTCCTGTAATAGAAGTGGTCGGCCCCTGGCGCTCGTTCGTCGCCGACCCGATAGTCGGGAAAGTCTCTGTGAACTATTTGCACAAGCTCCAGGAAGCGCGCTCGCCTCACCTGCGGCTGCTGGTCGCGACTCTGCTCCTCGCGCTGACGTTTGCCGGCGGCTACGCGGTTTCCACCCGCAAGACGGTGACGCTGAACGTCGACGGGGCGTCGGTGACGGTTTCGACCATGAAGTCGCAAGTGATCGACGTCGTCCGGGAGAACGGTTTCGACGTCGGCGAACGCGACGATCTCTACCCCGCGGCAAACGACCCCGTCGAGCAGTCGGAGACGATCGTGTTGCGGCGCAGCCGTCCCCTGCAGATCTCGCTCGACGGTCAGAACAGCCGAGAGGTGTGGACGACGGCGTCGACCGTGCAGGAGGCGCTCGCACAGCTGTCGATGACCGATACCGCTCCCGCCGCGGCGTCGCGAGGTAGCCGCGTACCGCTAGAGGGCATGTCATTGCCGGTGGTGGGCGCGCGAACCGTCCAGATCAACGACGCCGGGGTCATTCGGACGGTCCGGCTCGCAGCGGCCAACGTCGCCGGTTTCCTGGAGACCGCGGGCGTGCCGCTGCAGCAGAGCGACACCGTCGTCCCAGCCGCCGGCTCGCCGGTGATCGACGGGATGCAGATCCAGGTCACCCGCGTTCGCGTCGCGAGGTTGACCCAGAGAGTGCCGTTGGAGCCCGACGACAAAGAGATCCCCGACGTCACGCTGAACATGAGCCGTCGGGTCGTCGACGACCCCGGAACGCCGGGCATCCAGGACGTGACGTACACGGTGGCGACGGTCAACGGAGTGGAGACGGGGAGGCTGCCAGTAGCCAATGTCGTCATCGTTCCGGCTACCGACGGCGTGACTCGGGTCGGCGCAAAGCCTGGGACCGAAGTGCCTGCGGTGAGTCAGGGAGACACCTGGGACGCCTTGTCCAGGTGTGAAGCCGGAGGTAACTGGGCTATAAACACCGGCAATGGATTTTACGGTGGAGTCCAATTTGATCAAAACACATGGGAGCGCAACGGTGGACTGCGCTATGCTCAGCGGGCTGATCTTGCCAGCAGAGAAGAGCAGATTGCGATTGCTGAGGTCACACGGACGCGTCAAGGCTGGGGGGCTTGGCCAGTGTGTAGTGGAAGGGTGGGTGTGCGCTGACGATTCGGCTTCTCGGGCGGACCGAGATACGACATCTGGCTAAGGAACTCGAGTTCCGGCCGCGCAAGGCGTTTGGACAGAACTTCGTCCACGACGCCAACACGGTGCGTCGGATCGTGTCGGCGTCCGGGGTCAATCGCAACGACGTGGTGCTCGAGGTGGGCCCGGGTCTTGGGTCGCTGACTCTGGCGCTGCTCGACCGTGGCGCCAAGGTCACCGCGGTCGAGATCGATCCGGTGTTGGCACGTCAGCTCCCCAAGACGATCGCCGAGCACTCCCATAGTGAGATCAACAGGCTCGTGGTGCTCAACAGCGACGTCCTCGACCTCATGCCGTCCGATCTGGACGAGCAGCCCACCGCGCTCGTCGCGAACCTGCCGTACAACGTCGCGGTGCCGGCGCTGCTGCACCTCCTCGCCCAGTTCCCGACGATCCGGAACGTCATGGTCATGGTTCAGGCCGAGGTCGCCGAGCGGCTCGCCGCCGAGCCCGGTGGCAAGGAATACGGCGTGCCCAGTGCGAAGGTGCGCTTCTACGGCAATGTGCGCCGACACGGAATGGTCTCGCCGACGGTCTTCTGGCCGATTCCGCGGGTCTACTCGGGTCTGGTTCGCATCGACCGCTACGAAACATCCCCATGGCCCACCGACGACGACTTCCGCAAGAAGGTGTTCGGACTCATCGACATCGCCTTCGCGCAGCGTCGCAAGACGTCGCGCAACGCGTTCGCGGAGTGGGCGGGTTCGGGCAACGAATCTGCGGAGCGACTGCTGTCGGCCAGCATCGACCCGGCTCGGCGCGGTGAGACGCTCGGCATCGCCGACTTCGTCAGGCTGCTGCAGCGGTCGGGGCAGGTCGAAGCAGCGCCGCCACAGCCGAACGTCCGCGTGTACTGAGCGGCTAGCACTCAGCACGCGCGGACGTCCGCGTCGCTCTAGCTTTCTCCGTCGGTCTTCTTGGCTTGCTTGGCGGCTTGTCGTGCGTCCTTGTTCCGCAGTTCGTCCATGAGCGGCGTCTCTGCGTAGACGGGGTAGTTGCCCGTGATTCCCACCCGTTCCTGCGCCACTTCGAGCACGCGTCCGCGGACGGCGTACCAGCCGCCGACGAGCGCAGGCACGATCACCAGGAGCGCGATCAGCAGGCCGTCAGGGCGATGCCGGCCCCACGGGACACCCCTCTTGGACATCTTCGAGGTGAACTTCGGCGCGCTGCCGTTCATCGACATCGAGCGCAGGATGCGACCGGTGGAGTACAGCCCGCATTCAGACTCGACAGGGCGGCCGTCAGCACCACGAAATTCATGATGCTGCCCGCTCCCTCGACCCCGATGCTAGAGAAGAACTTGACGAACGGGCTGGTGCCCTGCTTGTACGCCGTGTACGGCAGCAGCAGCGCCAACAGGATGAGAGAGCCGACGTAGAACACCGCGATCCGGAAGATGGCGGGGTTTGAGGCCCTTGTCGTAGCCTTCTTCTTCGTCCGCGAGCGCTGAATTGTCTTATGCGATCGGAGATTCCGTCGTCATTCGTGGAAATCAACCGCCAACGACCCGGGGTGACCCCGTGGGCGGTAGGAGTTGAGTCAAGGAAACGTGTTGCTGGTGTTATCGCCTGCTCACCCGATGGCGCGCGTGACCAGCGAGACGAACTCCGAGCATGACCGATACCGGAGTTCGGGCGTCTTCGCCATCGCCTTCGCCAGAATCGAGTCGAAGGCGCGCGGCATCCAATCGAACCGTCGGGAGTACTTCGGCACCGGGCTGTTCACGTGGGCGTCGACCAATGCCATCGACGTGAGCGCCGTGAACGGCGTTGAACCGGTGAGGAGTTCGACCGTCGTGCATGCCAGCGCATACTCGTCGGAGGCCGCCGAGGGGGCGCGCCCGTGAAGCACCTCCGGCGCCACGTACGGCAGCGACGCGTCGACGTGAGTCGGTCGGCGAGCTGTGCCGTCGGTGACCGCCCGCGCGATGCCGAAATCGGTGAGCATCGCGCCGCCGTCCGAAAATGGCTCGAAGACAAGGATGTTTGCCGGTTTGACGTCGCAGTGCACGATGCCCAGCGTGTGCGCATGGTCCAGTGCGTCGGCGATCTGGGCGAGGGCGGTGAGCCGGTCCTCCCTGGCGGCCAGCCTCAGCACCGTGCCACCCCCGACCAGTTGCATGGCCAGCCAGCCTGGACCGCACTCGTATACGGTCACCACGTGCGGGTGCGCGACCCGCCTGGCAAACTCGAACTCACGGAGCAGCCGGGTCATTTTGGCCGGGTCGTGATGGCGCTCGTCGAGCACTTTGAGTGCCACCGGATCGTCCGGTGCCGCGGCAGGGTGCGCCCGATAGACCGTTGCGGAACCACCGCGGCCGAGGATACCGTCGACCACGTAGTCCTCGAACGTATCCATCGGTGCCAGCATCCTCACAGGCTAGGGTCCGGCAGCGTCCGGCACCGGACCGGAACGGCGCCCCGGTGATCCTTGACACACCTTTCGAGTTTCGAGCAAACACTAGCGTGAGGCCGCTACGGTATCCGCGGGTCGGATGCCGAGCGGCGGGATCAACGAGGGGTATCTCACCACTTCCGTACCCGTTGCAGCGGTGCGACGTTAGTGTCGTTAAGTGCCTCAGTCCGACACTGCCGCCGAGTGGGTATCGACTGGGTCCGTCACCGTTCGCGTGCCCGGCAAGGTCAATCTGTACCTCGCCGTGGGTGATGTACGCGAGGACGGCTACCACGAGCTCACCACGGTGTTCCACGCCGTATCGCTGTTCGACGAGATCACGGTGCGCAACGCCGACGTGCTGTCGTTGGAGTCGTCGGGGGAGGGCTTCAGCGAGGACGGGGCGTCGTTACCCCTGGATCATCGCAACCTGGCCTGGCGCGCTGCGGAGCTGATGGCCGACCACGTCGGGCGCGCCCCGGACGTAGCCATCTCCCTGGAGAAGTCCATCCCCGTGGCAGGTGGCATGGCGGGCGGCAGCGCAGACGCCGCAGCCGTCCTGGTGGCCATGAACGCGCTGTGGGAGCTCGGGGTTCCCCGTCGAGATCTGCACGCCTTGGGAGCACAGCTCGGCAGCGACGTGCCGTTCGCGCTGCATGGTGGGACCGCCCTAGGTACCGGGCGTGGTGAACAGCTGGCAACGGTGTTGGCGCGCAACACCTTTCACTGGGTGCTGGCGTTCGCGAACAGCGGACTCTCGACGCCGAGGGTGTTCGGCGAGATCGACAGGCTGCGGGCAGACACCACCAGGCAGCAGCCGTCGAGACTGGTGGATCCCGAGCCCCTGCTAGCCGCGCTGGCGTCGGGCGACCCGCACGAGCTCGCGCCGCTGCTCGGCAACGACCTCCAGCCGGCCGCCGTGAGCCTCCACACCGGGTTGCGCCGGACGCTGCGCGCGGGTGTCGACGCCGGGGCGTTGGCGGGCATCGTCTCCGGTTCGGGGCCGACGTGCGCGTTTCTTTGCCCGTCGGCCGCCGCCGCGATCGACGTGGGGGCGCAGCTGGCCGGCGCCGGAGTATGCCGGACCGTGCGTGCGGCCAGCGGTCCGGTGCACGGTGCCCGCGTCGTCCCCGCACCTTCGAGGACGGTGTGACCCACACCTCAATCGGCGCAGAAGTTTGGCGGTTACTTAAGGGTCTCTTAAGATGATCGACGGTGACGACTAGCGGTTTCGACGACGGCACGACGACTTCCCCCGCCGGGGCCTCCGGTGGGCGAGCAGGCAGCGGTGGCACCGATCGCGCCCAACTCGACTGGGCAAACCCAGCCGTGTGTCGAGGCATCGCCTCCAGCGTCAGCTCTGCAACACCCGTTTCGAGACTAAAACGCACCCCAATCGTGTGCGCGTTCCTTGGGGTACGCACGCGCGAACAGGTGGAACATGGAAAAGCGCGCGTCGGCAGTGAGGCCGACGCAGGGCTCCTCATACCCAGGAGGTTGTCGTGAGCAGGTTTACCGAGAAGATGTACCGCAACGCTCGGACGGTCACCACCGGCATGGTCACCGGTGAGCCGCACGAGCCGGTGCGTCACACCTGGGGTGAGGTTCACGAGCGCGCACGGTGCATCGCGGGCGGGCTGGCCGCGGCCGGTGTCGAACCTGGCGACGCCGTGGGCGTGCTGGCCGGCTTCCCCGTGGAGATCGCTCCGACCGCGCAGGCGCTCTGGATGCGCGGCGCCAGCCTTACGATGCTGCACCAGCCCACCCCGCGTACCGACCTGGTCGTGTGGGCCGAGGACACGATGAACGTCATCGGGATGATCGAGGCCACGGCCGTCATCGTCTCCGAGCCTTTCCTCGTCGCGATCCCGGTGCTGGAGGAGAAGGGCATCAAGGTCCTCAAGATCTCCGACCTCCTCGCGGCCGAGCCCATCGACCCCGTCGAGACCGACGAGGACGACCTCGCCCTCATGCAGTTGACGAGCGGCTCGACCGGGTCGCCCAAGGCGGTCCAGATCACGCACCGCAACGTCTACTCCAACGCAGAGGCCATGTTCATCGGCGCCCAGTACGACGTCACCAAGGACGTCATGGTCAGCTGGCTGCCCTGCTTCCACGACATGGGCATGGTCGGCTTCCTGACCATCCCGATGTACTTCGGTGCCGAGTTGGTCAAGGTCACGCCGATGGACTTTCTGCGCGACACGCTGCTGTGGGCCAAGCTGATCGACAAGTACAAGGGCACCATGACCGCGGCGCCCAACTTTGCCTACGCGCTGTTCGCCAAGCGCCTGCGCAACCAGGCCGAGCCGGGACAGTTCGACCTGTCGACCCTGCGCTTCGCCCTGTCGGGCGCCGAGCCGGTGGAGCCCGCCGACGTGGAGGACCTGCTCGACGCCGGAAAGCCCTTCGGGCTGCGGCCAGAGGCCATCCTGCCCGCCTACGGCATGGCCGAGACGACGCTCGCCGTGTCGTTCTCGGAGTGCGGCGCCGGCCTGGTGGTCGACGAAGTCGATGCCGATCTGCTGGCCGCACTGCGGCGCGCCGTGCCGTCCACCAAGGGGAACACCCGACGTTTGGCCTCCCTCGGCCCGCTGCTGCGTGACCTCGAGGCCCGCGTCGTCGACGAGCACGGCGAGGTGATGCCCGCGCGCGGCGTCGGCGTCATCGAGCTCCGCGGCGAGTCACTGACGCCCGGTTACATCACGATGGGCGGTTTCCTGCCCGCCCAGGACCAGCACGGCTGGTACGACACCGGTGACCTCGGCTACCAGATGGAGAACGGCCACGTCGTGGTCTGCGGCCGCGTCAAGGACGTCATCATCATGGCCGGCCGCAACATCTACCCGACCGACATCGAACGGGCCGCGGGCCGCGTCAAGGGCGTTCGGCCCGGCTGCGCAGTCGCCGTCCGGCTCGACGCGGGCCACTCCCGCGAGACGTTCGCCGTCGCAGTGGAGTCCAATGCCTGGGAGGACCCGATCGAGTTGCGTCGCATCGAGCACCAGGTCGCTCACGAGGTGGTGACGGAGGTCGACGTGCGGCCCCGCAACGTCGTGGTCCTCGGCCCGGGCACGATTCCGAAGACGCCGTCGGGCAAGTTGCGTCGCGCGAACTCGGTGTCGCTCGTCACGTAACTCCCCCCTCTCCTTGCGCGAGCGTGCGTGTCTGCTCCGCGACAGGCCGCTCGCGATGACACTTTGCGCACGCTCGTCGAAGCCCGGGGATGCCGGTGCGATGAGTCCGGCCCTCGCGGCCGGTCTGAAACTCCATGCGATTGAAAATGAATGGCCGTTCGTCGGGGTGTCTCGCTACGGTTGACCGATGAACGCCCCAGCCATCGAGGCCGTCGATCTGGTCAAGAGGTTCGGGGGCGACGCCGACGACAGGCCGGCCGTCGACGGCGTGAGCTTCACCGTGCCGCAGGGGACGGTGATGGGACTCCTCGGCCCCAACGGCGCGGGCAAGACCACCACCGTCCGGATGATGACGACGCTCACGGAGCCGACGAGTGGCACCGCGCGGGTGGCCGGCTACGACGTCCGGACCGAGCCCGCGATGGTGCGCAGCAACATGGGTCTCACCGGGCAGGCGGCGACGGTCGACGAACTTCTCACCGGCCGCGAGAACATCCGCATGATCGGCGCCTTGTACGGCATCGGTCGGCGCGACGTCGCCCGGCTCGGAGACCAATTGCTGGAGCGTTTTTCGATCGCCGAGGCGGCCGATCGGCCGGTCAAGTCCTACTCCGGTGGCATGCGCAGGCGCATCGATCTGGCGGTCAGCCTGATCGCGTCGCCGCCGGTGCTCTTCCTCGACGAGCCGACTACCGGGCTGGATCCGCGCAGCCGCATCGATCTGTGGGATGTGCTCCGCGACTTGGTTTCTCGCGGTACCACACTGTTGCTGACGACCCAGTACCTCGAAGAGGCCGACCAACTCGCCGACGACATCGTCGTCATGGACCGGGGTCGCGTCATCGCCAAGGGCACGCCGCTGCAGCTCAAGCAGCAGGCGGGCAACGCGAGCCTGGTGGTGACGGTGTCCCACGCCGCCGACCTGCAGACGGCCCGCGAGTTGATGACCAAGGCGGGCATCGAGGTGCACGTCGACGCGGGAGCGCGCCAGCTCACCGCGGCGGCGGAGGGGATAGCCGACATGACGCGGGTGGCCGGCTGGCTGCAGGAGCGCCGGATCGAGGTCGACGACATCGGACTGTCCAGACCGAGCCTCGATGACGTCTTCCTGTCCCTCACCGGCCACCGTGCCGAGGACGACGAAACCGAGGAGAGCCGAGTATGACGACCGTTGCGCCGAGATCCGCCGTCGATGCGTCGCGGCCGGAGACGCGTCAAACCACCGTGTTCCAACAGTCCTGGATCATGGTCAAGCGCAACATGATCCACACCAGGCGCATGCCGGAGATGCTGAGCGACGTCACGGTACAGCCGATCATGTTCGTTCTGCTCTTTGCGTTCGTCTTCGGCGCCTCGATCGCCAACACCGGCGGGTCGTCCTACCGTGAATTCCTCCTGCCCGGCATTCAGGCGCAGACCATCGTGTTCACCGCATTCGTCGTCGCCTCCGGCATCACCGCCGACGTCGAGAAGGGCATCATCGACAGGTTCCGGTCGTTGCCCATCCGGCGGTCGTCGGTGCTCATCGGCCGCAGTGTCGCGAGCCTGATCCATTCGTCGATCGGCATCGTGGTCATGGCGATCACCGGACTGTGCATCGGTTGGCGCATCAGGGGAGGCGTCGCGGAGGCCGTGCTCGCGTTCGCGTTGATCCTGGTATTCGGCTTCGGGATGATCTGGTTCGGCATCCTCGTAGGATCGCTGATGCGGTCGGTGGAGGCGGTCAACGGCGTGATGTTCACCGTGCTGTTCCCGATCACCTTCCTGGCCAATACGTTCGCGCCCACCGAGCCGATGCCCAAGTGGCTCCGGGTGATCGCCGAGTGGAACCCCGTCTCGTCGCTGGCGCAGGCCATGCGCGAACTGTGGGGTAACGGCCCTGCGGCCCCGCCCGAAGCGCAGTTGCCGCTGCACCATCCGGTGCTGGCCACCATCCTGTGGTCGCTGGTCATGACCGCGGTGATCGCACCGTTTGCGCTGCGCGCCTACACGCGCCGCACGTCGGACTAGGCGGGCGTGCGGGCGCCGGCGGGCATCCGGTCGTAGACGCGCCAAATCAGCAACTCGTGCTCGACGGCGCCGATCTCGCCGTCGGCGAGTGCGCGGTCGGCACGTGCCAGGTCGTCCGCCAGCGAGCACAACTCGGCGAACCTCTCGGCGATGAGAGTGTCGTCGGCACCCGCCATGCGGACCGCCGCCAGTGTCCGAACGCCGCCGCGAGTGGCGCCGGCCATCGCCATGACCGCCGCTCCCGTGCCGAGGAAGGCGACAGTGGAGATTCCGAGTGCTGCGCCCGAACCGATGGCGGGAACCAGGAGGATCTCCAAGGCCAGGAATAACGTGATTCCCCAGACCGGCCATGCGCGCCATGCGCGCAGCAGCATCCGATCCTCGGCCGAGATGCCGGGCGGAAAGACCACGAGTCGGTAGCGGGTGACGCCGTAACGCCTCGGCGAGACGGCCAGTGAACCCCAGGTGTGCCCGCCGTCGAGCAATTGCCGCCAGCGGGGCTCGTGGGTCGAATCGTTCATGTCTTCAGGTCTACGCCGTGCCGCGCGCGAGGGCGACGATCCGTACGCAATTCTTAGGGGCTCTTGGTAGATCTTTACGCACACTGAGTATTGTCTACTATACCTAGAATGACGGATCGCGTCTCCGGACGAATCGCCAACCACCCCACCGTGCGAAAGGTGCTCGCCCGCAAGACCGAACCGCCACCCGCCGTGATCGACGCCGAATGGCCACGCCAGACCTGTCTGGCCGCGGGTGCCGACGACGTCGCCTTCGCCAGCGTCGACAATCCAGACCTGGCCTCCGAACGCGAGCACGTCGAATCCGCGCTGCCCGGCACCAGGAGTTACATCTCGCTGGTCGTGCGCATGAACCGCGACAACGTCCGATCGGTTGCGCGCAGCGTCGCCAACCAGGAGTTCCACCGCACCGGCGAGATCATCAACGAGGCCACGCACCGGGTCACCCGCGCACTGCAGGACGCCGGACACCGTGCGCTGAACCCGTCGGCAACGTTTCCGATGGAGATGGACGAGTTTCCTGGCCGGATCTGGGTCGTCGCGCACAAGCCGGTCGCGGTGGCATCCGGTCTTGGCGTGATGGGCATCCACCGCAACGTGATCCACCCCGAGTTCGACAACTTCATCCTGCTCGCCACCTTCCTGGTCGACGCGCCGGTGTCCAGTTACGTTGAACCGCTTGACTATTCACCGTGTCTGGAGTGCAAGCTGTGTGTCGCGGCGTGCCCCGTGGGGGCCATCGGCAAGGACGGCGAGTTCGACTTCGTCGCGTGCTCGGTGCACAACTACCGCGAGTTCATGGGCGGCTTCACCGACTAACTGTCGACCATCGCCGACAGTTCCGACGCAGCGGACTTCCGTTCTCGCGTCCCCGATTCGGAGAATGCGTCGATGTGGCAGAGCCTGTCCTTCAAGGCGAACTACGAGGCCGCGTACTGCCTGGCGGTTGCCCGGCGGGCGAGGACGTCATCGAACCGTTCCTCGATGACCGAAAGGGCTTCATGGACCTGGTGTTGAAACCGCTTCGGGCCAAACGGGAGACGCTCTACGTGCTGCCGAACTCGGCCGCGAAGGCGCACGCCGAGAAGCGGTACCCGCACAAGCCGGTGAAGGTGGTCGACAGCGGGATTCACGGCTTGAGCTAGAGCCGAGGCGGCCGCGAGCGTGCGCAAAGTGCGAAATCGCCTCGGCGTGTTGGCCGCAGACACGCACGCTCGCGCAAGGAGTGGTCAGCCCCAGGCGTGGACGGTGCTCTGCGCGGCCTCGAGGCCCAACTGAATCAACAGTTCGGTGGCGTCGGCGGCCTGCTCGCAGATCGTGCCGACCTCCGGGCGTTCGGCGGCGTTGAAGTTCTCCAGCACGTAGGTCGCGGGGTCCTTGCGGCCGGGCGGCCGTCCGATCCCGACACGCACGCGCTGAAAGTCCTTGGTGCCCAACGCCGAAGCGACGGAGCGCAGGCCGTTGTGGCCACCTTCGCCGCCCCCCAGCTTGAGCCGGATCCGACCGAAGTCGATGTCCAGCTCGTCATGGATGGCGATGACGTCGGCCGGAGGCACCGAGTAGAAGTTGGCCAACGGGCCGACCTGGCGTCCGGACTCGTTCATGTAGACGCGCGGCTTGGCCAGCACCACCGACCGCCCGCCGAGGCGACCCGTCGTCACCTCGGCGCCGGACTTCTTGTGCACCTTGAAACCCGAGCCGAGGCGATCGGCGAGGATGTCGGCGACGAGGAAGCCCAGATTGTGCCGCGTCGTCGCGTACCGCGGTCCGGGATTGCCCAGGCCGACCACCAAGAGCGGTTCGGCCACGTCAGGGACCCGCCCCTACCCGGATTACTCGGACTCGGTCTCGGCGGCGTCGCCCTCGGCCTCGTCGGACTCCTCGGCAACCAGTGCGTCGGCGCTCTCGCCGGCGCCTTCGGCCTCGAGGTCCGCAGCGGTCGGTGCCTGGATGACGTTGACGACCAGCAGCTCGGGATCGGAGATCAGCGTGACGCCGTCGGGCAGCGGCACCTGCGAGGCGAGGAACTGCGTGCCCGCCGGGATGCCCTCGACCGACAGCGTCAGGCTCTCGGGGATGGACATCGCGTCGGACTCGATCTCGATGGTGTTGGACTCCTGGTTGACCAGGGTGTCCGGGCCGGCGTCGCCCTCGACGACGACGTTGATCTCGACGGTGACTCTCTCGCCGCGACGGACGATGATGAGGTCGACGTGCTGGATGTTGCGCCGGATCGGGTGGATCTCGATCGCCTTCGGCAGCGCCAGGGCTTCCTTGCCGTCGATGTCGAGGGTGAGGACCGCGTTGGTGCCGAAGTTACGAAGCACGGCGGCGAACTCGCGGGCGGGCAGCGTCAGGTGCTGGGGATCGGCGCCGTGGCCGTAGAGGACGGCGGGCACCTTGCCGTCGCGACGGGCCTGACGCGACGCGCCCTTGCCGGTCTTGGTTCGGACCTCAGCGGTCAGATTGTTCGATGCGTGGGCCGCAGTCTTGGCCATGTGATGTCGCTCCTGTGCCGTTTGGTCTCGGTGGCACGGTGAGGGCGACTAGAAGCAGCTGTGCTGCGAATCAGTTCCCGTCGATAACGGTGGCCTGATGAGTCCACCCTCGCCGTGATCGTCCGCAAGGCTAGCGCAAGCCGGGTGCGACTACGAAATCAGACTGCGAATTTGGTCTGCACGAGCTGCTCGGACAGGTCCCAGAGCGCCGTCGCGGTCTTGGTGTTGCTGGCCAGCGGACTGCGCGCCGACAGGCCGGTGGGCCCCGCCATGCCGAATTTCGGACCGATGAAGCTGTCGCCGGGCAGCGGCTGCGACACGGCGAAGAGGGTCTGACGGGCCCCGAAGTCGGCGCCGGTGGCCAGCTTGTTGCCCAGCGACATGAGCGTGCTGCTGATCTTGCCCGTGGCGTGGCCCTGCAGGTTGGGGGCCGAGTAACCCGGGTGGGCGGCGACCGCCAGCACCGTCGAGCCCGCGGCGTCGAGCCGGTGCTGCAGCTCCCTGGTGAACAGCAGATTCGCCAGCTTGGACTGGCCGTAGGCCAGCCACGCGGAGTAGGGCCGCGACTTCCAGTTCAGGTCCTTGAGGCTGATCTTGCCGATCAGGTGCATCATCGACGACACCGTCACCACCCGCTCGGAGATCTTGGGCATCAGCAGGTTCGTCAGCGCGAAGTGCCCGAGGTGGTTGGTACCGATCTGGCTATCGAAGCCGTCGACGGTCTGGGCGTACGGCACCGCCATGATTCCGGCGTTGTTGACCAACACGTCGATCGCGTCGATCGAGTCGGCGAATGCCCGCACCGAGGACAGGTCCTGCAGATCGAGCTTGCGGACCTCCACCTCGCCGGTCATGCCCGCCGCTGCGGCGTTGCCCTTTTGAGGTTGCGCACGGCCACGACGACCTTGGCGCCGACGCGGGCCAGTTCCCGCGCGGTGACCTCACCGAGCCCGCTGTTGGCTCCCGTGACGATGACGGTCCGCCCGGCAAATCGGGGCAGATCCTTCGACGTCCAGTCACTCGTGCCGCCCAGAATAGAGAGTCCTATTTCTTGGCGACGGTGAAGCCCTTGATGATCGCTTGGATGTCCGGCCCGTCGGCTTGGGCCTGGTCGGCGAACGCGGTCACGGTGAGCTGGATCAGATACTTCTGTCCGGGCAGATTGGCCCGTGCCGGAGTGCCTTCGGCGATCACGATCCGGTTGTAGCTTTGCATCCGCTGCCCGTTGAGGTCGTAGCTGCCCTCGATCATCGCCGAGGGGAATCCGCGGAAGTTGTCGTTGGAGGCATTGAGTTGCTTGAAGTTCTCCGACAACTCGGCGTCGCCGTTGGCGTGCTTCAACGCCTCGGCGACGTCGAAGTTCCCGTCCAACTGGAAGACGAGGAGCATCGCCGTCGGGTACGTGTCGCCCTTGGCAATGGTTCGCGTGCCTGGCGAGAGGTTCACGTTGAAGTAGGGCTTCCAGCCCGGCGGCTCGGGTACGGACACCGTCAGGTCGGTCAATTTGTCGGGTGCGACGGGTGCTCCTGTGATGCCGCTGTTCTCGAAGTACGTCGAGATGGAGATCGGCTTGTCGGTGCTCGGAGCGGTGGTGGTCGTGGTCGTCGTGGTCCAGATGGACTTGTAGTCCGGCGCCGACGGGCTACACCCGGCCACGGCGAGGGCGACCACGAAGACGGCTCCCGCGATTCCCGCGACCCTCACGAGACCGCCACCTTGAAGCCGGAGACGACGTCCTTCACCGGGGACGACTGCGCGATCGGCTGATCGGCGGGCGTCGTCGCGGTGAGCTGAACCAGGTAGCGCTCACTGGTCGACGGTACGTCGGCCAGGACGATCCGGCTGAAGTGCTCGTCGCCGCCCGAGATGCCCTGGGTCGCGGCAGACGGGAAGCCGTCGTAGTCGTCGAAGGACTCGGAGACGTTCGTGGCGGTCGGCGCCAGCGCATCGGAGTTGGCGTGGCGGATCGCGTCCTTGGGGTCGAAGTCGCCGACGAGGCGGATGGCCATCAGGGTCGCCGACGGAAACGAACCGGCGGCCCCGACGGGCTGAACGAATTCGACGCCGGTCGAGAACAGCGGATCACTGGTCTGCGCCCAACCATCGGGGACGGGCACCGTGACCGCGAGCCCGGGGGCCTTGTCGAGGTGGACGGGCTCTCCCGTGACGTTGATCGAGGCCAAGTAGTCCTTGAACGCCAACGGCTTTCCCGTGGCCGGCGTGGTGCGCGGGGGCGCCGGGGTCATCGAGGGGATCACGCTCGTCGACGACGTCGCCTGGGCCGACGACGACGGCGCCGCGGCGTCGCCGCCTCCGAAGCCACAGCCGGCGAGCACCAGCGCCGTCGCCAGCACACCGATGGAGTGGACCAACGTCACGAAATCTCACGGCCGTCGGACATCTCAGGCATCCCCGTCGAACAGTCCCGTCACCGAGCCGTTTTCGAACACCGCGCGGATGGTGCTGGCCAGCAGCGGCGCAATCGACAGCACGGTCAGCTGGGGGAACATCTTGTCCTCGCCGATCGGCAACGTGTTGGTGACCACCACTTCGCGGGCGCCGCTCTCGGCCAGTCGGTCGCGGGCCGGGTCGGACAGCACACCGTGGGTGGCGGCGATGATGACGTCGGCCGCGCCGTCCTCCTTGAGCAGCTTGACCGCGCCGGCGATGGTGCCACCGGTGTCGATCATGTCGTCAGTGAGGATGCAAGTCCTGCCTCTGACGTCGCCCACCACGCGGTTGGACTTGACCTGGTTCGGCACCATCGGATCGCGGGTCTTGTGAATGAACGCCAGCGGTACGCCGCCGAGCGAATCGGCCCACTTCTCGGCGACGCGCACGCGCCCGGAGTCGGGGGAGACGACGACCATGTCGTGACTGGCGTAGTTCTCGGCGATGTACCCGCACAGCAGTGCCTGGCCGCGCATGTGGTCGACGGGCCCGTCGAAGAAACCCTGGATCTGATCGGTGTGCAGATCGACGGAGACGATGCGGTCGGCGCCAGCGGTCTTGAGCAGGTCGGCGACCAGGCGTGCCGAGATCGGTTCACGCCCGCGGTGCTTCTTGTCCTGGCGGGCGTAGGGATAGAAGGGCAGGATCGCCGTGATGCGCTTGGCGCTACCCCGCTTGAGTGCGTCGATCATGAGCAGCTGTTCCATCAGCCACTTGTTCAGCGGCGCGGGATGGGATTGCAGTACGAAGGCATCGCAGCCGCGCACCGACTCGTCGAAGCGCACGAAGATCTCACCGTTCGCGAAGTCACGGGCAGTCTGCGCGGTGACGCTGACGTCCAGTTCCTTCGCGACCTGCTCGGCTAGCTCGGGATGCGCGCGACCCGAGAACAGCATCAGGTTCTTGCGATTGTCGGTCCAGTCCGTGGCCACTGAGAGCTGCCTTTGCCGTCGGGGATCGATACGGGGCAATCGTACGTAGCGATTCTGGGGCCGCGTGGCCGGGTTGCCAGAATGCCAACGTCAGGTGTCCGATTGGTCGCCGTCGTCGGTCGCGTTTCGGGCTGCCTGCGCCGCGGCACTGTTGGGTCGTTTGCGCGCTACCCAGCCCTCGATGTTGCGCTGCGGCCCCGCCGAGACGGCCAGCGCGCCGGGCGGCACGTCCTCCCGCACGACCGTGCCGGCCCCCGTGTAGGCGCCATCGCCGACGACGACGGGCGCCACGAACATGGTGTCTGATCCGGTGCGCACGTGGGAGCCAATCGTGGTGCGCCGCTTGGTTTCTCCATCGTAGTTGACGAACACGCTGGAGGCGCCGATGTTGCTGTTCTCGCCGATGTCGGCGTCGCCGACGTAGGTCAGGTGTGGCACCTTGGTCCCGGCTCCGATGGTCGCGTTCTTGGTCTCGACGAACGTGCCGATCTTGCCTTCCGTCCCGAGTTCAGTGCCCGGCCGCAAGTACGCGAACGGGCCGACGACGGCCGCGTCGCCGATCACCGAGGACGAGCCCTGGGTGCGGATCACGGTGGCGCCGTCGCCGACGGTCACGCCGGTCAGGGTGGTGTCGGGCCCGATCTGGCAGCGCGCGCCGATGCGGGTGGTGCCGAGCAGTTGAGTGCCCGGGGCGACGACGGTGTCGCGACCGACGGTCACGTCGACGTCGATCCACGTCGTGGCCGGGTCGACGACGGTCACCCCGCTGCGCTGCAGGTTGGCGACGATGCGCCGGTTGAGCTCGCGGTGCAGATCGGCCAGTTGGACACGGTCGTTGATGCCCGCCACCAGCGCACTGTCGTCCACGTGTCGGGCCCGTACCCGCTGTTGGCCGCGACGGATGATCTCGATGGCGTCGGTGAGGTAGAGCTCGCGCTGCGCGTTGTCGGAGCGCAGTTTGGTCAGTGCGGAGCGCAGCGTCGCGGCGTCGAACGCGTACACGGCGGCGTTGACCTCGCGGATCGCCCGCTGCGAGGCCGTGGCGTCGGCCTGCTCGACGATGCTCATCACCTCGCCGTCCTGCGTGCGCAGGATCCGGCCGTATCCCGTGGGGTCGGGAAGCGTCGTGGTCAGCAGTGTCGCCGCGACGGCCTCACTGCCGTGGGCGTCGATGAGCCCGGCCAGGGTGTCGGCGTCCAGCAGGGGAACGTCGCCCGCGGTGACCACCACGGTGCCCTCGAAGTCGTCGGGTAGTGCGGCCAGTCCGCAGGTGACGGCGTGTCCGGTGCCCAGCTGTTCCTCCTGGATGGCGACGTCGATCGGGCGGTCGAGTTCTTCGGCCAGGCTGGCGACGGCTGGGATGACGCGGTCGCGGTCCTTGCCGACCACGACCACCAGGTGCCGCGGGGAGACCTTCGCGATGGCGTGGAGGGCGTGCGCGATCACGCTGCGGCCCGCCAGCGTGTGCAGGACCTTGGGCACGTCGGACTGCATCCGGGTGCCTGCCCCTGCCGCCAGGACGATGACCGCGGTTTCGCCTCGTGTCGTCATGGATCCCTCACTCCCGGGCGAGCGTGCGCGTCGTGCCGGTCCAAGCGGCGTGTCGCGGAGCAGACACGCATGCTCGCGGTAGATGTTGCTCCGTCGCCAGGACTCGAACCTGAACTATCTGAACCAAAATCAGAGGTGCTGCCGATTACACCACGACGGACTGCGGGTGTGACTTTAGTCGAAGCCCTACTCTGGCAGCCGTGGCAGCGCCGGAGAAGGAAGTGCGTGCACCCCGCGCGCGCATGACGGGCACCGAACGTCGCCAGCAGCTCGTCGAGATCGCCAAGTCGCTGTTCGCCGAGCGTGGATACGACGCCACGTCCGTCGAGGAGATCGCCCAGCGGGCCAACGTGTCCAAGCCCGTCGTGTACGAGCACTTCGGCGGCAAGGAGGGCCTGTACGCCGTGGTGGTCGACCGCGAGATGTCGGCACTGCTGGACGGCATCACCTCGTCGCTGACCAACAACCGTTCCCGGGTACGGGTCGAGCGGGTGGCACTCGCCCTGCTCACCTATGTCGAGGAGCGCACCGACGGCTTCCGCATCCTCATCCGCGACTCCCCGGCCAGCATCGCCTCCGGCACGTACTCGAGCCTGCTCAACGACGCCGTCAGCCAGGTGGCGTCGATCCTGGCCGGCGACTTCTCCCGCCGCGGCCTGGACCCCGAGCTCGCACCGCTCTACGCCCAGGCGCTCGTCGGCTCAGTGTCGATGACCGCGCAGTGGTGGCTGGACACCAGGGAGCCGAAGAAGGAAGTCGTGGCCGCGCACCTGGTCAATCTGATGTGGAACGGGTTGACGCACCTCGAAGCCGATCCGGAGCTGCACGACCAGCAGTAGCCACCTCCACGCGCGCGGGAAGCCGAATGGCCAGTTACCACACGCTTTTTGGACGATCGCGTGGCACAAGTGGCCACTCGACGGAACAACGTGAGTGGCGACTAAGATGAGTCCACAATGACCACATCGGGGCACCCCCATGTCCAGACTCCGATGGCGGGCCTGGTCCGTCTCGCGCTGTCCGATCCCGGTCTGGCAGACCTGACGCGCCGCGCCGCCGACGCCGTCGCCGAAATGGCCCTCGTCGGCCCCGCCAGCGCCCGGCTCTTCGTCGCCGCAGCATTGGCCGAGGCGGGCCCGCTGCTCGTCGTCACCGCCACCGGCCGGGAGGCCGACGACCTGACCGCGGAACTGCGCGCCGTGCTGGGCGACGCCGTCGCGATGTTCCCGTCCTGGGAGACGTTGCCGCACGAGCGACTCTCGCCGGGCGTCGAAACGGTCGGCGCCAGGATGATGGTGCTGCGCCGACTGGCCAAACCCGACGACCGGCGGTTGGGCGCGCCACTGCGGGTCGTGGTCACCACCGCACGCTCACTGCTGCAGCCGATGGCGCCGGATCTGGCGGACGTCGAGCCGGTCACCCTGACCGTCGGCAAGGAGGCCGAGTTCGACGGGGTGCTGGAGCGGCTGGTCGAACTCGCCTACACCCGGGTGGACATGGTCGGGAAGCGCGGCGAGTTCGCGGTTCGCGGCGGCATCCTCGACGTCTTCGCCCCGACGGCGGAGCATCCCGTCCGCGTCGAGTTCTGGGGTGACGAGGTCTCGGAGATGCGGATGTTCTCGGTCGCCGACCAGCGATCGCTGCCCGACATCGTCATCGACACCCTGATCGCCGTCCCGTGCCGCGAGCTGATGCTGACCGACGACGTGCGTCAGCGGGCCGCCGCGCTGTCCGCCCACCAGCCCCACGACGACAACCGGGTCACCGGCACGGTCAGCGACATGTTGGCCAAGCTGGGCGAGGGCATCCCCGTCGACGGCATGGAGGCGCTGCTCCCCGTCCTCCGGCCGACCGAGCTGTCGCTGCTGTCCGACCATCTGCCCGCGGGCGCGCCGGTGCTGGTCTGCGACCCGGAGAAGGTCCGGACGCGCGCGGCGGACCTGATCAAGACGGGACAGGAGTTCCTCGAGGCGTCGTGGTCGGTCGCGGCGATGGGAGCCGAGGCGCCGATCGACGTCGAGCAACTCGGCGGGTCCGGATTCCGCGAGCTCGCCGACGTCCGAGCCGGCGCCGCGGTCGGCGGGCATCCGTGGTGGACGCTCAGTCAGTTGGCCGATGGTTCCGCTGCCGAACTCGACATCCGTGCGGCGCCGTCGGCGAGGGGGCAGCAGAACAACCTCGACGAGATGTTCGCGATGCTGCGCGCGCACGTCACGACGGGCGGGCTCGCCGCCATCGTGACCCCCGGCACGGGCACCGCCCACCGCATCGTCGAGCAGTTGGGTGAATCCGATACGGCCGCTTCGATCTTGGCCCCCGGCGACGTGCCGAAGCCCGGCGTGGTCGGCGTGCTCAGGGGGCCGCTCCGCGACGGTGCGGTGCTGCCGGGCGCGAACCTCGTCGTGATCACCGAGACCGACCTGACCGGCAACCGGGCCACTGCCACCGAGGGCAAGCGGCTGGCCGCCAAGCGCCGCAACGTCGTCGACCCCCTGGCGCTGACGGCCGGAGACCTCGTCGTGCACGACCAGCACGGCATCGGCCGGTTCGTCGAGATGGTGGAGCGCACCATCGGCGGCGCGCGGCGCGAGTACCTGGTGCTGGAGTACGCGTCGGCCAAGCGGGGCGGCGGGTCGGACAAGCTGTTCGTGCCGATGGATTCGCTGGATCAGCTGTCCCGCTACGTCGGGGGGCAGGAGCCGAACCTCAGCAGGCTCGGCGGCAGCGACTGGACCAACACGAAGACGAAGGCGCGCAAGGCCGTTCGCGAGATCGCGGGTGAGCTGGTGGCGTTGTATGCCAAGCGTCAGGCCGCGCCCGGTTTCGCGTTCGGCCCGGACACCCCGTGGCAGGCGGAGATGGAGGACGCGTTCGGGTTCACCGAGACCGTCGACCAGCTGACCGCGATCACCGAGGTCAAGTCCGACATGGAGAAGCCGGTGCCGATGGACCGCGTGATCTGCGGTGACGTCGGCTACGGCAAGACCGAGATCGCGGTGCGGGCTGCCTTCAAGGCGGTGCAGGCAGGCAAGCAGGTCGCGGTGCTGGTGCCCACCACGCTGCTGGCCGACCAGCACCTGCAGACCTTCACCCAGCGCATGTCGGGCTTCCCGGTCACCGTCAAGGGTCTGTCCCGCTTCACCGACAACGCCGAGTCGCGCAAGGTGCTCGAGGGTATGAAGGACGGCTCGGTCGACATCGTGATCGGCACCCACCGGCTGCTGCAGACCGGTGTGACGTGGAAGGACCTCGGCCTGGTCGTGGTCGACGAGGAGCAGCGCTTCGGCGTTGAGCACAAGGAACACATCAAGTCGATGCGCATCCACGTCGACGTACTGACGATGAGTGCGACGCCGATCCCACGGACGCTGGAGATGAGCCTGGCCGGCATCCGCGAGATGTCGACGATCCTCACCCCCCCCGAGGAGCGGTTCCCCGTCCTCACCTACGTCGGCCCCCATGACGACAAGCAGGTCGCCGCGGCGCTGCGGCGCGAGCTGCTCCGCGACGGCCAGGCGTTCTACATCCACAACCGGGTCCGGACCATCGACTCGGCGGCGGCCAAGGTCAGGGCTTTGGTGCCGGAGGCCAGGGTCGTGGTGGCTCACGGTCAGATGCCCGAGGAAGCGCTGGAACGCACGGTCGAGGGGTTCTGGAACCGTGAGTTCGACATCCTGGTGTGCACCACGATCGTCGAGACCGGTCTGGACATCTCGAACGCGAACACGCTCATCGTCGAGCGTTCGGATACGTTCGGTCTCTCTCAGCTACATCAGTTGCGTGGTCGCGTCGGCCGTAGCCGCGAGCGGGGTTACGCCTACTTCCTCTACCCGCCCGAGGTGCCGCTGACGGAGACGGCGTACGACCGGCTCGCCACGATCGCGCAGAACAACGAGCTCGGCGCTGGCATGGCGGTAGCGATGAAGGACCTGGAGATCCGCGGTGCCGGAAACGTTCTGGGCGCGGAACAGTCCGGTCACGTCGCAGGCGTCGGCTTCGATCTCTACATACGCCTGGTGGGTGAGGCGGTTGAGGCTTACCGGGCGGTGGTCGACGGCAATACCGTTGCGGCCGTCGAGGAACCCAAGGACGTGCGCATCGACCTGCCCGTCGACGCGCACCTGCCGCCGGAGTACATCGGCAGCGACCGACTGCGGCTGGAGGGCTACCGCCGATTGGCGGCCGCCTCCGACGACGCGGCCATCGGGGGTGTCGTCGAGGAACTCGTCGACCGGTACGGTCCGCTGCCGGAGCCCGCCGAGCGACTGGTCGCGGTGGCCCGGTTGCGCCTGCTGTGCCGTCAGTACGGGGTCACCGAGGTGAGCGCTCCGTCGGCGTCGTCGATCAAGGTCACCCCGCTGACGCTGCCGGACTCTCAGCAACTGCGGCTCAAGCGGGTGTATCCCTCGGCGACGTACCGTGCGACGACGTCGACGATCACGATTCCGATCCCCCGCGCCGGCAGCGGTGTCGCCGCGCCGCGGGTCCGTGACGCCGAATTGCTGCGCGTGGTGGCTGGTTTGCTGTTGGCGCTGGATGGAAAACCTCAAGCGGATGTTGATATAACCAACCTCGGAGGTATTGCCCCATGAGCAAGTGGCCAGCGCTAGAGCGGCGACGGTCGAGGTGACCGTCGTCCTGGTGGATCCGCGCCGCCCGTCGTTGGTGCCCGTGGAGGCCATCACGCTGCTCGCCGGTGACGTGCAGTACACCGAGGAGATGCCCGTCAAGGTGCCGTGGTCGCTGCCCGCGTCGCGGCCCGCCTACACCGGTGAGGACGCTCCGGTGCTGCTGTCCTCGGACCCCAATCACCCCATGGTCAAGGCGCGCCTCGCCGCAGGCGCGAGGCTTATCTCCGCGCCTGCCCCGCAACCCGGCGAACGGCTTCTCGACGCGGTCGCGATCATGGACACGCTGCGCACCTCCGGGCCGTGGGAGGGCGAGCAGACTCACGAAACACTCCGGAGGTATCTGCTCGAGGAGACCTACGAACTGTTCGACGCGGTCCGCAGCGGCAATGCCGACGAACTGCGCGAGGAACTCGGCGACGTGTTGCTCCAGGTGCTCTTCCATGCGCGGATCGCCGAGGATGCCCTGAAGTTGCCGTTCAGCATCGACGACGTGGCCGACGCGCTGGTACGCAAACTCGGCAACCGGGTTCCGGCAGTGCTTGCCGGCGAAGCGGTTTCGCTCGACGACCAGTTGGCCCAGTGGGAAGAACGCAAGGCTCAGGAGAAGTCACGCGGCTCGTCCATGGATGACGTGCCCACCGCTCAGCCTGCCTTGGCGCTGACGCAGAAGGTCGTCGAGCGGGTCACTGCGGCTGGCCTGCCGAACGACCTCCTGCCCGAGGGGCTGGTGTCGATCGGGCTGGCATTGGGCAGCGACCCCGAGAATGTTTTGCGCGCAAGGACATTGGAGTTCATGGAAACCGTCCGCAAGGTCGAGCAGAACGTCCTCGCCAGTCGGCGCAGCCCTGAGGTTCCCGAGGAGCTCGACGCCGCTGGGCTCGGTGTGGTCACCGAAGAAGAATGGCGTGCCCACTGGCCGACCGACGAGCAGTTGGTCGACGAGGACGACGTGACCGACGAGCCCGAGCCCGTGGATCAGGACAGCAGCCTCGAGCCCCAGTAGGCCGACGCGTCACCCTCTCGGAGTCCCGGCGGGCATGCGAATAGTGCGGTGCCGGTGTGGGTGATGTACTCGTTGAGCGCATCGCGCCGCGACAGTTCCATCTGCATGGGGACGAACGACGTCGCCGGATTGCGCACGAACGCGATGAAGAACAGACCGGCGTCCAGATGGCCGAAACCGTCCGTGCCGTCGGTGAAGTTGTAACCGCGACGAAGGATTTGGATCCCGCCGAGATTGTCCGACGACGCGAGCCGGACGTGGGCGTCCATGTCGATGAGCGGGGTGCCCTTCGAGCTCTTGGTGGTGAAGTCCAGCGCATCGAACTCGTCGGCGTACCCGATCGGGGCGCCGGTGCCCTTCAGTCGCCCGATGACTCGCTCCTGCTCGAGGAGCGTGGTGCGGTCCCAGTTCTCGATGCGCATCCGGATGCGTCGGGTCACCAGGTAGGTACCACCCGTCATCCACGCCGGGCCGTCACCGTCGGCCACCCAGACGTGCTGGTCCAGTGCGCCGGTGTCCTCGGCCTTGAGGTTGGACGTTCCGTCCTTGAACCCGAACAGGTTTCGAGGCGTCGCCTGGTCGCGCGTGGTCGACGACGTACGACCGAAGCCGAGCTGGGAATAGCGCACCGCGGCCGTACCGAACGCGACGCGGGCGAGGTTCCGAATGGCGTGCACGGCGACCTGCGGATCGTTGGCGCAGGCCTGGACGCAGATGTCACCGTGGCTCTTGCCGGGGTCCATCGTCTCGTTGGGGAACTTGGGCAGATCGATCAACGCCTCCGGACGCTTGTCGGCGATGCCGAACCGGTCCTTGCCGTCCTTGACGAAGAACGACGGGCCGAAGCCGACGGTGAGAGTCAACTGTGATGCCGGAAGGCCAAGGGCCTCACCGGTATCCGCAGGCGGCGCGAACGGGTTCAGGCCGACGGCGCCGTTGTCGACGGCTTCTTCGGCGAGCGTCAGCCGCTCGGCCATGGCCGTCCACTCCTTGAGCATCGCCACGACGTCCTCACGGTCGTCGGTGGTGACGTCGAAGGAGCAGAAGTGCATGCGGTCCTGCGCCGCGGTGACGATCCCCGCCTGGCGTTCACCACGAAAGGGCACCGAACTCTGCAGTTCGCTGGACGTGGAACTGGAGGCCGACGCCCGGCCGGCCAGCGCACCCGAGCTGGCCGCGCCGACCACGGCCGCCGTCACTCCCGCCGCACCGAACAGCTTGCGGCGCGACAGCCCTCCGCGCGCCACGTCCGGATCGGCGGAAGTCACGTCCGGCGTCACGGCATTCTGCTGAGCGCCGGAACCCCTACTGTCCGGCGATGACACCCTGCACCTGGCTGACCTCCTTGGACAGCGCGTCGATCGAGCGCGAAAGCTCTTGGCGCTGCGGCTCGGTCACGGTGTCGTACGAGACGAACCCGTCACCCTGGCGGTACTTCTGCAACAGGGCCTCGGATTCACCGAAGCGCTGGTCGACCTTCTTGCCCAGCTCGGCGTTGCGCTCGTCGAGGATCAGTCGCACCGAGGCGACCGCGGTCTGCGAACCCTGGAGGTTGGCGTTGAAGTCCCAGAGGTCGGTGTGGCTGAAGATGTCCTCTTCACCGCTCATCTTGCTCGACGCGATCTCGTCGAGCAGACCTTGGGCGCCACCGGCGATCTGAGTGGAGTCGATCGCGAAGTCGGGGGCCTTCACGCGAAAGTTGAGCTCCTTGACGTGGGCGACCAGCTGGTCGGCGATCGCGTCGGTGTCGGGCTGCAGGCCGGTCACCCACAGGTCCTTCTCCAGCCGGTGGAAGCCCGTCCACTTCTGGCCGGGCTCGAGGTCGGCCTCGCGGAGGTCGATGCGCGGATCGAGGTCATCGGGGAACGACTCGGCGACCGGCTCGATGCGCTCGTAGTAGGTGCGGGCGATCGGGAACTGCCGCTTGGCGCCCGCGACGTCCTTTGCCTTGATCGCGGCGACGAACGCGTCGACTGCCGGGATCAGCGCCTCGGTCTGGCTGTTCACGTACCGCTTGTAGTTGTCCGCGGCTTCCTTGAACTGGCCCTCGGTGTCGACCTGTACGGCGTCACCGGTGACGGTGAAGTCACGGCGGAGGCCGTCACCGATCATGCCTGGCTTGCAGGCGGTCTGGTACGTGCCCGGCTCCGTCAGCTGGACGATGAGTTTGCGCTCGAGCCCGGGGGAGATGTTCTCGACCTCGCCCATCACGCGGTCGCCCTCGCCGTAGACGTAGAACTCGGTGACCTTGGTGCCGTTGTTGGTGATCACGAAGGTGCTCGGACCGGTCACGCTCTCGGTGCCCGACAACTCGCACGTCGTGTCGGACGCGTCGACCGTGATCTGGGCGGGGGAGTTCTCGCCGCCGCTGGCGGGGGTCTGGGCTTCCTTGGCCTGGCAGCCGACGAGGGAGATGCCCGTCAGCATGGCGGCCACCGCAGCGACACCGGCCCTCGCAGTGAGAGGGGAGACGTGGAGGGACGGATTCACCTGGTCGACCTTTCGGGTGTGGCGTTCGACTGCGGCTCTGGAGTGCGGTCGGAGCTGACGGGGGGTGTGCCCGGCGGTGGGGTATCCGCCGGCTTCGCGAGCGCCTTCGAGGGGCGCAGGAAGACGATGAGGACGATGACGAGGTAGAGCGCCCATGCGATGAACTGCAGCCAGGTCGGCGTCGGTGTGACGTTGAAGACGCCCTGGATGACCTGGCCGTACCAGGACGACCAGTCAATTCCTGAGCTGATGTCGAAGGCCCGATTAGACAGGCCGGGAAGCCAGCCGACGGTCTGCAGGGCGCCGATGCCGTAGGACAGGATGCCTGCGGCGACGACGACCAGGAACGCCCCGGTGTATCTGAAGAACTTCGCCAGGTTGATGCGCAGGGCGCCCTTGTACATGCCGAATGCGATCGCCACGGCGATGAGCACGCCGACGACCAGGCCCGTCAGCGGCCAGAGCGTCTTGGCGTCGGCGAAGCCCACCATGAACAGCGCGGTTTCGACGCCCTCGCGCCCGACGGCGAGGAAGGACAGCGAGAGCACCGCCAGCGCACCCGTTTCCAGGGCGCGCGCCATGTCGCCGCGGAGTTGGCCCGACATGCTCGCCGACGCCTTCTTCATCCAGATCACCATCGTCGTGACGATCGCAACGGCGATGACCGACGCGACGCCCGCGATGGCCTCGGCGCCCAGGCCCGAGATGGTGTTCTCGCCGAACTGGATCACCAGGAACACGGCGACCGTCATGACGATCGCGGCGCCCACGCCGAGCCAGACCCACTTGAGGGCGTCGCGGCCGTCGGACTTGACGAGGAACGCCACCAGGATGGTGACGACGATGGCGGCTTCGAGGCCCTCACGCACACCGATGAGCGCGCTGCCGAAGAGCTGCGAGGAAATGCTGGGACCGGCAGCCAGAAGTGACGTCGATAGTTGGCCGACCGCGGTCATGCATTCGTCCTTGCTACGAAGGGGCTTACTCAGCTTTGGCTAACCAATACTAGGTGTGGCTCACCTTAGCAAGGTGAGTCGGGGAACGGTACGCCTCGTCAAACGGGGGCGGAGGGACCGTCGAGACGCATGGGACGATGGCAGGGATCTGAGTGTGTCGAGGGAGTCCGGTGTCACCAGTGCGTTGGCTGCGGGCCGTCGCGGTTGTCGTCGCTACGGCTCTGCTCCTGGCATCGTCCTGCTCCTGGCAGACGGGCATCCCGATACCCGAGGGCGTGCCACCACCGCCGGGTGACCCCGTTCCGCAGGTCGACACGCACGCCAAGGGTCGGCCCGCCGACCAATTGCGCCAGTGGGCGGCCGAACGAGCGCCCGCCCTGGGCATTCCGGCGACGGCGCTGGAGGCGTACGCGTATGCGGCGCGGGTCGCCGAGGTGGAGAACCCGAAGTGTCACCTGGCGTGGACCACGCTGGCGGGGATCGGCATGGTCGAGAGCCATCACGGCACCTACCGCGGTGCCACCATCGCCCCGAACGGTGACGTGACGCCGCCCATCCGCGGGGTCCGGCTCGACGGTTCGATGGGCAACATGGCGATCCAGGACACCGACGGCGGCAAGCTGGACGGCGATCGTCTGATGGACCGGGCGATGGGCCCCATGCAGTTCATCCCCGCGACCTGGAAGCTCTACGGCGTCGACGCCAACAACGACGGCGTCGTCAGCCCCGACAACATCGACGACGCGGCGCTGTCGGCGGCGGGATACCTCTGCTGGCGCGGAAAGGACCTCGCCAAGCCGCGGGGTTGGATGGACGCGCTGCGGGCCTACAACATGTCCGACCAGTACGCCAGGACGGTCCGCGACTGGGCGACCGCCTACGCCGAGGGTCACTCCCTGTAACCCGCGGCGGCTCTCTCGGCGGGGGCAAGCCATACGCTCTAGGCTGTCAGCGTCCGCATCAGCACCACGCGAGGAGACGTCAGTGCCCGTCATCGAGCAGATCGCAGCACGAGAGATTCTCGACTCCCGGGGCAACCCGACCGTGGAGGTGGAGGTGGTGCTCGACGACGGCACCTTCGCCCGCGCCGCGGTGCCTTCGGGCGCCTCGACCGGCGAGCACGAGGCCGTCGAACTTCGCGACGGCGGTGACCGCTACGGCGGCAAGGGCGTCGCGAAGGCCGTCGACGCCGTGTTGAGTGAGCTCGCTCCCGCCGTGATCCACCTGAACGCCGATGACCAGCGGCTCGTCGACCAGGCGCTGCTCGACTGCGACGGGACGCCCGACAAGTCCCGCCTCGGCGCCAACGCGATCCTCGGGGTGTCGCTGGCCGTCTCGAAGGCGGCCGCCGACGCTGCCGGGCTCCCGTTGTTCCGCTACCTCGGCGGGCCCAACGCCCACATCCTGCCGGTCCCGATGATGAACATCGTCAACGGCGGCGCCCATGCGGACACCGGCGTCGACGTCCAGGAGTTCATGGTCGCCCCCATCGGTGCACCGTCGTTCAAGGAGGCGCTTCGCTGGGGTGCCGAGGTGTACCACTCGCTGAAGTCGGTCCTCAAGAAGCAGGGTCTGGCGACCGGCCTCGGTGACGAGGGTGGTTTCGCGCCGGACATCGCAGGCACCAGGGCGGCGCTCGACCTGATCAGCTCCGCCATCGAGGCGACCGGCCTGAAGTTGGGCGCCGACGTGGCGCTGGCCCTCGACGTCGCCGCGACCGAGTTCCACACCGAGGGCACGGGATACGCCTTCGAGAAGGAAACCCGCACGGCCGCGCAGATGACCGAGTTCTACGCCGGACTGCTCGACGCCTACCCGCTGGTGTCGATCGAGGATCCGCTGTCCGAGGACGACTGGGACGGCTGGGTGTCGCTGACCACCGCGATCGGTGACCGCGTCCAAATCGTCGGCGACGACCTCTTCGTCACCAATCCCGAGCGCCTCGAAGAGGGCATCGAGAAGGGCGCGGCCAACGCGCTGCTGGTCAAGGTGAACCAGATCGGCACGCTCACCGAGACGTTGGACGCCGTGTCGCTCGCCCACAACAGTGGTTACCGCACGATGATGAGCCACCGCTCAGGCGAGACGGAGGACACCACCATCGCCGATCTGGCCGTCGCCGTGGGCAGCGGGCAGATCAAGACCGGCGCCCCCGCCCGCAGCGAGCGCGTCGCCAAGTACAACCAGCTGTTGCGCATCGAGGAGGAGCTGGGCGACGCCGCGCGCTATGCCGGTGACCTTGCGTTCCCGCGTTTCGCCGTCGAGACCAGATAGTCGGGGCGGAGGTTTCAGGTCATGCCCGACGCCAAGCGGCCCGACCCCAAGCGGCGCACTCCTGCGTCGCGGCCGGGTAAGGGCGGCGGTCGGCCGCGCGGGGCATCCCCGATTCGACGAGAACCGCGCGCGATCGAGCCGCGACCCGCACCGGAGGCCGTGGCCGAGGTCGAGGACGACGATGACGGCGAATCCGCCGGTGTCATCGAACCGATCAGGAAGGCGATCGCCGATGCGGCCGAACAGCAGTCCGAGCAACGGCTGGGTTCGGCGGCCAGGCGCGCCGCGATCCTGGCGGCCGTGGTGTGCGTGCTGACGCTGACCATCGCCGGCCCGGTGCGGACGTACTTCGCTCAGCGGACCGAGATGAAGCAGCTCGCCGACGCGCAGGCCCAATTGCGTTCGCAGATCGCCGATCTGGAGCAGCAGAAGATCAAGCTCGGCGATCCCGTGTACATCGCGG
Organism: Mycobacterium sp.; assembly: GCF_035633495.1. Taxonomy (GTDB): domain Bacteria; phylum Actinomycetota; class Actinomycetes; order Mycobacteriales; family Mycobacteriaceae; genus Mycobacterium. The sequence continues at coordinate 6,158 of NZ_DASQEU010000116.1, read as the reverse complement.
CGCAGGCCCGCGAGCGGCTCGGCTTCGTCATGCCCGGCGACATTCCGTATCAGGTGCAACTGCCGCCTGGTGACGTTCCGCAGGCGGCGACTCCCGGTGTGGATCTCGCGACGCCGCCGAGCGGCCAGCCGTGGTACACCTCGCTGTGGCACACGATTGCCGATGCGCCGCATGGGGTTTCGCTGATTCCGCCGCCGCCGGAGCTGCCGCCGCCACCTCTGCCCGTCCCGCCGCCTCCCGGTGGTTGACCTCGCCGATCTCGACACCGTCGCGCGCCAACTGGGCCGCGAACCGCGCGGTGTCCTGGAGATCGCCTACCGCTGCCCCAACGGTCAACCGGGCGTCGTGAAGACCGCGCCCAAACTGCCCGACGGAACGCCCTTTCCGACGCTGTACTACCTGACGCATCCCGCGCTGACCGCCGCGGCAAGCAGACTGGAGTCGTCGGGGCTGATGCGCGAGATGACCGAGCGACTGGCCTACGACCAGGACCTGGCCGACGCCTATCGCCGCGCACACGAGTCGTATCTGGCCGAACGCGACGCCGTCGAGTCGCTCGGCACGACGTTCTCCGGTGGTGGCATGCCCGACCGCGTCAAGTGCCTGCACGTCGTCATCGCGCACTCGCTGGCCAAGGGCCCCGGCGTAAATCCCTTCGGTGACGAAGCGCTGGCCGTGCTGGCCGCCGAGCCGGCGATGGCCGGAATCCTGGATCGAGAGGTGTGGACGCCGTGACGAGGGTCGCTGCAATCGACTGCGGTACCAATTCAATTCGGCTGTTGATCGCCGACGTGACGGACGGCCGGCTGACCGACGTGCATCGCGAGATGCGCATCGTGCGACTCGGCGAGGGCGTGGATGCGACGGGGAGTTTCGCCGAGGCCGCCCTGGCGCGCACGCGGGCGGCCCTCGCCGACTACGCCGCGCTGTTGCAGACCCATTCGGTGCCGACGGTTCGGATGGTCGCGACGTCGGCGACCCGCGACGCGGCCAACCGTGACGAGTTCTTCGCGATGACGGCCGACGTGCTGGGTGCCGCCGTCCCGGGTGCCGTCGCGGAGGTCATCACCGGCACCGAGGAGGCCGAGCTGTCGTTCCGCGGCGCCGTCGGTGAACTCGATTCCGCTGCAGCGCCATTCGTCGTCGTCGATCTCGGTGGCGGATCGACGGAGGTGGTCTTGGGCAGCTCGGCTGACGTCGATGCGAGTTACTCAGCGAACATCGGCTGCGTGCGGCTCACCGAGCGGTGCCTGAAGTCCGATCCACCCACCGCAGCCGAGATCGCCGATGCGCGTGCGGTCGTCCGTGACGGTCTCGCCGCAGCCTTCGCCGCCGTGCCCGTCGAGCGGGCGCAGACGTGGGTCGGCGTGGCGGGCACCATGACCACGTTGTCGGCGCTGGCGCTGAACTTGGCCACCTACGACTCGGATGCGATTCATCTGTCGCGGGTCGGGTTCGACGATCTGCTGAAGGTCTGCGGCGGTCTGATCGCGATGACGCGCCGTCAACGCGCCGCGCTCGGACCCATGCACGAGGGCCGGGTGGACGTGATCGGTGGCGGCGCCATCGTGGTCGAGGAGCTGGCGCGTGCCCTCGGCGAGCGCGCCGGAATCAACGAGCTGGTGGTCAGCGAGCGCGACATCCTCGACGGCATCGCGCTGTCGATCGCCTGAGGCGGCAACCGCGAGATCGACGCTACCGCGACCCCTACTCGCACTTTCTCGCAGTCGCGTCGATCTCGCGAACGCCTCGAGCGCACCGCGCAGGTTTCAACCGCGCAGACCCAGGCGTAAGAACCGTCTGCCCGAGCGGACAGGGTTGATGGGGAGAACGCCGTGGCCGATCAGAACACTCGAAGTGTCGACGACCCGGCTGCCGAGATCTTGGCGACAGGGGGATTGATCACTCTGCTGGGGGCCGTCGTGGCGGCGGTGATCGCACTGGTGTCCCTCGGTGACGGCAACCCGGCGATGGCCGCAATCATCGGCGCGGTCGCGTTGATCAGCTTCGCGGCGAGCCTGGCGTGCTTCGCCGTGGAGAGCAATCGCACTGACGACACGCCGCTGCCGTTCCCGAGTTGGTTGAGGACCGAACCCGAGACGGCAGCAGAGTTGTCAGCGCTGCAGTAGTCGGTCCGCTTCAGCGCCGCACGTTGCAGTTTGGCGGGTTTCCGCAGTGATGGCCGCCATCGCACGCGTTGCAATGGCAGGTGCACCCGCCGGCCTTCTGGTCTGGAACTCGCATGGCAATCCACCTCTGTTGATTCGGTCGAATATCCACATATGACCATTCGACAATATGTCGGATTGCTCGGTCGTGGGTCAGGACTTGAGGATCGGTGTCAGCGCGTCGAGGACGCCGACGTCCTCGATGGTCGACGGCACGGGCTCGTCGCGACCGTCGGCGATGCCGCGCATGGTCTTGCGCAGGATCTTGCCCGACCGGGTCTTCGGCAGTGCGGAGACGACGTCGACGCGCTTGAGACTCGCGACCGCGCCGATGTTCTCCCGAACCGCGGCGATCAGCTCGCCGACCAAACCGTCGGCCGACGCGCCTGACTTGAGGACGACGACCCCCCGCGGCGCCTGCCCCTTGATGGGGTCGGCGACACCGAATCACCGCGCATTCGGCGACGGCGGGATGGGTCGCAAGGACCGCCTCGATGGCGCCCGTCGACAGCCGATGTCCGGCTACGTTGATGGTGTCGTCGGTGCGGCCCATGACGAACAGGTAGCCGTCCTCGCCGAGGTAGCCGCCGTCACCGGACAGGTAGTAGCCGGGGAACGCCGACAGATTCGACGCGACGTAGCGATCGTCGTCGCCCCACAGGGTCGGCAGGGTGCCCGGAGGCAGCGGGAGTTTGACGCAGATCGACCCCTCTTCGCCTGCCTCGCACTCCGTCCCGTCGGGTCGAAGGACGTGCACGTCGTAACCGGGCATCGGCACGGTCGCCGAGCCGGGTTTGATCGTCATCGCCTCGATGCCCATCGGCGCGGCTGCGATCGACCATCCGGTCTCGGTCTTCCACCAGCGGTCGACGACGGGGATGCCCAGCTTCTCCGACGCCCAGTGGTAGGTGGCGGGGTCCAGCCGTTCGCCCGCTTGGAAGAGGTACTGCAGCGCGGACAGGTCGTAGCGGTTCAGGTGGGTGGCGTCCGGATCCTCCTTCTTGATGGCGCGCATGGCCGTCGGCGCCGAGAACAGCGCCTTCACACCGTGTTCGGCGACCACCCTCCAGAACGCGCCCGCGTCGGTGGTGCCCACCGGCTTTCCTTCGTAGAGCACCATGGTCGCGCCGAGCAGCAGCGGGCCGTGCACTCGGTGGTGTTCGGCGGATTCGCGGGGCACGAACTCGCGGCGCCGCCAGCATCGCGATGACGGCCTCGGGAACCATCGGCATGTAGATGACGACGCGGTCGCCCCTCCGGACGCCGAGCCCGCGCAGCACCCCCGCGAAGCGAGAGGTCTCGTCGAGAAGCTCGCGGTAGGTGTAGGTGCGCGTGGTGCCGGCCAGCGGTGAGTCGTAGATCAGCGCGGCCTGCTCGCCGCGGCCCTGCTCGAGGTGACGATCGAGCGCGTTCGCGCACGTGTTCAGCTCCCCGTCCGGGAACCACCGGTAGAACGGGGGATTGGCGTCGTCGAGGATGCGTTGCGGGGCACGGGTCCACGTCACGGCCCGGGCTGCCTCGCCCCAGAACGCGCGTGCGTCTTCGATACTGGCGTCGAACAACTCGCGATACCCGGCCATAACGGGAGGGTACTGGCTTAGGGGGTCCCATAGCCTGGACTCATGACTAGTCTGGTGCCGCCGATCGAGGGTGTGCGCAGGTCCTTCGTCGAGGCCCGCGGTGTGCGCTTCCACGTCACCGAGTCGGGCCGGGAGGACGGCAGGCCGGTGCTGGCGCTGCAAGGGTGGCCGCAGCACCATTGGGTGTACCGGGATCTGCTCGCCGACCCGCCGCCCGGTCTGCGCATCATCGCCCCCGACCTACCCGGCTACGGTTGGTCCGGGCCTGCACCGCACCGCTGGGCCAAGGACGACGTGGCCGCCGACGTCCTCGCGTTGATGGACGCGATGGGTCTGGACCGCGTGCTGCTCGTCGGCCACGACTGGGGTGGCTTCGTGGGCTACCGGATGGTTCTCGCCGCGCCGGAGCGGTTCGACGGCTGTCTGGTGATGAACATGGCGCACCCCTGGGTGACCGCGCGCACGCTGGCGCCGCATTTCTGGCGGTTGCTGACGTATCAGCCCATGATGGCCACGGTGGGCGTGTGGGTGCACCAGCGCACCCGGATCATCGAGCGACTCGTCTTCGGTAGCGGTGCCGCGAGTCATCAGCTGGATCCCGCGATCGTAGGCGTCTACACCGAGCGCTTCCGTGACCCGGTCGTCGCGCGTACCGCAAGGGATACGTACCGGACGTTCCTGGTGCGTGAGATGCCGTCCAGCGCAAGGCATCCCGAGACCCGGCGCGCGACGGTCCCCATTCGCGTGCTCTTCGGCATGGGGGACTTCGCGGTGCATCCGTCACTCGCCGACCCCGAGACCGCCAACGCCGACGAGTACACGTTCGAGCCGGTCGACGCCGGGCACTTCGTCATCGACGAGCGTCCGGATCTGGTCCGGGCGAAGCTGATCGCGCTCGCGGAGCAGGCCGCCCCCTAACGCGATTTCGGCGCGTAAACGTTCGCGTGGCGACGGTTTGCGCGCCGAAATCGCTCTTGGGCCGGTCTGCGAGAATCACGCGATGACCGAAGACTGGCGCAACATCAACCTGGCGAACTGGGAGTCGCGGGTGCCGATGCACACCGGTCCCGATGGCTACGACCTCGCGAGTTTCGACGACCCGACGTACCTGTCACCGGTGGTGCGCTACGACCTGCCCCGGCTCGGGCGGCTCGACGGGCTCGACGTCGTGCACCTTCAGTGCCACATCGGCACCGACACCGTGTCGCTCGACCGGTTGGGCGCGAAGTCCGTTAGGGGTCTGGACTTCTCGCCCGCTGCGGTCGAGGCGGGACGTGCGCTGGCGGTTCGCGCCGGCGCCGACGTCACATTCGTCGAGGCGGACGTGCACGACGCCGTCGATGCGCTCGGGGTCGGCTGCGCCGACGTCGTCTATACGGGCATCGGTGCGCTGTGCTGGTTACCCGACGTCCGCCGATGGGCGGGCATCGTCGCCGCGCTGCTGAGGCCGGGCGGTCGCTTGTTCATCAGAGAGGGCCACCCGGTTCTGTGGGCGATGAGCGATCCCCGCCCCGACGGCCTGTTGGTCATCGAATACCCCTACTTCGAAACGGCCGGAACGATTTTCGTCGAGCACGACAGCTACGCAGGATCGGGCACGGTCGCGTCCCCGGAGTCGATCGTGTTCAACCACGGCCTCGGCGAGATCTTCTCTGCGCTGCTCGACGCCGGGCTGGTGATCACCGGGTTCGAGGAGCATCGGGAGCTGTCGTGGAACTTCTTCGGAGAGGCGATGTCGGCAAGCCCCGACTTCGAGGGCGAGTTCGTCCTGGACGAGGGGACTGACAGGATGCCGATGACCTACACGTTGCAGGCGGCGAAGACGTCGCCGTAGTTAAGGGGTCAGGACCAATGCGATTGTTCGGGCGGACCCAGTCCCCTCTTCTGGATCCGCCCGGGCTTAGCAAATATAGACAATTATGTTCATCGATCGCAATCGTTAGCGAGCCGTTGCCGCGCCTACACTGAATTGATCTTGGAAGCATTAGCGTCCATCCGAGGCCGAGAAATGAACGTCAGCAAGCGACTCAGACCTGGACGACACCAGCTAAGCCGTGACGAGGTCCAGACCCATCAGCGTGAGCGCATCTTCCTCGCGCTCGAGACCGAGATGTCAGCAAAGGGCTATGCCGACACTAGCGTGGCCGACGTCATCAAGAGCGCGGGGGCGATCGCTGCGCGACTCGCGCTGCAGCAACAGTTCGTCGACGGGGTCGCCGCGGTGTTCGACGCCCAGTCGGAACAGGAACGCTTCGGCTGTCAGGTTCTTGTCGCGGCGATCTCGACACTCGTGACGAATGCGCTCGAGGAGGACCCCCGCGCGGTGCTCGATCTGTACGAACCGCTCAACCGGGTGGCACGGCAATTGATGGCGGGGGAGTAGGCGCTACTCCTGAAAGCGGTAGCCCAT
>NZ_DASQEU010000115.1:0-51764 GCF_035633495.1 Mycobacterium sp. | reverse complement strand
AACGCCGCCGCGACCTCCTGACCGAATACGAAACCAGCCCAGGAGAACACATGTGCTACCCCCAGAGATGCCCCACATGCGGCAAGACCGGCTGGGCCGGATGCGGCCAACACGTCGACGACGTGATGCACTCCGTGCCCGTGGCTGAAAGGTGTTCATGCGGAGAAACTTCCGTCACAACGCCAAGGCCCGGCGCAGGCGGCCGATGGTGGCGCCGCTGACCCGGGCGATTCACCGATTCGTCCGCCCGCTGGCATCGCGCGAGACGATGATGGTCGCACCGGCAGTCGACACGGCTGGCCGGTCCAATGAGGAGGTGCGTCGCGGACTGGGTAATCGCAGTGGTCGGAGCGTTGCTCGTGGCCGTGGTGGTGCGCGACGTGTTTCACACGCTGTTTCATCCGATCGGCCACGGCAGCGTCGCGCCGCAGGTGATGAAGCTCGTCTGGTGGCTCCTGCGGTGGTTCCGGTCGGATCGCCGGATCGCATCGCTGACGGGCCCGCTCGGGATCGCGCTGGTCGTGTTGACCTGGGGCGCCATGGCCGTCCTCGGTTGGGCGATGCTGTACTTCCCGCAGATGGCGGACGGCTTCGCCTACGGCACCGAACTGAATCCTGCTGACCGCCACGCCGCATTCGACGCGCTGTACCTGTCACTGGTGACCATCGGAACGCTCGGTATGGGCGACATCGTGCCCATTTCGCCGTTCCTTCGCGTGCTCGTCCCGCTCGAGGCGCTATTCGGATTCATGCTGCTGACGGCAGCCGTATCCTGGGTGCTCCAGATCTACCCCGCCCTGCACCGGAGACGCGTTCTGGCGCTTCAGCTCTCGACTCTGCGGGAGGCTCGCCGAGCGAATCCCGATCTGAGCATCGACAGCATTCCCACCGATGTTCTCACTGCACTTGCCGCCGCCATCGTCGAAGCGCGAAACGACTTCACGCAGTATGGCGCGACCTACTACTTTCGTGACGTCGAAGCGGACGCTTCGTTGGCATCCTCGCTCGAATACGCGGCGCAGCTCGCTACCGATGCCGCCGGCAGTACGCGGCCACAGACGCGGCTCGCCGGTGCTCTCATCAACGCTGCCGTGGAGAGTCTTGCCGGTCTGCTCAACCAGGAGTTCCTGAGACTCGACGGCGACATCGACGCCATCATCCGGGCCTACGCCTCGGACCATCGACACGTCAACTGAGCTGTCAGAATATGTTCTCGCCGATCGGGTTTGAAAGATCCCCAGGCCTTCTCGAAGAGCGACTTTGCCGCGCCGCGAACCTTGGTCTTCACCGCGTCCGCGACCAACTTTGGCAGGTCGATCTTGCCAGCGCGGCGCGAACAGGCAGGCACCTGCGTCATGGTCGATCTCGGCAACTACAGGCGCTTTTTTCTTCGACTTCGGCTCCGGACGCACCTGCACGTCGACTACTACGTCGGTCGCCGCTGGATGGCCAAGACAGGGTCACCGATGGGAACTACTAGGGAGGGGCCCCGTGAGGGCGGTTCCTGGACCCACGTCCATTCCTTCTTCGAGCTACCAACACGATCAGCTCGTGCGTCTGAAACGATGGCTTGCCGCTGAGCCCAACGGGTTGGGGAGCACCGAGTTTCACCGGTCGGCGCGCAGGTAGGTCACGATTCCCCGGCAGTAGCCGCGGAATGCGCGTGCGGACTCTGGGGCGAGCTTTTTGTGTACCGCGTCTATGAGGATGAGCGCTCCAATCATGGTGATCGGTAGTGCGGCCAGGCCGATCAGGGGACTCACGGACGCGGCCACGGCGGTCAGATTCATGGCGGCCACGACGGCAAGAATTGCGACTGCGGTGATGGCGGTGCGCCGACAACCACCCATCGTGATCGTCCCTCCCCTCCGCTCGACGGGAGGCGAGAGGGTGTATCGGGTTTTCATCGGCTTTGCCAGGGTGATCGCAAGGTCCTCGGGCAGCGCCGCCCGCACACGTTCGCTTGCGTCGGTGATTGCGCCGTCGGGAAGGACCACCAGGGTGGGGTGGTGGATGCGGCACAACTCGGCGATGGCGTCAGCCAACCGCAAGGGGGTTCGTCGGCACTGATAGGCGTACCCGCTGACCGTTACGCTCCCATCGTCTGGTCGAACGGAATCGACGGTCCGCCGGGTGAGGTCGATGAGGTCCTCGGTGGTCAACGCGCGGTGGCGGGCTTGCCATAGCAGAAGCCGGATGTTGAGGGTGAGTGCGGGCGGCGGCCACAACACTACGGCGATTACGGCCGCGCCGGCTGACAGGGTGCGCGCGATGTCCGCCGCGTCGGGCGGTCGTTGACAGGTCGGGTCGATGACGACCAGGACGGTGGGAGGGCGCATGCCAAGCATGGGTTCCTCGCTTCCCGCAACGACTGTCATTCCTGCCGCTACAGACGCCATATTAGCGAAATGTGCTTCATAAAACTAGGTTCGCGCATATGCGTTCGCAAAGGCAGGTGGTCGGGCAGTTCTACGGGTTGCAGTACGGGCACCGCGTGGTGTCGGCGCTGGTGTCGGCGCTGGTGTCGGCGCGGCGTACGAAGGACGTGTGGGTGCAGGCGGGGTAGCCGTGGATGTCTCCGTGAATGAGATCGGTTGGCGTGCCGCAGCTGTGACAGGGAAGTCCCGCGCGCGTGGTGATGGTGCCGTAGCCCGGTGATCGGCAAGCGGAACCGGCGGTGGCCAGCCGTAGTGCGAGCCGTCGTGCGAGTCGCCTCAGCGCGGCGCGTCGCAGCGGATCGTGGATCGGCGGAACCGGCGCGCTGCCAACCGCCACATCGCACCTGAACTCCTCGCCTTCGCAATGCTAGCCCATCCGCTATGGCGAGTGCCTCGCCGGGATGGGGGCCGCGCGCTGTCGTCGCCGCGTGCGATCTGACGGTGTGGTCACCCTGGCCGGGTGCGATCCGAGGTCTTTGCTGCACTGGCGGGCACTTGCCATATACCGGCATCGTCGGAAAGGCGCTGCGGCACAGACTCAATCGCGGCAGAGGCCGACGCCTCAACCGAGTCCTGACCCGCTCACTGATTGTCCGGATTCGCAGCAACGCCCCGACCCAAGTCGGGCCGATGCCGCTCTTCGCCGCCAGACGGGTTGCACCACAACAGAAATCCCGCGTTCGTTCAAACTCTTCGTCTGACCCGACAGCTATTCGGAGCCCACGCCGCCGCGCAACCTGTTTCGGCACCCCCTTGCCAAGTGCTCCATGCGACCCGGGCACATCGGCCGGCGATGACTCACCTTGACAGGCGAAGCAGAGTTCGTCATTGTGATGTGTGAGGGGAGTACCTCAGCTAATTACTGTCGTCGTCAGCACGATTCGGCCAACCGCATCCGGCGCAGGCGCCCGTGGAAACTCACGGGTCGAGGAAGACCTCACCCAACATGTCGACGTGACGTGGCTACGTCTTTCTACGGTCGACGTTTGATCGACGGGATCTGCCATGACGAACTTCCCGCTGGCCCCACAGCCCACACCCAGCCGCCATTCCGATGGCAGCGCATCGCCAGTGCCGCGGTTCACCACCATCACCGCGAACGCCGTGGCGGCGCTGCAGACGCTACGCGCGTACCCCAGCATTTCACTGCTGGCCGCCACGCACCCCGCTCAGGGCATGCATCACGATGACATCGCGACCCTACGCGCACTGGCCGACCAAGCCCGCCAACGGCTCGACGCGGAGCGACTACCCGACACCGAACCGCTTCTGCGCCAACTTGACTCGATGATCAGCGACGCCGCCACCAGCCCAACTGACCGCGCGGTGGCGCTGTTCGTCAGTGCCTCGCACAGCGAGCGGGTCGACCTGCCGATCCCGGTGGTCAACCGCTGCGTGATCGACCCGACCTTCGCCACCCGCGATCTGGTGCGTGCCCTGCACCACACCCCGCGCCACGCCGTGCTGATGCTTTCCACCGATCAGGCCCGGCTCCTACACGGCCACGGGGCCACCCTGACCGCCGCGCCAGTAAGGACCTTCCCCCAACACCGCCGCACCGACGACCGACGCCACGGCCGCCGAGGGGACCAGCCGCTCGAGTTCCTGCGCCGCGTCGATCGGGCCTTGGGAGCCGCCCTGCGCCTACACCCCATGCCCTTGGTGATCGTCGCCGCTGAACCCACGGCATCGAAGTTTCGTCGACTCTCGCGCAACACCGCCCGGTTGGCCGGCACAGTCAGGGGTAACCACCTCACTACCTCGGCCACCGATGTCGTCGACCTGATTCGCCCAGTGCTACATGACTACCTACGGTCGCGCAGTAGGCAGGCGCTCGACCTGATCGAACAGCGTGCCGCCCAGGGGCGGGTGTTACGCGACGTCCACACTGCCTGGCTCGCCGCCCGCTGGGAACGCCCCGAGCTGCTCGCCGTCGAGGAGGGCTACGTCTTCCCCGCCCGCCTTCACCCCGACGGCGACACCCTCATCCACGCCGACGACGTCGACCATCCCGACGTGATCGACGACATCATCGACGAACTCATCGAAATCGTCCTGGGCCGCGGCGGCTGGATTGCCCTTCTGTCCCCAGGACAACTCCCGGCTGATACCCGCCTCGCACTCACTCTGCGTCAACGCTGAGCACCGCTCACCCCGGCCACCCGATCGACGGCGCGATCAAGTCGTGCCTGATGACTCGGAGACGGCCGACCGGGACAACACCCTTGACACATGAACTACATTTCATTAAATTGGTTTCTGGAGGGGAGTAGCCCCCCCTAACGGCGATCGTCATTACGGCATCACTGCCCGGTCGCCGAGGGCCGCGGATCGCGGCTCGGGCGAGACCTCCAGCGTGTTCGGTCACCGCTGGAGGAATCAATGTCTGTCGTCGTTCCCACTCGAAGTGAGCTTCTCGAGCGTCGCCGCCGCGTCGCGCTGGCAGCTCAAGGGCGAGACCTGCTGCAAGACAAGCGGACCGCTCTGCTGCGCGCCTTCTCGGAGCGCAGTCGCCTTCTGCTGGAACTCTTGCATGACGCCGAGGACGCAATGGGCGTGGCGCGCGCCGAGTTCGACGAGGCCTGTGTGGTGATCGGGCCGGCGGCGCTTGCCTCCGCGGCGCTCACTGGGCGGCCGCGGTTGGGTGTGGAGGTGTCGGCGACGGTGATCGCCGGTGTGGCCATCGTCGACCTGGAACACGACCCGGTGTCGAGAACCCCGGCCGAGCGTGGGCGCGCGCCGGTGTGCACCGACCCGCTGATCGACAAGCTGGCCGGCGCGTACGAGGACGCGATCGGCCGGTTCCTCCGGCTGGCCGCCCTGGAGTTGACCGTTCGTCGGCTCGCCGCGGAAATCGCGAGGACGACACGGCAAGTCAACGCCCTGGAGCATGTGCTCATCCCACGGCTGCAGGACGAGGCCCGCCGGATCGCCGGCGTGCTCGAGGAACGTGAACGTGAAGAAACCGCCCGTTTGCGGCGGATCCGCAACAACCGCCCCGCCACCGACGACGCACCCGAGTCGCGGAGGACACCATGACCGGTAGCACCCGCCCCGACGACCTTGCGACGATCCGGATGGCCGAGGAGCGCATCGCCGACCGGCTGGCCCGCGCGGGCGCCACGGACACGGCGCTCGCCGCGGCGCAGGAAGGGGCGGCGCGCACCCTCGCCGACGCCCGCGCCACCGCCGCGGCCCTGGCGCAGGCGCAGGCCGACCACATCGAGGCGGTCGGACGGACCCGCTGTGTGGAGGAGGACCGCGCGGGCACCAAGCGCGCCGATCGGTTACGCAGCGTCGCCTCCGGTCGGCTGCCGGGTGATGTCGCCATGATCCTCGCCGCGGTTCTGCCGAGGTCCGAAGCGGCCGCCGACGGCGAGAGAGGCAAGCGCTGATGCTGGTGCCGATGACGCAGCTGGAGCTGGTCGGACGCGCCGACCGGCTCGACGAACATGTCGCCGCGCTGCAGCGGCTGCGAGCTGTCGAACTCGTCGTCGTCGATGCTCCCGGCGACGAGAAGGCCGCCACCCGGCCTGAGCGGGAGGTGCTCGACCGCGTGCAGGCGCTGCTCGACCTGGCCGCCGCCCACGGCGTCGCGACCGCGGCAACCGCGACGGCTGAGACGGTCACGCCGACCGTTGACGCGGCTGCGCTCGTCGCCGCCGTGCAGGCCGCCACTCATGGGTCGGTCGCGGAGGCGGACGAGCTGCGCGCCGAGCTCGACACGCTGCCCCGCACTGCCGAATCGCTGGAGGCGCTCCTGCCACTGGTGCCTGAGTTGCGCGAGCTCACCGACGCTGACCTGTCCACGCTGCACCTAGCGACCGTTGTTCTGGTGCTCGACGATCCGCAGGGCGCTGTGCGCGCGGAGATCGCCGGTCAGCTCGACGAGTTGCTCGGCCGGACATACCTCATGGTGTCCGCGGCGGCCGGGGAGTCGGTGGGCTGCCTGGTGGTCATCCCGGACACCGCGGTGCCTGACGTGGAGGCGCTGCTGGGCCGCGACCAGGTGGCCGCGGTACAGCTTCCCGACCGGTTTGCGGGCCACTCGCTGAGCGCCACGATCGACGGAATGCGAGCGCGGCTGGAGGAGCTGCCCGAGCTGATGACGCGCTGCGAGGCTCAACTGGCGGCTGTACTGGCCACCTACCACGCCGCGCTGTTGGCAGCTCGGGACGACCTTCTCGATGCCCTCGAGCGAAGCGAGGCCGCGGAGGCCGCGGAGCGCGGACGTCGCACCTACATGCTGCGGCTGTGGACTCCACGTCACCGGGTATCCGAAGTGGCCGTGGCCCTCGCCGCGACTGATCCGTGCACCGTCGTGGCGGCACTTCCGCGCCGCGCCTGGCGCGGCAGCCCGCCCATTCTGCTGCGCAACACGCGGACTGCCCGCCCGTTTCAGCGCCTGGTGACCTTCCTCGCGTGGCCGCAGAGCGGGTCGCTGGACCCCACCGGTCTGATGGCGGTGGTCCTGCCGATTCTGTTCGGGATCATGGTTGGCGACATCGGCTACGGGCTTGCCTTGGCCGGAATCGCTTGGTGGGTCGGGCGCCGCTTCGGCCCCAACAGTGCCGTCGCGGCCGATGCGTCACGGGTGCTGTTGGTGGGTGGCGCCTGGTCGGTGGTGTTCGGTGTGCTGTTCGGTGAACTGTTCGGCGACTTGGGCAAGACGCTGTTCGGGTTGCCCGCGCTGTGGTTCTACCGCGGCGGCCCCGACGCCTTGGCCCCGCTACTCCTTTTCGTGTTGGGGGTGGGTGCGGCGCATCTGATGTTCGGTTTGCTGCTCGGGATTTGGCAGGCGGCGCGGGCGCGCCACACTTCCCACCTGCTGGAGCGGTCGGGTTCGCTGCTGGTGCTGCTCGGTTTGTTCGCGGTTGCGGGTGCTCTCACCGCCCTGCTTCCCCGTGGGGTGCTCACCCCGGCGGTGGCTGCAGTGGCGGTCGGCGTGGTCCTCTCGGGCATCCCCCACCGCGGCCTGGGCTTGCTGCTGGGCCCGCTGGAGGCCATTGCCGTCATCGGAAACGTGTTGTCGTACCTGCGTCTGGCCGCGGTCGGTTTGGCCAGCGTGTACCTCGCGATCGTCGCCAACGAACTGGGCCGGCAGGCACCTCTGCTGCTGGGCATCCTCATCGCGGTGCTGTTCCACGCGCTGAACCTGGCGCTGGCCGCGTTCAGCCCGATGATCCAGTCGATGCGCCTGCACTACGTCGAGTTCTTCGGCACCTTCTTCGACGGCGGCGGCCGCCCCTTCCGGCCGCTTGGTGCCGCTGCCGCGCCCGGCCCGGCCCGACCTCAACCCGTGCCCAACGCAGTGGCAGTCCCGCGATCGCGGGTCTCCCCGCTGGTGCCCGTCTCAGCCGTCGCTCGGCTGTGACGACCCCTCGACCCCGGCCGGATCTACCGCCCGGTGAACACCCGACAAAGGAAAGAAGGAACACAACATGGAAACAGGACTGATCGCGCTCGGCGCCGGCCTGGCCGTCGGACTGGCCGCACTGGCCACCGGGTACGCCCAGGGCCGCATCGGAGCCGCCGCCATGGGCGCGCTGGCCGAGAAGCCAGAGCTGGCCGGCCGGGCGATCCTGCTGGTGGCGATCCCGGAAACGCTGGTCATTCTCGGCTTCGCGGTCGCCGCGATGGCGATCCTGCTTCTGGGTGGATGAGCGGGCCGCGATGGGACTCGTCGAGTTGATCAATGCCCTCGAGGCCGAAGCCGAGCAGGAGCTCGCCCGACGGCGCTCGGCGGTCGAAGCGGAGGTGGAGCGGATCGGCGCCGCCGCGGCAGCCGAGGCGTCCGAAATCATCGAACGCGCCGTCGTCGACGCCCGGGCCGCCGCCTCGGTCCGGGCCGAGCGTCAGCTGCTGACCACCCGCGCGCGGTCGGCAGCTCAGCTGCGGCGGGCACGTGAGGACGCGCTCGACGCGGTTCTCGAAGTGGTCCGCACCGAGCTCGACGGCATGCGGGATCGCCCCGGCTGGCCGTCGATCCTCGACGCCTCTCTGGGGGAGGCCGTCGCGGCGCTGCCCGCGGGCCAGCGAGTGCACGTCGACCCGCGGGACGCCGACGTCGTGCGGGATCTGCTGTTCCAGGCCGGCCGCACGGTAGGAATCGTGGCCGACCTGTCGTGCGCGGGAGGTGTCGTCGTGGCGGCAGACGGGCGGCGGGTGGACAACACGCTCGAGTCGCGGCTTGCGGCCGCATGGCCTCGGCTGCGCTCCGCGCTGGCGGCGTCCTGGGAGCCGACATGACGGCCCCAGACTTCATCCCCGGCAACACCCGGCTGCGGGCACGGCTGGCCGACCTCGTAAGTGACGAGCAGACGGCCGCCCTGGCCGACCGCACGCTGCCCGAGCTCACCGAGGCGCTGCGGTCCGTCGGCGTGGCCACCGGTGCGGCCAGCCAGGGTACGCCCCGGCCGGGCGAGGCGCGCCGCGCCGAGCTGCTGGCCGCCGTGGACCTGCGCCGCGACGGCCTTCTGCGCGCGGCGGCCGCGGCGTATCAGGGCGAGGCGCGCGAGCTTGTACAGGCGCTGTTCGACGAGGACGACCGTGCCGACCTGATCGCCCTGCTGCGAGCGGCCGCGGCGGGGGCACCGGCCGGGCCGGCGCTCAGCTCGGTGCGCGCGGTCGGCCGCTTCGACGAAGCCACGGTGCGTGACCTGGTGGCCGGCGAACCCGAGACGATCGTGGCGCGGCTGGTCGCCGGCCGGCTGCCCGACCCCGACACCGCCGGGGCGGTGGCGCGCGCCTGGGAGCGGTTCGCGCTGCACGCCGATCTGGCCGAGCTCGAGGCGTCCGTCGCCTACGCGCACGCCGACGCGACCCGGCGGCGGGTCGCCGCGCTGGGCGCGGTGGCGGCCCCGGTCGCCCACTACCTTGCACACCGTCGCGACGCCGTCAACCTCAGCGCCGCCGTCCGGCTGCGCGGCGCGGACTTCCCGGGTGAGGGGTTTCTGCCCGAGGGCACGGTACCGCTGGCCGGCTTGCGAGCCGTGGCGGCCGGCCGCGAAGTCGCCGCGGTCGCGCCGTCGCGCTGGCGCGCCGCCGCCGCGGCGGCCGAGCCGCGCGGGCCCGAGCCGCTCGCCCGCGCCCTCGACGACCTCGTCGAAGGCGCGGCGCGCGACCCCTCCTGGCGGGTGGAGCCGCTGGGCGCACGGGTGCCCGTCGCCTATGTCGCCAAGGTGCGTCACGAGGCCCGACAGCTGCGCCGCCTCGTCGTGCTCGCGCCCGACGACGCCGGGTACACCACACCGGCCCGCACCCGAGGAGGGGCCGCGGCATGACCGCCACGACCGACCCCGACCGCGTGCTGCGCGGCGATCTGCTCGTGGTGGCGCCCGGACTACTAGCGGCGGCGTTCCGCATCGCGGGAGTTCGCACCGTCCGCGCCGACGATGCCACCGCTGCGCAGGCCGCCGTGGACGGCGAGCTCGCCGCTCGTCCGGGCTCCGCCCTGGCTCCGGGCGTCGTCGCCGTCCACCACGCGCTCTGGGAGCGGTTGCCCGAAGCGGTGCGGCGTGGGTACGAGCAGCGGCTTACCCCGCTGGTCGTCACCCTGCCCGCCGACACCGGCCGCGAAGGCGTCGGCCGTGGCCAGCTGCTGCGCGAGCTGCTCGCGCGCTCCGTCGGATACGAAATCACGTTCACCAACCAGGGAGACTCCGCATGACCATCGCTACCGCCGACCCGCAGCGGGCCGGCTCCGGGCAGCAGGGCCACGTAGCCGGCGTGTCCGGACCGGTCGTCACCGTCGCCGGCCTGAGCGACGCCCGGATGTTCGACGTCCTGCGCATCGGCGCCGACCGGCTGATGGCCGAGGTCGTGCGGATCGACGGTTCCCACGTGCTCGCCCAGGTGGTCGAGGACACCGGCGGCCTGCGTGTCGGAGATTCGGTCGAGGGCACCGGGACCCCGCTGCGCGTGACGTTGGGCCCCGGACTGCTTGGCAGCATCATCGACGGCACCGGCCGACCCCTGAGCGTCATCGCCGAGCAGGCCGGCAGCCCGTTCATCCCCCGCGGCGCCGACCCGCCGCCGCTCGACACCGCGCGACGATGGGATTTCCGCCCCCGGATCACGCCGGGTGACCGGGTCAGCCCGGGTGATCTCCTGGGCGTGGTCGCGGAGACCGCCGCGCTGGAGCATCGGATCATCCTGCCGCCCCGACACCCAGGAGGCACGATCACCGCGGTGTCGACGGGTCCGGCCTCGATCGCCGACGCCGTGGTTCACGTCGACGGGTCACCGGTGGGCATGAGCCACACCTGGCCGGTGCGAGACCCCCGCCCGGTCACCGGCCGGCTGCCGTTGGACCAGCCGCTCGTCACCGGCCAGCGGGTACTGGACGTGCTGTTCCCCGTCGCGCTCGGCGGCGCGGCGGTGATCCCCGGCGGCTTCGGCACCGGCAAGACGATGACCGAGCAGGCGCTCGCCAAGCACGCCACCGCCGACGTCGTCGTGTACATCGGCTGCGGCGAGCGCGGCAACGAAATCGCCGAGGTGCTCGAGGAGTTCCCCCAGCTCACCGACCCCCGCACCGGGGCCCCGCTGATGGAGCGCACCGTCCTGATCGCCAACACCAGCAACATGCCGGTGGCGGCACGGGAGGCCAGCATCTACATCGGCATCACGATCGCAGAGTACTTCCGCGACCAGGGCTACGACGTCGCGCTGATGGCCGACAGCACCAGCAGGTGGGGTGAAGCCCTGCGCGAGGTCTCGACCCGGCTCGAGGAAATCCCCGCCGAGGACGGCTACCCGGCCTACCTTGCCGCGCGGCTGGCCGGCTTCTACGAGCGCGCCGGACGGGTGCGTTGCCTCGGCAGCGACGACCGGACCGGCTCGGTCACCGTCGTCGGCGCGGTGTCCCCGGCCGGCGGCGACTTCTCTGAGCCGATCACCCAGAACAGCCTGCGCCTGGCTGGCACGTTCTGGGCGCTGGATACCACCCTCGCGCGGCAGCGTCACTACCCGGCGGTGAATTGGACCCGCAGCTACTCGCAGTACGACCTGGGTCCATGGTTCGACCACCACGTCGCCTCGGACTGGTCGGCGCTGCGGGCATGGGCGCTGGCCGTGCTGCAGCAGGAAAGTTCGCTGTCTGACATCGTGGCCCTGCTGGGCGTCGAATCGCTGGCCCCCGAGCAGCGGATCGTGTTGCGAACCGGCCGCCTCCTCCGCGAGGACGTGCTGCAGCAGTCCTCCTTCGATGAGGTCGACGCGAGCTGCCCGCCGGAGAAAGCGGTCCTGCTGATGCGCGTCGTACGGGCCGCTGACGAGGCCATGCTCGCCGCACTCGCGCGGGGAGTGGCTGCCGAAACCGTCGTCGCCGCGCCCCTACTCGGTGAGCTAGCCGCGATGAAGCGCTGGCCGGTGGCCGCGGCAGCCGACGCGGCGACCGCCCTGATCGACCGCATCACCGCCGCCGCGGCGCAGCTCAGCATCGATTCCGACCCCGCCACCACGGGCGAAGCCCCGCCGGCGATCACACCCAACTCGTCCCCCGATGGAGGCCGGCCATGACACCCCTCGCCCCGCACCAACCCACCAAGGCCGATGGTGCCGACCCGCTGATGTCGGTCGAGTTCGACCGCGTCCGCCGCATCGCCGGTCCACTGATCGTGCTCGACGACGCGGACGGCCTGCGCTCGGGCGAGCTGGTCGACGTGCGCAACGGCGACGACGTTCGCCGCGGCCAGGTGCTGGTATTAGAGGGCTCGCGCGCCGTCATCCAGGTGCTCGGCGGCACCACCGGTCTGGGCACCGCCGCCACCACCGTCGCCTCGCGCGGCACCCCGGCCCGCACCGGCGTCGGGCTCGACTACCTCGGTCGCGTCCTTGACGGCACCGGGCAGCCCCGAGACGGCCAGCCCGAACCGATCGCCGAGGACTGGCGCGACATCGGGGGCCTACCGCTGAACCCGATCTCCCGTGCCCACCCCGACGACATGATCGAGACCGGGATCTCGGCCATCGACGGGCTGTTTACGCTGGTCCGGGGCCAGAAACTGCCCGTGTTCTCCGGCTACGGTCTGCCGGCCGACGAGCTGGCGGTGCGCATCGCCACTCAGTCGCGGGTGCCCGGCGACGCCGAAGACGCCGGGTTCGTCGTGGTGTTCGCCGCCATGGGCGTGACGCGGCGCACGGCCGATTTCTTCACCCAACGCCTCCGGGACGCCGGAGCGCTGGAACGCTCGGTGCTGCTGCTGAACCTGGCCGAGGACCCCGCTGTCGAGCGCATCCTCACCCCGCGGGTCGCGCTCACCCTGGCCGAGCACCTGGCATTCGACCACGGCCTGCACGTGCTGGCGGTGCTCACCGACATGACCAGCTATTGCGAGGCGCTGCGAGAGATCTCCGCGGCGCGCGAGGAGTTGCCCGGCCGGCGGGGATACCCCGGCTACACCTACACCGACCTCGCCACGCTCTACGAGCGCGCCGGCCGGGTGCACGGGCGACCGGGATCGTTGACGCAGCTGCCGATTCTGTCCATGCCCGACGACGACATCAGCCACCCCGTGCCCGACCTGACCGGCTACATCACCGAAGGGCAGATCGTGTTGTCCCGCAGCCTGGACCGCGACGGGGTCGACCCGCCCATCGATGTCCTGCCGTCGCTGTCGAGGCTGATGGGCAGCGGCATCGGCGCGGGCCGCACACGGGCCGACCACCGCCCCGTCGCCGACCAGATCTACGCGTGCCACGCCCGTGGCCTCGAGGTCCGCCGACTGCTGTCCATCGTGGGGGAGGCGGCGTTGTCTCCATCCGATCGGCGCTACCTAGCGTTCTCACGGCGGTTCGAGACCGAGGTCATCGGGCAGGGGGGCACCCGGCGCACGGTGATCGAGACCCTCGACGCGTTCTGGCAGCTGCTGTTGACGTTCGACGACGACGAGCTGCGCCGCATCCCGCCGACGCTGCTGCACGACCGCCGCGCCGGACGTGTCCACGACCCGGACCGCACGCCCACCGACCCAGAGGGGCCAACATCATGACCGCACTACCCACGGCGACCCCCGCCTCGGATCCGTACCGGCAGCTGGCGTCGGACGTCTCGGCCGCGCTGAGCGTCGATCCGGCCGTCGGCCTCTCCGAGGAAGAAGTTGGCAGCCGGCTCGCCCTCTACGGGCCCAACCAGCTGGCTGAGGCCGCCCGGCGCCCGGCGTTGCTGCGGTTTGCCGACCAGTTCCGCTCGGTGCTCATCCTCGTGCTGATCGCCGCCGCGGTGCTCGCGGGCGTGGTCGGCGACGTCAAGGACACGATCGTGATCACGGTGGTGCTGCTGATCAACGCCACCATCGGCTTCGTGATGGAAAACCGCGCCGAGCGCAGCCTCGACGCCCTGCGCGACATGCTCAGCCCGACCGCGCGGGTGCGGCGCTCGGGCCGGACCGCCGAGATCGACGCGAGCGAGCTCGTGCCCGGGGACCTGGTGCTGCTGGAGGCGGGCGACCGGGTGCCGGCCGACGGTCGGCTGCTCGTCGCCCAGTCCGTGGAAGTCGACGAGTCGGCGCTCACCGGCGAGTCGCAGCCGGTGGTCAAGGGAACCGCCGCCGTCGGCGCCGACGGCGGCACCGAGGTGCCGCTGGCCGAGCGCACCGACATGGCCTACATGAACACCACCTTG
The DNA here is from genome assembly GCF_035633495.1 of Mycobacterium sp. Lineage (GTDB taxonomy): Bacteria > Actinomycetota > Actinomycetes > Mycobacteriales > Mycobacteriaceae > Mycobacterium. The sequence goes on along the minus strand of NZ_DASQEU010000115.1, from coordinate 37,700 downwards.
ACCCGCGGCCGGGCGGAGCTGGTGGTGACGGCCACCGGCATGGCCACGGCGGTCGGCGGCATCGCCGGCATGCTTGCGCGCAGCACCGAACCGGCCAGCCCGCTGCAGATGCAGATCGACTCGGTCGGCAAGCGCATCGCCCTCATCGGTGGGATCGCCGTCGCGCTCTACGCGGGCCTGGCGTTCGCGCGCGGTGAGTCGCCGGCCGAGGTGGCGCTCAGCGCTGTGGCCCTAGCCGTTGCCACAGTGCCCGAAGGTCTGCCCGCCGTGCTCGCTCTGACGCTGGCCCTCGGCGTGGCGCGGATGGCGAAACAGGGCGCCATCGTCAAGCGGCTGGCATCGGTAGAGACCCTCGGCTCGGCCACCGTGGTCTGCAGCGACAAAACCGGCACGCTCACCCTCAATCAGATGACGGCTCGCGAGGTCGCCGCCCGCGGATGTCACTACCGCGTCGAAGGGGAGGGCTACCAGTCCGCCGGTGAGATCGTCGACGTCGACTCAGGCCGCCGCGGCTTGGCGGCCGCGGTCGTCATTCCCTTCGCGCTGTGCAGCGACGCCGTCGTGGCCGCTTCGGAGCCCGACCGGGAGGTCGCGGGGATCGTGGGGGACCCCACCGAGGGCGCGCTCGTGGTCCTGGCGGCAAAGGCCGGCATCGATGTCGAACGATTGCGGCGTGAGCACCGGCGCGTCGGGGAAGTGCCGTTCGACTCCGCCCGCAAGTGGATGGCCACCCTGCACGCGGAGCAGACGCGCGTGCGGGTGTACGCCAAGGGTGCCCCCGACGTCCTGCTGGCTCGCTGTTCCCACCTTGACGGCTTAGACGGTCCCATCCCACTCGACGAGGCCGCGCGGTCGGCCGTCCTCGCCGACATCGCCACCTTCGCCTCCCGAGGCCTGCGGGTCCTGGCTGCCGCTACCACATTGCTCGACGACGTCCCGGCCGAATCCGACGCTCTGGTCGACACCTTGACCGGGCTCACCTTCGTCGGCATCGTCGGCATCGCGGACCCGCCGCGGCCCGAGGCGCGCGAGGCGGTGGCCCGATGCCACCGCGCCGGCATCGCCGTCAAGATGATCACCGGCGACCACCGCGACACCGCGGCCGCAATCGCCGGCGAACTCGGCATCCCCGGCGACGTCGTCACCGGGGCCGACCTCGACCGCATGGGCGAAGCCGCGCTGCGTGAGCGCATCAGCGACATCGGTGTGTTCGCCCGGGTCGCGCCCGAACACAAGGTCATGATCATCGAAGCGCTCACGCGGACCGGACAGGTCGCGGCGATGACCGGCGACGGCGTCAACGACGCGGCGGCGTTGCGCACCGCCCACATCGGCGTGGCCATGGGCATCACCGGGACCGAGGTCACCAAAGAGGCCGGTGCAATGATCCTCGCCGACGACAATTTTGCCACCATCGTGGGAGCTGTGCGCGAAGGCCGGGCGATCTACGACAACGTCGTCAAGTTCATCCGCTTTCAGCTCTCCACGAACATCGGCGCCATCCTGTCGTTCCTCGGCGCGGCGGTCGCCGGGCTGCCGGCCCCGCTCGCGGCCATTCAGGTGCTTTGGGTCAACATCATCATGGACGGGCCGCCGGCGATCGCGCTGGGCGTCGACCCCGCGCGGCCGGGGCTGATGGGCGGGCCGCCTCGCCCCAGCGGGGAGCGGATCCTCAACCTGCGCCGCCTCGGCCGGATATTTCGGGCCGGTCTGGTGATGGCCGCCGGCACGCTGGGCCTGCTGGCATGGGCACGCGGCGAGTGGTCGCAGGAGGCAGCGCTCACGATGGCGTTCACCACCTTCGTCCTCTTCCAGTTCTTCAACGCGCTCAACGCACGCACCGAAAGCACTACCGTCTTCCGGCGTCAGACGTTCACCAACCGCTGGCTGTGGATCTCCTTCGGCGCGGTAGTGGCGCTGCAGGTCGCGATCGTGCAAATCCCACTTCTCGGCGTCGTGTTCGGGACCGTGCCGCTAGACACCGGTCAATGGCTGCTGTGCCTCGCCGTCGCCGCCACCGTGCTCATCGTCGAAGAACTGGTCAAGCTGGTCGCCCGATTGGCGCGCCGGAGTCGATGAACGTTGCGACGACAGACCGCTCACGCCGTGATCCGGGCGCAACGTTCGATCGGGCACAACTGACGGGATGGGTGCGTTCGTCATGGGCGCCTACTGGTTCGACATAGCGCTGATCGCAGCGCTGATGCTGCTCAACGGTCTCTTCGCGGGCAGCGAGATCGCCCTGCTCTCGCTGCGTGAAGGTCAACTTCGGCAACTGGAGCGCCGGGGCGGCCGCCGTGCACGCACGCTGGTGACACTCGCGCGCGATCCCAACCGGTTCCTCGCGACGATCCAAATCGGCATCACCTTGGCCGGTTACCTCGCCTCGGCCACAGCCGCGGTGACCCTGTCCAAGCCCCTGGTGCCTACGCTCGGTTTTCTGGGCAAGGCTGCCGAACCGGTGGCCATAGCACTGGTCACCATCGCGCTGGCGTTCGTCAACCTCGTCATCGGCGAACTCGCCCCAAAACGGGTGGCGATGCAAAACCCTCTGCGCTGGGCCCTACTCGTCGCCCGGCCGTTGGACGTATTGGCGTCGATGTCGCGCCCGCTGATCTGGTTCCTGAGCAGATCCACGGACGTCATTGTGCGACTGCTCGGCAGTGACCCCACCCTGGACAGGGAACAACCCACCCCCGAAGAGTTTCGTGATCTCGTAGCCGCCCAGCGCGGACTCAGCATCGACCAGCGGATGATGATCACCGGCGCGCTGGATATCCAACAGCGAGCTCTTCGCGACGTGGTGGTGCCACGCCCAGCGGTGCTGACGTTGTCCGCGGACATGCCCGTCGGCCGCGCGCGCACAACCCTCGCCGAATCGGGGCACTCCCGCGCCCCGGTGGTGGAGTCCGGCAATCTCGACGACGTCGTCGGCGTGGTGCATCTGCGCGATTTGCTCGCCCAGCACGGTACCGTGGCGCAGGCGGCGCGACCCGCGCTCGGTTTCCCCGACAGTATCCGGGTCTCCGAAGCGCTGCGTCGCTTCAAGGCCGAACGGGAGCAATTCGCCGTCGTCTTCGACGAGCACGGCGGCGTCGAAGGCATCGTCACCGTCGAGGACCTGCTCGAGGAGATCGTCGGCGAGATCTACGATGAAACCGACCGCGATATCCAGGCGGTGCAATTCATGCCCGACGGCGGCCTGATCTTACCGGGCACCTTCCCCGTCCATGACCTGCCCGACATCGGCGTCGACCTCAGCGACTCCCCGAGAGGCGACTACAGCAGCATCGCCGGGCTCGTTCTGGTCGTCCTGGGCCGTATCCCGACATGCCCCGGCGACCGAATCGAATTCACGAACTGGACCGTCGACGTCACCCGAACCTCGCGCCGCGCCATCACCCAAGTGCGACTCACCCCGCGGCCGAGGAACCGGTGAACGATCACACCGCAACGGAGTTCGGCTCTCGACACAGGGTGAGTCAAGGAAGATGAGGGCAGGATCGCGGTGCAGCCCCGATGCGGCCTTCGCTGAGCTGGTCACTGCTGAACACGCCGATCGTCTTGCATAGTCGAGGGCGCCGTCGTGTGACCAGTCGCCGTCCACTCGCCGCGCGAGTTGTCGGTGCAGCTCGCAGATGGGCCCCGGCAACGCTGGCCCCCGCCGGTAGACATCCCAGGGTCGTCGTGCCGCGTAGACTCGCATACGTGTTCGTCAGCCTGGACGGGCGGGCTCGCGGTAGACGCTTGGCGACGGGCGACGAGTTCGGGGCGTCGCCCCAGATGCCCCGCCGAGTCAACAGACCGACGCACCCCAGGGGCGGCGCTGCGGAGGTAGGCGGATCGGATCGGGTTGCGGCGTTAACCGGAATGCGGGCGGTCGCAGCCCTTTTCGTCGTGGGAACCCATGCGGCGTTTGCCACCGGTGAGTTGTCGCGCGGCTACCTCGGCCAAGTGTATGCACGCCTCGAAGTCGGCGTCGCCATCTTCTTCGTGTTGTCGGGGTTCCTGTTGTTCAGGCCGTGGATTCGCGCTGCGGCGGCGGGTTCAAAGGGCCCGACGGTTGCGCGTTACGCGCGGCGCCGGGTACGCCGCATCATGCCGGCATACGTGGTGACGGTATTGCTCGCCTTCGTCGTGTATTCGTTTTACTCGGCGGGCCCTAATCCCGGTCAGAGTTGGGCGGGCCTGATGCGCCACCTCACACTGACGCAGATCTACCCCGTCGACTACTTCGTGACCTCTCTTCACCTCGGTCTTTCGCAGACGTGGAGCTTGGCTGTGGAGGTGGCTTTCTACGCGACGTTGCCGCTACTGGCCTTCGTGCTCCTGGTGCTGCTGTGTCGCGGTCGGTGGCACCCGCGCCGACTGCTGGCCGGCCTGGGTGGGCTTGCCATCATCAGCCCCGTGTGGCTGGTCGTGCTCGAGACCACCGACTGGTTGCCGAACTCCGCGGGCATGTGGCTGCCCGCCCACGTGGGTTGCTTCGCTGGCGGAATGGCCTTGGCGACTTGGGAAGTCATGGGAGTGCGTTGTCGCTCGGCGATGCTGGTTCCGCTGGCGATGGTCGCGTTCCTCACCGTCGCGACGCCGATCGTCGGAGGCGCGGCGCTGGGGTCAGTTCGGTGGTGGCAACCGCTGACCAAGGGTGTGCTCTTTGCGGTCGTCGCCATGTTGGTGGTGGCGCCGCTGGCGCTTTGCGGCCCGGGGTGGTTCGCGCGTGCTCTGAGCACAAAGCCGATGGTGTGGCTGGGCGGCATCTCCTATGAGATCTTCCTGCTGCATGTTCTCGTCATGGCAGTCGTGTTCGAGGTGGTGCTGCGCTGGCCGGCGTTCACCGGCTCACTTGCCGGGTTGTTCGCCGTGACGCTTCTGTTCACTATTCCGCTGGCCTGGGCACTGCGTCGACTCACGGATCCACGGGCGAGTCTGCGGCGTCGAACCGCGCCAGCGAGTGACGCTGTCGCGCGTGCACAACTTGGGAAGCTGACGCCACCGGTCGGCGGCAGCACAAGCCCATTGCCGCGGATTACGCAGGGAGAGCCGAAGTGACCGGCCGGCTAGCAAGGGTCCGTGAGTTGGCGGCCGGCACGCCCGCCGAGCGCAACCGGTACGTCGATTTTCTGCGTGCGCTGTCGATCGTCGCGGTAGTGATTGGCCACTGGCTGGCTGTGGCGATCGTCATGGTCGACGGGCGCATCGAGGGCAGACACGTGCTGCAGGTCCTACCCGAGCTACAGCTGGCAACCTGGATCTTCCAGGTGATGGGTGTGTTCTTCGTCGTGGGCGGTTACGCAAACGCCGCCTCGTGGACCGCGGCGCAGCACGCTGGAACGGGGTACGGCTCCTGGTTGGCGAGCCGCGGCCTGCGCCTGCTGACACCGACTACGGTGTTCATCCTCATCGGTGCTGCCGTCGCGGCCGCGGCGCGGTTGGCCGGGCTCGATGCGGGACTGGTCCGGCTGGGCGCGTGGCTCATCGGAATATCGTTGTGGTTCCTCGCCGTTTACCTGGTCGTAGTGGCCATGACGCCCGTGATGTTGGCCGCGCATCGACGAGGGGGTCTGGTCGTGTGTCTGGGGCTGACCGCGCTCACCGCCGCGGGCGACGTGGCACGGCTTGCCACCAGCGAGGTCGCTTGGGCGGCGCAGAATTTCGTGATCGTCTGGCTCGTCGCTCACCAGTTGGGTTTCGCGTGGAGGGACGGCAGTCTCACTCGCACGCGGTGGCGGGTCGGGGCGCTGTTCGGGATCGGCCTCGTCGGCCTGGTCATGGCCACGACGGTGGGTCCTTATCCCGTCAGTATGGTGGCCTATCCCGGCGCTTCGCTGCAGAACACGTCGCCGCCGACACTGGCATTGCTTGCACTCATCGTCACGCAAACAGGACTCTTAATGTTGGTAGCGGGGCACTTTCGGGGCTGGCTCGACCGGCCGCGGGTGTGGGCGGCCACTATCGCGATCAACGGGATGATCATGTCGCTTTTCCTGTGGCACATGGTGCCCGTGGTAGCGGCTGCGCTGCTGTTGTATCCGACCGGCATCTTCCCGGGTTTCGACGTCGGCTCCGTCGAGTGGTTCGCTTTGCGCCCGGCGTGGCTGGCGGTTTGCGGTGTGCTGCTGGCCGGCCTGGTGGCGGTTTTCGGGCGGTTCGAGCGCCCGCCGCCGAACCGACCGTCGCCCGGATCACGGCGGTGGTCAGCCGCGGTGGCCGTGGCCGGTGCCGCGGCGGCCTGCCTGGGTATCGCCCAACTCACCGTTACCGGACTGCAGGGCACCGGCCCGCTGGGCCTACCGATCACGGCGCTTGGCACCTATGCCGTCGGCGTTCTCATGCTGGCATGGGTTGGCCACACCTCTACCGTGACATCTTTCGGTCGGGGGCGGTTGGGAAAACAGTCCGCCGTCGAGTGACTGCGACGCCGGTAGGCGGCCACTGCGGTAGCTTCATATCGCAGAGCGATAAGGCGCCACGTCTCGACGCAGCAAGTCGACGTTGATCCGGTCCGTAAGCCGGGTTCGGCGACGGCGCTGCAGACGCCCTGCAGGTCGCGGACCGAAACGATGCCGACCAGCGACCGTCGCCTTCGACGGGGATGTGGCGGATGTTGCGGTCCGTCCATCATCCGGATCGCTTCCTCGTTGACGGTGGCGTCGGGCGCGCACCGCACCAAGTTGGTGCTCGCGGTGTTCAAGGCACGCACGAAGGCGGACTCCTTGCCGGCCGCCCTCGGGTCCGGCCCCACCACGACCGCCCCGGCGTTATGTCCGTGATTGCTCTCTGGCCACATCCTCCACCGTGGTGTGGTCGCCAACTCGCATTACCGACTCGCCGACGACCGTAGCGATTGTAATGGAGCCTGCCTTTTCATGTGTCTATGGTCCGCTCTCTGCTTCTGCGGTGCGGGCTGATCTCGACTTGTCGCCAGCCGACCGAAGGCGCGCAACGGAAAGTACGAAAACGACTTCGGGTAGCGTTATTCATGGAATGGGGTAACTCGTCGCGATGACTTCGTCGCGACGGCGCCTTCGTAGAGTACGTACGGCGTCGGGCGACAACGGTTCGGGGCTATCTGCGCCGCTGGTGGAGGAAGACCTCGAAACTGACCGCGGGCTCGTCGCCGGTTTTCGGTCGCGAACGGCGTCGTTATGTCAACAGCCGCTCTTAGCGAATCTGTCTCAGCCGGTACGCATCTGGACGAGTCCAGCATAGCTTTGGCACCGTTGCTGGTGGCCGTTTGGGCCGACAACGTCGGCTTGGCGGAGGTCCAGGGCGACCAAGCTGCTGGGCGTGCGGCCGCTTCCCGTCGCGCGCTCATCGTGGCTGCGGTTATTGCCGCCGATCGTTATTGCCGGCCGTCGACGCACGCGGTGGCCGTTCAGAGCCGGGCTCCACTCATCCGGCAGGTCAAGCGGGCGGCGGGTGCGATCTGCAGCGCTTGGCGCTTCGCTGGTCGCCGTCGTGCCTATCATCGCACTGTATGCCGTCACCCAGCGGCGCCAGAAGCGCGTTACGCGGCGACTGGAGGGGCCCTGCCGGACCTTGGGCGCTGAGCTGCATCCGACCGGGCCGTTCGCAAAGTCCTCTGTGTGTCGCTCACCCGCACGGTTCTGACGAACCGCCCGTTCGCTTCATCGAGTCCAGCGCGTGAAACGTCGACTTGTAGGTGTGTCACAGCACGGTGAGTTGGTTGGAGCCGTAGCGTGCCGACACTCGCGCCAACCGCCCCGGCTACTTCATCTGAACCCATCCACCGCATTGACCGGCCCATCCTGCCCGGCGGGCTGCTCACACCCGGGCCGGGCAGCGAAACAGGACGTGCCACGATGCGGTGGTCTCGTGCTCGCCTCGGCTCCGGCGGTTAAACGGTCGGCTTGCGGCACCCGCGCCCGATCGAACTGGCCGGCTTCCAGCGTCGCTGCCATCATCGCGCCGTGAATATTGCAACTATGACTGACGACGAACACCGATTGAGGTCACCCAAGGTTTCAGCTGAGAACGCTGATGAGTTCTCCGACGGTGTGGCTGGACTCCAATGGGTGACGAAGTCGGCCGCGGGGATTGACCGCGTAAACGTTGCGCCGCCCCTCCCTGGACTTGGACAGATATCGGTCCTCGATCAGATCGGCCAGAATCGCCTGCACCGAGCGTTCGGTGATGCCGATGCGCATGCTTAACTCGCGGGCCGTCAACGACTCACCCTGCGCCAAGCAGAGCAGCACGTGGGCATGGTTGGTCAGAAAAGTCCATCCGCGCGTCCCGACGCTGCTGGCTGCTGGCGCACCTGCGGCACTAGGCCGCTTGCGCGGTGCCGCGACCTTCCGGGGTTGTTTCGAGGTAGCCATCGCAGCCCTCACTGTACAACACTATTCGCGTATCGCGTTTCGTTAAACGAGGTCGGCCCTCTCCGCGTCATTCCCGGTCGTCCGTCGGTGCCATCGGTGCTGCGTCGGGGGCGTGCGCGGGCCGGTTGCGGGTGCTGGCAGGCTCCAGGCGATCGAACCACTCAGAGTCACGACGATGACCGACAGCGTCAGTGGGATGGGCAGCTTACCTATCGGGGTCTCGGATGCAATGAGCTTCACACCGGCGAAGGCCAGCAGCACCGCTAATCCGTAATTGCAGATGAACGAAGCGCCGCAGCAGCCCCGAGGCAGAAGTACAGGCTTCGCAGGCCCAGCACGGCGAATGCGTTGGCGGTCCACACGATGAAGGTGCTGTTTGTGATCGCCAGGACTGCAGCCACCGAGTCGATCGCGAAGATGAGGTCGCTGGCCTCGACGGCCACCAGCACGACGAACAATAGCGTCGCGACGCGTTTGCCGTTGACGCGAGTGAACAACCGGTCCCCGTGTGGCGGGGATCGGTGGAAATCACCCGCCGGACCAGCCGGACCATCAGATTGCGTTCGGGTTGGAGATCCTGGTCGTGTTTGAAGGCCATCTTGTCGGCGGTGTAGATCAGGAACGCGCCGAAGAGGTACGCCGTCCAGAAGAAGGTCGGCAGCAGCTCGGCTCCGACGAAGATGAAGCACGCCATCCTCCTTGCCTTGTATCCGAACCTTTGAACAGACCGAAAACGTAGGCGAGAGTTGGCGTTGCCCGCGCCAGAGGCAGGTCAGGGCACCCACGGATCAGTCAGGAGAGCCCGTTTTAGTCCGCCGGGTTCGAAGCAGACTGGCGACGGTGGTGACCACCAGCACGCCTCCGATGACCGACAGCGATGTGGCCGTGGTGATCTCGGGGACCTTGACGTGCGCGCCGCCGTTTATGAACGACAGGGTGTTCTCGTGCAGGGCGTGCAGGACGAGTTTGACCCCAATGAAGGCCAGGATGAGCGACAGCCCGTAGGACAGGTAGATGAGCCGGTCGAGCAGTCCGCCGATCAGGAAGAACAGCTGCCGCAGCCCCATCAGCGCAAACGCGTTGGCGGTGAACACGATGTAGGGCTCTTCGGTGAGCCCGTAGATCGCCGGGATGGAGTCAAGGGCGAACAGCAGGTCGGTGAAGCCGATCGCCACCAGCGCCAACAACATCGGCGTGACCATCCGCTTGCCGTCGACCTTGGTGACCAGCTTGTCGCCGTCGTAGACGTCGGTCGTCGGCACAAAGCGGCGCACCAGGCCGACGATCCTGTTGTCGCGCTTCTCTTCGATCTCGCGCTCATGGCCGCTTTCGCGGGCCAGCTTGTAGGCCGTGTAGATCAGGAATACGCCGAAGATGTAGAACACCCAGCTGAACGCGCTGATGGCGGCCGCGCCGATGGCGATGAAGGCACCGCGCATGATCAGGGCTATCACGATCCCGATCAGCAGCACCTTCTGCTGGTACTCCCGTGGCACCGCGAAGGAGGACATGATGATGGTGAATACGAAAAGGTTGTCCACCGACAGCGCTTTTTCGGTGATGTAGCCGGCGAAGTATTCGCCGCCGAATGTCCCGCCCCACTTCCAGATCACCAACAAGCCGAAAGCGACTGCCAGGGAAATATAGAATGTTGACCAGAACGCGGACTCACGGAATGTCGGTTCGTGTGGTACGCGAACGTGCGTCAGGAAGTCGAACACGAACAGGCCGATAATCACCGCACAGGTGATCAGCCAGACCAGTGCGGAGACGTCCATGGCTAGCCACAGTAGCTGTCGCGGTTCTGAACGCTGTGTCAGACCCGGGGACCCGGGGGGGTCCGGGCGACGCTGCCGCGCCGCGCAGTGAAGCAGGCGAGCCAAGACACGCAGACGGTCGCGAAAGCGGCTCCCTGCACCACGCCGACCGCGCTGGCCGGATAGAGCACGCCGGTGAGGTAGTGGTCGATGAAGCCCTGCGAGGGAAGGCGGGCTGGCTGAATCCGAAGGTCATGCGGTGCAGCACGCGCAGCTTCGTGTTCGTTGACTCCACCAGAGCGTTCGAGAGGTTGTTGAGCATGGCGGCTTCGATGCCCTTGATGTTCCGCTTGATCTTCCGCGCGAGCTCGACGAAGGCGGGGATACGGCACCGGGCCGCCCAGAGGAGCCACTCGTCGAGCATGGTGAGGGCGAGCACGCCCTTGGTCCGGATGGCGATCCGGAGCCTCCCTCGCCTGGCGGGCGGTGAGGTCCTCGGGGTTGCGCCACAGGGCATAGCGACACCCCTTCAGCTGCCTGGCGTGGGTGCTAATGCCTGCCTTTCTCGCCTCGTTCCACACCTCTGAGTGTGGTCACCTGATCTGGCACCACTTTGGCCGTCGTTCTGCACGAATGTTGGCCCCGTTGGGGTGGTGATCATTCCCTGTCGGGTGGGGTGCGGTGTGTCGTCATCAATGTTGGACCCACCCTCGTTCAGATCGTTCCTGTCGCCCGTCGTCCCCGACGGTCGTCACGGAGGTCGGTCAGGATGCGGTCACGCGTGGAACTGTTCGAGCAGATCATGGAGAGACCTGCGGCTCGATGAGCTGTCGATCCGTGAGTTGGCGGATCGGCATGGCGTGCATCGTCGGACGGTTCGGCAGGCACTCGCGGACGCGGTCCCGCCGCCGCGGCGGGTGTATCCGGTGCGTCCCCGCCCGGCGATCGACGGGTGGGTGACGGTGATCGACGCCTGGCTGATGGAAGACAAGGACGCTCCGCGCAAGCAACGCCATACCGCCCGGCGGATCTGACAGCGGCTGGTCGCCGAGCACCAGGCCACGCTCTCGGAGGTGACGGTGTCGCGTTACGTCGCGCGTCGTCGGGTCGAATTGGGGCTGCTGACCCGCGAGGTGTCGATCCCGCCGACGCATCTGGCCGGAGCCGAGGCCGAGGTCGACTTCGGCGAGTTCTACGCGACGATCGCCGGGTTGGTGGTGAAGTGCTGGATGTTCGTGATGCGACTGTCGCACTCGGGCAAAGCGTTTCACGTCGCGTTCGCCACCCAGGCTCAGGAAGCGTTCCTGGAGGGCCACGTGCTGGCCTTCGCGTACTTCGGCGTGCCGGGCCGGATTCGGTACGACAACCTCAAACCCGCCGTCATCAGGGTCGTCAAGGGCCGTGACCGCACCGAGTCCGAACGGTTCACCGCGCTGCGCAGCCACTACGGGTTCGACTCGTTCTTCTGCCGCCCAGGCATCGACGGCGCCCACGAGAAGGGCGGCGTGGAGGGCGAGATCGGCCGCTTCCGGCGGCGCCATCTCGTTCCGGTCCCCGCGGTCGCCTCCCTGGCAGAGCTGAATGATCTGATCGCCGCCGCCGACCTGCTCGACGACGACCGGGTGATCACCGGGCGCCCGATCACGATCGGGGCGGCGTTCGCCCTGGAGGCGCCAACTCTGATGGCACTTCCGGTCGAGGCGTTCGACTGCGCCCGGCTGCTGAACGCGCGGGTCGACAATCGGGCCAGAGTGTCTGTGCGGCAATGCTTCTACTCCGTGCCGGCCCGCTACGCCGGGCGACGCCTACCGGTGCGCCTGGCCGCCCGGACCGTCGAGGTCTACGACGGGCCCCGGCTGGTGGCCCACCACGAGCGGGCGGTCGGACGGTTCGTCGAGGTCCTGTGCCTGGATCACTACCTCGAGGTCCTCAAGACCAAACCCGGCGGCCTGCCCGGGGCCACCGCACAAAGAACCACCACCACGCACGCCGATGGTCGTCTGGGGCAATGATGTGTTAAAGCGTTCACGGCCGTCTGGCAGGTGTAACTGTCGTGCGGCCAAATAGCCGTTCAAGTCGCGTTTGGCATATCCCGCCCAGCGGGTGCCGGTGCCGATGGCGATGGCGATGGTCGGCGAGGACCGCAGAGGTGTCGAGCAGTGACCCCGCCCGATGACCCACATCGTTGCAAGGGCCACTGGTCCCCGACTGCAGTTGCCAGAGAGAGCGGTCAACGGTTGCCGTGGCCGCTAGACCATCAACACCGCGGCGCCCGACATCCGGCCTGCGCTCAAGTCGCTCAGCGCGACGTCGGCCCGGTCCAGCGCGTACTGCGGAGTGGTGACGTCGAGGTGGTGCTCACCGGCGAACGCCAGGAATTCGCGTGCGTCGGCGCGGGTGTTCGACGTCACCGAGCGCACTTGGCGCTCCTGGAACAAGTGGCGTTGATAGTTGAGCGTCGGGATGTCGCTGAGGTGGATTCCCGCGATCGCCAGGGTGCCGCCGCGGTCCAGGGCCTCGAGCGCCGGAAGAACCAGATCACCCACGGGGGCGAAGAGTATCGCCGCGTCGAGGGGCACCGGCGGTCGATCATCGGCGCCCTGTGCCGACGCGGCGCCGAGGGCCAACGCCAACTCCTGGGCTTCGCGACCCCGAGTCATCACGTGGACCTCCGCGCCGAGCGCAAGCGCCACCTGCGCGGTGATGTGTGCGCTTCCGCCAAAGCCGTAGATGCCGAGCTTGCCACGCGGGGGCAGGTCCGCGCGCAGCAGGGACCGATAGCCGATGATGCCTGCACACAGCAGCGGGGCGAGCTCGCCGTCGGAGTAGCCCGGCGGCAAACGGTGCACGTAGTCCGCAGGCGCGGTGACGAATTCGGCGTATCCGCCGTCGGCATCCCAACCGGTGTAGCGCGACTCCGGGCACAGATTCTCATGACCGCGCACGCAGAAGCGGCAACGTCCACAGGTGTGCCGCAACCACGCGACTCCCACCCGGTCACCCGCTGCGAACTCTGCGGCGACCCCGGGCCCGGTCGACACCACTTCGCCGACCACTTCGTGGCCCGGCGTGACGTGCGGACGGTGCACCGGCAAATCACCCTCGGTGACGTGCAGGTCGGTACGGCAAACGCCACAAGCCCGCACGGCGACGAGAACCTCACCGACACCGGGCTCCTTCACGCGATCGGTGACGAGTTCGAGTGGGCGGGTGCTCATCGCCCCCGGGGTTCGCACGCGCCATGCACGCATTGTCCGACCGGTCATCACTGCGTCGTTCTCCATGGCGCCGATCCCGCTGACGGCCGTGCTCAAGCTGGAGGCGTTTGGGTGAGAAAGGCCTCATACATGGTGTCGTCGGCCATCAGACCGTCTGTGTAGAGCTCGAGTGCCGGCATGATCATGTCTCTGGCGTAGTCGCGCAGCACCGTGCCCATGTCCGTTGGGGTCTGGTGCATTTGGAGGTAGAGCAGGAAACCTCCGCCTCCGTTCATGGCGAGAAAGCGGGCGCGGGCCTTCGGATCGCGGCTGGGCTTGATGGTTCCCTTTGCAACCGCGGTTTCGAGGTATGTCTCGGCGTTCTCGATCATCTCGCGCATCAAGGTGTGACCCAGCTCGTCACCTGCATGCAGCGAGCGCACCAGGTAGGACATCGTCGGTGCGAACGACTCGATCCGAGCGATCTGGGTGAACCAGATGCCGGGATCGTGGGTGCTCAGCGCCTTGGTCTTCGCGGTGCGAATGGACGACAGCACGTACTTGTCGCACGCGGCGCGCAGGCCATTGATGGATCCGAACAGATCGCTCAGGGTCGACACGTCCACGTCTAGTGCAATCGAGATCTCCAGCATCGACTGGTCGAAGCCGAACTTCCCGAAGTGCTCGATCGCCTCGGCGCGGAGCCGATCGAGCAGCGTGGGCTCGTCGCGAACTGTGGGCATGGTGTCCTCCAGGAAGAGCTCGACAACCCTGAGTGCTGATCGAGGGCAATCCGTCAAGTTCACCCTGACCAGCATCCGAACCAGTAGGGCCCTTCGGCCTGATTCGCGCGCCGAAGGGCCGGACACGCCTCAGTCGCACGCGCCCTCGGCGCCGAAGGCCCTCTTCTTGAAGGACCAAGGTCACCTGTCGTTCAGAGGTGCTGACGGCGGCCGGCCCGAGTCGTAATTTGGGTGCACATGGCCGAATTCTTGCGCAACAGCGATGCGTTCACGTGGGCGATGGAAAGTGATCCTCGATTGCGTTCCACCGTCGTCACGGTGATAGTGCTCGACCGATCTCCGGATTGGGACGAGGTGCGCCATCGCTTCGACCTCATCTCGCGCAAGGTGCCGATGGTGCGTCAGCGGGTCGTGGCGTCTCCACCTCCCGCGCCGCCACGGTGGGAGTTCGCCCCGGACTTCGACCTCGACTTTCACATGCGCAGGGTCACTGCGTCCGCGCCGGGCACGTTCGACACGGTGTTGGAGATGGCCCGAGTCGCCGCGATGGAAGACTTCGACAGGGCGCGGCCGCTCTGGGAGGCCACGTTGATCGATGGCCTCGAAAATGGCGCCGCGGCAATGGTCCTCAAGTTTCACCACGCTCTCACTGACGGTGTCGGAGGTATCCAGATCGGAATGCTCCTCTTCGACCTGACCGCGGTCGCCGAGAAGTCCGGACCGTCGGCAGACTTGCCCGAAGTGCACCCGACGCCATGGCTCAGCGGCTACCGGGACACCGCGTGGTATGACGCCCGCTTGGTGGGCAACGCGGTGACGGGCACGTTGAAGACCGCCCCGAAGCTGATCTCCAACGGGCTGCTGCGGCCGCTACGAACCATTTCTGCCGCTGCCGAGACGGCGGCGTCCCTGTACCGGACCGTGCGTCCGGTGAACCGGACGGGTTCGCCGCTGATGAGCAAGCGCAGCCTGACTCGACGTCTCGACGTGATGGAGGTCCCCCTCAAGCAGCTCCGGGAGGCCGCCCACCGCGGCGGCGGCGGGTTGAACGACGCGTTCGTCGCAGGCGTGGCCGGTGGTCTGCGTCTCTACCACGACAGGCACGGCGTCACGGTCGGCGATCTTCATCTCACGATGCCGATGAACCTGCGTGAAGACGGCGACGAGATGGGTGGCAACCGGATCACCTTGATGCGATTCGACGTGCCGGTCGGCGTCGTCGATCCCAGTCAACGGATCCGCCAGATCCACGAGAAAACCCGAAGGGTGCGCCAGGAGAAGTCGGTGCCCTACACGCAGTGGATCGCCGGGGCTCTCAACATGATGCCGCGCTGGTACATCGGCTCGATCCTGCGCCATGTCGATTTCCTGTGCAGCGACGTGCCGGGAATCCTGGTGCCCGTGTTCCTCGGCGGTGCCAGAGTGGTGACCCAGTACGGGTTCGGTCCGACGGTCGGCGCGGCTGTCAACGTCACGCTTCTCACCTATGTGGACGTGTGCACGCTGGGCATCGACGTGGATACCGGCGCAATCCCCGACTACGACGTGTTCGCCGAGTGCCTCGTCGAGGGTTTCGACGAGGTGCTTGCGCTCGCGTCGGCTCCTGCCTGACTCGTCACCAGGGCCCGAACCCGCCGCTGTTGGCCCGTCGCAGTGCGCTGACGTAGTCGCCGCGTTCTCGTGAGACCTCGTCGGTCCCGATGGGGACGGCGAGAAGTCCGCGGATGTCGTCGACCGATGTGTATCCCTTGCGTCCCATCCATTCACACAACCCGTCGAGCAGTACGGCGGCATATTCCGGGCCGTGGCGTAGGAGTGCCGACGCGGTCATCACCACGTCAGCGCCTGCCAGCAGGTACTTGATCAGCTCCGTCGATCCCTCGACACCCGTCGTCGCGGCGAGCGAAGCACCGATTCGTCCGTGCAGCAGGCTAATCCACGTCATCGGCAGTCGAGCCTCCGCCGCCCGCGACAGCGCCAGCCCCGGTGCGACGGCCAAGGTCTCCGGGTCGATGTCGGGCTGCAGGAACCGATTGAACAGCACCAGCCCGTCCGCACCGGCCAAGTCCAGTCGCCGGGCCATCTCAGCGGTCGCGCTGAAGTACGGGCTGAGCTTCACCGCCACCGGCACGGTCACGGCATCCTTGACGTTGGCGAGGATGTCGAGGTGACGTTCTTCGACGTCGCGTCCGGAGACGTGCGGATCGCCGGGCAGAAAGTAGATGTTCAATTCGATGGCGGCCGCGCCGCAGTCCTGCATCGACCGCGCGTAGCGGGCCCAACTGCCGGGCGTGCTGCCGTTGAGGCTGCCGATCACGGGAATCGACACCGCCCCTGCCGCACGTTCGAGCAGGTCCAAGTGCCGGCGTGGGCCGTGGTCCTCGTCGGCTCCGACCGGAAAGTAGGACAGGGCCTCGGCGAAGCTCTCGGAGCCTGCGTCAGCCAGTCGTGCGTTCCGCTCCGCCTCGAGGCGGAGCTGCTCTTCGAACAGCGAATAGAGCACCACCGCACCCACACCGGCGTCGGCGAGACGCCGGACACCGTCGACGGTCTTCGACAGCGGAGACGCCGAGGCAACCAACGGGTTGCGCAATTCGAGACCCAGATAGCGCGTGGACAGTTCCATCAGCGTTCCCTGCGAGCGTCGGGGTGGAAGTGTTCGGCACCGTGGGAAGCCATCTCCTCGTAGACATTCCAGCGCTGTGCGATCGCCTGCTCGGCCATCCCGAGAAGCCGCTCGTACTCGGCCGGATCGGCGTTCGCCAGTGAGCGGTACCGCAGTTCCCGGTTGCGGTAGCCGTCGAGCGGGATCCGCGGTCGGTGCGAGTCGAGCAGGAACGGATTCTTCCCGGCGGCACGCATCACCGGGTCGTAGCGCACTAGCGGCCAGTGCCCGCTCGCCACGGCGCGGTACTGCTGATCCATCCCGAGACGCATGTCGATGCCATGCGCGATGCACTGGCTGTAGGCGATTATCAGCGAAGGCCCGTCGTACGCTTCCGCCTCACGGAAGGCCTGCAGGGTCTGCTGCGAGTCGGCACCCATCGCGACCTTGGCGACGTAGACGTTTCCGTACGCGATCGCCTGCAGTGCGAGATCCTTCAACGGCAATGTTTTGCCTGCGGCAGCGAACTTCGCGACCGCGCCCAGCGGGGTCGCCTTGGACATCTGACCGCCGGTGTTCGAGTACACCTCGGTGTCGAGCACCAGCACGTTGACGTTGCGCCCACTCGCCAACACGTGGTCGAGCCCACCAGACCCGATGTCGTAGGCCCAGCCGTCACCACCGACGATCCACACGCTGCGCCGGACCAGGTGGTCCACCACGCTGAGCAGGTCAGCGGTCATGGCGGGATCCAGGCCACGGAGTCGGTTCTTGAGCTCGCCCACGCGGTCACGCTGGGCGGCCAACTCCGACTCCCGCAGCTGCGGCGCGCCCAGAATCGCGTCCACAAGTTCTTCGCCGATGGCGGCGCGCAGCTCGGCGAGGCGTCGCCGGGCCAGCTGGACGTGTCCGTCGCTGGCCAACCGCATTCCGAGCCCGAACTCCGCGTTGTCCTCGAATAGGGAGTTCGACCAGGCCGGACCCCGCCCGTCGGCGTTGGTGGCCCAGGGGGTGGTGGGCAGGTTGCCGCCGTAGATCGACGAGCAGCCGGTCGCGTTGGCGATCATCAGCCGGTCCCCGAACAGCTGCGAGAGGAGCTTGAGGTACGGCGTCTCACCGCAGCCCGCACAGGCGCCGGAGAACTCGAACAGCGGCTCCAGGAACTGGGTTCCGCGCACCGTGCCGAAGTCCACCTTGGACCGATCGTTGGTCGGTAGGGACTCGAAGAAGGCGATGTTCTCCCGCTCGGGCTCGATTCGTGGTTCGGCGGCGCCGAGGTTGATCGCCTTGGTCACGCTTGCGCCGGGGATGACGACGGGGCAGGCCTCGACACACAGGCCGCATCCGGTGCAGTCCTCCACGTACACCTGCAGCGAGAACCTGGCGTTCGGCAGGCCGACGGCGTCCAGCGGAGCGGAAGCGAATTCTTGGGGCGCCCCGGCCAATTGGGACTGGTCGTAGAACTTGGACCGGATCACGCTGTGTGGGCAGACGAAGCTACAGTTGCCGCACTGGATGCAGCTGTCAGAATCCCAGACTGCGACCAGCTCGGAGACGTTGCGCTTCTCGTAGGCAGTCGTACCGCTCGGGTAGGTGCCGTCCACCGGAAGTGCGCTGACCGGCAGCAGGTTTCCGCGTCCGGCCATCATCTCCGCGGTCACGGTGCGGACGAACTCCGGTGCCGACTCGGGCACAGTCGGTACCGGTGCGCGGGTGGAGGTGACCGATGTCGGCACCTCGATCCGGTGCATCCCGGCCACGGCGCCGTCCACCGCGGCCATTTCCTTGGCCAGCAACTCGGGGCCGCGTTTGCCGTAGGTCTTCTCCACCGATTCCTTGATCCGCATGATGGCCCGGTCACGCGGCAGCACGTCCGAGATCGCGAAGAAACACGTCTGCAGCACGATGTTGATGCGGCCGGCCAGCCCGGCCTCACGTGCGATCCGGTCGGCGTCGACGGTGTAGAAGCTGATCCGCTTGTCCAGGATCTGTTCCTGGACCCGCCGCGGGAGCGCGTCCCACACTTTCTCCGCCGGAAGTCGACAGTTCAGCAGCAGCGTCGCGCCGGGGGCGGCGCGACCGAGCACGTCGACCTTGTCGAGGAACCGGAACTGATGGCAGCCAACGAAATTGGCGCCATTGACGAGGTAGGGCGCGCGGATGGGATCCGGCCCGAAACGCAGATGGGACTCGGTCTGCGAACCCGATTTCTTCGAGTCGTAGACGAAGTATCCCTGCGCATGCAGGCCATCCTCGGAACCCATGATCTTGATCGTGTTCTTGTTCGCGCCGACGGTTCCGTCCGAGCCGAGCCCGAAGAAGACCGCCCGGAACGTGTTGGGTGACTCGATGTCGAACGACGGGTCGTAGTCGACGCTGGTCTGGGAGACGTCATCGTCGATACCGACGGTGAACCGCCGCCGCGGCTGCTCGCGGGCGAGTTCGGCGAACACGCCGGCAACCATGGCGGGCGTGAACTCCTTCGACGACAGGCCGTAGCGTCCCCCGGTGATGCGCGGCATCACCGGTCGTTCTCCGTCGGAGTGCGCCTCGGCGAGCGCCGCGACCACGTCCAGATAGAGCGGTTCGCCGATCGAACCGGGCTCCTTGGTGCGGTCCAGGACGCCGACCGTCCGCACCGTCGAAGGCAGCGCTGCCAGCAGCGCTTCGGTGGGAAATGGCCGATACAACCGCATCTGCACCACACCGACCCGCTCGCCATTCTCGACGAGTGCGGCAACGGTCTGCACCACGGTCTCAGCACCCGAGCCCATCAGCACCAGCACTCGGTCCGCCTCCGGGTGCCCGGTGTAGTCGACGATGCTCATCGTGCGGCCGGTGCGCTCGCCGAGGCGGGCCATCAGGTTCTCGACCACCCCGGGAACCCTTGCGTAGAAGGGGTTTACGGTCTCTCGTGCCTGGAAGTACACGTCCGGGTTCTGGGCGGTGCCGCGGATGAACGGCCGCTCGGGAGACAGTGCCCGTCCGCGATGCGCCCGAACCAACTCCTCGGGCACCAGCGCCCGCAGGTCATCGTCGGACAGCGTCTCAATCGTGTTGAGCTCGTGCGAGGTTCGGAACCCGTCGAAGAAATGCACGAACGGTACCCGGGTCGCGAGTGTGGCTGCCTGCGCGATAAGCGCCAAGTCGTGTGCCTCCTGGACCGAGGCGGACGCGAGCATCGCGAACCCGGTTTGCCGCACGGCCATCACGTCCGAATGGTCGCCGAAGATCGACAGACCCTGCGCGGCAATTGATCTGGCGGCAACGTTGATGACGGCCGAGGTCAGTTCGCCGGCGATCTTGTACATGTTGGGAATCATCAGCAGCAGGCCCTGCGATGAAGTGAAAGTCGTGGTCAGCGCGCCGCTCTGCAGGGCGCCGTGCAGTGCGCCCGCCGCTCCACCCTCGCTTTGCATTTCGACCACTGTCGGGACGGTGCCCCACACGTTGGGCCGCTGTGCGCTGGACCATACGTCGGCTAATTCGGCCATCGGCGAGGACGGTGTGATCGGGTAGATGCAGCACACCTCGTTGAGCCGGTACGCGACCGAAACGGCGGCCTCGTTGCCGTCCACCGTGGCGCGGGTCATGTCGGCTCCGGAAACATGTCGATGGCGTGGACGGGGCACTGATCGGCGCAGACGCCACAGCCGGTGCACTTGTCATAATCGAACTCGTAGCGGTGCCCGACTCCGAGTTTGATGACCGCGTCCTCGGGGCACGCGCCGAGGCAGCCGTCGCATTCGAAGCAGTTACCGCACGACAGGCACCGCCCCGCTTCATAGGTCGCTTCCTCGGCGGACAGACCGCCGACGACCTCAGCGAAACCATGCACACGTGTGGTCGCATCGAGTTCGGGTTGCCGACGTTGCGCGGTGTCACCGAAGTACCACAGATTCAGCGCGTCGAACGACGCCGTCGGGTGCTTGGCCGGGCGCGTGGTAGGCGACCCGCGCAGCCAGGCGTCGATGTGGCGGGCCGCCTTCTTCCCGTGTCCGACGCCGACGGTGACCGTGCGCTCGCTGGGCACCATGTCACCACCGGCGAACACAGCCGGGCAGCCCGTCATCATCGACGCCGACACCTGCACGCTGCCGTCGGCGTCGAACTCCACCCCCGGCAGCGTCCGCATGAACGCCGACTCCGTCTCCTGCCCGAGCGCCATGATCAAGGTGTCGGTGGCCAGTGTCTCGAAGCGCCCGGTCGGTCGTGGGTATCCCGAATCGTCGAGTTCCATGACCTCGACCTGTAATTCGGGGCCGTCGAAGGCGGTGACCGTCCGAAGCCAGTTGATGCGGACGCCCTCGCGTTCGGCGTCCTCGGCTTCCTCGGCGTGGGCGGGCATCTGCTCGCGGGTGCGGCGGTAGACGATGACCGCGTCCTCAGCGCCGAGGCGGCGGGCGACGCGGGCGGCGTCCATCGCGGTGTTGCCGCCACCGTAGACGGCGACATGGCGCCCGATCGCCGGCTTCTCGCCGGAGGCGACACTGCGCAGGAACGACACCGCGTCCACCATCGTGCCTGCGTCGCGGGCCGGGATGTCGACGCGTTTGGCCAGATGCGCCCCGATCGCGACGAACACCGCATCGAATCCGCCCTCGTCACGCTCGGCGGCGAGGTCCTCGACCCGATGATCGAACGTGAGTCGCACGCCGAGTTCCGCGACCCGGTTCAGCTCGTCATCGAGCACGTCTCGCGGTAGCCGGTAGGCCGGAATGCCGTAACGCATCATCCCGCCGGGTAAAGCCCCCGCGTCCCGGATCTCGACCTCGTGCCCCAAGCGCGCCAGGTGGTAGGCGGCGGACAGTCCGCTCGGCCCCGCGCCGATGACCAGGACCCGCTTGCCGGTTCGGGTGGACGGTGGTTCGAACGTCCAGCCGCGCTCGCGGGCCAGGTCGCCGAGGAACCGCTCCACCGAGTGAATCGATACCGCGCTGTCGAGATTGGCGCGGTTGCAGACGGTCTCGCACGGGTGATAGCACACCCGCCCGTGGATGGCGGCGAACGGGTTGTCCGTGACCAGTTGACGCCATGCGGCTTCGTGCCGCCCTGCGGTGGCGTGTGCCAGCCAGGCCTGGATGTTCTCACCGGCGGGACAACCGGCGTTGCACGGCGGCAGCAGGTCGACGTACACGGGTCGACGCTCGCGCACGGGACCGGCGCCGGCGTGGCCATGCGAAAGGTCGGCAAGTGGCGTGACGTCCTCGGAATCGGCCATCAGCCGGGGAACCTGACGGTGGTTCCGGGCATCAGTTGAACGACGCGGCCGTGGCATTCCACTTCGATGCCTGCGGCGCCGTGCGGATCCACACTGATGATCACGCCCTTGCCGCTGACCCGCAGGTGCAGGTGGAGGCCGCGGTAGTGGATCGGTATCGCCAGCACGCCAAGCGATTCGGGCCAGTGCGGGGAAAGGATGATGCGGTCGGACCGGGTCTCCAGCCCGGTGAAGCACCGCTGCATGAGGTCGACGGTGCCGGCCATGGCCGCCAGGTGAATGCCCTCCGAGGTGGTGCCGCCCTGGATGTCGGAGACGTCGGACGTCAGTGCCTGTCGGAAGAATTCCAGGGCGCGATCGCGGTTGGCCCTGGCGAGTACCCAGCTGTGCACGACGCCGCTGAGCGTGGACCCATGGGATGTGCGGGCCAGGTAGTAGTCCACCATCTCCGGCACCCGGTCGGGAGGGAAGCGATAGCCGAGCCGGTCGAGTAACTCGCGCAGCTCATCGGCCGACAGCAGGTAGAGCAACATGAGCGCGTCGGCCTGCTTGGACGCCTTGTAGCGGTTGACGTCGTCGTCCTCGGCTTCCAGGATGCGGTCGAGCCGTTGGATGTTGCCGTACTGACTGCGAACGCGGTCCCAATCCAGTTCCGCCAGATCGCCGTAGCCCTCGAACTGGCTGATGACTCCGTCGTGGAACGGGACGTACATCCGCCTGCTGACCTCCTCCCAGTGCGCCAGCTCCTCACTGTGCAGTCCGAGTGCCTCCAGCAGATCGAGGCGGGTGGGCAGGGGCAGCAGATTCAGTGCGTCGAACGCGCGCATGATCACCCAGACCGCCATCACGTTGGTGTACGCGTTGTTGTTGATGCCGTCGTAAGGGGCTTCGGGATAACCGGAGTGGAATTCGTCGGGCCCGATGACGCCCTTGATGCCGAAGCGTTCGCGCTCGTCGTCGAAGGTGGCCAGGCTGACGAAGAAGCGTGCGACTTCGGCGATCAGCTCCGCGCCGTAGTCGATCAGGTAGGCGAGGTCGCCGGTGGCCTGGTAGAACTCCCACGCGCTGTAGGCAACAGCGATGCCGATGTGGTAGGCACGGGCGCTGGCGTCCGGGTTCCAGTGGCCGCTGCGCGGATTGAGGTGCAG
Organism: Mycobacterium sp.; assembly: GCF_035633495.1. Taxonomy (GTDB): domain Bacteria; phylum Actinomycetota; class Actinomycetes; order Mycobacteriales; family Mycobacteriaceae; genus Mycobacterium. The sequence goes on along the minus strand of NZ_DASQEU010000115.1, from coordinate 14,684 downwards.
TCGTTGACTTTCCTCGCGTCCGTCGCTGCCGGATTGCCAGGGAAACATCGCGCCGGTATGTCCGGCCGCGCGCGCGGCGTGCCGGGCCTCCGGCAAGCGCCGGTAGCGGTACCCGAGCAGGGACCGGGTGATCACCGGGAACCGCAGGTTGAGTACGGGGTAGATGAACAGTTCGTCCCAGAAGATGTGGCCGCGATACGCCTCACCGTGCAGCCCGCGGGCCGGCACCCCGACGTCGAGGTCACCGGTGTTCAGTGACACCGTCTGCAGGAGGTGCAACAGATGGAGGCGCAGGATCCGCACTTCGTCGGTGAAGTCGTCGAATTCGATGGACAACCGCTCCCACAGATGTGTCCACTCGGTCAGATGCCCGTCGAGTAACTCTTCGAAGCGGCCGAGTGGGGCAAGCGAGCGCTCGGCGTTGACGGCGGGTTCGGACGTCGCGACGTCGCGCCCCGTATAGACGGTGACGACCTTCTCGACCGTCATCGCCTCGCCCAATGAGAGCCGAACGACGATGTCGTGGCCGATCTCGGCGCGGTCGTCGAAAAGCCGGAAGGTGGCCGCAACGGGCTCGCCGTCGCGCCAGACGGCGTTTCGCGCTGCCATGGCCACGGGAATGCGGGATTGGCTCGTCTGCACCGTCAACAGGACAGAGCTGCCGGAGACTTCCCGCTTGTCCACCAACTTGAGATGCTCACTGGCTAAGTCCCGGTAGCGCTCGACCAGTGAGTTCGTGACGTTGCCGTCCAAGGTCGAGCGAACCTCGACGGTCCCGGACCAGTCCTCGGCGCGGATGGTCGTCTCGAGGGCACCGACGTGCGGCATGTGCATCGCCACGAATCGTCGTTGCGACAGTAAAGTCGTCCGCTGCTCATCGTCGCGGAAGCGGACCTCGCGGGTCAACACCGCGCCGCGAAGTTCGAGCGTCTGCCGGTAGGACAACACGGTGACCGCGTCGACGTCGAACCAGCTTCCACCGTCGATCCGGAAGGTCAACGACAGCCAGTTGGGCAGATTGACCAGGCTCTCGTTGTCTATCTCGGTGCCCGAGACGTCGTCGACTAGGCGGTTGTAGACCCCGGCGCCGTAGGTCCCCGGGTAGTGCACCTGCCCGGCCTTCGACTCTGGCGCCGCTCCCCGGGTGGCGAAGTAGCCGTTCCCCAACGTGCACAACGCCTCACGGAGCTTCTCGTTCTGCGGATCGTATCCGTCGAAGTCGTAATCCCACGCCTCGCCTGACACCTGGTGTTTGTAAGCCAGCCACTGAGAACCGCGCTGGATGAACTCGCGTACCTGATCCGGACTCTGCAGGGTGAAGCGCGCAGCTGTCTTGCGGTCGCCGTCCTCGTCGTGTCCGACGACGATCCCGATGCCGTCGAATTGGACCGCATCAAAGGCGTCTTCGTCGGTGAGGTCGTCGCCGATGTAGATCGGCAGCAGGGAACCGGACGGGTCGATGCGGTCGCGGATCCAGGCCAGCGTGGTGCCCTTGTCCCAATCGAGGTCGGGCCGCAGCTCGACGAGCATGCGCCCGCTGGTCACGCGGAGACCCACCCGCGCCCCGAGTTGATGCGTGGCCGAAACGATCTCACTGACTCGTTCCGGTGCGACTTCGCGGTAGTGCACCGCGACGGCGAAGCGCTTGTGCTCGACGCGCACGCCTGGAATCTGGGCCAGGCTCTGGCTCAGCTCGGCGGCGGCCTGCTCCAGGACGGGCACGAACACCGCAGCCGCCTCGTTGCAGTGATAGGTGCCGTCCGGCTCCGTCAACTCGAACCCGTGGCTGCCTGCGTACCAAACGCCGGGGATGGCGACCCGGTCGCTGACATCCGCGAGGTCGCGGCCACTCAGGATGGCCACGGCGCATACCTGGGAGACGAGTTCCAGCGCCTCGGCCGCGCCGTCTACCAGCCTGGCCGCGCCGGGGTCCGAGACGATGGGGGACAGCGTTCCGTCGTAGTCCAGGAACAACATCGACTCGCGCGCGCTGGTGATGCCAACCAACTGGCCATAGGACGTCAATGCATTCGGCAGCTCCGACATCCGGTTGTCCCCCATGCGGACGGCGATGTCGGCCAGATCGCCGAGCACGACGTCGGCACCGTGGCGGGTCAGCTCGTCGGCACCTCCGGTCCCGTCGATGCCGACGACGAGCCCGAACCCGCCGTCGCGCCCCGCCGCCACGCCGGCGGTGGAGTTCTCGACGACGACACACCGTTGTGGTCGCACCCCGAGTCGGTGGGCAGCCTCCAGAAGCACTGCGGGATCGGGCTTGTCGGCCGTTCCGCGTTCGCCTGCGATTCCGTCGATGCAGACGCCGAACAGGTCGTTGATCCCGGCGACCTTCAGGGCCTGTTGGCATTGCGGGCTCGACGAGTAGGCCGCCGCGGCGACCCCGATGCCCTGCAACTTCCGGGCCAGGTCGACCGTCGCCCCGAAGAGCGGCACCTCGCTGTTCAGCGCACCGTCGAGGTCGAGCAGCACCGCGTCGTGGTAGCGCGGATCAATGGTGACCGGCAGCTTCATGGCACCGGCACGGGCTGCTGCTCCAGCTCCAGCACCTGGCGGGTGGTCTTGACCACGGTGTCAGGATTCAGACTCATCGAGTCGATGCCCAGCCGGACCAGGAACTCGGCCATGTCCGGGTAGTCCGACGGTGCCTGTCCGCACAACCCGGAGTGAATTCCGTTGCGGTGACAGCCTTCTACGGCCAGTCGGATCATCTCCTTGACGCCTTCGTCGCGTTCGTCGTAGTCGAAGGCCACGATCTCGCTGTCACGATCGACGCCCAGCGTCAGCTGAGTCAGGTCGTTGGAGCCGATGGAGAAGCCGTCGAAACGCTTGGCGAACTGGTCGATCAGGATCACGTTGTTCGGGATCTCGCACATCGCATAGACCTTGAGCCCGTTCTCGCCGCGCTTCAGGCCGAGGTCGGCCATGGTCTTCAGGACGAGGTCGGCCTCGGTCACCCGCCGCACGAACGGAATCATGAGCACGACGTTGGTCAGGCCCATCTCCTCGCGGACGCGTTTCATCGCGCGGCACTCCAGCGCGAAGCCCTCGGCATAGGCGGGATGCGCGTACCGCGATGCGCCTCGGAAGCCGATCATCGGGTTGCTCTCTTCTGGCTCGAAGGCTGTTCCGCCGACCAGGCTGGCGTATTCGTTCGTCTTGAAGTCCGACATCCGCACCACCACGGGCTTCGGCCAGAAGGCCGCAGCGATCGTGCCGACTCCTTCGGACAGGCGCTCCACGAAGAAGGCGCCTCCATCCGGGTAGGCATACGTAAGCCGATCGATCATCCTTCGAGCCTCGGGGTCGTCGACCTTGTCCGGGTGCAGCAGGGCGAGCGGGTGGACCTTGATGTACTCGTTGATGATGAATTCCATCCGGGCGAGCCCAACACCGTCGTTGGGAAGAAACGACGTCTTGAAGGCGAGATCGGGGTTCCCCAGGTTGAGCATGATCTGGGTGCGCGGCCGGGCCAGGTCGCCGACCTCGGTCCGATCGATGCTGAAGGGCACTTCGCCCTGGTAAACACGCCCGGTGTCGCCCTCGGCGCACGACACCGTCACCAGCGCGCCATTGGGCACGCTCGTGGTCGCGTCGCCTGTTCCCACCACCGCCGGGATGCCGAGTTCACGGGAGATGATCGCCGCGTGGCAGGTCCGGCCGCCACGGTTGGTGACGATCGCCGCCGCGGCTTTCATCACCGGCTCCCAGTCGGGTGTGGTGATGTCGGAAACCAGTACCTCACCAGGCTTGAAATCCGACAGGTGTGCGAGGTTGTCGATGCGTCTCACCGCGCCGGTAGCGATCTTCTGGCCGACCGAGCGGCCCTCGGTGAGTACCTCGCCTCGTCCCTCGAGCACGTAATTCTCCAGCGTGGTGCCGCTGCGTTGGGAGGCCACCGTCTCGGGGCGGGCCTGGACGATGTACAGCTTCCCGTCGAGACCGTCCTTGGCCCATTCCATGTCCATCGGCCGCCCGTAGTGCGCCTCGATGGTGCACGCGTAGCCCGCCAGCTCCACGACGTCCTCGTCGGTGATACAGAATCGGGCGCGGTCGGCCTTCGGCGTGGGGATGTTGCGCACCGCGTCCTTCGTCCCACCCTCGACGAAGATCATCTTCACCGCCTTGTCGCCGATGAGACGGCGCAACACCGCGCGATGGCCGGCCAGGTAGGTCGGCTTGTGGACGTAGAACTCGTCGGGGTCGACGGCGCCCTGAACGACGTTCTCACCGAGGCCGTAGGCGCCCGTCACGAACACGACGTCGGGAAAGCCCGACTCTGTGTCGAGGGAGAACATCACGCCCGACGCGGCGAGGTCGGAGCGCACCATTTTCATCACGCCGATCGACAGCGACACCTTGAAGTGGTCGAAGCCCTGGTCGATTCGGTAGTGGATGGCGCGATCGGTGAACAGGCTGGCAAAACAACGGCGGCACGCATCGAGGAGACTCTCGGCACCCTTGACGTTGAGATAGGTGTCCTGCTGGCCGGCGAAGCTCGCCGTCGGCAGGTCTTCGGCGGTCGCCGAGCTCCGCACCGCAAGGCTCACTTCCTCGCCGTACTCCTCCTGCAGCGCGCGGTAGCCGTCCACGATCTGGGCGGCCAGGTCATCGGGAAGCCCGGCGCCGTAGACGATCTCTCGGGCATTTTTGGCCTTGCGCGCCAGCGCTGTGACGTCGGCGGGGTCGATGTCGTCGAGCTCGGCATGCAGCCGATCCCAGGCGCCCACCCTGTCCAACATGTGGCGGTAGGCCTCGGCGGTGGTGGCGAACCCGTTTGGGATGCGGATCCCCTGGTCGGTCAGCTTCTGGTACATCTCGCCCAGCGAGGCGTTCTTCCCGCCGACGAGCGGCACGTCGTCTATGCCGACTTCCTCGAAGAAGCGGACGTACTTGGACGTACCCATCACGTGTCCTCTCGTCGCGCGTCTCGCAGTCGGCAGCGTCGACCGCGCAGCGCAGTTAGGTTCCAACCTGGCACGGCGGCGCGGCGGCAACCAGGGCCGAAGGTCACTCCAATGGTCAACAGTCCAAGCGGAGTTGGGTGTTGCTCGTGGGGACGTGCGACGCCGAGTCACAAAGGACATCAAGGCGAGGACCTTGTGCCCTGCTCCTGGGCCCCAGGCGTCGTCAGACTTGAGGTCGCGCGCAGTCGATGCCGCAACACGGTCCACTAATCATCGAGGAGACGTCATGGCGATCAGGGTGGGTGTGAACGGTTTCGGCCGTGTCGGCCGAAACTTCTTCCGGGCGGTCGACGAACAACGCGCCGCGGGCTCTACCGACGTCGAGATCGTGGCGGTCAACGACCTCACCGACACCCGGACTCTGGCGCACCTGCTGAAGTACGACTCCGTCCTCGGGCGTTTGCCGCACCCCGTGTCGATCGATGGCGACGACCTGGTGGTTGGAGCGCAGCGGATCAGGGTCTTTTCGAACCCCGACGGGCCCAGGGCGGTGCCGTGGGGCGACCTCGGTGTGGACGTCGTGGTCGAGTCCACCGGTCGGTACACCGCCGCGGAGCAGGCCAGAGGTCACCTCCACGGAGGCGCGAAGAAGGTGGTGGTGTCCGCGACGTCGAAGGGCGCCGACCTCACTGTCGTGATGGGCGTCAACCACCGCGACTACGACGGCTCACAAACCGTCGTCTCGAACGCGTCGTGCACGACGAACTGCCTAGCGCCGATGGCCAAGGTGCTGGACGAGGAGTTCGGCATCGAACGCGGCCTGATGACGACCGTCCACGCTTACACCCCGGACCAGAACTTGCAGGACGGTCCGCACCGGGACCTTCGCAGGGCGCGCGCCGCAGCGATCAACGTGGTGCCCACGTCCACCGGCGCTGCCCGAGCGATCAGCTTGGTGCTGCCCCAACTCGAAGGGCGCCTCGACGGGTACGCGTTGCGAGTGCCGGTGCCGACCGGTTCGGCGACCGACCTCACCGTCGTCGTCCGCGAACCGGCGACCGTCGAAGCAGTCAACGCCGCGTTCGCGGCCGCAGCGGAGGGTGAGCTCAAGGGCTTCCTCACCTACACCGAGGATCCCATCGTCTCCTCCGACATCGTCACCGACCCCTCGTCGTGCATCTTCGACGCGGGGCTCACCAAGGTCACCGGAGACCTGGTGAAGATCGTCGGCTGGTACGACAACGAATGGGGCTACTCCCATCGTCTCGTCGACCTTGCCGGTTTGGTCGCATCGACCATGTGAGCAAAGGAGTCGTCACGCCGAAGTCCAACAATCGGTCCGGAATCGTCGTCGGTGTCGACGGGTCGCCCGCCGCCACGTCCGCCGTCCAGTGGGCGGCCCACGACGCCGAGCTGCGCAACGCTCCGCTGACCCTCGTACACGTCCTCACCACGACGGCGGGGACGTGGCTGGGAACACCCCTACCCGCCGACTGGACGAGCGGGCAGCAGGAATGGGGACGCCATGTGATCGACGAGGCCGTGAAGGTCGTCCGCGAGAGTTGTGTGCGCCCAACGGTACAGATCAACCGCGAGACTCCCTCAGGGGGAATCGTTTCCGCCTTGGCCGCCCTATCCAAGAATGCCGAGCTGGTCGTGGTGGGCCGACGCGGCACCGGGAAGTCGCGGGGCCGGCCGATGGGGTCGGTGAGTTCCGCGGTGGTCCATCACGCGCACTGTCCCGTCGCCGTCATCCATGACGAGGATCCGCCGATGGAGCAGCCCGCGCAGGCGCCGGTGCTCGTCGGGATCGACGGCTCGCAGGGAGCGGAACTGGCGACCGCGATCGCCTTCGACGAAGCCTCGCGCCGAAACGTGGGGCTGTTGGCCGTGCATGCGTGGAGCGACATCGGTGTGATGGCCTTGGCGGGCATCGGTGCTGACGGAATCGGCACGCCCGCACTGAGTTCGATCGAGGACGAAGTGTTCGCCGAGCGCCTGGCCGGTTGGAGTGAGCACTACCCCGACGTGTCCGTGCACCGTGAAAGCGTGCGCAACGATCCGGCCACCGTGCTCGTCGCCGAATCCCGTCGGGCTCAACTCACGGTCGTCGGCGGTCACGGCCTCGGCGGTTTCGCGGGAATGTTGCTGGGCTCGGTCAGCACGGCGGTCGTGCAGTTGGCCCAGTCGCCGGTGATCGTGGCGCACCAGCGCAAATAGTGGGGGTGGGAGATTCGCATGAGCAGCACGGTGGTCGACGCCGCTGGATTGCACGAGTTGGTGTCCCCTCTGCTCGACGGCGGATACCGTGTCGTGGGTCCCACGATGTCGGACAACGCCTTCGTGCTCGACGAACTGCAGTCGGCCGACGATCTGCCGAAGGGCTGGGGTGTGCTGCCGACGGGCTAGGGCGTGGACGTGGGTTCGCAACCATGACCCGTCGCCGCCCACGCGGCACCCGGTGTTCGGGTCCTCGGTGACGCCGTTGACCCGTGCCGCGTTCTCGACGATAGGGCCGGTGCGCGGCTGGCCAAGGTCGTCGATGCGGCGATCGCGACACCGCCGGTACCGGGACGGATCCATCGCTGCACCATCGACCAATTACACGCAGCATCGACCACGAGCTCACATGGTGTGGACCTCGCCACGGTCCTCGCGCTCGGCGAGATGCTCGACCGGAGGCCGGCTGCCGTCGTGCCGGAGGCGGTCGCCGCCGGTGATGGCAGAGGTCGGTTACGGGGCGTTGGCCCGCCGGGAAGGGGCCGAAATGCCCTGTTCCTGACGCGCTCGATGGTCAATGCTGAATTCGGACGGAGGCAGGGCCGATGGGTACGCACTGGCTGGTGATGGATAGCCCGGACGACGTCGGTCGCGCGCCCTACCGCGCCCGGCTGGCTGCGGCCGGCCGGCATCTGCCCGACACTCGGGTCACCACCGACGAGCTGATGTCGACGACGCGTCACAACACCCACATCGACCTGGAACGACTGACCGGAATTTACGAGCGGCGCGTGGCGGTGGGAGACGAGGACTCCTACAGTCTGGCGATCGCGGCGGCGCGAGACTGTCTGGGCAGGGCCCAATGCGACGGCTCCTCGCTGGACGTGGTGATCAATTGCAGCATCACGAAACTTCACGACGGCCTCAGCCAGTGGCTCGAGCCCACCGTGAGCAGTGCCGTCGCCCGCGCGATCGGCGCCCTCCGTGCGATGACCTTCGACGTCTCGAACGCGTGCGCCGGAATGCTCACCGGCGTAACGATTCTCAACAACTGGATCCGGCAGGGCATCGTCGAGCGCGGGCTGGTGGTCAGTGGTGAGCACATCTCCCAGCTGAGCCACAACGCCGCACGTCACATCCGCACCATCATGAGCAAGGAACTCGCCTGCATGACGCTGGGTGACGCTGGTGCAGCCCTTCTACTCGAGCGAGCCGACGCCGAGTCGGGGGCGATCACCCTCGCCGGATTCACCACCGTCGCAGATCACAGCCGGCTGTGTCTGGCATACCCAAAGGGCCGAGACCCGGGCGCCCGAATGTTCACCGACTCCAGAGCGATTCAGCGGGCCGCCATCGCGGACACGCCAATGCTGTTGGAGGAGGTGCTGACGGCAGCGGGCATCGAGATCCACGACATCGACCACGTGATCACACATCAGACATCGGCCCGGGCGATCCGCAAGGGGATGGCCGAAGTGTCCGCGGTCTTGGGTGACAGCCCACGGCACGATGCCGTCATCACCGTCGACCGCTACGGGAACACGGCATCCACGACGCACACGGTTGCGCTCGTCGAAGAACTGGAAGCCGGCCGGATCCGGCCCGGCGAGACGATCGCACTGATCGCACTGGCATCGGGTCTCGAGATCGGGGTCGTTCTCGTGACCGTGGACGAGGATCTGGTGGGTCGCTATGGGCACGATCATTGACCGACTGGGAGTCGTCGAGGGCGGTTGGCGGACGCGTCACAGTGCGCTGCACCTTGCGGTCTCGGCCGCCAAGTCCTGCCTGCACGACGCGCAGCGAGACGCCGATGACGTCGATCTCCTGGTCAATGCGGGCATCTACCGTGACAGAAACTTGGCTGAGCCCGCCCTCGCAGCGCTCATCCAGGAGGACATCGGCGCCAATCCCGAGGATCCGCACGGGAATGCGCGTGGCACCTTCTCGTTCGACATCTCCAACGGCACCTGTGGGATTCTGACCGGTCTGCAGATCGTCGACGGTTTCTTGCGATCGCACACGATCGAGTGCGCGCTCGTCACGGCCAGTGATGCCAACCCCGGCCGCGGGCTCAGCGAACACTTCCCGTTCTCGCCGGTCGGAGCTGCGCTTCTGTGCAACTGGACCGACGACGATTACGGCCTCGGACCGGTGAGCTGGGTGAACGACCCCGATGACGGTGAACACTTCCGCGCGACCGTCGGATCCGAGGATTCCCGAAACGTGTTGCGATTCCATGAGTCACCCGCGTTGGACGCGTCGCTGGCCTTCTCCGCAGCACGCGCGTCGCGCGTCTGCCTGAACGACTCCGCGCTGACGCTCGCCGACGTCGACGTCATCGTTGCCGCACCCGCACGCCGCGGATACCGAACTGCGCTGGCAACGCAACTCGACGTGTCCCCGGAGCGCATCGTCGTCGCCGACGACGAGAGGACCCATACCGCGTCGCTCGCCGCTGCGCTCGAGCACGTGCTCGATCATCTTCCGATCGGGGCCCGCATCATGCTGGTCGCCGCCGGTGCGGGAATCACGGCCGGTGCGGCGCTCTACCGCGAACCGCCAGTGCCGCGCTGGAACCCCGTTAGATAACGACGTCCTCTGCCTCGGGCGCCAACTCGAAGATTCGCTCGGTCTCCTCGCGGCGGCACGGAGCCGTGCCCGGGGTCATCAGCATGGCGGCGCCCGTGGCAATCCCGAACCGCACCGACTTGCTCAGCGACCATCCCCGGGTCACGCCGACGGTGATCGCCGCGACCATCGCGTCGCCGGCACCGACGCCGCTGAGGACATGCACCGGGACCGCCGGGAAACGTTGGTTGCCATGGGTAGTGGCCAGGAGGGCACCCTTGGACCCCACGGAGACGACGACGGCCTGACTGATCCCCGCGGCGATGAGCTCGTGCGCGGCGGCCAACTGCTCGGATTCGGTCGCCAGCTCACGACCGAAGCACTCCCTGAGCTCGCGCACACTTGGCTTGAGCAGGAACACCCCCGACGTGATGTGCTGAAGTCCGCCGCCGGACGTGTCCAGGACCAGCGGCACCCCAATCTCTCGGCAGATGTCGGCGACCCGTTGGTAGAAGTCGAAGGGAACGCCCGGTGGGAGGCTGCCGCTGGCGACCACGATGCGGGCCGAGCGTGCCGCGTACTCGAGTTCGTCGAGACACTTCGTTTGTTCGGCGATCGTGAGCCGCGGGCCGGGTAGGACGAACCGGTATTGCTGACCGCTGCTGGACTCGTCGACGGTGAAGCTCTCCCGAGTCGGCTCGGAGATCGCCACTCGGCGATAGGGCACGTCGGCATCGGCGACGAGCTCGGTGACCAGATCGCCGGTTGGTCCGCCCACGGGGAACACTGCTGACACGGACGCGCCAAGGATGGTCGCCACTCTGGCGACGTTGATGCCGCCGCCGCCCGCATCGTACCGGGCGCTGTGGCAACGGATCTTGTCCGTTGGAACCACACGGTCGGCACCGGTCGTGACGTCCAGCGCCGGGTTCATCGTCAGAGTGACGATGGTCGCCCCGTATCCGCTTCGCTCGCTTGAGGATTCCATTCGGCGTACCTACCTTGATCCGGTCGTGGATCCGCGCACCACGAGCACGGGGACGTTTGCGGACTGAGCCACCGCCGAACCGACTGATCCGAACCACGTGCTCGCGAATCCGCCACGGCCCCGACTTCCGACCACCACCAACTGGGCGTGCTTGGACTCACGAATGAGCCAGCGAGCCGGCTGATCACAGACGAGACGTCGCTGCACGTCCACGTCCGGATACCGTTCCTGCCAGCCGGCCAGCCGTTCGGCGAGGATCTCGTGTCCCTGACTCTCGTGCTCCTTCCAGTCCATGCCCAGCATCGGGAAGACGGCCACGTCGCTCCACGCGTGCAAGGCCACCAGGCCCACCCCGCGGCCAGACGCCTCTTCGAAGGCCATCGTCGTCGCTGCTTCCGAGGCCGGTGACCCGTCGACGCCGAGAAGGACGGGCGCATTGACGTCGGCGACCGCGGGTTCGGGACGAATGACGGCGACCGGGCAGTGCGCATGGTGCACCAGTCCGGTACTCACCGAACCCAGCAGCATCCGGCCGAGCGCACCGGTTCCACGGCTGCCGACGACGACCATCTGCTGGTTCTCGGAGGCGTGGACCAGCGCCGGCACCACGCTCGAATTCAGGGTCTCGGTGTGGACGTCGACGAGCCGTGCGTCGTCGACGCACGCGTGTGCAGTCTTGAGTCCCTGCTCGAGGACGTGCCGCGCGTTGTCCTGTTGCCACTCGGTGATGTTGGCGTACATCGGCTCCATCGGCCACCGAGCAACCACGGGTGCGACCACGTGTACCAACGTCATCGGTGCATGACGCATCACCGCTTCACGAGCCGCCCAGCGGATCGCAGCATCGGACTCCGCGGATCCATCGACACCGACCAATATTCCTGTTGCGTGCCCGGATTGGGACATGTGGTGCTCCTCCCTCAACGACGGATCTGCATGACTTCGCTCAACGGGCGGCGTGGCGTCGGTTCCGGGACCTTCTCGGAGGCCGGCGCTTCACCCGCCCGGATCAGCACTTGGGGGAAGGCCCGGTTGCCGGTCAGGTCCTGGATCACGGCACGGCTCTCCGCGAACTCGGTGATGTGCGAGAGCGTGCACGTGGCCAATCCGGCGATGGTGCATTCCAACAACACCGCGGAGAGGATCTGACCGCAGGTGAGCGCGTCGTCCCTGGTGTCCTCGGGCGTCGACAGGACGAGCACCTTCGCTTCGTCCACCTCGACGTCGGATCGTCTCCCGCTGATGCGCGTGACGGGGAACTCGCGGTTGATGTCGACTCGCTCGCGCTCATCCTCGGACACCAGCGCGCTGGACGGAACGCCCTGATAGGAGCGGAGAGGATCTGTCCACCAACGTAATTCGTCGTGGTAGTAGCTGTCGGACCGTCGGAAGGCCTCGGTGCGCCGAGATGCCGCGGCCAATGCCGGACGCGCGTCGTCGGCTAGCACGTCGAGTGTGACGGTACTGAGGTCGACGGTCTCCCGCAGGACGCGTAAGAAGGAATCCCAATCGCTGGGAGCGCGAAACGGGAGCCGATCCGTCCGCCGGCACGAGACCGCGTCGGCGCGGACCCGCTCGGCGGCGGTGGCGTCCTGTTGGCTGGGACTGAAGTCGAGAGAAGCGAGATGGTCCCGATCGCCCGGATTGGGAAAGCGGTCGACGTTGGTCGTCCACCCCGCGGCGGTCATCACGATCCGGAAATGGTCGAGAGCCGCTCCGCAGCTGATGATCGCCTCGCGACCGGAACGGTCGGCCGAGCGCACGACCCGTCGATAGTCGGCGAAGAGATCCACCGCCACCTTGCCGACGATCCATCGCCACGGCTGGCTGTTGTGCAAGGAGGGCGCTCTGCACGCCAGCCGGATCGCGTTGGTGACGACTTGGGTGTTCACCATCGTGCGAGTCATGGAAACGGGCCTCCTGCCAATGTCGACTCTAGGGATTGACGCAATGCGTACCAGGGTCATTGGTCCCCGCGGCCCGGCCATTGGACCCGACGCTTACCAAGGCCCTTAGAGGAGGTTGGTGATTCGGCCTAGCGTAGATCACATGGGAGTGCGGTACCGCCGAACGACGGTCTCCGCCTAGTCCACCCATCCGGGAGAAATCATGATCGAGTCGACGGGTCGACGCAGAGTCGTCGTCGGAGTGGACGGATCACCGTCGTCCGATGCGGCCGTCGGCTGGGCCGCGCACGAGGCCGCTTCGCGCGGGGTGCCGTTGACGCTGGCCTACATTCAACCGCTTCCGCTGGAGATGTCCTGGCCGGTACCGATGGTGTGGTCGGAAACATCCGAGCAACAACAGAAGTACGGCGAGGGCATCGTCCAGCGCGCATACGAGGTCGTGATGGACAAAGTCGGTGACGACGGCGCCGTCGAGGTCGAACGCGAAGTGTCGGTCGGGCCGATAGTTCCGACGCTCGTCGATCTCTCGAAGGGCGCCGACATGATCGTGGTGGGCTGCCGGGGACAGGGCCCGGTCGATCGCCTGCTACTGGGGTCGGTGAGCTCCGGCCTGCTCCACCACGCCCAGTGCCCGGTCGCGGTGATACCCGACGAGGTGTCCGGGGCATCCCCTCGCGACGACGCTGCGGTCCTCGTCGGGATCGACGGCTCCCCGGCGTCGGAGACGGCGACGGCGATCGCGTTCGACGAGGCCTCCCGCAGGGGCGTAAGGCTGCGGGCGTTGCACGTCTGGAGCGACTGGACGAATTTCGAACTCCCGGGGTACGACGTGGCCACGGCGGCGATGCAGGCGCAACTAGCGCTGGCCGAACGCCTTGCCGGCTGGCAGGAGCACTACCCGGACGTCGCCATCGACCGCATCGTCGTGTGCGGGCATCCCGTCGAGGTGATTCTAAGTCACGCAGGGTCAGCGCAGCTCGTCGTGATCGGCAGTCACGGGCGCGGCGGGTTCGCGGGCATGTTGCTGGGCTCGGTGAGCACGGCGGTCGCCGAGTCCGCCACGATCCCCGTGATCGTCGCCAGGGGCTCATAGGACGGTAGCCGAGGACCAATGACCCTGGTACGCGGTCGAAAGTTCCCGCAGAGTCTTCGGTGACAACGAAGACCAGGGAGAGACCAGTGAGTCACAAGAAGCACGGCAAGTCCGAGCATCTCGTCAAGATCTGCGTCGAACGCAAGGGTGACGGCACGCAAGCCACCGCCAGCATGCGTTGGCACGATGTCGACCTGGTGGGCAGGGGCGACGCGGAGCTGGAGGACGGTGAACGGTACCCGAAGAGGGTCGGCGAGGAACTCGCCGTCGCACGTGCCCTGACTCACTTGACGAGGCAGCTGTTCGTCAACACTGCCGGTGACATCGAATCGGTTACCGGAGAGGCGATTTCGGTCCGATGACAGCGACTCGGCGTCGATGTCTCGGGTCGGTGACCGGGACGGACTACCGGCTGAGGAACTCCCGAGCTCCGTGGAACTTCGGTGGCGGCCCGGTGAGCATCAGGCCGCGCTCACCTCTTGAGTGTTGCAGTCGGGTCCGGCACTTTCGGGGGCGACATGCCGCTCGAGCGAGGCCCGAAGGGCGGGCAGGTGCAGGTGGCCGTTCACCCTGCGGAACTGCTTGGAGGCCTCGACCATGCCGGCCGCGCACCAGCGCAGCGCCATCTGCCCGTCACGCCACCGCTTGACGTTGCGGGCGTGGTCACGGCTGATGGAGATCATGGACTCCACGGCGTTGGTGCTGCGCAGCGTCCTGGCGAGTGTGGGCGGCACGTCGAGGCGCAGCACGGTCAGCGTCTCGTGCAGGCCCTCGCGCAGGCTGCCCGCGGCGCCGGGGTGGGTCTTGTCGAGCTCCTTGGCCAGCGCGGTGAGCCCGGCTTCGGCCTCGAGCGCGGAGTCGGCGTGGTAGGCCTTACGCATCCGCTTCTCCACCGGTCCGCGCATGTTCTCGGGCAGGTGGTCGCGCACGTTCCTGAGCTTGTGCAGCTGGCACCTGGCGATCACCGGCTTGTCGAACACCTC
>NZ_DASQEU010000114.1:0-19326 GCF_035633495.1 Mycobacterium sp. | reverse complement strand
CCATAGAAGGAGAAAGTCATGACCAAGAAACGAGTAGGTGCGTCGCTTGTCATCGCGGCGGCCTTCACCATGGCGCCGGGGCTTCTGGCGATGCCGGTCGCGTCCGCGGACACGCTGCCCAACGGGCTCACGGTGACCTGTTCGCCGGACAGTGATGTGCACACTTCCTGATTCGTTGGCGGTTGTCCACGAGTGAACGGCGATTACGTCGTCGACGCCGTGCACATTATTTACAACGGGCAACAAGATGAGTTCGAGTTCAAGTGCATCAGTGGCCAGACAGCCAGGTGGGGCGTCCAATCTGCTTCGCAATTCTCGATCGGGGTTCAAGGCTGCCGCAAAAAAGACTTTGAGGGGGACTGGTGCACACCGTATTCGAACTACACCTACAACAAGCCGGCCAAGCCCGCCGCACCTCCGCCGCCGGTGGTCGCTCCGCCGCCGGTCGTCGCTCCCCCGCCCGTCGTCGTCCCCGATCCGCCGAAGATTGCGCCGACGAACGCCGTCACGATGAACATCTCAGTATCGGGTCTCACCGCGAACGTCAACATCGCGAGCACTGCGGAGATCCCCGGCACGTGCACCTACAAGGCGACTGCACCGCTCCTTCCGGCAGTAAACAAGACGTTTGACCTTGCACCAAATGGGTCTACTAGCTTCAGTACGCTGGCCCCGCCACTGTTGTCGACTTACCACGTGGTGCTGTCGTGCAAGGGTCAGTTCGACGGCAAGTCCGTTGAGTTCGGTCATGTCGAGCAGGACGTGACGGCTACCGGATAGACGAACGATCCTCCTCACGAGGTGCCGGTACCCGGCGGCGCGTGCGTCGTCGGGAACACCGCCTATCTCCGACCTTCAGTCAGCTCATCCACGCGTCGAGGGAATCGGGTTGTCCACCAACTGCTTTGGACACCGAACCGAATTCGACACACGCACTGCTCCTCGAGGCCGGCGCACCCCGCCGCCGGTTCCAGCAGCGCGGTACGGGTGCGGGCTTGAGAGTCGCTGTCATTCGCGGCTACCGGAGTCGGGGACCGTGAGTTCGGCGCCGCCAGTGACGTCGACGATCGCCTGGCTGTACAACGTGTCGCGGTTGAGCCGGATGATCGTCTGATGATCCAGTGGCGCGGGTTCACGATAATGCACCCATCGTCCCAGGCCGCCGGAGTCGGCGAGCATCCGCGAGAACATCAGATCCGACTCCGCGCGAGCAAAGTTATCCGCATTGACCGCAACAACAGGTGGCCCCTTCAGTCCCGAGACGACGAGTTCAACAGCGCACGCCGACATGGATGACAGTCACCCGCGGCGGACGGCTGGAGTCAATCTGGATTCAATCTGTCGGGTCGCGAACCACGCGGGGTCTACTACGGCGACATCCTCGATGTCATCGAAACCGGCAAGCTGGTGGGCCGGAGCCTGCGCAGCGGTGGCAACGGCATGGGCGCTGCGTCGGGACTGAATGTGGCCCCCCGGGGGCATCGTCGTGAATGCCGCCCGCGCCACCATGTGTCCAGACAGGCGGGCTAGCCGCTCGACGGCGTGGTCCACACCTCATCGATGCTGATGCGAAGGCGGGTGCTGTAATTCGCCATCGCCTCGGTCAACCCGAACCGGGCGGCGACCCGGGCGTACTTGCCACCAGTACGGCGCGTCCTCGCGGCAGTACACGCCCTCGGCGTCGATGGTCGCCTCGCCGCCGATGACGACGATCCCGCCGCCGTAGCCGTCGGAATCCACGTTCATGCTTACCTGTGGGTGGCGCTTGACGTGTCCGTCCTTCGCCGCGTGGGGCGCCGAGTAGACGTACAGCGCGACGCCGTCGAAGTAGAACCAGATCAGCCTCGGCACGGGCTGGCCGGACTTCGCGACCGTGGTGAGCCAGCCGTACTGGTCGGACGTCAGGCGATCGATGACTTCTGGTGTCAGCTCCGCGCTCATGGACGCGAATGTAGTCTCCGAAACATGACTTCCGAGACGCTCAACCTCACCGTCGATGAACTCCTGACGACCACCCGCTCGGTCCGCAAACGCCTCGACCTCGAGAAGCCGGTGCCTCGCGACGTGGTGATGGAGTGCCTCGAGTTGGCGTTGCAGGCGCCGACGGGATCCAACTCGCAGGGGTGGCAGTTCGTCTTCGTCGACGACCCGGAGAAGAAGAAGGCGATCGCCGACATCTACCGGACGGCGGCGACGCCGTATCTGGACCAGCCGACGCCGACGTTCGGTGACAGCCGCGACGAGCGGACTCCGTTGGTCGTCGACTCCGCGAAGTATCTGAATGACCACCTGCACGAGGTGCCGGTCATGTTGATCCCGTGCCTCGAGGGCCGTCCCGACGGTGCGCCCGCCGGGATCAGTGCGTCCTACTGGGGTTCGCTGCTGCCCGCCGCGTGGAGTTTCATGCTGGCGCTGCGCTCGCGTGGCCTCGGCTCGGCGTGGACGACGCTGCATCTGCTCGGCGACGGCGAGAAGCAAGCCGCCGAGATCCTCGGCATTCCCTTCGACAAGTACGCCCAGGGTGGTCTGTTTCCGATCGCCTACACCAAGGGCGCCGACTTCAAGCGGGCCAAGCGCCTGCCCGCTGAGCAGCTGAGCCACTGGAACACCTGGTAGGCCCTCAGACTGCGCCGGTGAACCCTTGCTGGCGCCACGCCTCGTAGACCACCACCGCGGCGGCGTTCGACAGATTCAGCGAACGGCGGCCCGGCAGCATCGGGATCCGCACCTGCTTGGTGACGTGCGGGTCGGCCAGCGTCTGAGCATCCAGCCCGGTGGGTTCCGGACCGAACAGCAGCACGTCGCCCGGAGTGAAGGCGACGTCGCCGAAGAACGATTCGGCGTGGGCGGTGAATGCGAACACCCGCGCGGGCATCACCGCCTCCCATGCCGCCTGCAGATTCGCGTGCACCGTGACCGACGCAAGGTCGTGGTAATCCAGGCCCGCTCGTCGCAGTTTCGGTTCCGACAGGTCGAATCCGAGCGGCTCGACGAGGTGCAATTCGCACCCGGTAGCTGCGACCATCCTGATCGCATTGCCGGTGTTGGGCGCAATGCGCGGTGAGTTGAACATGACCCGGAACATCTGACGATGATCTCAGTAGCGCAGCGACATTTGCTCACATAGCACACGAGTACGCAACGGCACGGTCACGAACTCTGTCTGTTCAGTAAGAATTGTGGAAACGCACGCTCATCGCTGTCATACTCGACAAATTGCCGGGCGCACTGGGTCTTCCGGTGCCTGCCGATATGTGGGCGTACTGCTTCAGGAAGCCTTATGAACGACGCGCGATCAATGAAATGCCGACGAGTGACCGGTTGTACGGTCGGGGCGCGATGACGGCGTTCGACGCGCCGCCGCAAGCCGTTGCGCCACTCGAATTCTCGGGTAATGCGCCCCAGCAGGCGAAGCGCCCGTCGCGTTTGTCGATGACCAATTGGCCCGTTGGCTGGAAGGTCTTCGCAATCGTCTTGGTGCCGTTGCTATTGGCAGGTGTATTCGGTGGTTTGCGGATCTACTCGGGCTGGACCGGAGCCGGCGATCTCCGGGTGGCGGCCGACCGTGCCGACATGGTGCCCTCCATCGAGAAGTACATGGCGGCCCTGGACGGTGCCATGTTGGCGAACTCCGCCGGCGGCGACGCGCAGGCGTCGCTGAGCGCGTTCGACACCAGCAAGCAGAACCTGCAGCGGCGGCTCGCCAGCACCGACGTGGTTCCCGACGTGCGCACGGGCGTCACCGGTCTGCTCGACGGTGGTCAGGCGCTGCTCGACCAGGTCACCGCGAACGGCGTCGACCTGCGGGGCCGCATCACCGCCTATGCGCCGATCCTGCTGACCGCCGAGGACGCCGTCAACGGCTCGGTCCGCATTGACGACGAGAAGATTCGCGCCGAAACTCTCGGTCTCAGCCGGGCGATCGGCGCCCGCGGCCAGATGACGATGCAGCAGCTGCTGGTCAACCTCGGCGGCGACCTCCCCGAGCCCGAGCTGCGCACGTCGATGATCACGTTGGCCGGTACCGAGCCGTCGACGCTGTTCGGCATGGCGCAGGTGCTGGGCGTCGGCTCGCCCGACGCCCAGAAGCTGCAAGAAGAGATGGTCAAACGAATGGCCCTGATGTCGGACCCGGCCGTTGCGCTGGTGGGCAACCCGGATCTGAGCCAGTCGCTGCAAGCCACAAACGAGGTCGCCACCAGGGTCATCGACTCCACCACGGCCGCGGTGACGTCCGCCGTGCAGGACCAAGCCGCCACGAAGCGTCAGGAGGCGATTCGCGACTCGGCGATCATCGGCGCCGCGATCCTGTTGGCCATCCTCATCGTGCTGTTCGCGGCCCGGTCTCTCGTACGGCCGCTGCGCACACTGCGTGACGGCGCCCTCAAGGTGGCCCACGAGGACCTCGCCCGTGAACTCGAGCGGGTGCGCACGGGCGGCCCACCGGGAATGGTTCAGCCGCTGCCGGTGAGAGGCACCGACGAGATCGGGCAGGTCGCGCACGCCGTCGACGAACTGCACGAACAGGCAGTGTTCCTGGCCGGCGAGCAGGCCCGCCTGCAGCTGCAGGTCGGCGACATGTTCGAGACGTTGTCGCGGCGCAGCCGCTCGCTCGTCGACCAGCAACTGGGGCTCATCGATCGACTCGAACGCAACGAGGAGGATCCCGAGCGGCTGGAAAGCCTGTTCAAGCTCGATCACCTGGCTGCGCGCATGCGCCGCAACGGGGCCAACCTCCTGGTGCTCGCCGGCTCCAAGGTGCCGCGCGAGCAGGCCGACCCGGTATCGGTCGTAGCGCTGATCAACGCCGCGGCCTCCGAAGTCGAGGACTACACCAGGGTCGTCACCGCGACCGTTCCGGAGAGCGAGGTGGTCGGTGTCGTCGCGGGCGACCTCGTCCACCTGTTGGCCGAACTGCTCGACAACGCGCTGCGGTATTCCCCGCCGATCTCCCAGGTGCGAGTGTCGGCGGTGCACACCGGCAACGGCGGGCTCGTCATCGAGGTCAGTGACAACGGCCTCGGCATGACAGATGCCGACCTGCGGGTCGCCAACACGCGTCTGCAGTCGGGCGGCGAGGTCAACCCCTACACCGCCCGCCACATGGGCCTCTTCGTCGTCGGCAGGCTCGCCGCCCAGCACGGTCTCGTCGTGCGGCTTCGCAGTACCGTTGTCGCCGAACCGAATTCGGGTACCACCGCGGGCGTGTTCATCCCGGCCGAGCTGCTGCTCCATGGTCCCGGCGGGCCCGTTTCCGGCACATCCGACTACGGCGATCTCGCTGATTACGGCGTTCCCGCCGAGGCGCACTTCGACGCCGCGCCGATCTACCCGCTCGATGACGACTACGACGGGCACGACTACGCCGCCGACGTCGCGGCCGCGCCGGAATACCGCAACGGCCATGCCGACATCCCCGTTTCCCTTCTGCCGCAACGCAACCCGGGTGCCAGCGGCATCTCGGACATACCGTCGGCGCCGATCGAACCCGTGGAACCCGCCGCGGAGCAGAGGGCTGAGCAGGAGTGGCCGGAGGAGCATTGGCCCGCCGACTCGATGCCGGCGGAGAACCCAGCCGCCGCAGAACAGCCGCGATGGCACCTGCCCACCGAGCCCTCCGAACGCCCCGTCCCGACGGACACCTCCTCGTTCTTCGCAGCCAAGGCACAGGCCGCGACTCCGCCGCCCAACGGCATACACCGGCCCGACGCGCAGGAGCCCGTCGAGCAGCCCGAGCCTGCGCAGGCGGCCGCGACCGGCGGTTCGATCTTCGACACGATGTTGTCGGAGTGGCTGATCGACGACCCGTTCAAGCTCGCCAACAGCGTCGACCTGGACTGGCAGACGGTCTGGGATCACGGCTGGTCCGCAGCGGCCGCGGCCGAGGAAGCTCCCGTCGCAGCGCACACCGAGGAAGGTCTGCCGATGCGTCAGCCGGGTGCGCGGCTGGTGCCCGGCGCGGCGGGCAACGGAGAGAACCGTCACAGCGGGCGCAATGGTGGTGCCCACCGCGGGGCGGACCCAGCCGAGGAGCAGGACGAGGCGCGCAACTCCGCGTTCGACACGGGGCCGATCGCGATCCCGCGCGACCCGGAGGCCGTTCGGAGCAGCATCGCCAGCCACTTCGGCGGCGTGCATGCGGGCCGCTCGCACGCTCGCGACGCGAGATCGACAGACGAGGACTGACCTGAGAATGACCCGTCCCACCCAGCGTGACTCGCTCGACTGGCTGGTGTCCAAGTTCGCCCACGAGGTCGCCGGTGTGTCTCACGCGATCCTGGTATCCGCTGACGGTCTCCTGATGGCCTCCAGCGAGCACATGCCCGTCGAGCGTGCCGACCAGCTGGCCGCGGTGACGTCGGGGCTTGCCAGCCTGTCGACGGGAGCCGCCCAACTGTTCGACGGCGGCTACGTGCTGCAGTCGGTCGTCGAGATGGAGAACGGCTATCTGCTGCTGATGCGCGTCGGCGACGGGTCGAATCTCGCCACCCTGGCGACAAGATCGTGTGACATCGGCCAAATCGGCTACGAGATGGCGATTCTGGTGGAACGCGTCGGCACCGTCATCCAGTCCGCGCGCCGCACGGCGCAGCACTCGTGAGCGACCATGGACTTTCCGCCGCACGACGCCTGGGAGCCCAGCGAACCGCTCGATGAGGTCAGCCTGGTTCGGCCCTACACGCTGACTGCGGGTCGCACCGAGTCGCGCGTCTACCTTCCGTTGGAGGCGCCGATCCGGACGTTGCAGTTCGCACCCGCGCCCAGATGGCCGGGGAGCGACGTGCGTGCCAAGATTCTCAGGCTCGCCACGGAGATTCCGTCCGTTGCGGAGATCGCGGCTCGACTAGCGTTGCCGCTCGGTGTTGCGCGTGTGTTGATCGGCGATCTGGTGACACAGGGTTATCTTCGAGTAGAAGCCACATTGGGCGAGTCGGCGAGCACCGACGAAAGACGTGAACTCATAGGAAGGACACTGCGTGGCCTACGGGCACTCTGAGAGGCGGGCCGAGCGCTCCGCCTCGACGAAGATCGTCATCTCCGGCGGATTCGGTGCCGGCAAGACGACGTTCGTAGGCGCAGTGTCGGAGATCATGCCGCTGCGCACCGAGGCCATCGTCACTACCGCGTCGCACGGCGTCGACGGGCTCGACGCCACGCCGATGAAGAACACCACGACGGTGGCGATGGACTTCGGCCGCATCACCTTGGCCGACGACTTGGTGCTGTACCTCTTCGGCACACCTGGTCAGCGCCGGTTCTGGTTCATGTGGGACGACCTGGTCCGCGGCGCGATCGGGGCGATCATCCTCGTCGACGTGCGCAGGCTGCAGGACAGTTTCGCCGCGGTCGACTTCTTCGAAGCGCGTCGGCTCCCGTTCCTCATCGCCGTCAACGAGTTCGACGACGGGCCAAAGTATCCGGCCGACGCCGTGCGCAAGGCCTTGGCGCTGCGGGAGCACATCCCAGTGGTGAACGTCGATGCGCGGGAACGGCATTCGGCGCGAGCGGCACTGATTGCCGTCACCGAGTACGCGTTGATGAACCTCAGCGCACGGCCCGGGTGACCGGCTTCGACCAGGAGTGGGTCGACCGTGAGTTCACCGGGCACGACTTCCGCGACGACGACCTGAGCCGTCTGCGCACCGAACGCGTCGTGTTCACCGAATGCGACTTCAGCGGCGTCGACATGACGGAGTCCGAGCATCAGGGCTCAGCCTTTCGAAACTGCACGTTCGAGCGGACGTCATTGATGCACAGCGTGTTTCGACATTGCAGCCTGCTCGGATCGGTCTTCACCGAGTGCAGGCTGCGGCCCGTCACGACGGTCGAGGTGGATCTCACGCTCGCGGTGCTCGGCGGCTGCGACCTCCGCGGCATCGACCTCTCGGACTGCCGGCTGCGCGAAGCCAGCCTCGTCGGCACGGATCTGCGCAAGGCGGTGCTGCGCGGGGCCGATCTGCGCGGTGCGCGGACGCAGAACGCGCGCCTCGACGAGGCCGATCTGCGGGGTGCGCTCACCGACCCGACGTTCTGGACGACCGCGTCGATCCGGGGCGCGAAGATCGACATCAATCAGGCGCTCGGATACGCGGCGGCGCACGGGTTGGACGTGCACGGGGAGTGAGGCCGGGCCTCGGCGGTGAGCGTGCGAAACCATCCGCCTTCCGCGGCGCGTCGCGTACGAAACCGCACGGTCGGTGAGGCCGGACCGACCGGCCCGTCAGCCGCCCTTGAGACGGATCTTGAAGCGCACGAAGCTCAGGTAGAAGATCGACAGCGCGGCCAGCATCGCCATGTTGAGCAACCATGCTCCGGACGTGTGCTTCCAGAGCGAGTCGTCGGGCATGATGGGCGGCTTCACCAGATCGGTGAGCCCCACGGTCGACGCCGTCGCCGCGAAGCCCCAGCGGGCCGGGGTGGCCCACGACATCTGGTCCAGCGGAATCCGGCCCGTCACCGGGATCATGCCGCCCGAGAACACCAACTGCGACATGATCGCCACGACGAGCAGCGGCATGATCTGTTCGTTGGACTTCGCCAACGCCGACAACGCGAAGCCGACCGTCGCCGCGCAGACCGTCGCCGCGGCCATGCCGATGAAGAGTTCGATGGTGGCGGCCGTCTCGGACGAGCCCAGGATCAACCCGCCGTTCTTGGGTGGACCGACGCCGATGAGCGTGATGGCGGTGACGATTCCGGACTGCACGATCGCGAACACCGAGTAGATGCAGACCTTGGCCAGCAGATAGGCGGTGGTCGACAATCCGACCGCCTGTTCGCGGAGGAAGATCGCACGCTCGCCGATGAGGTCGCGGATGGTCAACGCCGTGCCCATGAAGATGGCGCCGACGTTCATCAGCACCAGCACCTGCCCCGGCTGGTTGGGGGCGTCGCTGAGCGGATTGGGCGGACCGAAGCCGGTGACGCCGGGCACGGACAGCGACAGCACGCCCATGATGAACGGCAGCAGCGCTAGGAAGACGAAGTAGCCGCGGTCGGACACGATCAGCCGCATCTGGCGACGCCCGATGGTCCAGAACTGTTTCAGCACGCTGGTGTGCACGGGTGAGCCGAGGTCCTGAGGGGCCTGGGTAGCCGGTGGTGGTGGCGGCGGTCCGTGGCGCTCGAGGTAGCGCCGCTTGGCGGTCTCGGGATCGCCCGCGACCGCGCTGAAGATGTCAGCCCAGTTGGTGGTCCCGAGTTCCGGCCCGATCTGGCTGGGCGAACCGCAGAACGCGGTCTTGCCGCCCGGCGCCAGCAGGAGCACCTGGTCGCAGACGTCGAGGTAGGTCAACGAGTGCGTCACGACGAGCACGACGCGGCCCGCGTCGGCGAGCTGGCGCAGCATCGTCATGACCTGGCGATCCAGCGCAGGGTCGAGGCCCGACGTCGGCTCGTCGAGGATGAGCAGCGACGGCCCGGTCAACAGCTCGAGCGCGACCGAGGCGCGTTTGCGCTGGCCGCCGGAGAGCTTGTCGACGCGGGTGTCGAGGTGCTTGGTCATCTCGAGTTCCTCGAGCACCTCATTGACGACCTGTTCGCGGTCGGCCCTGTTGGTGTCGGGTGGCAACCGGAGTTCGGCCGCGTACATCAGCGCTTGCCTGACGGTCAGCTGACCGTGCACCACGTCGTCCTGGGGCACCATCCCGATTCGGGAGCGGAGCGAGGCGTACTCGGCGTGGACGTCGTGGCCCTCGAAGGTGACTTGGCCCGTCGTGGGGTGGGTATAGCCGGCCACCAGTCGGGCGAACGTCGACTTGCCTGCCCCCGAAGGCCCGATCACGGCCGTCAACGTGCCGGGGCGTGCGGTCAACGAGATGTTGTCCAGCAGCGTCTTGTTGCCCTCGATGGTCCACGTGACGCCGTACACGTCGAGGCCACCGGTGCGGGTGGCGACGTCGGTCTCGTTGCGGCGGGCGAGCGTGCCGCTTCCGAACACCAGGTCGATGTTGCCGATGGTGACCACGTCGCCGTCGCGCAGCACCGCGGAGTCGACCCGCTGGCCGTTGACGAACGTGCCGTTGATGCTGCGGTTGTCGAGGATCTGCGTGCCGCCGGAAGTGGGCACCAAGGTGGCGTGGTGGCGCGATGCCAGCACGTCGGGGATGACGATGTCGTTGTCGGTGGCGCGACCGATCTTGATGCCGCCGGCAGGCACGTCCGGTGTCCTGCCTGGCCGCAGGATCTTGAGCATGCTGGTCGCGAGGTTGCCCTCGGGTGCGCGGGGTGCGGCGGCCGGACCCATCTGCGTGGCGGCCGGGCCACTGCTGGTGATCGACGGCAGTGGCGACGCGGGTTGCGGCGCGCTGGGTGTGCGGTACCCCTGCGGGCCCGACGGGTACATGGGCTGCGACCTGGAGGGCGGCTGAGGTGCCTGCGGATAGCTCGGCTGCGTCCTCGGCGGGGGTGATTGCGTGCGCGGGTAGCCCGTCGACGGTGTCTGGCTGGGCCAGGATGCGCTCGGCCGCTGGGCGATCGGCACCTGGGCGGTCTGGGGAGGCGTGCCCGCCGAGCCCTGGTGACGGCCGACCTCGAAGGTGAGCCGCGGGCCGTCCGGGTTGCCGATGTTGACGCCCATGCCGTCGGCGACGTCAGCCGTCGGGACGCGCTGGCCGTTGACGTACAACCCGTTGAGGCTGCCGTTGTCGATGGCCATCCAACGCCCCTGATCGAAGCGGAGCAGAAGGTGCGCCCGAGAGATCAAGGGGTGGGCCACGCGGACGTCGGCCCGCAGGTCACGCCCGACGACGACGTCGTTGCCTGGCGAGAAGGTGCGGGGAGATCCGTCGTACCGAACGGTCAGCGCGGGTGGGGCGGGTCGCGTCATCGGGACCAACTCTATCGGTATGGGTACCGCGCGCGAGGTACGTCCGCGGCCGCCCCCTCCGCTACTGCGGAAAGCCCCAGCGTGCGGTGTCGGTGATCTGACGTAGTTCGGCGACACGATCCCCGCGGGTCGTGATGACGTGGGCAAACGCGGCGTCGACCGCGGTGCGGCCGTCACGGGCCGGCCCGTGATACCGACCGACGACGACGACGCGGCTGTCGTCGACCGTCAGGAACTCCGTCGGTTCAACCGTCATGACGTAGAGGGCGTCGATCGTCCCCCAGACGCCGAGCATGTCGTTCGGACCGTGGTGCGCGCCGCCGACGCCGTGGGGCATGCCGGTGCTCACGGAGCCTTCGAAGTCATCGGTGAGCAGGTTCAGCAGGGCGTCGGCATCGGTGTGGGCCATGGCGTCGTAGAGCCGTCGGGCAACGGTGGTGGCGGTGGGCATGTCGGGGACTCCTTTTTAGAGATGTATCTCTATTATTAGCTCGTGCCCCGGCCTGCCCGCTACACCGTGGACGAATTTCTCGATGCCGCCGCGGCGCTCTTGGCCGCCGACGGTCCGGCGGCGGTGACCATGTCGGCCGTGGCCCGCGCGGTCGGTGCGCCGAGTGGCTCGATGTATCACCGTTTTCCGACGCGGGCCGCACTGTGCGGCGAGTTGTGGATCCGCACCGAGGAGCGCTTTCAGGCGGGTTTCGTCGATGCGCTGACCTCGTCGGCCGACACGACGACGCGGTGTCTCGCGGCCGCGCTCTTCGCGGTCCAGTGGTGCCGTGACCACCGGGACGAGGCGCAGGTACTCCTCGTCGGCGCCGAGGCGCTCGACCGGGCGGAGTGGCCGCAGCCACTGAAGGCCCGACGCGAACCGATGCGCCGAACCTTGAGCCGAGGGCTGGCGAGCGTGGACGTCGACCAGGACCGGCTGAGGGCCGCCCTCATCGACGTGCCGTACGCGGTCGTGCGGCGACACCTCGTTGCGCGGCAAACGATCCCCGCATCAGCGGACGCCATCGTCGAAGATTGCGCGCGGGCCTTGCTGAAAGAGGTCTCGGGCAGTTAACGATCTGGCAGATGGCTTCTCGCGGGGGCCTCGGGAAACTGGCCTGCGCGTGCTGCGCGACGAGACGATGGCCGAGTTCAAGGACAACCGCATCCCAGCGGAAGCGCCCATCACGCAACAGGCCGCGAACCAACACTTCCGCTGAGTCCGCGACGCGCGCTCGCCGTGCGCCCCTAACGTTTCCCTGCGGTGCGACGATGGGAAGGGTGAAGCAGGCCAAGCGGAGGGACGGGGTCGTGAACGGTCGATGGTCGCACGTGCCAAGGCTCGCAGCCGCAGTGCTCGGGACGTTCGCCGTCGCCGTCCTCGCCACCCTGGCGGTGAGTGGTCCGCCGACGGCCACCGCGGCGCCGCCCGTGACCGATGAGCGCGGGTTCGTCGACTCCACCGCGCGGTGCGCCCCGCCGAACAAGGCGATCGCGTTCGGCTACACGGCGAGTTCGCGCGTCGCGATCTGCAGGGACGATGCCTCCGGCCAGTACCAGTACCGGGGCGTGCGGGTGAGCGACGGTGCGCGGTTGATCCTCGCGGCCAGATCGACAGATCGCGGTTACGTCGCCGAGAATGACGGGATCACCTACACCGTGACTTCGACCGCCCTGGTCATCTCTTCCGGCAGTGAGCAGATCCGCAGCGAACCGATGGTCGACTTCAACGGGTCTGCTCCGAGCAGTTCGCCGTCGGCATCGTCGACACCATCGGGACCGACACAGCCGAGTGCGGTGCCCGAGACGGTCACGCCGACGACGCCCCTCCCGCCACCGCTTCCCGCCGAGGCCGGGCACGGCTGACGCCAGCTAGCCCGGCGAACCCGTGACGACGCAGTGGGTTCGGCTGTAGATGGTGGCCATGCACTTGTTGCAGTGCGTGCAGACCGAGCGCAGGGAGTGCTCGGGGCCGTCGTCCTTGATGCGGTTGATCAGATCGGGTTCGGCCAGCAGCGCCCGGCCCATCGCCACGAAGTCGAACCCCTCGGCCATCGCGAGGTCCATCGTCTCGCGATTGGTGATGCCGCCCAACAGGATCAGCGGCATCGTCAGCTCAGCGCGGAACTGCTTGGCCTGGTCCATCAGGTAGGCCTCGCGGTACGGGTACTCGCGCAGGAACTTCTTGCCGGTCATCCGGATGCCCCAGCGCAGCGGCGGCTTGAACGCGTTCGCGAACTCCTTGATCGGCGCGTCGCCCCGGAACAGGTACAGCGGGTTGAGCAGCGAGCTGCCCGCGGTGAGCTCGAGGGCATCGAGGCCGCCGTCCTCCTCCAACCACTTGGCGGTCTGCAGGGACTCCCCGATCGAGATGCCGCCGCGGACGCCGTCGGACATGTTGAGCTTCGCCGTCACCGCGATCCGGTCGCCCACTGCCTGGCGGACGGCCCTCACCACGCCGCGGGCCACCTTGGCGCGGTTCTCCAGCGAGCCACCGAACTCGTCGGTGCGGCGGTTGATGAGTGGGCTGAGGAACGAACTTGCCAGATAGTTGTGGCCCAGGTGGACCTCGACGGCGTCGAAGCCGGACTCTATCGCCAGGCGTGCGGCGTCGGCGTGGGCCGCGGTGATGTCTTCGATGTCGGCGGTGGAGGCCTTCTTGGCGAACCTCATCGACAGCGGGTTGAAGAACCGGACCGGTGCGTATGCCGTGGCCTTGTTCGTCCGCGCATTGGCCACGGGACCGGCATGACCGATCTGGGCGCTGATCGCCGCGCCCTCTGCGTGGATCGCATCGGTCAGGCGACGCAGCCCGGGTACGGCCTCCGGCCGCATCCAGAGTTGCCAGCCATCCGTACGTCCACCGGGGGACACCGCGCAGTAGGCGACGGTCGTCATGCCGATTCCGCCCGCGGCGGGGAGGCGGTGATAGGTGATCAGGTCATCGGTGACCAGGGCATCGGGGGTCGACGCTTCGAACGTCGCCGCCTTGATGATGCGATTGCGCAGCGTCACCGGGCCGAGCTTGGCTGGACTGAACACATCTGGAGTGTTGTTCATTGCCGCAGCCCAACACGCGGGTGGGCATTGTGTCAACGAGCGTGATGCCAGAATGGCTGCCGTGGGTGCAATGACGTTGGACGGCAAGGCCACGCGCGACGAGATCTTCGCCGACCTCAAGCAGCGGGTGGCGGCGTTGACCGCCGCGGGCCGGACGCCGGGGCTGGGCACGGTCCTCGTCGGCGACGATCCCGGGTCCCAGGCCTATGTGCGGGGCAAGCACGCCGACTGCGCGAAGGTCGGCATCAACTCGATCCGTCGGGACCTGCCTGCCGACGTCAGTGCGGCGGCGCTCAACGAGACCATCGACGAGCTGAACGCGAATCCGGAGTGCACCGGCTACATCGTGCAGCTGCCGCTGCCGAGGCATCTCGACGAGAATGCGGCGCTGGAACGCATCGACCCCGCCAAGGATGCCGACGGCCTGCATCCGACCAATCTGGGGCGGCTGGTGCTGAACGAGGCGGCTACGCTGCCGTGCACGCCGCTCGGGATCGTGCATCTGCTGCGCCGGTTCGAAGTACCGATCGCTGGAGCGCACGTCGTGGTCATCGGGCGCGGCGTGACGGTCGGGCGGCCGATGGGCCTATTGCTGACGCGCCGCTCCGAGAACGCCACTGTCACGTTGTGCCACACGGGCACTCGCGATCTTCCCGCGCTGACGCGGCAGGCCGACATCATCATCGCCGCGGTCGGCGTGCCGCACATGGTGACCCCGGAGATGGTGAAGCCGGGTGCCGCCGTCGTCGACGTCGGGGTGAGTCGCGACGATGCGGGCAAGCTCGTCGGTGACGTGCATCCGGGCGTCTGGGACGTCGCCGGGCACGTGTCGCCCAACCCCGGTGGTGTGGGTCCGCTGACGCGGGCGTTCCTGCTCACCAACGTCGTCGAGCTGGATGAGGCGAGAGTGGCGTGACGGCAAGGGGATTCGCACACAAGGTGTTCACGGGCCAGTGGCCCATCCTGACGGTCGGGTTGTTCCTGCTTGCGGCGTTCGCACTGGTGGTGGCGGGCTACTGGCGCCGTGGAGCCCTGGTGTTGGCGATCGGGGTCGGCGTGGCGGCGGCGATGCGGCTGGCGTTGACCGACGATCGCGCCGGGCTGCTGGTGGTGCGGTCGCGGACAATC
The DNA here is from genome assembly GCF_035633495.1 of Mycobacterium sp. Lineage (GTDB taxonomy): Bacteria > Actinomycetota > Actinomycetes > Mycobacteriales > Mycobacteriaceae > Mycobacterium. The sequence goes on along the minus strand of NZ_DASQEU010000114.1, from coordinate 4,319 downwards.
GACATCGCCACGACAGCGACCGTCAGTGCGGCGCTGATCTACATCGCGTTGACCATCGACCCGCTCGGCACCAGCTAGCCACCGCCGACTGCACGCTTGTTGTACGCAAACGTCGAGAGTGCCCGTCAACAAGCGTGCAGTGGGCGACGGGTCAGGCCGCAAATCCACGTTCTCGCAACGCGAGTCGCACCCGTTCGACCACCCTGGGCTTCTGGTAGCGCAGTTGTCTGGCACTCACGCGCACGATGGACCACCCCTTTGCGGCCAGAAATTCCAGCCGATCGATGTCATTGGCGTAGTCCTCGGCATTCGTCCAATGCTGCTCGCCGTCATACTCGGCGCCGACCATCCATTCGGGCCAGCCCATGTCGATTCGGCGTACGACGCGACCCCGGTCGTTCGTGACGGGGATCTGCGTCACTGGACGGGGGAGGCCCGACTGGACGAGTAGCAGCCGCAGTCGCGTCTCCTGTGGCGACTCTGCTCCGGCGTCGACGAGGCTCATCACGGTCTGCAGTCGTCGAATACCCCTTGCGCCTGGATGGAATTCGGCTACGTGCTGAACGGACGGCGGGGTCGACGAGGTCGCGTTGAGGAGTGCATCGATGCGAATCACCGCGGTCTCCAGGGGAAGTCGCCTACCCAGGTCGTAAGCCGTTCGCGCGCTTGTAGTGCAGGCGATTCCGTCGATTGTGCACACTTCGTCGTCCCGGAGTTCGTAGCTGCGCACCGTGATGCCATTGGCCGGGGGCCTGCGGGAGTGGAGAAGCTCTACCGGTGCGTCGTTCGGAATCCACCTGCTGCCGAGGAGTGCTGCCGCTGAGTGACCGACCAGGGTCGCATGACGATCTGACCAAAGCCATGCCGCGCGGGCCCGATCGAGGGCGGTCAGTTCCACGCCTCTACGGACGTATACGTTGCGATGAACCTTGGTGTATCGGCGGTTCAGGTCGCGACGGGTGAGGCTGCCGTCGGCGAGGGCCTCCGTGGCGACGACCAGTCGGTCGGACACCCACTAATCGTCGGACACGGTCAAAGGCCCCTGTCGCACCAATTCTCACCGCCGATTGCACGCTTGTTGTACGCAAACGTCGGGAGCACCCGTCAACAAGCGTGCAGTCGGCGAAAGGGGTCAGGCCAGCGTAGCTCGGACGCCCACCGTCACGTAGGGCAGCGCAAGGCCGGTGGTGTTGGCGAGTGCCGGATGAGTGGCCAGCAGCTCGCGCACCTGGTCCAGGGTCTTGGCGCGGACCGCGGTTGGTGAGGTGATGCAGTAGCTCCGTGAGGCGACGAGATCGATGAGCGCTTGGGGCGTCAGGTAACTCGTCCACTCGACCTGATGGCGTGCCAGCCCGACGAACGGCTCGGGCAGTGTCACCTGACGGCTGAACGGGTCTTCCTCGTGCCCCACGATGCGGCCGAGATCCTTGATCCAGCCCAGCCGTTCGTCACGGGTGTTCCACACCAGTCCGAGCCGGCCACCCGGGCGTAGCACCCTGGCGACCTCCTTGATGGCGCGCTCCGGGTCGAACCAGTGCCACGCCTGCGCGACGAGCACCGAGTCCACGCTGTCGTCCGGAAGGGGGATCTCCTCCGCGGTGCCCAGCAGTGCCGGGGTGTCGGGCAGCGAGTTGCTCAACACCTCGAGCATCTCGGGAATGGGATCCACCGCGATGACGTCGAGGCCACGCTCGACCAGTCGGACCGTCAGCTTCCCGGTGCCCGCACCGAGATCGAGGACATTGCGCGCCCCCTCCTGCAGGAGCCAGTCGATGGCTTCCGGTGGATAGGACGGGCGGCCCCGCTCATACGCCGCAGCCTCCTCGCCGAATGACAGCGACTGCCGCTGGCGGGATTGGTCGGTGGTCACTTGGATGCGAACTTCAGTGTCTGCCTAATCAATTCGCCAACAGCATCGGTCTCGACGAGGAAGCCGTCGTGGCCGTACTCCGAATCGACGACGTTCAGTCCGGTACAGGTCGGCAGCAGGTCGGCGAGTTCCTGCTGCAGTCGCAACGGGTAGAGCCGGTCCGAGGTGATGCCACCGACGACCACCGGCGCCGTGACCCTGCGCAGCGCTGCGGGCACTCCGCCCCGCCCGCGGCCGACGTCGTGACTGCTGAGAGCGTCCGTCAGTGCGACGTAGGTGCCGGCGTCGAACCGCCGCGCCAGCTTGCCGCCCTGATGCTCCAGGTAGCTCTGCACGGCGTAGCGGCCGCCGGTGGTCGGATCCTCGTTGCCCTGGGCGTCGTTGCTGAACCGGTCGTCCAGCTCGGCCTCGCCGCGGTAGGTGAGATGCGCGAAGCGCCGGGCGATCTCGATGCCGGCGTCGGGTGACCGCCCCGTGTCGTGGTAGTCGCCGTTCTGCCAGTTCGGGTCCGCCTTGATGGCCGACACCTGCGTGCTCTGCGTGCCGATCTGGTCGGCGGTCGCCCGCGCCCCCACCGCGAGAACCAGTGCGGCACGAACGGTGCCGGGATGGCCGACGATCCACTCCAACGCGCGGGCGCCGCCCATCGAGCCACCGGCGACCGCGGCGACCTGGGTGATGCCGAGTGCCGAGAGCGCGGCGAGGTCGGCGTTCACCTGATCGCGCACGGTGATCGCGGGGAAGCGCGAGCCCCACGGCTTACCGTCCGGCGCAGGGGAACTGGGCCCCGTCGAGCCCCGACAGCCACCCAACACGTTGGTGGCGATCGCGCACCACTGCTCGGTGTCGATGGGGGCGCCGGGTCCTGCTACGCCATCCCACCAACCGGGGCTTGGATGGTCGTGGCTTGCGGGCCCGGTGATGTGCGAGTCGCCCGTCAACGCGTGCAGGACGACGACGACGTTGTCACGGTCTGGCGCGAGGTCACCCCACCGTTGCAACGCGATGCGCACGTCATCGAGCACCACGCCGGACTCCAGGGTCAACGAACCGATGTCGACGACGCCGACTTCACCCTCGGCGGGCAGCGTCACGATGGGAGCATCTGGGACTTCGATGGTCGTCACTTCTCTGCTCTCACATCGACACCGCGGTCCGCGGCACACCGGCGAACGGCTTGGCCGCGACGAAGCCCTGCTCGAGGTCCGCGAGGATGTCGTCGATGCCCTCGATGCCGACGGCGAGACGCACCAGGCCCGGGGTGACGCCAGTGGCCAGCTGCTCCTCGGGGGACAACTGCGCATGCGTCGTCGACGCGGGATGGATCACCAGCGACCGCACGTCGCCGATGTTGGCGACGTGACTGTGCAGCGTCAGCGCGTTGACGAACGCCTTGCCCGCTTCGATGCCACCGGCCAGCTCGAACGCCAGCACGGCACCGGTCCCCTTCGGCGCCAGCTTCTTTCCGATCTCGTACCACGGCGACGTCGGCAGACCCGCATAGTTGACCGACACCACGCCGTCGTGACCGCTGAGGAATTCGGCGACCCGCTGGGCATTCGCGACGTGGCGTTCGATGCGCAGGCTCAGCGTTTCGAGGCCCTGCGAGATGAGGAAGGCGTTGAACGGCGCAGCGGCAGAGCCGAGGTCGCGCAGCAGTTGCACGCGGGCCTTGAGCGCGAAGGCGGGCGGGCCGAGTTCGGCGAACACCACGCCGTGGTAGCTCGGATCCGGCGTGGTGAACCCTGGGTGGCGGCCCTGCGTCCAGTCGAAGTTGCCGCTGTCCACGATCACGCCCGCGATCGCCGTCCCGTGGCCGCCGAGGTACTTGGTGGCCGAGTGCACCACGACGTGGGCGCCGAGCGTCAGCGGCTGCTGGAGGTACGGCGTGGCGAACGTGTTGTCGACCACCACGATGGCCCCCTTGGCACGGCCGATCTCGGCGATCGCTTCGATGTCGAAGCAGGTGAGCAACGGGTTGGTCGGGGTTTCGAGCCACACCATGCCGACATCGTCGGGCCAGTTGGCGCGGAGCGAGTCGAGGTCGGTGAGGTCGACGGCGGCCCACGGGAACCCGAGCGGCGCCCACACCTTGGAGATCAGTCGGAACGTGCCGCCGTACGCGTCGTTGCCGAGCAAGATGCGTTGGCCGGGTCGCAGCAGCCGTAGGACGTTGTCCTCTGCCGCAAGGCCGCTCGCGAATGCGAGGCCATGGGCTGCATCTTCGAGCGACGCGATCTGGGCCTCGAGTGCGGAGCGGGTGGGATTTCCCGAGCGTGAATACTCGAACCCCTTGTGTCCACCGACGCCGTCCTGGGCGAAGGTGGTCGACAGCGAGATCGGCGTGACCACTGCCCCGGTGGTCGGGTCGGGGTCTTGCCCGGCATGGATCGCGCGGGTGGCGAACCCGTGTCGTGTGCGTACGTCGTCGAGATCACCCATCGCCGGC
>NZ_DASQEU010000113.1:0-8751 GCF_035633495.1 Mycobacterium sp. | reverse complement strand
GCCTACGACGAACCCGCCTCGGTGGCGTACCGCGGTGGTGACGAGGTCACCGAGTCCTATCTGCGGTGCCTGCGCGTGCTGATGGCAGGGGAGGGATACCCGATGGTGGCCTCGCACGACCCGGCGATCATCGACGCGGTGCCCGCCATGGCCCGCGAATTCGCCAGGGGCGTCGACGACTTCGAATACCAGATGCTGTACGGCATTCGCGACGCCGAGCAGCGCAGGCTTGCCGACGAGGGCAACCACGTCAGGGTGTACGTGCCGTTCGGCACCCAGTGGTACGGGTACTTCGTGCGTCGTCTCGCCGAGCGGCCCGCGAACCTGACGTTCTTCCTGCGGGCGTTGGCCGAGCGGCGACACTGAGCGCACATCAGACGTCGGTTCTGGCTCAGCGCAGACCCCACGGGCATTGTTCGTACGCGTAGCCGGCGGCACCGTGGGCGACGAGGTTGCGGTCTCGCAGGATCGTCAGGGGGGCACGGTCGGGCGAGTCGCAGACTTCGCCGAAGGGTGCAGGCAGGTTGTCGGTGTACTCGATCTGCAGAACGCGCGGCCCGTACACCTGCCCGTAGCGATCGCACTCGCGGTACGCGGCGCACTCTTCGGCGACGGCGAAGTCGAAGCCGACGTCGCGGCGACCCGTGCCGGTCGATTCTGCGGCGTTCTTCTGGCCGATCGCCAGACCATGGCCGTGGGCGAGTGCGGCAAAGGAGCGCGCGAGGTCGATCGCGCCCGCCTCCTCGATACGGCCGGTCGCGGGATCGGAGAACCGCGTGAAGGTGTCGAAGTTGTCGATCTCGACGGCATCGAAACCCTTGTCCGCACAATCGGAGATCAGCGGTCCGAGAGCGCCGAGGATGACCTCTCGCTGGGCCTCGGTTGATGGATCGAGCACGTATTCGGCGGGCCAGTCGGGGTCGGTGACGGGCATCCCGTCGGCGTCGCGCAGCACCGCCTGCCCGTACCTCTGCAGCCAGCGGTCGCCTTCGCCGGGCTGCGACTGAAATCCATTCACGTAGCAGACGTTGTAAGCCCCTGGCATCGGCTCCTCGGCGGCATCGCGGGCGACCACCGCCAACCCGACGGTGTCGTCGACTCCGCCCAGTTGATAGTCGAATGACCCGGTGACGGGCGGCAATTGGACCTCGGCCGAAGGAGCGGCGGCCGAGCAGGCGGTCACCAGCGCCGCGGCGGCCAGCAGTGACCGACCGGCCGCCGCGCTGGTCATGCCTCGGCAGAAAGGGTGGGGTGCCCGCGTAGCCGCAGGAGCGTCCAGGCGGCGAGGGTCTGTGCGTCGGTGATGGCGCCGTCGACGATCATCTGGTCGATCTGCGAGCCGGTGAACCACTCGCTGCGCATGTCCTGCTCTTCGTGCTCGCGCTCGTGGTCACCTTCGGTGATCCCGGTCGCCAGGAACACCCAACCGCGCTGGCTGCTCATCCCCGGCGCGACGTCGAGTTGGCCGAGCACCAGCATCGACTCGGCACGCAAACCGGTCTCCTCACGCAGTTCGCCGGCGGCGAGGTCGGCGGGTGACGGCTCGTCACCGTCCCGCGTCCCTGGCGCGGTCCCCTGCGGAAACTCCCATCGCCGCAACCCGATCGGATAGCGGAACTGCTCGACGAGCCGGAAACGTTCGCCATCCCTGGCGATGACCAGGGCATAGGTCGGTTTGTCGATGACGCCGTAGATGCCGACGCTGCCGTCCGGCCTGCGGATGTCGTCCTCCCGAACGATCATCCAGGCATTCCGGTACACCTCGCGCGTGCCGACGCGTTCGATGGGATCCACCCGTTCAGTATCCCGTCTCGCGGTAGCCTCGCTCACGTGCTGCTGGCTTCGCTGAACCCCTCGGCCGTCGCTGCCGGTCACGACGTCGCGGACGCGGTGCGCATCGACGGCGCGACGCTGAGCCGCAGCGACCTCGTCGGTGCGGCGACCTCGGTGGCCGAACGCGTCGCAGGTGTGGGCCGCGTCGCCGTCCTCGCCACCCCCACCGCAGCGACGGTGCTCGCCGTCACCGGCTGCCTGATCGCGGGCGTCCCCGTCGTCCCGGTTTCCGCCGACGTAGGGGCCGCGGAGCGCCGCCACATCCTCACCGACTCCGGCGCGGTGGCGTGGTTGGGCGACGTGCCCGCCGAACCCGAGGGGCTGCCGCACGTTCCGGTGCGTCTACACGCGCGGTCGTGGCACCGCTACACCGAACCCTCACCGGACGCCACCGCGATGATCGTCTACACCTCCGGTACGACGGGTCCGCCCAAGGGCGTGCTGATCAGTCGGCGGGCGATCGCCGCGGACATCGACGCGCTGGCCACCGCGTGGGCGTGGACGCCGGATGACACCCTGGTTCACGGCCTGCCGCTGTTCCACGTGCACGGACTGATCCTCGGGCTGCTCGGGTCGCTGCGGATCGGAAATCGCTTCGTACACACGGGGAAACCGACGCCAGCCGCCTACGCGGAGGCGGGCGGTTCGCTATACTTCGGCGTTCCGACGGTGTGGTCTCGGATCGTCGGTGACCTCGAGGCGGCACTGGCGCTGTCGTCGGCGCGACTGTTGGTGTCGGGGAGCGCTCCGCTGCCGGTTCCGGTGTTCGACGAGATCGTGCGCTTGACCGGCCAGGCACCCGTGGAGCGTTACGGCAGCACCGAGTCTCTGATCACGCTCAGCACCCTGGCAGGCGGCGAACGTCGTCCCGGCTGGGTCGGGGTTCCGCTCGACGGGGTGCAGACGAGGCTGGCCGACGACGACGGCACGCCGGCACCGCATGACGGGGAAACCATTGGGCGGCTTGAGGTTCGCGGGCCGATGCTGTTCGACGGCTATCTCAACCGGCCCGACGCCACGGCCGACGTCCTCGACGCTGACGGGTGGTACCGCACCGGGGACGTCGCCGTCATCGACGTCGACGGCATGCACCGCATCGTCGGGCGGGAGTCGGTCGACCTCATCAAGTCCGGCGGCTACCGCATCGGCGCCGGGGAGATCGAAACGGTGCTGCTGAGGCACGCGGGTGTCGTCGAGGTGGCGGTTGTCGGGGTGCCCGACGCCGACCTCGGCCAGCGGATCGTGGCCTTCGTCGTCGGCTCAGCCGCCCCGCAGGAGTTGATCGACCATGTCGTTCAACAGCTTTCGACGCACAAGCGGCCGCGTGAGGTGCGCATCGTGGCGGCCCTACCCCGCAACGCGATGGGCAAGGTTCTGAAGAAGGAGCTGCTGACATGACGTTGCGGTTCACCGAGGTGTGCATCGACGCGGCTGACATCCACGCACTCGGCCAGTGGTGGGCCGACGCGCTCGGCTGGCCTGCCGAGACCACCGACGACGGCGACGTCATCCTGCGTGCGACTGCGGGTCCGGACTGGTTGTTCCTCACGGTCCCAGAGGGCAAGACCGTCAAGAACCGCATCCACTTCGACTTCACGCCGGACGATCAGCAGGCCGAGGTGGACCGCCTCATCGGGATGGGCGCCCGCCACGTCGACATCGGTCAGGGTGACGAATCCTGGGTGGTGCTGGCCGATCCCGAGGGCAACGAGTTCTGCGTGCTATCGGCCGAGGACTGACTCGCTCTCCCTGCGCGAGCGTGCGTGTCGGAGGGCGACCCGCCGTTCGGTGATGGCAGTTCGCGCACGCTCGCACTCGTCGATTGACGCAAATGCGCTGACGGTCCCACAGGAGAACCGATCCCCACCCACGGATCGCGGTGTCAAGATGGCCGCGTGCGTCGGTTGTGGGGCTTGCTGGTCTGCGTCGGCGTGCTGGCCGCGTGCAGCGCCTGCCCCCGAGTCGCGCCCGTCGCAGACCCCACCGATGGGGTGGAACTCGTGGAACTCCGGCATCCCCCTTACCGAGCAGACCGTCGAGGACACCATCGCCGCACTGGCGGCCTACGCGCACGACCGCGGCATGGACCTCGGCGTCTATCACAGCCCGTTCAACCAGGGGTGCGGGCAGGACCCGCGGATCGGCGGTGCCGGTCACGCGCAGGCCGACGCACGCACCTTCGCCGCCTGGGGTGTCGACTACCTCAAGTACGACTGGTGTCGGCTGGACGCCGGACACACCGAACAAGTGAAGTACTTCGCGGCGATGCGGGATGCGTTGCGCAACAGCGGTCGTCGCATCCTCTACAGCATCAACCCCAACAGCTCTTGCGATCCCGAAGCAGGATCCGAGTACGACTGGTCCCACATCGCCGACATCAGTCGCAACGCGATGGACCTGGTGCCCGCCTGGGGCGACGAGGACCTGTGGGCAGAAGGCCTGGCCGGCGTCAGTCAGGCGTTCGCCGCAGCCGGTCCCGTCGCTCCGCACGACGGCCCGAAGCACGTCAACGACCCGGACATGCTGGTGGTCGGCATCCGGTGGTCGGAGTTCACCCGAGGTCGCCCCACGATGTCGCTGGGACCGCAGCGGGCCGACCTGACGGATGTCGAACAGCGCGCACACTTCTCGTTGTGGGCGATGCTGGCCGCGCCGCTGCTGGCGGGCGACGACGTGCGGTCGATGGACGAGGGGACCCGGGCCATCCTGACGAACCGCGACGTCATCGCGGTCGATCAGGATGGGTTGGTGCTGCAGGGTCTGCCCAGCTCGACGATCGGCGGGTCATCGTGAAGCCGCGGGCCGACGGTTCGGTGGCAGTGGCGTTGTTCAACACCGGCGCCACGCCCCTCGCGATACACACCGATGCGCACGCGATCGGCCTGTCGGGTACCGACTGTGACACCGTGCGTGACCTGTGGGCGCACACCGAGACCACGACGCGCGGTGACGTCGGGCAGACGGTGCAGGCGCATGGCGTCGCGATGATGCGGGTGTCGCGATGCCGATAGGCGTCAGTTCGCGTGCAGCGCCTCGTTGAGCGTGATGCCGGAGCCGTCGCGCGACACCACCTCGACCGCCCCGGACACCGAATTCCGCCGGAACAGAAGGTTGTTCGCTCCGGACAGATCCCGGGCCTTGACGGTCTGACCGTCGGGCGTGGTCACCTTGGTGCCGCCGGTCACGTACAGGCCCGCCTCGATCACACAGTCATCGCCGAGGGAGATGCCGAGCCCGGAGTTGGCGCCCAGCAGACAGCGCTTGCCCACCGAGATGACCTCCTTGCCGCCACCGGACAGGGTCCCCATGATCGATGCACCGCCGCCGATGTCGGAGCCGTCGTCGACCACCACGCCCGCGGAGATCCGGCCCTCGACCATCGAGGTGCCGAGGGTGCCCGCGTTGAAGTTCACGAAGCCCTCGTGCATGACCGTCGTCCCCGCCGCCAGGTGCGCTCCGAGTCGCACCCGGTCCGCGTCGGCGATCCGAACGCCGGCCGGTACCACGTAGTCGACCATCCGGGGGAACTTGTCGATGCCGTATACGGTCACCGGACCGCGCCGCCGCAATCTGGCGCGGGTCAACTCGAATCCGTCGACCGTGCACGGTCCGAAGTTCGTCCACACCACGTTGGCCAGCACCCCGAAGACGCCGTCCATGTTGGCGCCGTGCGGGGCGATCAGTCGGTGCGAAAGCAGGTGCAGGCGCAGGTAGGCGTCGAACGCATCGGCGGGCTTGTCGTCGAGCGAGGCGATCGTGGTGCGCACGATGACCGTCTCGACGTCGCGTTCGTCGTCGCGGCCGGTCAACGCGGCGAGGTCGTCGGTCACCTCGGTCACCTCGGCCACCGAGAGCCGGTTCGTGCCTGCGACGACTCCCGAGTCGTCGGTGGACAGTTCCGGCTCGGGGAACCACGTGTCGAGAATCGTCCCGTCGGCCGCGATGGTGGCCACGCCGACGCCTGATGCTGAAGTCACGCCGCCAAACGTTACTGGACTACCGTTGGCGGTTGTGGGCCTCGACTTACGCGCCGATCCGATCGCGCTGACGGCTGCGCTGGTGGACATCCCCAGCGAGTCGCGGCACGAGCAGCGCATCGCCGACGAGGTCGAGGCCGCGCTGCGCGCACAGACCACGGGATACGAGATCGTCCGCAACGGCCACGCCGTACTGGCACGCACCAACTTCGGCCGACCGTCGCGCGTGCTGCTCGCCGGCCACATCGACACCGTCCCTGCCGCGGACAACGTGCCCAGCCGCCTCGTGGGCAGCGAACTGTTCGGCTGCGGCACCTCGGACATGAAGTCCGGTGACGCGGTCTTCCTGCATCTGGCCGCCACCATCGCCGAGCCCTCGCACGACATCACGCTGGTGATGTACGACTGCGAGGAGATCGAGTCCAGTGCCAACGGTCTCGGCCGCATCGAACGCGAGCTTCCCGACTGGCTGCAGGCGGACGTCGCGATCCTCGGCGAACCCTCGGGCGGCTACGTCGAGGCCGGCTGTCAGGGCACCATTCGCGTGGTCGTCCGAGCGTCCGGAACTCGGGCGCATTCTGCGCGACCGTGGTTGGGCGACAACGCCATTCACAAGCTTGGGCCAGTGCTCGACCGGTTGTCGTCCTACCGGCCGCGCAACGTCGACATCGACGGCTGCACCTACCGCGAAGGGCTGTCGGCGGTTCGGATCGACGGCGGCATTGCGGGCAACGTCATTCCCGACGCCGCGGCGGTGACGGTGAACTTCCGGTTCGCACCCGACCGCAGCGTCGAGCAGGCCGTCGCCCATGTCCACGAGGTGCTCGACGGACTCGACGTCGACGTCGAACAGACCGACGCCGCCGCGGGAGCACTCCCCGGGCTGACGAAGCCGGCGGCCGCCGCGCTCGTGCAGGCGGCCGGCGGGCAGGTGCGCGCCAAGTACGGCTGGACCGACGTCGCGCGCTTCGCCGCGCTCGGCATCCCCGCGGTCAACTACGGCCCCGGCGACCCGAACATGGCACACCGCGTCGACGAACGCGTGGACGTCACCCAGATCACCGCCGCCACCGAGATGCTCCGCAAATATCTCGTTGACTGACGCCGCTAACATGGTCCGAGAACGTCGAATCGACACGAGGTGGGCCGCAAACATGCTGGGTGACGACATCTCCGGATAGCCGGAGCCATTCGTACCCCTCCATGCTGCGGCTCGGTGCCGCGGATTCACCGAGAGATCTCTCGCATGTCCTGCGTTTCCATCGTCTCCTCGCATCTGTCCTTCAACTGGCCCGACGACACTCCGCTGTTCGTCGACCTGTCCTTCACGGTCCCCGGCGGCCGCACCGGCCTCGTAGCACCCAACGGTGCGGGCAAGAGCACCTTGCTCAAACTCATCGTGGGAGAGTTCCGCCCCACCGCGGGGCGCGTCGTCGTCGATGGAACCGTGGCCTATCTGCCGCAGTCGCTGCCCTTCTCGGGCGTCGGAGCCGACCGGACCGTCGCCGACGTCCTCGGTGTCGCGCCCATCATCGCGACACTCGACGCGCTGGCCGCCGGTGACGCGTCGGAGGCGGTGTTCGCCACCATCGGTGACGATTGGGACGTCGAGGAGCGACTGCGTGCCCAACTCGACCGGTTGAACCTGGCCGACCTGGCGATGGATCGGCCATTGGGCTCTCTTGGCGGTGGGGAGGTGGTTTCGGTGGGTCTGGCCGCGCAACTGCTACGGCGGCCCGACGTACTGCTGCTCGACGAGCCGACCAACAACCTCGACGTTGACGCTGGGCAACGGCTCTACGCCGCACTCGACGACTTCGCCGGCACCTTTCTCGTCGTCAGCCACGACCGGGCGCTGCTCGACCGGATGGACCGCATCGCCGAGCTGTATCGCGGTGAGATCGTCTTCTACGGAGGGGCTTTCACCGACTACGAGAACGCGGTCGATGCGGCTCGGCGATCCGCTGGGTCTGATATCCGCAGCGCCGAACAGCTGCTGAAGCGCGAGAAGCGACAGATGCAGCAGGCCCGCGAACGCGCGGCGAAACGCTCGAGCACCGCCGCCCGCAACGTCAAGGATGCCGGTCTGCCGAAGATCGTGGCGGGCAAGCTCAAGTGCGACGCCCAGGAGACGGCCGCCAAGTCCGACGACGTGCACGCCAAGAGGGTCGACGACGCGAGGACCAGACTCGATCAGGCCGAACGCGCGCTGCGTGAAGACGACGCGATCGTGCTCGACCTGCCCGACACCGACGTGCCCGGGGGTCGTAAGGTCCTCACCGCGCGCAGTCTTCGGATCCGCGTCGGTGGTCGAGAGCTGTTCGCGGACAACGGGATCGACATGGACATCCGCGGACCGGAACGCATTGCGTTGACCGGAGCCAACGGGGCGGGCAAGTCGACGCTGCTGCGGATCGTCAACGGCGACCTGCAACCGTCGCGCGGTGCCGTGCAGCGGGCCGACGGTCGCATCGCCTACCTATCGCAGCGGCTCGACCTGCTCTATCCCGATCGCACCGTCGCGGAAAGTCTCGCTACCTCCGCCCCGAGCCTGACGCACACCCGCCGCATGCATCTGTTGGCGCAGTGCCTCTTTCGCGGCGATCACGTCCACCTGCCGGTGGCGGCGCTGTCAGGTGGGGAACGGTTGCGGGCGACGCTGGTCTGCGTGCTCAACGCCGAACCGGCGCCGCAGTTGCTACTGCTCGACGAGCCGACGAACAATCTCGATCTGGTCAGCGTGGGGCAGTTGGCGTCGGCATTGAACGCGTATCGGGGTGCTTTCGTCGCGATCAGTCACGACGAGAGCTTTCTGGAAGCGATTGGCGTGCGCCGGCTCCGGCTGGCCGACGGGGTGCTGGTTTAGAGCGGGAACTGCTGCGGGCGGGTCTGTGCGGGCTGTGGACGTTCCGCTGCGGGTGGCGGCACGGGAGCCCTGCCA
>NZ_DASQEU010000112.1:0-76698 GCF_035633495.1 Mycobacterium sp. | reverse complement strand
CGACCCGAATCGTCGACCACCAGGGCCCCGTCGGGGATGTCCACCAGCGCGGCGGCGGCCTCGGTGACGGTGGGCCGGCCCGCGACGTGGAAGACGTGTCCGTAGTGAACCTGACTCATCCGCCCATGATTACAGCAGCCGCGCATTGACGCAGACGCAAGCAGACTTCGCCCAATCGGGTGACGCTCCGCAACAACCGACATAGAGTCGTGCAGCAAACGTCGTAGCGCCAAGCAGAGGACGCAATGGACATCAACACCATCACCGAGGTCATACGGCAACCACCGGCCAGGCCAGGCCAGGCCTGGCAGCCCGGCGACGCCTGGCTGGCCGGCGGAACGTGGTTGTTCTCCGACAAGCAGCCAGACCTGCGCAGGCTGATCGACCTGGCGCCACTCGGCTGGGCCACCTTGAGCCCCGGCCCACACGGGCTGGAGCTCGGCGCCATGTGCACCATCCGCGACCTTTACGCCTTTGCGGCACCTACGGATTGGCGCGCCGCGGACCTCTTCACCACCAGTTGCGAGGCCTTCCTCGCCTCGTTCAAGATCTGGAACTCGGCCACGGTGGGCGGCAACATCTGCATGTCGTTGCCCGCGGGCCCGATCATCACGATGACCGTCGCGCTGGAGGCCAGCTACACCGTCTGGGCCCCCGACGGATCCGAGCGCACCGTTGACGCAGTCGATTTCGTCACCGGCGACAACGCCAACGTGCTCGCGCCGGGCGAAGTCCTCCGCAAGGTCGACATCCCCGACCGCGCCCTACGAAAACGCCACGCCCACCGTCGGTTCACGCTCACCCACCTGGGTCGGTCGACGATATTCATGATCGCCACGCAGACACCCGGCACCGACGACCTGCTGCTGACCGTGACGGCAGGCACCACCCGCCCCGTCCAGTTCGAATTCGCGTCGATGCCCGACGCCGATACCCTTGCGCAGAGCCTCGACGCGATCCCGACCGACGTCTGGTTCGACGACCCGAACGGCACCCCCGACCACCGGAAGCATCTGGCCAAGCACTACGCCGAAGAACTGCGCACCGAGCTAGGGGGGCTGTGATGTCGTACACGGTGAACGGAAAGACGTTCGACGACGAGCCTCGCCCCGGTCAGTGCCTGCGGACCTTCGTCCGCGAACTCGGCCACCACGGCGTCAAGAAGGGTTGTGACGCAGGCGATTGCGGCGCGTGCACGGTCTGGCTCGACGGTGATCCGGTCCACAGCTGCATCACGCCGGCGTTCCGGGCCGACGGCCGCGAGGTCACGACCATCGAAGGACTCGGCACGCCGGACGACCTGCACCCGATGCAGCGGCAGTTCCGCGACGCCGCAGGCTTCCAGTGCGGCTTCTGCACCGCAGGCATGATCATGACCTCGGCGACCTTCACCGAAGCGCAGAAGGAGGACCTGCCGCGGGCGTTGAAGGGAAACCTCTGCCGCTGCACCGGTTACCGCGCCATCGAGGACGCGATCAACGGTGTCGTCGACATCCAGGAACCGAGGCCAGGAGACGCCGTCGGAACCAGCGTCGGCGCACCGGCCGCCACCGGTGTGGTCACCGGCACCGTCGAGTACACGATGGACACCGAAATGGAGGGCATGCTGCACCTGAAGGTGCTGCACTCACCGCACGCCCACGCCCGGATCGTGTCCATCGACAAGGCCCCCGCGCTCGCGGTACCCGGCGTACACCGCGTGTACACGTGGGAAGACGTCCCGCGCAAGCACTTCAACACGGCCATCCACACCGACCACCTCGTCGACCCCGATGACACCTACATCCTGGACGACGTCATGCGTTTCGTGGGCCAGCGGGTGGTAGCAGTGCTGGCCGACTCGATCGGCGCGGCCGAAGAGGGCGCCCGCTTGGTGGGTGTCGAGTACGAGGTGCTGCACGCGGTGTTCGACCCCGAGGAGGCCATGCGCGAGGGCGCGCCGCAACTGCACGGTTCACGCGACCCGTTCATCCAGGATCCCAAGCGCAACATCCTGCTCGAATTGCACGGCCAGACCGGCGATGTAGACGCGGGCTTCGTCGAGGCTGACGTCATCCACGAGGGCACCTACTTCTCGCCACGGGTCCAGCACGCACACCTCGAGACGCACGGATCGATCGGCTGGATGGAGGACGGCCGACTGCACGTGCGCACCAGCTCGCAGTCGCCGTCGATCTGCAAGGGGAAGCTGGCCCACCTATTCGACCTACGCCCCGATCAGCTGCGGGTGTTCTGCAAGCGCGTCGGCGGTGGCTTCGGCGGCAAGCAGGAGGTCATCTCCGAGGATCTGGTCGCGCTTGCCACCCTCGACACGGGGCGCCCAGTGTGTTGGGAGTACACCCGCGAAGAGGAGTTCACCACGGCGTCACCGCGGCATCCGATGAAGGTCACGGTCAAACTCGGCGCCAAGGCAGACGGCACGTTGACCGCCTTCCACTTTCACAACGTCTCCAACACCGGCGCGTACGGCAACCACGGTGGCGAGACGCTCTTCGCAGGCGGTGCGGCCGTCGCGCAATATCGTTGCCCCAACAAGAGATTCGATGGTTTCGCGGTATACACGAACACCGTGCCCAGTGGGGCATTGCGCGGGTACGGCATGACTCAGCCCACGTTCGCCGTCGAATCGGCGATGACGGAGTTGGCCATCGCGCTCGGCATGGATCCGATCGAACTGCGGCGCCGCAACATCGTGCAGCCAGGAGACTCCCTCGTCGCACTCGGTGAGCATCCCGATGACGTGTCCTTCACCGAGGACACCCTCACGGCGTGCATCGACCTGGTCGATGAGGCGTTGCAACGCACGGCCGGTTCGGACGACCTCGGCGCCGAATGGCTGATCGGCAGCGGCACGGCCAGTTCGATCCACGAGACGGCACCCCCCACCGACCACATCTCCGATGCGTGGGCCACCCTTCGTGCCGACGGCGACTACGAGATCGCCGTCGGCACTGTCGAATTCGGTGAGGGCACCTCGACTGCGCACGTGCAGATCGCCGCTACCGTACTCGGCACCGCCCCATCGCGGGTGCACCTCGTGCAGTCCGACACGGACCGTACGGGCTTCGACACCGGAGCTTTCGCCAGCGCGGGGCTGTTCGTCTCGGGTAACGCCGTGTTCAAGGCCGCGACGGCGCTGCGTAGCGGCATCCTTCGCTTTGCCGCCCGCCACACCGGCACCGAACTAGCTTCGTGCTCGATGGACGACGACGGTGTGAATTGCGGCGACTCTCGGCTCACCCTCACCGAGCTACTGGATGCCGCAAGCAGGCGCGGAACCCGGTTCGCCGAGTCACGCAAGGCCTATGGCTCACCGCGCAGCGTGTCATTCAACGCGCACGGATTCCGCATCGCCGTGCACCGGGTGACGGGCGAGATCCGGATCCTCTACAGCGTGCAGGCCGCCGACGCAGGTGTCGTCATCAATCCCCTTCAGGTTCGCGGCCAGATCGAAGGCGGGGTGGCACAAGCCATCGGGTTCGCACTCACTGAGAACTTCCACGTCGACGGGAGCGGCGTGATGGTTAATCCCAACTTGCGGAATTACCGCATCCCCACCTTCGCGGACATCCCCCGAACCGAGGTCATCGTGGTCGAGTCCCACGATTCGGTTGGGCCCATGGCTTCCAAGGGAATCGCCGAATCCTGCGTCAACCCGGTGGCGCCCGCCCTGGCCAACGCACTGGAGGACGCAACCGGGGTGCGTTACCGCGAACTGCCGTTTACGCCCGAGCGCATATACGCCCGCCTCACCGCTCGTCTGATTCCGGCGACCTGAGCCATGGACGCCACGAGATCAACCGACAGCGCGGCCACCGTCATCATTGGACAGCGCGTCCGCCCGGGGTCCGAGCAGGCCTTCGAGGCCTGGCAGAACGACATGAACACGGAAGCCTCGAAGTACCCTGGCTTCATCGGAGCCGAGGTCGGCCCGCCGACCGCAGTCCAGCCCGACTGGGTGGTGGTGTACCGGTTCGACTCCGTCGCGCACGTGCAGGCGTGGATCAACAGCGCCACCCGCCAAGACTGGATGACCACAGGCGCCAAGTACTTCGACGGTCCCGGCACACAACAGGTGATCGGTGGGGGCGCGCGCTACACCGACCCGTTGGTAACGGTTGCGGTGAGCCACCGCGTCAGCCCGGAGAACGTGGCGGACTTCCTCGAATGGCAGGAACGACTTCGATTGGCGGAGAGCAAGTTTCCCGGATTCCGTGGCACCGAATTGTTCCGGCCGGTGGCAGGCGTACAGGACGAGTGGACGGCGCTCTACCGCTACGAGAACGCCGACGACCTGGACAGGTGGCTCATCTCCGAAGAGCGCCGCACGCTACTCGCCGAGGGGGATAAGTTCTCCGAATACCATTCCCGCACCATCGACGACTCATTCGGCAGCTGGTTCGCCTTCGACGAGCACGGCCGCCAGGCGCCGCCGCCATCGGACTTCAAGACATCCATCGCGGTCTGGGTCGGCCTCTACCCCACCGTGGTGTTGCTGACGCTCGCGGTGTCACCGCTACACATGCCGCTGTGGTTGGGCATGTTGATCGGAAACCTGATGTCCAGCTTCGCCGTCAGCTACCTCGCCATGCCGTACTACGTCAACCCGCTGCTGAAGCACTGGCTGCGGCCGCCACCGGACGTGCCGATCGCCAAGACGAACTGGCGCGGCGCCGCCATCGTCGTCGCGGCCCTGACGACGTGCGCGGTCATCTTCTATCTGATCACCCGGGTGTTCTGGCACCTGCCCTAGCGGCGGCGCTACCGACCGCCCAGCACCGCGGGGCCGTCGACTCCCGAAAGTTCGGGCAGGGTTCCAATCACTCTGGGAGCCACCGTCGTCGCGGTCGGGGTCGGCCGTGCCAGCGCGAGCTTCTGCACCACGGCGCTTCCCGCGCCCCGACCGCTGACGAGAAGGTCCGCGCCGTTGGTGGTGCTGGTGGTTGCCACCGTGACGCCTGAGCCGGCGAACGGCTCGAACGACGCGATCTGGGTGTACTTCAGGTCGACGTCGTGATGGTTCGGGCTCTCCAGGTACATGCCCGGGAAGCCGTCGAGCCGCGACCCCGTCGACCACGCGCGCACCGTGCCCGCCCCACCGAGCTGACCGGTGACGATGCTCTTGGCACCGCCTTCAACTCCCGCGACCCAACCGGTCGACAGTGACACCCCGCCGGTGTAGCCCTCGTCGTACGCGAGGTAGGTCGACGTCATCTTCGGTTCGTTGGGCTTGCCGCCGTGCTCGCCTGCGGTGCCGTCGGCCCGCGCTCGGGCCGTCGGCGTGTACAGGTCGTAGCGGAAGGTCTTGATCTGCGCCGCATCTCCGGCGCCGGGAGCGGTGACGATGGACTCCCGGCCCGAGCCGAGCTCCACCATCCCCGTGGCGATCGAGACGCCGGACGTCGACCCCGGATACGGCATGAAGGCGGAGAAGACGTCGGGAGCGGTCCCCTTCTCGGTCGGCAACGTCGACGAGAACACCTTGATCTGCGAGTCCATCCCGGGCCCTGAAGCCACGATGACGTTGTCGGCCAACGCATTTCCATCGATGTCGGCACCCGCCACGCTCACCCCGCCCTGGAAGCCGGTGTCGAACGGAGCGAACCTGGCCAACTCCGAGGTGAATCGGCCCTGAGCCGAGTCGTTGCCGTCATAGACGACGACCTGGGAGTCCACTCCGGAACCGGTGCCGACGATCAGGTCGAGGATCATGTCGCCGTTCACGTCGGCCATCGCGACCGATGGGGTGCCCTCGAAGTCCGGGAAGGGGGTGACGTACGCGATCACCTCGTCGCCGTCGCCGTCGTGCACCTGAACCGTTGCCGGCTTGCCCTTCGACCCGGGCACCGCCACCGCATACGTCGACACTTCGGGGATGACGTTGATGGTCGCCATCAGTCCGTTGTCCTCGTGGTTCAGGCGGTGGCAGTGAACCACGTAGGTGCCCGCATACTCGATGAAGTCGGAGCGCAAGGTCAGCGATGCGGGTGTCAGCGGGTTGTCTCCTGCATCGACCACGGGTTGGGGAACGTTCGCGTTGTCGATGCCGAACGGCTGCACCCCGGTGGTCGTGCCGATGGTCGGACTGGTGACCTGCTGGACCTGAAAGTCATTGACGTGGATGTGAATCGGATGGCTGTCGTTGTTGTAGTTGGTGAACGACCATTCCTCGACGGAGTTCAGCCGCGGCTGGATCAGGGGGATGTTGGGGAAGATGTTGTCGTCGAACTGGTAGGTGAAGGCCTTCGGATCGTTCTTGTCGGCCTTCTTGTTGCCGAATCCGCCACCGATGTCGAGGGCGCGTTTGACGGCGGGCTCCATCACCGAGGTGTCGACGAACGAGGTGTAGGTGTCCAGGTTCTGGCCCGGCTCGAACGCCGTGGTCCGGCCCTCGCCGCCGTCGGGGGTCACCTTGAGCAGGTTCTGCGTCGGGAAGGTGAAGAAGCCGTCGCGCGCCGCGATGTACTTGGGGTCGATGGTCACCCGGCCCAGCACGGCGGGGGAGTTCTTCGTGCCGTTATTCGTGTACAGCACCCCGGGTTCGTCGATGCCCTTGACGCCAGGACCCGGCGGCATGTCGACGACGAGGTCACCGGAGCGCGGCATCGTGACGGCGACGGCGTACCGCGAGCCCGGCGGGATCTCGAGGTACGTCCCGTCGCCGTCCACGGGACGCTGAACCTGGGTGTAGGGGTTGCCGTCCTGCCCGATGACCGCGAACTTCGGGTGATTGCCCGTTGCCGTCTCGGTGAATCTCAATGGCACGAAGGCGATGTCGCTCATGTTGGCGAACACCCAGATTTCGGTCTGGCCCGGTTTGAGTTTGAGCTCGGGCTGGAACTGGCCGTTGATGGTGAACTGGACGTCGCGTTGGTTCTCGGGCAACGACGTATTCGCGGGGATGGTCTTCGACGGGCTGGTGAAGGTCTGCAGATTCGGCGGGATGAACTGGTTCTGACCGCGGTGGTTGTGGACCGACAGCGGGCCCGAGTACCAGTTGGTGAAGTACTCTGCGCCCTTGGTGGATTCGGCGAAGTTCACCGGCGCGAGACTCGGCTGGTAGGTGCCTTCGGCAAGCTGGTTGCCCTCCGGCGGTTTCAGAGTGCTGACCCACTGTTCCCAGTACGGGTTGTTCAGCTGGTGCCCGCCGCCCCTTCGGTCGAACACATAGTTGTACTGCAGCGCCATGGTGCGGATCGGGATGTCGTTCTTGGTCACCAGCGGCACGTTGCCGTCAGGCCTGCCGATCTCCAGCATGCCCGCCAGCCCCATGTACGTCTGCTGCGCGGTCAGGGTGTGCCGATGGCTGTGATACCAGTACAGACCGTTGGGCATGTTCGACGGCACGGCGTAGTCATAGGTGTTGCCCATGCCTGCCGGGATCGACAGCAGCACGTTGTCCGCGTTTCCCGACGGGCTCACGTGCAACCCGTGAGTGTGCAGGTTCAGGGGCGCAGAGGTCAGCGCCTGCGGGTAGATCGGGACCTCTCCACCGGTCGGGGTCTGGGCGGGATCGTTGAAGTCGTCGATCGTCAGACCCTGAAGGTCGTTGTCGTAGTGCACGATCAGGCGCTCGCCGGGGTCGACTCGCAAGGTTGGCGCGGGGTACAGGTTGTCGCCGCTGGTCGATCCGTCGGAACTGGTGCCCTTGATCAACTCGTAGCCGAACACCAGGAAGTTGCTCACCGGTTCCTTGACGGTGTCGAGGTTGACGGTTCCCTGGTGCGCCGACAGTCGGACCTCGAGGACGCCGTCCTTGCTCTGTAGCCGCACCGGTTCCCCGAAGGGCGCGGGCCTACCGTCGGCCCCCGCGTTGACGCCGGGCGGCGGGTTCACCGAATCCTTCGGCGTGGACGAACAACTGGTCGTCATGGCGGTCAACGCCATCACGACCATCAAGACGAGAATCGTCTTGACTCGACGGTGGTGCATTGCTGTCCCCTCGCGGCGGCCAAGACGTTGCTGAGCGACGACGACTTTACACAGCGACGCTAGCAAGATGGTCGGTTCCGCAAATAGCCGCGCGTTGCCCTACCTGCGTCATTGCGATCTTGATAGATTGACGGCGGTGTTGACCGAACTGATCCCACTGGCCCTGGTAGTCGCGCTGTCGCCGCTGTCGATCATCCCAGTGGTGCTGGTGCTGCAGACCGCGCGACCCCGGCCCACCGGACTGGCGTTCCTGGTCGGCTGGCTCTTCGGGCTCACGGCCCTCACCGGGATCTTCCTGGCGATCTCGGGCCTGCTCGGCGGCCTCGGCGGAAAGCCACCCACGTGGGCATCGTGGCTGAGGATCGGCATCGGCGCGGCGTTGATCGTGTTCGGGGTGTTCCGCTGGCTCACCCGGCACAGCAAGCCGCACCAGCTGCCGGGGATGCGGCACATCACCGAGGCAGGCCCGGGCAAGGCGCTTGTCGTCGGCGCCGTGCTGACGGTGGCCAACCCGAAGGTGCTCTTCATCTGCGCAGCGGCGGGGCTGTCCATCGGCACCGCGGGTCTGGGCCTGGGCAGCGGACTGGTCGCTGCGGGGCTGATGTTCGTGGCGCTCGCGGGTTGCAGCGTCGCGTTGCCGATCTTGGCCTATGCCGTCTCGGGCGACCGCCTCGACCCGACCCTGGCCAAGGTGAAGGTGTGGATGGAGAAGCACAACGGGGCGCTGGTCGCCGCCATCCTGGTCATCATCGGCATCCTGCTTCTGTACAAGGGAATTCACGGCCTGTAGGTCGGTTCTACGTCTCGGCACCTAAGATCGGCCGATGTGGGACTCGACGACCGTGACGCGCTGGCGACGCTGCGCGCCGCGGTCGACCCACAG
The DNA here is from genome assembly GCF_035633495.1 of Mycobacterium sp. GTDB lineage: Bacteria > Actinomycetota > Actinomycetes > Mycobacteriales > Mycobacteriaceae > Mycobacterium. The sequence continues at coordinate 67,883 of NZ_DASQEU010000112.1, read as the reverse complement.
GCGGGCTCCGACGAGCTGATCCACCGCTTCTACACCCGCTGGTTCGCCATCGACACCGCGGTCCGCGACCTGTTCCCACCCGACATGGACCACCAGCGCTCCGCGTTCGCGACGGCCCTGACGTGGTTGCTCGGCGAACTGATCGAACAGCGCGCCGAGGAGCCCGTCGCATTCCTGGCTCAGCTGGGTCGTGACCACCGCAAATACGGTGTCACGCAACGACATTACGACAGCATGCAGGACGCGCTGATCACCACGCTCCGCAGCCACCTGATCGATCAGTGGGACGACCGGCTCGCAGACACCGCTGACCAGGCCGTCCACCTCATCGTCGGGATCATGCGGGGCGCGGCCGACGCCGAGAAGGGCCCACCCTTCCGCGACGGCACGGTCGTCGAACACCTGCGAATGACTCGCGACGTGTCGGTGATCCGGTTGCGGCTGGACGATCCCCTGTACTTCCATCCCGGTCAGTACGTCACCGTCCAGGTGCCCCAGTGGCCGCGGCGCTGGCGGTACCTGAGCCCGTCCATCCCTGCCGACCGCAGCGGCGCCATCGAATTCCACGTGCGTTCCGTCACCGGCGGCATGGTCAGCACCGCCATCGTCGGCGAGACCAGGCCGGGTGACCGGTGGAGGCTGTCCAACCCGCACGGCGCGATGCACGTCGATCGCGACGGCGGCGACGTGCTGATGGTGGCGGGCGGCACCGGCCTCGCCCCGTTGCGGTCGATCATCATGGATCTCACTCGCTGGGGCGTGAATCCGCGCGTGCACCTGTTCTTCGGCGCCAGGTACCCCTGCGACCTCTACGACTTGAACACGCTATGGCAGGTCGCGTCGACCAACCCCTGGCTGTCGGTGACCCCGGTGTCGGAGTACTCCACCAATCCGCCGTGGGCGGCCGACTACCCGGACGTGGAGCCGCCCCGTGGCCTGCACGTCCGCCAGACGGGCACGCTCCCCGACGTGGTGACGAGGTACGGAAGTTGGGGTGACCGGCAGATCCTGGTCTGCGGCGGGCCGCACATGGTCGAGGCGACCAAGGCGGCACTGATCGCCAAGGGCGCGGATCCGCAGAGCATCCAACACGATCCACTCGCCAGCTGAGCGTGACAGAATCGCCGGATGTCCGAGTTTGAAGCCGTCACGCTGACAGACCCGTCGTCGTCGGTGACCGCGACCTACGTACCGCTGGCCGGCATGGTGGCGACGTCGCTCCACGACGGTGAGAACGAGTTCCTCGGCCAGCGCCGCGGCTTGGACGCCTACATCACCGCTGGCAAGACCATGGGCATACCGATCCTGTACCCGTGGGCAAACCGGTTGAGCGCCAGCAAGTATGGGATCAACGGCGCCGTCGTGACGCTCACCCCTGGCACCGGCGGCGTCCGGACCGACGAGCACGGCGTGCCGATCCACGGTGTCCTGGCGGCCTACCCCGGCTGGCTCGTCACGGAGCGTTCGGACAATTCTCTGACCGCCGTCCTCGACTACGGCGGCAAGCCGCGACTGCTCGCGTCGTTCCCGTTCCCCCACGTACTGACGCAGAAGGCGACGCTCGAGAATCGCACCCTCACCATCGAGACCACCGTGATGCCGACGACGGCCGCATCCGTGCCGATGTGCTTCGGGTATCACCCGTATCTGAGGATTCCCGGCGTGCCCCGCGAGGAGTGGCTGTTGGAGACGCCGACCATGCGGCACCTGCCCGTGGACAACTGGGGCATCCCGACGGGCGCTCACGCCGAATGGACCGGTTCCGCCGAACCACTGAAGACCACGGAGTACGACGACGGTTTCGATCAGGTGCCCGACGGTTCGGTGTTCGCCGTCTCGGGCGGTGGCCGACGGATAGAGGTGAAGTTCCTGAAGGGCTATCCCGCGGCTCAGCTCTTCGCGCCCCGCAACGACGACGTCATCGGCATCGAACCGATGGCGGCGCCGACGGACTCGCTGCGTCGGGGCAACTACCGCTTCGCCGTCGCAGGCAGGCCGGAGAAGGCCGTCTTCTCGGTCAAGGTCACCTAGCGACGACCCTTGCGGGGCTGCCACACCACCAGGGCCGTGCTCTTCGGCACGACCGCCACGTCCCGTCGCTGGTTGGACCGCAGGCGATCCGACTCGTTGGCCATCTCACCCATCCGCGAGCGCAATGCCTCGACCTGGTTGGTCAGCTCGATGATGCGCTTGATGCCGGCTAGGTTGACGCCCTCGTCCTGAGACAGCCGCTGCACCTCGCGAAGGAGGTCCACGTCGTGCTGGGAATAACGACGCCCACCGCCCGAACTGCGCTGCGGACTGACCAACCCGAGCCGGTCATACGTCCGCAGCGTCTGCGCGTGCATACCCGCGAGTTCGGCAGCCACCGAGATAAGGAACCCGTGGGCGTCGTCGTTGTTCCGCTGCGGGCTCATCACGCACCGGTCCATCCGGCCCGCGGGTCGAACCCGCTCGCCCGCTCGGCCTTGGCATAGGCCTCGAGCGCTTCGGCCGCCTCACCCCCGATGTTCGGCGGAACCGCGACCTTGACGGTGACCAACAGGTCACCGTGACCGCCTGCGCGCTTGGGCACTCCGCGGCCCCGCACCCGAAGGATCCGGCCGTCCGACGTGCCCTTGGGCACCCGAACACCGACCTTTCCCTCCAGCGTCGGGACGGAAAGCGTTGCGCCCAAGGCAAGTTCGTGAAAGCTGACGGGTACCGTCACGGTCAGGTCGTCACCGGTCCGGCCGAACACCTTGTCCGGCCGCACGTGCACGGTCACGAAGAGATCCCCCGACGGGGCGCCGCGCAGGCCGGCTTCGCCCTGGCCCGCGAGGCGGATGCGTTGACCGTCCTCGACGCCGGGTGGGATCCGCACGTTGATGGTGCGGGTGCGGGTAGTCACTCCGGTGCCGTGGCACTCGTCGCACGGGTCTTCGATGATCGAGCCGCTGCCCCGGCATTCGGCGCAGGGCTCGGAGAACCCGAACGCGCCCTGGTTGCGGTTGATGACACCCGCGCCGTTGCAGCTCGGGCACACCTTGGGGCTGGTGCCGGGGCGTGCCCCACTGCCGTGGCAGTTGGTACACGGCGCCGGGCTGGTGAGCCGCAGCGGCATGGCGACGCCCTTGGTGGCCTCGAGGAACGAGAGCTCGGTCTCGGTCTCCAGGTCGTTGCCGCGGCGCGGACGGCTGGGCCGCGGCTGCTGTGCGCCGCGACCGAACAGTCCACCGAACAGGTCGCCGATGTTGGCCCCACCCGATTGCGGAGCGGCGTCGAACAAGTCGCCCAGGTTGAATTCGGCTCCGTCACCGCCGAATCCACCAAAGTTGCCGCCACCGCCGCCGCCACTGAATCGGCGGCCGCCGCCGTTGGCGAAGAGCCGGCGAGTTTCGTCGTACTCCTTGCGCTTGGCCTTGTCCAGAAGGACGTCCTTGGCCTCGCCCACGGACTTGTACCGCTCTTCGGCGACCGGATTATTCGGGTTGCGGTCGGGATGGTTCTCGGCCATCAACTTGCGTGCGACGCTCTTGATGTCGGCGTCGCTGGCGTCGGAGGTGACGCCGAGTTCCTTGTAGAAGTCCTTCTCAACCCATTCTCGCTGGACCATGCTGCGTCACCTCCTCACCCTTCTCCATCGTCAATCCTGCTTACGTATCTGATTCTGAGTTCTCGTCACCGTTCTGCACACCAACGGGGTCTTGAACGTCGGTCGTGTCGGGGGAATCGACGACGCCGACCATCGCGTGCCGCAGGACGGGACCGTTCCCGAGGCGATAGCCCTGGCGCATCACCGAGCCGATCACCGGGTTGGTTCCGTCGCCCTCGTGCTGCACGGCCTCGTGCAGTGACGGGTCGAACGGGTCGCCCTCCACGCCGAAGGGCACCAGCCCGATGGTCTGCAAGGCGGCAGTCAGCTTGTCGGCGACCGACTTCAGCGGACCAGCCTCCAGGTCGCCGTGACGGCGGGCGCGCTCGAGGTCGTCGAGCACGGGCAGCAACTGCGTGGCCGCAAAGGCCTTGCCCCGTTCGGCCGCAGCCTGTTCCTGCCGTACGGACCGCTTGCGGTAGTTGTCGTATTCCGCCTTGACGCGCTGCAGCGTCGCCTTGAGCTCGTCGGCATCATCGTTGTCCGTCGCCGCCGGCGACGGCGCCGGCGCCGACCCGCTGGGGGTCGACGCCGCGCCTGCGGCTGCTTCACGGACGGCACCCGTCTCGGGATCGACGCGCCGTTTGTCGGTGATGGTCACCGGCTCGTGCGGATCGTTCTCGTGGGTCACTTGCGCTCCTGCTCGTCGTCCTCGACGACCTCCGCGTCCACCACGTTGTCGTCGTCCGCCGACGAGGAACCGCCGGCCCCGCCATCAGCGCCCTGCTCGGCCTGGGTGGCCTCGTAGATCGCCTGGCCGAGTGCCTGCGACTCGACGCCCAGCTTCTCCATCGCGGACTTGATCGCCGTGATGTCGGTGCCTTCGAGGGCAGACTTCGCGTCCGCGATCGCGGCCTCGACCTTGCCGAGCGTCTCCTCGGGAACCTTGGAGCCGCCTTCGGCTTCGCGCTGTTCCTTGATGAACTTCTCCGTCTGGTAGACCAGCGCCTCTGCATCGTTGCGGGCGGTGGCCTCCTCGCGGCGCTTGCGGTCTTCCTCGGCGTGCGCCTCGGCGTCCTTGATCATCCGATCGATGTCCTCCTGGGAGAGGCCGGAGCCCTCCTGGATCTTGATCGTGTTCTCCTTGCCGGTGCCCTTGTCCTTGGCGGTGACGTGGACGATGCCGTTGACGTCGATGTCGAAGGTGACCTCGATCTGCGGCGTGCCACGCGCGGCGGGCGGGATGCCGGTCAGCTCGAAGCTGCCGAGCAGCTTGTTCGCCGAGGCGATCTCACGCTCACCCTGGAAGACCTGGATCTGCACCGACGGCTGATTGTCGTCGGCCGTGGTGAAGGTCTCCGACCGCTTGGTCGGGATGGTGGTGTTGCGCTCGATGAGCTTGGTCATCACGCCACCCTTGGTCTCGATGCCGAGCGACAGCGGGGTCACGTCGAGCAGCAGGACGTCCTTGACCTCGCCGAGCAGCACGCCTGCCTGCAACGCGGCACCGACGGCCACGACCTCATCGGGGTTGACACCCTTGTTGGGCTCCTTGCCGCCGGTCATCTCCTTGACCAGTTCGGTCACCGCGGGCATGCGGGTGGAACCACCCACCATGACGACGTGGTCGATCTCGGAGACCGAGACACCGGCGTCCTTGATGACCGACTGGAACGGCTTGCGGGTGCGGTCCAGCAGGTCCTGCGTGATCTTCTGGAACTCGGCGCGGCTCAGCTGCTCGTCGAGGAACAGCGGGTTCTTGTCCGCGTCGACCGTGATGTACGGCAGGTTGATGGACGTCGATTGACCCGAGCTGAGTTCGATCTTGGCCTTCTCGGCCGCCTCACGAAGCCGCTGCATGGCCATCTTGTCCTTGGTCAGGTCGATGCCGGCCGAGGCCTTGAACTTGTCCACCAGCCACGTGACGATCCGGTCGTCCCAGTCGTCGCCACCGAGGTGGTTGTCACCCGAGGTCGCACGGACCTCGACGACGCCGTCGCCGATGTCGAGCAGCGAGACGTCGAACGTGCCGCCACCGAGGTCGAACACCAGGATGGTCTGGTCGTTGTCGGCCTTGTCGAGACCGTAGGCCAACGCCGCCGCCGTGGGCTCGTTGACGATGCGCTGGACCTCGAGGCCGGCGATCTGACCGGCTTCCTTGGTGGCCTGGCGCTGAGCGTCGTTGAAGTACGCAGGCACGGTGATGACCGCGTCGGTGATGTCCTCGCCGAGGTAGCTCTCGGCGTCGCGCTTTAGCTTCATCAAGATGCGCGCGCTGATCTCCTGCGAGGTGTAGTCCTTGCCGTCGATCTCCACGGACCAGTCGGTGCCGATGTGACGCTTGACCGAACGGATGGTCCGGTCGACGTTGGTGACTGCCTGGTTCTTCGCGGGCTGACCGACCAGCACCTCGCCGTTGCGCGCGAACGCGACGACGGACGGGGTGGTACGCGAGCCCTCTGAGTTTGCGACGACGACGGGTTCTCCGCCTTCGAGCACTGAGACGACGGAGTTGGTGGTCCCGAGGTCGATGCCGACCGCACGAGCCATAGTTACTGCCTCCTGAATAGAAATACGTTTACGGGTCTGAGTGGACCACGCTCAAGCTTGCCCCCGCGGGTGCGGTGGTGTCAAGCCAGAGTTGAGCCTGATTCACTCAATTTGTCGAACGGGTCAACGGGGTGGGTGCGCGATTTGTTCCCCGGGCGCCCGCTGAGCATGGGATGGGCGGGTGCGCCTGCTGGGCGCCCTCGGCGATGTCGGCGACATCGCTGCTCTTTCCTGCGACGGTCGATGACTTCCTGCGCTGGGTGGCGCTCCGCGCCCGCGGGTATCGGTTAGGGATTGCAGTAGTCGCACCAGCGGGGTTCGGCGCCGGTTGCGTGTCGAGGGACGCCGTGCCGGTGCTCGCAGGCTGGGCAGCCGTGGACGTCGGCGGCGATGACGCTGGTGGGTGAACCACAGAGCGTGCATGGCAGGCCGCGGCGGACGTCGACTTTGCCGTAACCGGGGGTGTGACAGGCCGGGCACGGGGTGGCCAGGCGGTGGGCCAGTCGCTCGGCGAGGCGGGTCAGCACCTGGCGGCGGGTGGGGTTGTGGTGGGCGCGCAGATCTGGCTCGACCCACACCTGGCCGGTGTCGGCGACGCCGAGGGCGGTCTGCACCATCTGAGTGAGGCGGGTGCCGTCGGTGAGTCCCTTGCCCACGACCCGCACGTGACCGGCCGCGACGACCTTGACGGAGGCGCCCTGATGGGGGAACCCGAACCGGCGCGCGGTGAGGGCGGCTTCGGTCGCGCAGGTAACCACTGCGGAGGGGCCGGGGGTGTCGGGGCAGTACTCGCCCTCGATCACCTCGATGCCCCGGGTGTCGTCGAGGAACAACAGGACCTCCCCGTGCACCGTCAGGAAGCCGTACGCGGTGCCGTAGCTGGCTTCACTGGCCAACCCGTGGGACACCCCGGCGACGGTCATCGCGAGCCGGGCCTTGGCCGCGGCCGCCTGACGCGGGCTCAGGGTGCGCTCGACGTCGCCGGTGAAGGTGCCGAACTGGTCGGTGTCGAGTCCGGCCGGCACCAGCACGCGGGCGCCGAGAACGTCGGCGAAGGCCGGGGCTACCTGGTGTTGCTTGCCGTGCATCGTGCCCATCGCCATCACCACCCCGGCGTAGGGGCGTTCGGTGCCGTCGCGGCCGGGGGGCCGAGGGTCTGCGCCGCCCCTGGTGGAATCCTTCGTCACGCGGAGCCTCCTCTACGTGGCGGAGTGCCACCGGGACGCCACCCGATCCACCCTCCGACGCCAGATTACACGTAAGCTACTACACGAAAATCACTTCGCATGTCGTGGTGGGGCCGGCTTCCGCGCCGACGTGACCATGAACCGCCCCACCAATGGGCCACCGCGGGGGCGTGCGCGGTGGCAACGTCGCGATGACTCGCGACGGGACCGGGCCTTGGCTGCCAGGCGTGCGGCGCGTTGGGCCGAATCGGCGATGGTGATCGGACTACTTTCCGCGAACCAGAAAACCGGATAAAGGTTTCCCCAAATTTACTTCATAATTTGCGTTACAGGAGAGTAAGTTCCTAAACATGGGCGAGGCGCGGACTCCGTCCACGGTGGACGGGTTGATGGCTTTTCACCAGATCACTACGGGAGAGGTTTTCGGATGACGATGGTTGATGGGCCGACGGCGATCCACGTCGGCGCCGACGAGCTGCCGTTCGTCGACATCGGTGATGGCTCCAAGTTGAAGGTGATCCAGGTGAACTCGGCCGAGGGCCTCTGGATCGTGGAGAACGTGTTCCGGGCCGGTTACGAGGTGCAGCGGCACAAGCACACCGGACCGGTCTACGGCTACACGACGTCGGGGGCCTGGCGGTACAAGGAGTACAGCTACGTCAACCGGGCGGGCTCTTTCCTGTACGAACCGGCAGGGTCGGTCCATACCCTGCAGGTCGTCGAGGATGACACGCATGTGTGGTTCCAGATGTACGGGGCGAACCTGAACCTCGACGCGGACGGCAACGTGGAGAGCGTTTTCGACGGGCCCAGCACCTTGCTGACCTACCTGACGCTGTGTGAGGCGGCCGGGCTGCCGCAGCCGAACGTCCTCCTCGGTTGAACCGTGACCAGAACCGCAGCCGGCTTCGTGGATCTTGCTAGCCCGGACACCTTCGTCGACGGTGTGCCGCACGAGGCGCTAGCAACGTTGCGACGCACCGATCCCGTACATTGGCAACCCATGGCTGGCGAGGCCGGCTTCTGGGCGGTGCTGCGTCACGCCGATTTGGTTCAGGTCGCCCGCCACCCCGAGATCTTCTCGGCTTCCCGGGGCGGCATCGTGGTCGAGGACCTTCCGCCGGAGACGCTCGCGAGGGTCCGCAACATGCTGGTGGCGATGGACCCGCCGCGGCACAACGTGCATCGCGCGCCGTTGTCGCTGCACTTTCGACCTCGGGCAATCGCCGGGCTCGAGTCTCGAGTGCAAGATACGTGTCGGAGCATCATGGCCGATGCCCGGGAGCGAGGCGAGGTCGAGTTCGTTCATGACGTCGCGTCACCGCTGCCGACACAGGTGATCGGCGAGCTCTTCGGCCTGCCGCGGCAGGATTGGGAGTACCTGCGACGGCTGGCAGAGCGCATCACCTCGAGCCAAGATCCGGACCTCGTGCGGCCAGAGTCCGGCGACGCCACGGGCGGGGCCGAGATGGCCGCGTACGCGGTCGAGTTCGCCGTTGCCCGTCGGCGGCGTACGCCCACCGACGATCTGACCAGCGCGATCCTCGAAGCCGACTTCGGTGGTCAGCCGATGAGCGATCTCGAGTTCGGCGGCTTCTTCGTGCAGCTCGTCACCGCTGGGAACGACACGACGAAGGGCATGCTCTCGTCGGGGCTTGTCACGCTGCTCCAGCATCCGGACCAGCTGGCCGAGCTGCGGGCGGACCAATCGCTTCTCCCGTGCGCCGTCGAGGAAATCATCCGGTACGACAACCCGCTGCACTATTTCCGGCGCACCGCGCTTGTCGACACCGAGCTTGCCGGCACCCGCATCGCCGCCGGCGACAAGGTTGCGATGTACTACACGTCCGCCAATAGGGACGAAGAGGTCTTCGATGACTCGCAGACCTTCGACATTCACCGGCATCCAAACCCACATCTCTCCTTCGGTATGGGCGGCCACTTCTGCCTCGGCGCCCACCTGGCCAGACTCGAGGGCAGGTTCTTCTTCCAGGAACTACTCGACACGTTTACTCACATCGAGCTCATCGGCGAACCCGTCCGGATCCGGTCGAACCTGAACAACTCATTTAAGCGACTCCCCATTCGGCTGGCCGCCTGAGAAGGCGGCACCGTCCAGCGCGCGGCGCACCCCCACAACCCCCAGGGGCCATCTACCTTCCGGGCGCACTGGCGGCTTCAGGGATGACCGCTGCGTGGGCACGCAGCAGTGGTGATGACCTCACGGTCAACGACGCATCGGTGATCTGCGGCGGGGCGCGAACAGCCCACGCCGAGGTCTACCTGCTCGACGGTGTGCCGACGCCACCGCAGCCCGCAACGGACAGCAGACACCCCAGGTCACTCGCGTGCGCGAGCGTCGGTGAGTGCGCCGTCGGGAGGGACCACCAGCGCGGCGGTGGTGAATGCCGCACAACTCGGCGGAAGGCGTCAGCCACCCGCAAGGGCTCGCAAGTAGGTGCTTGACACATCGGGCGGCGGTATCTAGTTTGTAATTGTGCGAAATAACGAAGTTGCGATTGGGAGGGCCCGGCCGCTCAAGACGCTCAAGGCTGTTGCCAGTCCGGTGCGGCTTGAGATCCTGTCCTTGTTGAAGGATCCGGTGGCGAATTTCCCGCCGCAGAGCGATGGTGATCTGGTTCGCGAGGGCGTTTGCGCTGACTTCATCCGGGATAGGTTGGGGATCGCGGCCGCGACGGCGTCCCGTCACCTGACGCTGTTGGCCGACGCTGAACTGGTGATCGCGACGCGCAAGAAGGGCTGGACCTTCTATCGCCGCGACGAGCCGGCGATACAACGGTTCACCGAACTCCTCAGATCCGAACTGTGACGGAGACCCTGGTGAACCTCGCCTACCGCCATGTCGACGTCTTCAGCCAGTCCCCATTCGGCGGCAACAGCCTGCCGGTTTTTCCCGACGCTGGGGACCTCGGTGCGGAACAGATGCTGCGCATCACCCAGGAGATGCGGCACTTCGAAGCCATCTTTCTCCAACCTGCGGGGCGGCCCGGCGCCGTTCAAACCAGGATCTTCGATCTGTTCGCAGAATTACCCTTCGCCGGACACCCGATCATCGGGGCGGCGGCGGTCCTGCACGACCGCTCGGGAACTGGCCGCGCACAACGCTGGCAGTTCCAGCTTCCCGGCAAGACAGTCGAGGTCACGACCGAGGTCACCGCCGGCGGCTACGCCGGTCTCCTGGATCAGGGCGCCCCGGAATTTCTAGGCTTGCCCGACGACTGCGCCCAGTTCGCCGCGGCGTTCAATCTCACGCCACACGATCTCGACCCAGACCTGCCGATCGAAGTGGTGAGCACCGGGCTTCGCTACCTGATCGTGCCCGTCCGACCGGGCGCCTTGGCGCGAGCCCGAATCTCGGCCGACATCACCGACTTGCTGCAGGGCGCGGGAGCCCAGTTCGCGGTTCTGCTCGACGAATCGGCCGTGGAAGTGCGTCACTGGAACAACGACGGAATCATCGAGGACGTGGCCACGGGCAGCGCCGCAGGCACGATCGGCGCCTACCGCCTGCGCCATGGACTGGTCCGCGGCGGCGACACCTTCATCCTGAACCAGGGCCAATTCACCGGCCGCCCAAGCACATTGCGCGTACTCCCAGAGGGCGCCGCGAACCGCGTCGAAACGGTCAAGGTGGGCGGCGATGTCTCCTTCGTCGGACACGGCGTCATCGAGGCCCTTCCATGACCGGACGTTCGCGGCGGCGACAGGCCGACTGCCTCGATGTGCGTGCACGCTCCGACGACCGGTCCCTCGACGAAGTGGGGTTGGCGTGAGCGTCCGGATCGTGAGTGCCGACCACATCCGCGCGAGCGTGGGCTTCGAAGATCTCATCGAGCCCGTGTCGCGGGCATTTCAGGAGTCCAGCGCCGGCCTCGCCGACAACGGGCTGATCGTGATGTTTCCCGCCGAGCGCCCCGAACTGGGCGATGTCTATGTGAAGACCGGAAGCCTCCGAGGTCACGACGTCTACATCGTCAAGGTATCGCCCTGGTTCAGCGCGAATCTCGAACGCGGCCACCCCCAAGGGGGATTCGTCGGGGTCTTCGACAGCCACACCGGGCGAACGCTGGCGCTGTTGAACGACGAGCACTACCTCTCCGACATCCGTACCGCCGCCGCCGGAGCACTCGCCGCCCGGATGCTCGCGCCCCCCAACGTCACGACCGCCGCCGTGCTCGGCGCCGGCGTGCAAGCCTACTGGCAAACCTTGGCGCTCCATCGCGAACGCCCGTTCACCACCCTGTTGATCTGGGCGCGCAGCCAGCAGAAGGCCGAACAGCTCAAGTCCCGGCTGACCGACGAATTGCCCAACGTCGACATCCGCTGTTCCTCCGATGTCGAGCGCACCGTCCGCAGCGCTGATGTCCTCATTACGGCGACGCTGGCGCACCAACCGTTGGTCCAAGGAGCGTGGCTGCGAGAGGGCCTGCATATCACCGCCGTCGGCGCCGACGACCCCACCAAATGCGAACTCGACTCGACAGCGCTCGGCCGTGCTCGAGTCTTCGTGGACGCGCGAGAGACCACTGCGGCCAACGGTGACGTCCACCGAGCAATTCACGCCGGCCGCTATTCCCTCGAGGATTTGTCGGGCGAGTTGGGCGAAGTGATCTGTGGCCAGACCGCGGGACGCACCTCGGACGCCGACATCACCATCGCCAAACTCGTCGGGATCGGCGCCCAAGACCTCGTCGCGGCTGAAGTGACGGTGGCGAGGCTCGCCATCGACGGACCTGTCTAGGAGACGACTCGCCGACCGCCAGTCGCGTGATGCTCCCCTGGGGGACGCGATATGCCGTTCGCAGTGATCGCAGCGTGCAGATCAATCGCGATCTCGCCGCCACCTCGGTCTCGCAACGCCGCGCGCACGCCGGCCAGTCCAGCACCCATCACTAGAGCGGGGCGTCGGGTTGCGCCCCACCTGGCGCGGCCAGCCACATCCGATCGTCAGGCTGGGTCTGCAGAGCCTTGGCGAGATCACCACACCCGGCCCGCGGCACCTTCGGTCAAACCGTCAGGCGGGTCAGGCAGCCGTGTGCCCAATTGGGCTTGAAGTCGAGTAACAGTCAGTGATATAACACTGTTATACCGCTGACGCTGGAGGGACGACGATGACGCAGACGATCGAGCCGAAGGCAGACAACATCTACCTTGGTGGCGATTTCGCGCCGGTGGACTCCGAGGTGCTGGCCACCGACCTCGAGGTGATCGGTGCCGTTCCACCAGAGTTGGAGGGCCGTTATATTCGCAACGGCCCCAATCCGATCGGCGATGTCGATCCGGCGAGTCATTGGTTCTCCGGACCAGGAATGGTGCACGGCGTTCGGCTGCGCGGCGGTGGGGCCGAGTGGTACCGCAACCGTTGGGTGGCCGGCAAAGCGGTCACCGACGCCCTGGGCAGACCGGAAGTACCGGGGCCGCCGCGGCACGCAGAAAGCTCTCCCAACACCAATGTCAGCGGGTTCGCCGGCACCACCTGGGCGCTGGTCGAGGGCGGCAGCCCGCCGGCCGAACTCGATTACGACCTTGCCACGATCCGCCGCAATGACTTCTTCGGCACGCTGCCAAACGGTTTCAGCGCCCACCCCAAGGTGGATCCGGCGACCGGCGACATGCACGCGATGTGCCATTCCTGGGGGGAACTGGCCGACCACATCGAATACGTCGTCATCGGATCAGAGGGCCGAGTCAAGCACATTGCCGAGGTACCCCTGCCCGGCATGTCCATGGTCCACGACATGTCGATCACCGAGAGCTTCCCGTTTCGATGGAATCCCGGCTACGGCGCCCGGATCGGCCTGATGCCCCTGGGCGGTGCGGCCGAGGCGATCATCTGGTGTGACGTCAGCCTGTGCTACGTCTACCACGTCCTCAACGCCTACGATGCGCCGGACGGCACGGTGGTGATCGACGTGTGCCGGTACGACAAGATGTTCGACCGCGACGTCTACGGTCCGGCCGGCGACTGCCTGCCCACCCTGGACCGCTGGACCGTGGACCCCAAGCGTCGCACGGTCCGCGAGGAACGCATCGACGATCGCTTCCACGAGTTCCCCCGCGTCCGCGACGACCGCACCGGGCGGTTTCACCGATTCGGCTACACCGCTGCGGTAGGTGAGCATTTCGCTCCCGGGAGCACCTACAAGCACGACCTCGCGACCGGGACGCTCACCGAGCACGACCACGGCCCCGGCCGAGGGACTGCCGAACCCGCTTTCGTGGCCAGGCCCGGCGGGACCGACGAAGACGACGGGTGGCTGCTGTCCTACGTCAGCGACCGGGCGGCCGGGCGCAGCGAACTCGTCATCCTCGACGCCCGCGACATGACCGAGCAGCCCGTGGCCCGAGTACTGCTCCCTGCGCGAGTACCCGCAGGGTTCCACGGGAACTGGATTCCCGACACCGGCGTCAGCTCGAAATAGGAAAGCCCGGACCATGAGTAATGAACGAACGGAAGCACACGCGAACCTGGTCTTGGTCACGGGCGCCACCGGGCGGCAGGGCGGCGCCGTGGCCCACCAATTGCTCAAGGCTGGGATACCCGTCCGGGCGCTGACCCGGTCCCCCGGCTCGGAGTCAGCCCGGCAGCTCGCCGCGGCGGGCGCCGAGATAGTCACCGGGGACATGAGTGTCGCGGACACGCTCGACGCCGCGCTGGATGGTGTCGCCACGGTGTTCTCGGTACAGGACTTCTACGCCAAGGACGCCGGGTACGACGGCGAAGTCGCTCAGGGCACCAACCTGGCCCGTGCCGCCAAGTGCGCCGGGGTCGCCCACTACGTGCAGTCGACCATGGCAGCGACGTCTGACCCTGGCGACGTCGATCACTTCCGTTCGAAGTTCGCCATCGAACGGATCGTGGAATCGTTCGACCTGCCATATACGTTCGTCGGTACGGTGTGGTTCATGGACAACGTCAGCGACCCCAAGAACGGCGGGAAGCTGACGTTCCCAGCCCTCAACGGCACCCTCGCACCAGCCACGAAATTTCACATGCTGTGCATCGAGGACCTCGGCGCCGCGGTGTCCCGGATCATCATCGAACGTGACCGTCACCTGGGCCGCCGAATCGACCTGGCCGGTGACGTCCTGACCCTGCCCGAGCTGAAGGCCAGCTACACCGAAGCCTCCGGCCGACATCCGAAGCGCTGGGCGATACCCAACCTGATGTTGCGAATGTTCGCCCGCGACTTCGCCGCCCAGCTTCGGTGGCACAACCGGGTCGGCTGGTCTTTCGGCACCGACGGCCTGCGCGGTCTCGTCCCCGACGCCACCGACTTCGGGCACTACGTCGCCCGCCACGAGGTGGCGAATCTCTAGGAAGCCGCCGAGGAGGTCTCCCCCGGTTTGCCCGTCAACCCCGCGACTTGGGCGCGTATCGCGTTGTCGAAAGCGAAATCGTAGTCCTGCGGCCGCTTTTGGGCGCCCATGCCCGACAGTTGCAGGTTCACCAGGCCGTGACACAGCGCCCACAGTGAGTACGCACCCGCCCGCGCGGCCCCGTCGGAGACGTCGCGGTCAATCGCCCGCGCCGTAGCGCGCACCAACACCACGAAGGTCCGAGATGCGTCGGTCGCTGACTCCGGACTTGGGCGGAATTCGGCAATGACGCGCTCGAACATCAAGGCATACAACGCTGGATGCTCCAGGGCGAATGCTCGGTATGCCCCGCAGACCCGGACCAGATCGCGAGTCGCGGACTTGGTCGCTCGAACCGTGGCGAGGTGTTCGGCCAAGCCGTCGAAACCGGCCGCGAACACGGCCGCGACCAGTCCCTCCTTGCCGCCGAACCGGCTGTAGATCGTCATCGTCGTCACTGCGGACTCCTCGGCGATGCGCCGCGTCGTCAAGGCGGCCGGGCCCTCCTCGGACAGGAGACGTTGGGCGACCGCGATGATGGCTTGTCGCTGCTCGTCGTATCGCCCGGGTTCGAGGCTGGAAGTGGGCGCGTCGTTCTTCACCTATGAAGAATATCAACGTTATAACGTGACATTAGAGATCCGCCTCGCATGATCGTTGTCTGAACAACGCACCGCTCCAAATGACCGCCGCCGACGGCGAAAGGGGACGAGAATGGGGTCGTGGCCGATCCGTTGCGCGAGTCGATTCATGCGATGTGGGCTTCGGTAGCTGCGTCGTGGGGCGAGCACGCCAGTTACGTCGACGCCAAGGGCTCCGTCGTGGCGCAGGCGATGCTCGATGCCGCCGGCCTTTGCCGTGGCGAGCGCGTCCTCGAGCTCGCCTGTGGCCCCGGTGGAGTGGGAATTGCCGCGGCAGAGATCGTCGGGCCAGACGGAGCGGTGGTGCTCTCTGACTTCGCACCGGAGATGACCGCGATCGCGGCGAGACGAGCGAAGGGTCGCGGCTTGGCGAACGTCACGACGCGCGAACTGGACATCGAGCGGATCGCCTACCCGGACGCGTCCTTCGACGCGGTCCTGTGCCGTGATGGCCTGATGCTGGTGCTGGACCCGGCAACCGCCGCGCGGGAGGCCCGGCGGGTCCTGCGACCGGGCGGGCGAGCGGTATTCGCCGTGTGGGGGCCGCGTGAACGCAACCCTTGGCTGGGAGTCCTGTTCGACGCGGTCACCGCTCAGCTCGGGATGACGGTCCCGCCGCCGGGCATTCCGGGGCCGTTCTCGCTCGACGCCCCCGGCGCGCTCGAAGCGCTAATGGTACCGGCCGGGTTCAGCGACTACGCAGTCGGTGAGGTCCCCGCCCCCATGCACGCCACCTCATTTGACGAGTGGTGGTCGGTCATCCCGTCGCTGGCCGGTCCACTCGCGCAGCTATTGGCCTCGATTCCCGCCCAGGTGGCCGCGGCAATCCGGACCGAAGCGGAGGCCGCCCTGGCTGTCTTTGCGACCCCCGATGGCTACGAGCTGCCGGGCGTCAGCATCGTCGGCGTCGCCCGCCGCTAGGGCTGGACCGACCCGACACCACCCTTTGATCGATGCTGGTCCGGCGTCGAATCCAGCAGCGTGTTCCGCACGCAAAACCGCTGTTTGCGGGCGGTAGTTGTGACATTCTGCGGGGGTGTGCGCAGCGGGGGCGCCTTCTGGAGTGGTGACGTTCCTCTTCACCGACATCGAGGGATCGACACGTCGGTGGGAGTCGGACGCCCCTGGAATGCACGCGGCGTTGGCCGCCCATGACGAGGTGTTGCGCCATGCCATTGAGGCCCATGGCGGGTGGCTCTTCAAACACACCGGAGATGGGGTGCTCGCCGCGTTCGCCTCGCCACGCTCGGCGATCGACGCTGCAGTGTCCTCACAGCGGGCGTTGGAGCTCCCCGTCCGGATGGGCATCGCGACCGGGGAGGCAGAGCTTCGCGGAGACGACTATTTCGGTCCAGTGCTCAATCGCGCCGCGCGGGTGATGGCGGCCGGCCACGGCGGCCAGGTGCTGCTGGCAGATACGACCGCGGGTCTGCTCGCGGGCGTCGACCTGGTTTCCCTTGGGCAACGGCGGTTGCGTGACCTGTCGACCACTGTCGAGGTGTTTCAGGTCCGAGCAGAGGGCCTACGCACGGAGTTCCCGCCGTTGAAGGCGGTGGACGCGTCACCGGGAAACCTGCGACCCGCAGCGACCAGCATCGTCGGGCGCGAGTCCGAAGTCGCGGATCTGGCTGCCTCGGTGCGGACGCATCGGCTGGTCACCCTGACCGGGGTCGGCGGCGTCGGTAAGACACGGCTGGCGCTCGAAGTGGCTAACCAGCTTGCGGACGAATTCCTAGACGGCGTTTGGGTTTTCGAGCTCGCCGCAGTCAGCGATCCCGCCGCGGTGCCCGATGCCGTCGCCGCCGTACTGGGCATCACCCAACAGCCCGGCAAGAGCCTGACCCAGAGCGTTGCCGCCGCGTTGGAGGGCCGAGCCCGCCTGCTCTTGTTCGACAACTGCGAACACCTGCTCGACGCGGCGGCGGATCTGATCGAGGCAATCCTCACGCAGTCGGCGACCGTGAGCATCCTGACCACCAGCCGTGAGGGACTGGGGGTCGTCGACGAGCAATTGTGGACTGTGCCGTCGCTGGACCTCGAAGCGGGCAAAGGGTCCGCTGCAGTGAGTCTGTTTGGCGAACGCGCTCGCACTGTGGCGCAACACTTCTCGTTGGCGACGGCGGACGAGGCAGCGGTGCTCGAGATCTGCCGACGACTCGACGGGATCCCGCTGGCCATCGAGCTGGCGGCCTCGCGGATGACATCGATGACCGCGGTGGAGGTTCGCGATCGGCTCGATCACCGGTTCCGGTTATTGGTCGGGTCCCGGCGGGGCCTGGAGCGACATCAGACACTTCGTCACGCGGTCGCGTGGTCCTATGAACTACTTGACGACACCGAGAAGAGGCTGCTGGAGCGCTGTTCGGTGTTCGCCGGTGGTTTCGACCTCGAAAGTGCCTGCGCAGTAGCAGGATTCGACGACCCCGACGAGTACACTACCCTTGATCTGCTCGGTGCCCTGGTGCGCAAGTCGCTGCTCGTGGCCGACCGGTCATCGGGCCGCACCCGGTTTTCGATGCTGGAGACGATCCGGGCGTTCGCCGAGGAGCAACTCGGCGCCCACGGTGCGGCGACCGAGGCCCGGGCCGCGCATGCCCGCCACTTCGGCGGGCGCGAAGCCGCCGTCCTGGCCCTGTGGGACAGTCCCCGGCAGGGGGAGGCCTACGCGTGGTTCACCGTCGAGGTGGCCAATCTGCGCACGGCGTTCCGGTGGGCTGCCGACCACGGCGATCTCGATGTCGCCGCGACCATCGCGACGTACGCAGCGTTCCTGGGCCTATGGGTCGAACAGTATGAGCCGATAACCTGGGCCGAAGAGCTCATCGAGCCCGCCCGCGCCGCCGACCATCCCCGGCTCGCGTTCCTGTACGTGTTGGTGTCGCAGTGCTGGACGACCGGACGGATCGAAGCCGCTGTCCGCTACACCGACGCCGCCCAGCTGGTAGTCGGCAGCGACCGCCATGAGGTGCCGTACGGTCTCGAAGGCGCCTTTGGCGCTGCATACCTGACGATAGGTCAACCCGAGCGTTGGGTCGATTTGTGTCGCGCCCAGCTCGCACGCGGTCGCGACCCTCGCACATTCACCAGGGCTACCCTCGTAAACGCACTGATGCTGGCCGGTTTCGGCGACGATGCCAGGGCCGCTGCGGACGGTCTGATCGACGCGGCCGAAGCCACCGGTAACCCACATGTGCTCTCCTTCGCGTTATACGTCTACGGGTTCGCCTTCAGCGACACCGATCCCGCCGGAGCGCTCGACGCCATGCGCCGGGGCCTGGTGATCGCTCAAGACAGCGGCAACCGCTACACCGAGTCACTCTTGGCGAGCACTATGTGCCAAGTCGAGGCCGAGTACGACGACCCGCTTGCCGCGCTCGACCACCTCACTATCGCGATCCGCAACTACCACGACGCGGGCAACACCACCTTGATCCGCACCTCGCTGGCTGTACTCGCCGCCATTCTCGACGGGCTCGGTCGTTACGAACCGGCGGCGACCATCGTCGGCTTCGCCATCAGCCCGGTCAGTGCGGAGTTCCCCTGGTTCAAGACCGCGATCGCTCAACTGCGCGAGGTCCTTGGTGACCCGGCCTACGACTCGCTCGCACGCCAGGGTGAAACCATGGCCACCTCCGCCATGGTGGCGTATGCCTACGGCCAGATCGACAATGCCCGCGCAGATTTGGCTGCGCCGTGAATCCGCCTACCGGGGTCGTGACGTTCCTGTTCACCGACATCGAGGGATCGACCCGTCGGTGGGAGGCAGACGCCGACGCGATGCGGAAAGCGCTTGCGGCACACGACGAAGTACTTCGCAATGCGATTGAGGTCCATGGCGGGCGGTTGTTCAAGCACACGGGTGACGGCGTGATTGCCGCGTTTGCCTCGCCGGGTTCGGCGGTCGACGCCGCCGTCGCCGCGCAGCGGGCATTGGAGCTCCCGGTCCGGATGGGCATCGCTACCGGAGAAGCGCAGCTCAAGGGAGAAGACTACTTCGGTGTGGTGCTCAATCGCGCCGCGCGGGTGATGGGTGCGGGACACGGCGGCCAGATCCTGCTCGCCGATTCGACGGCGAAACACATCACCAATGTCGATCTCATCGACCTCGGGCCGAGGCGGCTGCGGGATGTGTCGACACCGGTCGAGATATCGCAGGTCCGCGCCGACGGCCTAGGCGTCAAGTTCCCACCACTGAAGGTCCTCGACGTGACGCCGGGAAACCTACGTCCTGCGGCAACCAGCTTCATCGGGCGGGAGCCCGAGGTCGCGGATGTGGTCACGGTGTTGCGGGGGCATCGGTTGGTGACGTTGACCGGGATGGGCGGGGTCGGTAAGACGCGGTTATCGCTCGAGGTGGCCGAGCACCTGGCCAACGAATTCCCCGACGGCGTTTGGCTTTTCGAGTTGGCGGCTGTGACTGATCCGGGCGCGGTGCCCGACGCCGTGGCAGGGGTGCTGGGCATCACCCAGCAGCCAGGGAAGAGCCTGATCGATAGCGTCGCGGCTGCGCTGGAGGGCCGGGTCCGGCTGTTGGTGTTCGATAACTGCGAACACGTTCTGGACGCCGCCGCCGGTCTGATCGAGGCCATCCTCGCGCAGTCGTCGACGGTGAAGATCTTGGCCACCAGCCGCGAGGGGCTCAGGGTCGCCGGCGAGCAGCTGTGGCAGGTGCCCTCGCTGGACGTCGCGGGCAGCGACTCGGCCGCGGTGCGACTGTTCGTAGAACGAGCCAGCGCCGTGTCGCCGCGCATGTCACTGGCCCACGCCAGCGAGGCGACCGCGGTGGTGGAGATCTGCAACCGCCTCGACGGAATACCACTCGCCATCGAACTGGCGGCCTCACGCATGGCATCGATGACGGCGTCGGAAGTGCGTGACCGTCTCGATCAACGGTTCCGGCTACTCGTCGGATCGCGGCGAGCACCGGCGCGCCACCAAACACTGCGTCACGCCGTGCAGTGGTCCTACGAACAACTCGACGACGCAGAAAAGGATCTGCTGGAACGCATCTCGGTGTTCTCAGCCGGGTTCGACCTCCAAGGCGCCTGTGCCGTTGCAGGATCCGATGACTACACGACCTTGGATCTGCTCGATGCGTTGGTGCGCAAATCTCTGCTCGTCGCCGACCTGTCAGCTGGGCGGACCCGCTACTCGATGCTGGAAACGATCCGCCTGTTCGCCGGCGAGCAGCTGGTCACTAGCGGCGGTGAAACCACCGCCCGCGATGCACACGCTCGCCACTTCGCGCAGCTCGAAACCACAATCGTCGCGCTGTGGGACAGCCCCCGGCAGCGCGAGGCTTATGAGTGGTTCACCATCGAGCTGGCCAACCTTCGGTCGGCGTTTCGGTGGGTATCCAACCGCGGCGACCTCGCGGCTGCGGTCGCAATCGTGACGGGCACCTTTTTCCTCGGCTACGGGATCGATAACTACGAACCCGTGGCCTGGGCCGAAGAACTCCTGGAGCCCGCGCACGCGGTCAGCCATCCGCGACTCGCCTTCCTATACGCGATGGCGTCGCAATGCTGGCTGCCCGGACGGATCGATGACGCCGTCCGCTACGGCGACGCCGGCCAGCTGCTGATCGGCAGTGTCGGCGACGAGCTGCCGTTCGGCGCCGAGGGTCTGCTGAGCACTCCGTACATGAATAGCGGACAACTCGAACGGGCCATCGACTGGTGCCGGACCAATCTCACTCGCGGTCGTGACACCCACGCCCTCACCCGTTCGTTCCTCATCTTCACGTTCATGGTCGCCGGTTCCGAGGACGAGGCGATGGCCACAGGGGATGGCCTGATCGAGGCCGCCGAAGCCAGCCGTAATCCATACACCCTCACATTCGCGCTACTGGCTTTCGGCTTCGCCTTCCGACGCACCGATCCACTGCGCTCGCGCAACGCCTTGCAACGGGGCCTCAAGATGGCCCGGGACACCGCGAACCGCTCCACTGAATCGCAGCTGGCGATCTGCCTGGCCACACTCGAGGCCAAATCCGTTGACCCGACAGCCGCGTTCGATTACGTCGCGCTCGCTATCCGCAACCTCCACGACTCAGGCAACACCACCACGGTCTGCAGCCCACTGGCCATCTTGTCCACCGTGCTCGATCGGCTCGGCCACCACGAACCGGCAGCCACCATCGCCGGATTCGCCATCAATCCCTTCACCACGGCGGCGGTACCCGAGCTCACTACTTCGATCGTCCACCTGCGCGAAGTCCTCGGCGACTCGGCCTATGAGGCTCTGGCCTACGCGGGCGAAGCGATGAGCAACGCAGAAATGGTGGCCTATGCCTACGCCCAGATCGATGAGGCCCGCGCCGAGGTGCCCGCAGCGTGATTCCACCGACGGGGGTCGTGACCTTCCTCTTCACCGACATCGAGGGGTCGACGCGCCGGTGGGAGGCCGACGCGGCTGAGATGTGTACCGCTCTGGCGGCACATGACCACGTGTTGCGTGAAGCCATTGCGGAACATGGTGGTTGGCTGTTCAAGCACACCGGCGACGGAGTGTGCGCTGCCTTCGCCTCGCCGCGCGCTGCGGTCGACGCCGCGGTCGCCGCCCAGCGGACGCTCGAACTGCCTGTGCGGATGGGATCGCGACCGGCGAGGTGGAACTCCGCGAAGGGGACTACTTCGGCACCGCGCTCAACCGTGCCGCGCGAGTGATGGCCGTCGGCCACGGCGGACAACTCCTGCTCGCTGACTCCACCGCGGTCCTGGTCAGTGGAGTCGATATGCTCGATCTCGGAAGGCGGCGGTTGCGGGACCTGCCGACACCGGTCGGTGTGTTTCAGGTCCGCGCCGAGGGCTTGCCGACGGAGTTCCTACCATTGCGGGCACTCGACACGTCACCCGGCAATCTCCGACCAGCGGCCACCAGCCTGATCGGGCGCGAGTCAGAACTCGTTGAGGTCACCGCGGCACTCCGCGATCGTCGGCTGGTGACGCTCACCGGGTTCGGCGGGGTGGGCAAGACGCGACTGGGAGTTGAAGTCGCTGCACACTTGGCTCGTGAATTTCAGGACGGCGTATGGGTTTTCGAACTAGCGGCGGTCACTGACCCGGCGCGGTGCCTGATGCGGTGGCGGCGGTGCTGGGCGAGCTGAATGCCGTGCGCCGAGCGTCTACGAGGCGCATTCACACCTCGAGATGGAGTCGAAGCGCATCGTCGAGCTGCGCGAGTTCTGCGAACGAGATTTTGCCGACGCGACGGCGCAGTCGTTCGGCAGCGATCGACCTGATCTGCTCGGCTTGCGCCTTCGAGTCAACCGCCAGCCCGGTTGTCTTGGCGGACAACAACACCTGAAACGGGAACACCTTGGCGGTGTTGCTTGTCACGGGCACCACGGTGATGACGCCACGCCCAAGACGAGTCGCGGCGGCGTTGGCACGGTCGTTGCTGACAATGACCGCGGGGCGTTCCTTGTTCGCTTCGCTACCGCGCACGGGATCAAGGTCGACCTGCCAGATCTCACCCCGCAGCATCGCCGAGTCCGTCGCCTACGGTCGCGTCCCACACCCGCTCCTCGCCAGTGGTCGACCACTCCTGCCAAGCGCTCCCGTAGTCGTCTTCGAGTGACGGGAAGCGGAGCATGCGAAGGGCGCGCTGGACGCCCGCGGACCGGGACGACAATCCCACCCGTTCGACATAGGCGTCGAGCACCGCGACATCCTCGTCGGAGAGACTCACACTCAGCTTCACACCGGAATGCTACCGTAGTAGGACCGCAAGTGCTACTTACGCGACGGCGGCGTTTGAGATCCGTGTCGGACCGAGTGATGTTCGAGGGCAATCGGCTGGGCCCGTGGCGCCTTCGGGAGTCGTGACATTTCTGGTCACCGCCATCGAGGGCTCGACTCTTCGGTGGGCGGCCGTGGTGTTCGAGTGCGCCTACGAACACATCGATTGGGCCCGAACAGGATTGGAGCATCCGTGAGCGACTCCCGAAAGGCGTTGTACACAGCCATGATTCGGTGCACACCGCGGCGACTGCATGGGCAATGACGGTCGATGGGCACTACAAGGACCGCGTCCTGTTGCCCCTGCCGATGTTCCACGTCGCGGCACTGACGACGGTCATCTTCTGCGCCATGCGCGGCATCAGCCTGATCTCGATGCCACAGTTTGATCCGGTGAAAATGTGGTCGCTGATCGTCGACGAACGGGTCTCCGTCGGTGGCGCCGTGCCGGCGATCCTGAACTTCATGCGCCTGGTGCCCCGGTTCGACGAGCTCGACGCATACTGCGCGAAAGGTACTTGTAAACCAGTAGGCTCGGCTACTGGCGCGCCATCGCGATGCGGACGGCTTCCTTAGGGTCAACCACGTTTCCGTCGGCCTCGGCGGCATCGGCGATCGCGATCTGTACACCCTTCACCCGGCCGTTGAACGCGTTGCCGCGCGGACCGTAGTCGGGCGAGACCGGCGCGCCGGTGTCCTGGCCGACATCGCAGCCGTCGTCGGCGGAGAAGATCATCGGCAAGGTGGCGTCGACAGTTCCCTCGCCCACCTTCTCGCCGTCGGTGTATAGGGTCACGGCGCCGCCCTTGCCCAACCCCTCGCCGGTGTAATCGAACTCCATCCGGACTTGGTGCTCTCCGGCCGGCAACGGGCTGGTGGCCTCGACGTAGAAGTGCTTGACACCGCCCAGGTTGTAGCAGTACTTGAGCGTGCCGCCCTTCGCGTACAGGCTCCAGCCACCGATGTTCGCACCCTGGGCGATGATCACGCCTTCGGCGCCGGAATCCGGCACCTCGATGGCCGCGGTCACGGCATGCGACTTGTTCTTGACGCTGACGACGCAGTTCTCCGACAACCTACCCATGCCGCCGAACAGCAGTTGGGTGTTGCCCTTGATCAGCACCGGGCGGCCGGCGACGTCGGGATTCATCCGCCTGCCGAGGTCGTCGTCCATCGGCAACACGTTGTACCGGACGGCCTCGATGAGCCACAGCCTCTGCAGATCGTGCAGCTTCTCCGGCATCTCCTTCGCTAGGTCCTTGGCCTGGCTCCAGTCCGTGGTGGTGTCGTAGAGCTCCCACACGTCGTCGTCGAAGGCCGGGGTCTCTTCGCCGACGAGCAGCCATGGCGTCTTGTGCCGGGTCACCGCGGTCCACCCCTTGTGGTAGATCCCGCGGTTGCCGAACATCTCGAAATACTGTGTCTCGTGTTGATCGGGCGCCTCGGCGTCGTTGAAGGAGTACAGCATGCTCACCCCTTCGATGGGGTGCTGCTGCACACCGTTCACCGAGATCGGCTCTGGCAGTCCGGCGGCCTCCAGAATGGTCGGCGCGACATCGATGACGTGATGGAACTGCCACCGCATCTCACCAGTGGCGCTGATTCCCTTGGGCCAGTGCACGATCGTGCCGTTGCGGGTGCCGCCCCAATGCGAGGCGACCTGCTTGGTCCACTGATACGGGGTGTCCATCGCGTGCGCCCAGCCCACCGCGTAGTGGTTGTAGGACTCCGGCCCGCCGAGCGCGTCGAGCCGCTCGGTCAAGAACTCCGGCGTCTCGATCGCCGACATCCCGTTGAAGTTCAGCATCTCATTGAACGTTCCGTTCAGCGTGCCTTCGGCCGAGGCACCGTTGTCGCCGACGATGTAGTAGACGAGCGTGTCGTCGAGAACCCCGATCGTCTGCAGGCTGTCAACCAGACGCCCGACATGGTGATCGGTGTACTCCAAAAAGCCCGCATACACCTCCATCTGGCGGCGCAGCACCGGCTTGAGGTCCTCGGGCATGTCATCCCATGCCGGAATCTCCTTGTGGCGGACGGTGAGCTGACAGTCCGCCGGGATCACCCCGAGTTCCTTCTGCCGCGCAAACGTTTCCTGGCGCAACGCGTCCCAGCCCTGATCGAACTTGCCCGCGTACTTGTCGGCCCATTCCTTCGGCACATGGTGCGGCGCATGGGTGGCGCCGGGAGCGAAGTAGGCGAAGAACGGCTTATCCGGTGCCAGTGCCTTCTGCTGCCCGATCCAGGCGATCGCCTTGTCGGTCATGTCGTCCATGAAGTGGTAGCCCTCTTCGGGCGTGCGGTCCACCTCGATCGCGTTGGTGCCCTCATACAAGGTCGGGTACCACTGGTTGGCCTCGCCGCCGATGAAGCCGTAGAAGTACTCGAAGCCACCGCCGCCGGTGGGCCACGCGTCGAACGGCCCGACCGGGCTGGTCTCCCAGACCGGCACCTCGTGGCATTTGCCGAACTGTGCGGTGTTGTACCCGTTGAGCTTCAGCGTGCGCGCGATCGGCGACATGGTGTTGGGCAGGATCGAGTTGTACCCCGGCGCACCGGTGGCGATCTCCGTGATCCCGCCCATCCCGGCCGAATGGTGGTTGCGTCCGGTTAGCAGCGCCTGCCGGGTCGGTGAGCACAACGCGGTGGTGTGAAAGCGGTTGTACTTCAAACCATCCGCCGCCAGGCGCTCCGCGTTCGGCGTCTGACACGGCCCGCCGAATGCGCTGGCCGCACCGAACCCGACATCGTCCAGCAGAATGACGAGCACGTTCGGCGCACCCTCGGGTGGACGCAACTGCTCGATCGGCGGATACGACGTGTCGGGATCCTTCGCGTCATAGGTGATCAGACCCGTTCGCTCTGCACTCGGAACCGGCAGATGCGTCCTGGACTTACTCGTGTCCCCACCCATGCTCTTCACTCTCCCAATCGCCTGAATCCTCTAACAGGAATGATCTACCGCGCGCACCCAACCCGCCTGAACAACAACAAACCAGTCGCAGAAGCCACTTCGCCATAACCGAGGGCGTGCGACCATCCGCTCGGGATGGTGTTTCAGCTTGATTGCAGGCTTAATTGCACCCGGCAGCGTTCACCCACCTGCCGTTGTAGCTCACGCAACCGCTGACATTCGGCGGCGGCGGCGGGTCGTAGGGCATCGGCGCGTAATAGGCCGGCGGCGGAACGTACGGTGCGACGACGTCGGCGATGTTGGCGCAGCCGCTGACAGAAACCCGTCGGCCGGCGCTTGCGCACACGTCGGCGTTGGCCACCCCGGCGGGCTGAATCGTGACAATGGCCCCGGGAACGGCCCCGAGCGTCAAAACGGTAATCACAGCCGCGGTCAATGACCGAGTCCGATGACCCATGATTCTTGTCTCCTCACTAATCGACCCGCGTGCCCTTGAACTCTATGGCCCCGATGTGCTGGCGATCGCGGATTGGCACACGCCATGCCCGCTCCGGCCCAACGGCAAAGGCTGAGATCAGCCAGGCAAGCCACCGCTGACATCGCACCGAGTCCTCAGGTCGGTCAGGGGTTGACGGATTCCGTTGATTTCGGACTCGACCTGAGGGTTGGCGTTCATGTAGTTCTGGACCTCGTCGCGGATCTCCTCTTGCGGCCTCCCGCGAAGGCTGGTGAAGAAGTTGTTGACGTCCGGGTGGGTGAACAGATAGACGCCCATCCCAGTCCCGACACCGCCCGAAACCTGTGCGAGGTCAGCCGCCGTGCAATTAGGGGGCGGCGCTGGGGCGGGCGGGGGCGTTGGTTCAGCAAGGGCCACCGATGCGCCACCGAACAGCATCGCACCAGCGATCGCCCCACTGCAGATCAATCCAGCCATCGCGCGGTGGACGACAAAGCCTGACTGCACCATCTGTTAGCTCCTTTGCATCGACCTCGGGGCCATGACCGGGAAGGTCACCGAATCCCAACACCCAACCACACTCGGACCAAGCCAGAAATATGGAACGGCCAACCCCTCGACCCGCGGTCACCGTCGCCACGGTAGTGGTTGGGTGCTCCGATGTCAGCCATTCTGAACAACGCACCGCTCGAAGACCATGCGCAGTTCTTACGTCGATCGCACCATGGGCGCCGATGGCGACGATTTATCAGCAGAAACAATCGTCGACACCTTCGGCGACTTCTACAGCGGTCCCATCCGCCGCGCCGAAACCGCATTCCCTGTCGTCAAGCGGCCCGCTCAACATCCGTCACGTCAATCTCGGCAATCGGGCAGGTCAGTTCCGTGATCGTCGAGGCCGACAAGACCGTGCAGACTCAGCATCCACTCAGCGATGTTCTGGGTCCGGTGGGCGGGTGTCTGGCACGTCGTCAGTTCTGGTGACGGCTGGCCGTACGGCTTCCAGCTGCTCGAGTCCGTCGACGAATCGGTCGACGCCGCCAGCCCCGATGGCTTCCTCGATCGTCGCGTTCAGCGTGTCGAGTACGGCGGTGAGCGTGCGCAAGGCGCGATCTCCGGCCGCCGTCAGGCGTATCTCCCAGGCTCGGCCGTCGGTCTGACTCGGGCGACGTTCAACCAATCCTGCGGCGGACAGCCGGCCCACCATCCCGGTGATGGCAGACTCCCGCTGCTGAAGTGCTTCGGCCAGAGTTCGCTGGTTCGCTCCGGGGGTTCGGGCGATGACGAACATCGCTCCGGCCTGAGCGGCAGTGATCCCCGCGCGTGACAGGCATTCCTGGTCGGCGATCGTTCGCACCCGCTGGGCCGCCGCCTGCAGGTGGAAGTACGCGAGCCGCCGTCCTGCGCGTCCTTGGTCGCGGCTCATGAGCCCATCCTAGACAATTACTACACATGTAAAGTAATTTCGTTCGCATGGCGATGATCGTCGATGCCTGGGCCCAGCACCCGAACGCACTATTCATGGAGCAACCATGGCTCGCCACGCTGCTGCACTGGACCCGCCAGCAAGGTCTCGGTGCGTTACCCATCGACGCGACGCTGAAGGCGATGGACGACGCGGGTGTGGATCGCGCGATGCTCAACGCGTGGTCGAGCCCCACCGGGATGCTGATCGGCAATGAGGAGGTTGCCGCGCTGGTAGCCGCCCATCCTGATCGCTTCACCGGCGTCGCAGCGGTCGATCTGCGCTATCCCGTGGCCGCGGTGCGCGAACTGCGCCGCGCGGTGTTGGATCTCGGCTTACGCGCACTGCGGGTCGTGCCGTGGTTGTGGAACCTTCCCCCCGACGACCGCCGCTACTACCCGCTCTACGCAACCTGCGTGGAGTTGGGCATCCCGTTCTGCACCCAGATCGGGCACACCGGCCCGTTGTGCCCGTCCGAACCCGGTCGGCCGATCCCCTACCTGGACACGGTTCTGCTGGAGTTCCCGGACCTGGTGGTGGTTGGCGGCCACGTCGGCTATCCGTGGATCGATGAAGTGATCTCGCTGGCGATGAAGTACCCCAACTTCCATGTCGACACCTCCGCCTACGCACTGCACCGGCTACCGCCCACACTCATCGATTACCTGCGCGGTCGCGGACGTAGCCGGGTGCTGTTTGGAACGAACTGGCCAATGCTGTCGGCGTCCCGCTGCCTGCAGCGGCTCGACGAACTAGGCCTCGACGCCGAGACGACTGCACTCTTCCTGGGCGGCAACGCCGAGCGCGTCTTCCAGCTCAACTCGAACTAGGCCTTGAAAGGCTCCTGCGGGAACCTTGCATATCCTTTCGAGCGGGCTGGGCGCCACCAGCGTCGGGCGGGCGCCCAGCCCCGATCAGAACTGCAGACGACTCAGAAACTCGCCCTCGGTACGCCCATACCCGGGGCGACCTGAGTCGGACCGTTCGCAGACGGGCGGACATCGATCGCGAATATCGCAGTCGGCAGATACACCGTCGAGCACGAGTTCGGGATGTCCACGACCCCGGAGAGTCGTCCTTCAATGGTGGCTGCGCCCAGGATCATGTTAACCCTGTTCGGGGCTTTAGCCGAATTTGGTGAGGTAGTCGATGGCGTGCAGGCAGGCTCGCTGGTACGACAGGTGTGAATCGAGATACCGTTGCTCGCCGTCCAGAGTCACCGACGTGCCGGAAAAGGCGGGCCATTCGCTGTACTGGGGCTCGACATTGCCGGGCATGAAGATGGCGTTCTCCGAGACGCCGTAGGTTTCCATGCCACCCTTGATGAGATCAACGTGCAGGTCTATGAAGCCGCCCATCTCAATCGCGCCGCAGAAGGTGATCTCGCCGTCGCCCTGGGAGAAATGCAGGTCACCCACGGACAGGTTCGCTCCGTCGACGAAGACCGGGTAGAACACCCGGGTGCCCTTCGTGAGGTCCTTGATGTCCTGATTACCACCGTTCTCCCGAGGAGGTGCGGTGCGGGCCGCCTCTGCGGCGGCGCGGGTGAAGGCATCCCCGCTGAGGCTGCCCAGGACAGCATCCTGGGGCAGCGGCGGCAGCGCCAACGGTGGCACTCGGTCGGGGTCGGTCGCGATAAGCGCACCTTCGCGGGCATTCCATTTGGCCAGCAACTCCGCGGACGGCGCAGTTCCCATCAGCCCGGGGTGGACGATCCCGGTGAAGGACACCCCAGGAACGTGGCGCGACGTTGCCGCGCGAAGGTCATCAATGCGCACGGAGAACTTCAAGCCTCCGAAGAGCTGCGCCAGGCCGCCGAGACGCTGTCGAAGAACCCGGCATCGCTGCAGCTGCGTTACCTCCAGACACTGTTGGAACTCGGCGCGGACCAGAACTCGACCGTGGTGTTCCCCTTGCCCGTCGACATCATCACCCCGTTCCTGAAGCTTCCCGAGATTCTGGAAAACGTCACCAGCGCCATGACAAACCGAAGATGAGCCGTCGCATGAGGTCCCACCCTCTGCCCCGGCAGGGCCGGGGCAGTCGTATAGGGGTCTTCGGTCCCTAGCCCGGCCGACGTCGTCACGGAATCGTAGCAATGGGGAAGGGCTGAGAAGGGGTGGCGCAGCGCGATGACCACGCCAAAAACCGAATCGGGGGTGCACAACGGGAGCACTAGCGCGGGTCCTGCGTCGTCAAGTCGATCGAATCGGCATGGTGTTCCCGTCACGAACGCCTTGCCGATCGCGGTACCTGCCACGGCGATAGCCTGAACCAGCACCTCTCGTCCTTGCTGAACGGCCTTCCCGTGAAGTTCTCCGAGTCGCGGGTGCGCGCCCGGCGTTCTGGTTGTTGGTCAATCCCTCGCCAGGGAGGTCGAGCTGGACGCGTTCTTGATGACCTCTGCTTCGACCATAACGTCCGGCAGGATCGACCTCCAAACACTGTGTGCCAACAGCTTTCGGGATGATGTCTGCGGACGACAGAGCCATTGGTCCTCGATCGGCCGTCGCGGTCCTCGTCGGACCAGTCCAGGACGCCCGCTTGAAATACCGCGCCAGTCAACGGTACGGCGCCACCGCGACGCGCCCCGAGCCAGCCGGCTAGCTGACCACCCGGCGAATAACGAAGGGCACCAACCCTGTTCACGTCGAGATTGGTCGATCGATCCCTGCAAGGCGTCGACCCCGGCGGCCACGTCCTGGCCCGTCTGCAGCCAGCCCCCTCCGTCACCCACCCTGCGGTACTCGACGTTCAGCGCCGCAAAGCCCCGACTTACCAGGTCGGCGGCCAGCGGCCGACCGAGCTCGGCGCCGTAGCTCGACGACCAGTAGCCGCCGTGGATGACGACCACGGGTGCGCGCACCGATCCCGTCGTCAGCGAGAGTTCGGCGTACTAAATGAGCATCCGGCCGCCATCGCCGCCAGGCCCCCGGCGATGCCGAGGGCGGTCCTACGACTGCACTGCGCTGATGCCGTCCGCCCATGCAAGCAGATGCCCTGCCCGACGTTCCCCCGATCGGTGGACAACGGTTTCCACCCCACGCTCCACCGGTCACCCGACAGACACCGCGACCGGGCTGAGACATAGTTGTCTCATCGCCGGAACACACCGGCCGGACAACCGAAAACCTCACTCAGACAAAAGGATCCGTCACCATGAACGCCACCGTCCGCAACTTCGCTCGCTTCCTCGCCGTGCCCGCCATCTTTTGCGGCGCCGCCCTCGGACTGGCAAGCATCGCCAACGCCACCACCACCTCCACCGCACCCCAGGGCCCCGGCTACTCCTACAGCCCCGGCACCTACGCCAAGCCCGCCCCCACCGCCAAGCCCGGCTGGCACGACAACCACGGCCCCGCCTACATCGCCCACCTCAACGTCCGCTAACCACTGCGGACCCCACGAACCCACCAGGCCCTCCCCATCCAATCCCCGGGGGAGGGCCTGGTGTACGTCATCCGCCAGTGAGCCTGCGAAGTCCGTCGATGCAGATGCCCCACGCCGTGGTGCCGACGGTGATCGGGTCGAAGTGGTCTCCGTCGAACGTCCGCAGATCGGCGGGGTCGCCCGCCGCGCGGGCCGCTACACAGAAGCACTCCGACTGGCTGATCGGCAGCAAGGTGTCCGCGGTGCCGTGCACGCAGACCGATGGCACGCCCAGCGGCGCCAGCGCGATCGGCGAAGCCTGCGCGTCGCCGCCGCCACTCCCCCATGCAAGCAGATCCGCCAACCCCGGCAACCGCACGTACCATCGAGTACGCCGCAGGCCGGCCGAACGACCGGCGTTGGTCGAAGGGATCGCCATGGTCGACACCGGAGTCGAAGACGCCAAGAAGCTCGCAGGCGGGAACGTTGCCGCGCTGCTCCCCCGCACGGACCGCACGGGCGAGGAGGAGCGGCTGCACCGCAAGCAGAATCTCGCCGCGGCCTTCCGACTGTTCAGCCGATTCGGGTTCGACGAGGGCGTGGCCGGACACATCACCGCCCGCGACCCCGAGTTGACCGACCACTTCTGGGTGAACCCGTTCGGCATGCACTTCGGCCACATCCGCGTCAGCGACCTCCTGCTGGTGCGACACGACGGCGAGATCGTGCACGGGGACAGGCCGGTGAACCAGGCGGCGTTCGCCATCCACTCGCAGGTGCATGCGGCCCGTCCAGACGTGATCGGCGCCGCCCACTCACACTCGGTGTACGGGAAGACGTGGTCGACGCTGGGCAAGCTGCTCGACCCGATCACCCAGGACGCCTGCGCGTTCTACGACGACCATGCCTTGTTCGACGCCTACTCGGGCGTCGTCCTCGACCTCGAGGAGGGCAAGCGCATCGCGCACGCGCTCGGTGACCGCAAGGCCGCCATCCTGCGCAACCATGGACTGCTCACCGTCGGCCACTCGGTGGAGGAGGCCGCATGGTGGTTCATCACGATGGAGCGGTCCTGTCAGGCGCAGCTGATGGCCGAGGCGGCGGGCACCCCGGTCCTCATCGACGCGGAGATGGCCGCGCTCACCCGCGGTCAAGTCGGTAGCCACTTCGCGGGCTGGTTCAGCTTCCAGCCGCTGTTCGCCAAGATCACCAGGGAGCAACCCGACCTGTTCGACTGAACGCGATATCACCGGTGATACCGAGTTTCAAAGGGTATCCACGACCGGACCACGGTGAGTCACTGCAGTAACTTCCGTCACTGTCTGCGTAGCCTTGGAGTCGATGAAGGCGCAGCTGATGGCGGGGAGCTTGCTGGCGTCAGGTGTTCTCCTCGCGGGCTGCCAGTCCACGATTCCGGGAACCCCGCAACCCAACGCACAGAACCCGACCGAACCGACCTTCCCCACGTCGCGGCCGTCGCGCACCACTTCGACGACACCGCCGTCCCCCAGCCCCACGCCGACGCCGCCCGCGACCGCCGCACCGCCTCCCGGTGAGGCGCTCCCGCCGCAAAACGGCTACGTCTTCATCGAGACGAAGTCGGGCAAGACGCGATGCCAGATCAGCGCCGCGGAAGTGGGCTGCGAGGCACAGTTCGCCAATGCACCGGTAGTCAACGGCTTGCCCGCCAACGGAGTACGGGTCACCGCACCGGGGCGTCTGGAGTGGGTCCTCGGCAACCTCGGCGACATCCCAGTCGTCACCCTCGACTACCGCACCTACTCTGCGGAGGGGTGGACCATCGTGGCGACCGAGGACGGCACCCGCTTCACCAATGACGGCACTCGACACGGCATGTTCGTCGCGGTCCAAGGGGTCGAAGTCTTCTGACCGTGATGTCTTGACGGTTAGGCCACCGCCCGTTCCGGGAAGATAAAGGCTCGTGACTTCTCCGTCTGTCGACGAGCAACTCGCGCCGCACGTCTTCGTGCTGTTCGGCGCGACCGGTGACCTGGCCAAGCGAAAGCTCTTCCCCGGCCTGTACCGGCTGGCCGCTGCGGCGCGCCTGCCCGACGACTACGCCATCATCGGCTCGGGTCGACATTCGCCGGGCTCCGACGAGGAATTCCGCACTCACGTCGAAGAGGGCCTGCGCGACTCCGTGTCCGACATCGACGACGGCGTGCTAGCCGATCTCATCGGACGACTGTCCTTTCAGGCGTCCGACGCCGACGACGGCACCGACCTGGCCGCTGCGGTCAAGGAAGCACGCGAGCGCCTCGGCGACGAGACACGGACGCTGATCTATCTGTCGGTACCGCCCACGGCGATGCAGCCGATGATCGGCATGCTGGGTCGCGAGGATCTCACCGCCGATGCTCGCGTCGTCGTGGAGAAGCCGTTCGGCACCGACCTCGACTCCTCACGCGAACTCGACGCCGCGCTGAAGGACGTGATCAGCGAGCAGCAGGTCTACCGCATCGACCACTTCCTGGGCAAGGAAGCGGTGCAGAACATCCTGGCGCTGCGCTTCGCCAACGGCTTGATCGAACCCGCATGGCACCGGGACCATGTGGTGTCGGTGCAGATCGACGTCCCGGAGGATCTGACCGCGGAGGGCCGCGGCGCCTTCTACGAGTCGACGGGCTGTTTCCGCGACATGATCTCCACCCACCTGTGCCAGGTCCTCGGCTTCGTGGCGATGGAGCCGCCGGTCCACCTCGACGAGCAGTCCCTGCGCAACGAGAAGGCCAAGGTGTTCGCCGCCATGAGGCCGCTGGACCCCGAGCGGGTGGTCTTCGGCCAGTACGACGGGTACCGCGACGAGGACGGCGTCGCCGACGACTCCACCGTCGAGACGTTCGTGGCGCTGGAAGCCTTCGTCGACACCGAGCGGTGGCAGGGCGTCCCCTTCCACTTGCGCACCGGCAAGGCGCTCGCCGCCAATCGGCGCACCGTCACGCTGACATTTCGCACCCCACCGATGGGCCGCTTCGGTGACGGAGATTACGGGCCGAACCAGCTGACGATCGAGTTGAGCGACACCCCCGAGTTCGGCGTCAGCCTCGTGGCGAAGCGACCGGGACCGCGAATGGAGTTGATGCCGTTGACCTTTCATCTGGACGTCGGCGCCGAAGATCCCGACGACGTTCCGCTGGAGGCCTATGAGCGGCTCCTGCTCGACGTGATTCGTGGCGACCAGACGCTCTTCACCCGCGCCGACGAGGTGGACCGGCTGTGGCAGATCTGTCAGCCGGTGCTCGACGCGCCACCGCCGACGCTGTCATACGCTCGCGGGTCGTGGGGCCCCGACGAGGCGATCGCCTTGGCAGGACCACGAGGGTGGCGGCTGCCCGATGACTGACGACTGGCCGGCGATCGCCGATCGCGGCCTGACCTGCGGACCTGCGGACCTGCGCCCTGGTCGGCACCGATGGCACCATCGACTGGTTCTGCGCACCCCGCTTCGACTCGCCGAGCGTCCTCGGCGCTCGCTGTGCTCCTTCTGGTACGTCGAGGCCCTGACCCGCGCGGGTCGGCTGCGGGACGCGCAGTTGGCGCTCGAGAAGATGTTCACCTACGCCAAACCACGTCGGTCTCTACGCCGAACAGGTCAATGCCACCGGCGACCAGGTTGGAAACTTTCCGCAGGTCTTTACCCACTTCGCACTCATCAGCGCGGCGATCAACCTCGACCGCGCACTGGACAAGAGGAAACACCGATGACTTCCATCGCTCAGCGGGAACGCGCCGCGCTCGTCACCACCATGCGCGGCGTCGGCCCGGAACAGCCGACCCTCTGTGGTGACTGGACCACCCGCGACCTGGCTGCCCACCTCGTCGTGCGCGAACGACGCCTCGACGCCGCGCCGGGCATCCTGGTCCCTGCGCTCGCCGGTTACACCGCCAGGGTGCAGGAGCAGGTGACCGCGCAGAACGACTGGAACGTGCTGCTCGATCAGATCGCGTCGGGACCACCCTCGTTCTCACCCTTCAAACTGCTGGATCCGTTCGTGAACGTGGCCGAGATGTTCATTCATCACGAGGACGTCCGGCGTGCCGTCAGCGGCTGGGAGCCGCGCGAGCTCGACGAGGCCACGACATCGGCCCTGGCGCGCCGGGTCTCCCTAATGGCACGGATGGCGATGTCGAAGGTTCCTGGGCACGTGTCGCTGCGCACGCCGGAGGGCAAGACGCTGACGACGATCGGGAAGGGGCCAGCCGTGGAGGTCACCGGAGCCCCCGGGGAGTTGCTGATGTTCATCACCGGACGGGACGAGGCCAAGGTCGCGCTCGCGGGGGACGACGACGCCGTCAGCGCGGTGCGCGCCGGGCGCGGCGGTCTCTGACGGCCTCTAGGCTGGGGCACATGGACTTCCGCGTCTTCGTCGAACCGCAACAGGGTGCCACCTACGCCGATCAATTGGCGGTGGCGCAGACCGCGGAGGCGGCCGGTTACTCGGCGTTCTTCCGCTCCGACCACTACGTGGCGATGGCGGGTGACGGTCTGCCGGGGCCCACCGATTCCTGGGTGACGTTGGGCGGCATCGCCCGCGAGACGTCGACGATCAGGCTGGGCACGATGGTCACCTCAGCCACGTTCCGGCATCCGGGCGTGCTGGCCATCTCCGTCGCCCAGGTCGACGAGATGAGCGGTGGCCGTGTGGAGTTGGGCATCGGCGCGGGCTGGTTCGAGGCCGAGCACGAGGCGTATGCCATCCCGTTCCCGCCGCTCGGCGAGCGGTTCGACCGGCTGAGCGAGCAGTTGGACATCCTCACCGGGCTGTGGGGCACGCCCGTCGGTGAGACCTTCGATTACACCGGCGGGCATTACTCCATCAAGGATTCGCCGGCGTTGCCGAAACCCACGCAGACGCCGTCCCCACCGATCATCATCGGCGGTGGCGGGCCCAAGCGGACCCCCGCCCTGACGGCGAAGTTCGCCTCCGAGTTCAACATCCCGTTCGTCGACCTCGACACCCTCGTGACCCAGTACGGACGCGTCGCAGCGGCGGTCGCCGACGCGGGCCGCGCGCCCGACTCGCTGACGTACTCGGCGGCATTCGTGGTGTGCGCCGGGCGCGACGACGCCGAGATCGCCAGACGGGCGGCTGCGATCGGCCGCGAGGTCGACGAGCTCCGCAGCAACTCACCCGCCGTCGGCACGCCCGCGGAGATCGCCGACCGGTTGGGCGCGTTCGTCGAAGCCGGTGTGCAACGGGTCTATCTGCAATTCCTCGACATGTCCGATCTCGAGCACGTGGAGTTCTTCGCCAGCGAGGTCGCCCCGCTCCTGGGCTGACCCGTCGGACGCGGGCCGCCCGCGGCTACTATCGGAGGCCGTGACCGGCGACGACTCCAGAGAGGACGAGCCTGCGTGGCACGAGCGCACGTCGACCGTCGTCGGTGCCAGCGTCGGCGCTCTCGCCGTAATCGGGCTGCTGTGGCTCGTCATCTCCTACGTGGTCGGCGGGTCGAACGATCCGGAACCCGCTTCCCAGTACTTCCTCGAACCGAGTGTCACGGGCAGTAGCTTTTCGTCTACGTCGACGACGAGCACCGAGACGATCACCAGCACCAGTCCTCCGATCACCACCGACATCAATCCCGGCGACACGACGACGACCTCGAGTACCGATACCTCTTCGAGCGATACGACTCCGCCCAGGACGCGACGCTCGACGACGAACGACGGTGAGACCTCGACGCGTCAGCGGCCGAGGCTGAACGAGACGCGGACGCTGTACCCCCGGCCCTAGCGTCCCTGGGCGGTGAAGTCGGCGACCATCGCCTCTGCGCTGCGCACCGCCGCCCGGCAGGCGCGCGTGGTGAACGGATCGTTGAGCGGGTGATCGGCCCGACGCCGCCATCGTTGCGCGGCGGCGAAGGCTGCCCGGGGACCGTCGTAGGGGGCGTCCGGTTGCAGGCCGAGCCGACTCGCCGCGTCGGTGCCGGAGCCCCCGATGATGCGGCGCAGCGAAGCGATCTCCTCTTCGTTCAACGTCGTTGCCCGCGAGCGCAATTGGCTCAACAGACGCAGCTCCTCGAACGCGTGGGTGTCAGCCAGCAGTGGGTCGATGTCGGCGACGATGTACGGCGTTGCGAAGGTGGGGTTGGCCTCGACGAACCTGCGCAGGGAGAGCAGCGCGGTGTGCGCCTTGAGCAGATCGGACCGTTGCGCGAACTGTTGGTCGATGACGTCGCGCAACGCGACCAGCCCACTGCGCTCGAGGAGTTCGTCGGCCAGGGCGACCGAGTCGCTGATGCCCGCCCGCAGCACCGCGATCGAGATCCGGATGCCGAACATGCCGAAGCGCTCCAGCAGCGCCGCACGGGTGGCGGCGTCGACGGGCAACTGGCTGTCCTCGCGGACGAACCGGTCCACCGACAGCATGGCCTTGGTCAGCTCGGCCACGTCCACGCCCGCCAGCTTCTCGAGCGCGACGAACTCGCTCTGCCGCAACGTTCGCGCGGTGAGTGCGAGCAGCCCGGACACCGGGACCACGGCCTGGCAGATGCCCGTCTTGTCCATCTCGGCGGTGAACCGCTTCGCGACGTCCTTGGCGGACAGCATCGCGTCGATGCGGCCTGCGCCGATCTCGTCCGCCCTGGACGCGACGCCGATGACGCCGAGCGCACCCGCCGATCCGCCGACGAGCGTGCCGATCTGCTTGAGCAGCGCGATGTCCGCCGCATTGAGCGTGCGCAGAAGGAAGACGACGGCATCGACGCGCGGCACGCCGTCGTCGGGGACCAGCAGGCGCAGGGTGCGCTCGGAGACGTCGCGGGACAGCGACGACGTGCCGGGGGTGTCGATGATGGTGGTGTCGATGAGTTCCGCGGCGGGCCATTCGACGTCGAGGTCGATGACGTCGTCGGGGTCGAGGCTGGCGAAGTCGAACGTCAGGCCCCTCTCGTGGGACTGACCGCCCGAGCTCCGGGCGATGGGCACGTTCGACCGCCTGCCGCCGCGGTGGTTCGCGGTGACCTTGGGCGTGGCACCGTTGCGGAACCAGGTCACGATGCGCGTGGCCTCGGTGGCGTCGGTCGGCGCGATGTCCTCCCCGACGAGCGCGTTGACCAACGTCGAC
Source organism: Mycobacterium sp. (assembly GCF_035633495.1). Classification (GTDB taxonomy): domain Bacteria; phylum Actinomycetota; class Actinomycetes; order Mycobacteriales; family Mycobacteriaceae; genus Mycobacterium. The sequence goes on along the minus strand of NZ_DASQEU010000112.1, from coordinate 29,513 downwards.
TTCCCCGCCTTCAGCGTCCCGGCCAGGGCGATGCGGATCGGCTGATTGAGGCGTCTGCCGATCCAGTCCAGTTCGTTGTGGACGTCGGGACGCTCGCGGTAGGCCGGGTCGCTCCGATAGGCCTGGACGGTGCCGCCGAGGATCGCGCGCACTCGATCACTGGTACTCATGTCGGGTGCTTAGCTTAGTTATTGCGGCTGCGAAGTCACTTGGGGACGGCTTCCTGCCCGGGCGACAGCTTCACCGCATACTCGGTGACCTGCCGCAGGACGTTCAGCTGGCGCTCGAGTTCCTTGACCCGCGTCGCGCGCTCGTTCTCCTCCAGCTTCGCCGCGGCGAGCGCCGCCTGCAGCGATTCGTTCAGCGAGCGGGTGGCCTGGTTGGCGATGCCGCGGTAGTGGTCGCGCAACTGGCGCTGAATCCCCTTGAGCCGGTCCCGCGACTCCTTGCTGACCACGAAGGACACGTCGTCGACGAAGCGGCGCATGTTGTTCTTGGCCTCGCTTCGCACCCTCATCATCCGGTTGTCCATGTCGTCCTTAAAGGCCTTGCGGCCCAGCAACGCCCCAGCACCCAACGACAGCGGGTTGAACATCCCCAGACCGGCGAACGTCGTCAGCATGCCGAACATCATCACGCCGCCGAAGGAGCCCCGCATACCCGAGACCACCTTGTCGCCCGCGCGCACCGGCTTGGCCTCCAACTGGGAAATCGACTTCATCTCGCCGAAGCCCGCTCCCATCTCCCGCGCGTCGATGTGCGGCATCTCGACCGCGTCGATGCCGACCTCCATGAAGGTGCGTGCCACATCTTCGGCGAGCGCCTCGGCACGCTGGTAGGCCCACACGAAGTTGTCACCGACGGCGGTGGCGACCGCGTTCTCGAGTTCGGTGCCGATCTCGGCCCAGTGCTTCGTCGGGTCGCAGCCGTCGATGACCTTCTCGGTGTGCTGGGTGATCGCTCGGAAACGGCCGCGCAGGTCGTGGTCCACGTCGGCGGTCAGGTCGGAGATTCCGTCGTTGAGCACCTGCTGCCATAGCGCCGTCTGCGCGAGGGCATCGATCGCCTCTTGTTTGCGCCGTTCCAGGTCGTCGGTGAGCTGGCCCCTGGCATCGGGATCGTTGATCACCGACAGCTCCGAGGTGACGGCGAGGGTCAAATGCTCGGCCGCCGAACGCACTTCGGTGAGCACCTGGTCGCGTATCCGGTCGTTCTCGCGGCTGAGCACCCGGTCACTGAGGAACTTCACGATCGCCGGGAAGTTCGATTCCTCGTTGAGTTCCTTGTCGTTCATCTGGATCGCGTGGCTGCGCAGGACTGAAGAGACGGGTAGGACCGGCGTCGTGACACCCGCCCGTTGCAGGTGACCGACGTTGGCCGCGACGATCTCGCGCCAGTGCGGATAGAGGTCGGTCTTGGTCGCGAGAATCGTTGCCAGCGGGCAGATTTCGAGCGCCTGCCGGATGAAGGTCAGCTCCGGCTCGGTGAACTCCTGGCTGGTGTCGCTGATCATCAGCATGGCGTCGGCTTCGGGCAGCAGGCCCAACGTCGCGGACAGGTGCGGCTGGCCGTGGCCGCCGACGCCGGGGGTGTCGACGAACGCCAGTCCGTTCTTGAGCAGCGGACTCGGCGCGGTGACCTCGACGCGCAACACCTCGCGGCCGCCGGCCTGGGGCGCGCGGCGCAGGTCGGTCTGGACCTCGCTCGGAGGAATCTCCATCACCTCTGGCTCGGCGCCATCGCCCCGAGCGACGATCAGCCGCGCCGACGCCTGCTCGCCGTAGGACACCACCGTGGCCAATACCGTGGTCTCGTCGTCGCCGACGCGGGCCACGGGCACGTTCAGCAGCGAGTTCAGCAGCTGGCTCTTGCCCTGTTTGAGCTGGCCGGCGATCACCACCCGGATCTGCGGGTCGGAGATCCGCTCCTTGGCCCGGCCCAGTCGTTCCACCAGATCGCCGCGATCGTAGGTGGCAGCGATCTTGGTGCTGTGATCGATCAACTCGACGATGACCTTGACCTTGCGGGGGTCGTTCGGTTGCGTCATCGGCTTTCTTCTCCTGCCTGCGTGGGTCCAACGGTAGGCGCACGAACTGGCGGGGACCACCTCGTTGAGAGGAGGTCCCCGCCAGCCGCATTGTTCAAGTGTGGATCAGAAGATGCCGACGTCGTTGGTGACGTCCACGTTCGTCTCGACGGTCTGCGAGTTGTCCACCGAGTTGTCGGTCTGCGAGTTGTCCACCGAGTTGTCGTCGTGGCTGGCGTCGACGCTGCCGGAGATGTCGCCACCGCCGGTGTCGACGGTCGTGACGTCACCGCCACCGGTATTGGTCGAGGTGGAGTCGTTGTCGTTGATGACGATGCCACCGCCGCCACCGCCGCCACCGGCGTTGGCCTCGCTGTCGTTGCCGATCCCGAGCAGACCGCCGCCGCCGCTGGAGCTGGCATTGCCGCCGTTGCCGCCGCTCATGTCGACGTCGTTGATGACCGGGCCCTCGTTGTCCTGGATCACGTCGCCGCCTGCGGTGGTGTCACCACTGTCGTCGATCTCGTTGTCGTCACCCATGTTGACGTTGGAGTCGTTGATGACGCCGGTGTTGGCGTTGGTGTCTTCGTTTCCGACGACGTTCCCGTCACCCTCGACGTTCGTGGCGTCGATGTCGCCGGCGTTGCCGGTGTTCACCACGCCGCCGTCGGTGGCGGTGTTCGTGGTCTTGTCACCCAAGGTGATGTCGCCGAAACCCAGGTTGAATGCGCCGTTCTGGGCGTTCGCCCCAGCGGCCTGATCAGGGCTCATGAAGTCGTTGTTGCTTGCGACGTCGGTGTTGTTGCGGCTGGCGAATTCGGTCTGGGTCTGCGGCGCGAACGTCGTCTGCGGGGAGAACGGCGAAGCGATGCTGTGGTGGTTGGCCACCGCGCGCTGCAGGCCGACGACCGGATCGCCGCCACCGCCGAGGGCCAGACCCGCCGGCGCGGCGGTGGCGGCCACGGCCTGGAGCTGGGCCGGGCTGACGTTCGGCAGGCCGGCGTCACGCAGGGCGCCGTCCGGGTCCCGGACGAAGGACGCGGCCACATCGGGGCTGCGGAAGAGGTCGAGGATGTAGTCGAGGAGAGTCGTCATCGGAGTGCCTTTCGGTTGTGGGTGTGTGGTTCGTGTCGCCGGCTTCCCGGCGATCTGGTGACTACGTTATGGGCCCGTCCACTCGCCGGAAACGGGGCCGCCACCCCTCGCTCGTCGAGGTTGTTACGGGGTGCCCTAGGGGCATTGGTTAGGGGATTAGGGGGTTGTAGGGTGATCACGGCCGAAGGCCGCTGACCTGCACGAATCCCGGCCAACGAACGACGACAGCGCGGCCATTGCTGGCCGCGCTGTCGCGAATCGTCAGTAGCTGGTGGTCGATGGGTCACGTGAAGATGTCGAAACCCGGGTCCAGTGGATGGTCCTGGTCATCGTTGAACGCGTGATGCCCGTCGGCGACCGAGTCGTCCATCGGAACGGCGTCCGGGAGGTGCGGGTCGTCGATCACGGGCCCATCCAACGCCATGTCGAGATCCGACGGACCCGCGACGGACGGAACGCTTGGATCGCCGAAGACATGGTCGACGATGGTCGGCGCCGAATCCTCCGGCATTTCGATGACGTTCGCCACGGTAGGGACGTGATCTGCGACGATGTCGCTGCCCTGGACCGGCAGGTGGTCGTCGAACGCATCGAACGCGGCCGTCGCCGCGCCACTCGCCCAGACGTTGTGGGCCGAGTCGAGGAGGGTGTCGGTTCCCCCTGCGAATCCCCCCGACGGCACGACCGTCGACATCGACTCTGCGACGACGGGGATCAGGTGGTTGACGTCCACACTGGTCACGTCGGTCAGGTTGGCGTCGGCGATGGCCTGCGCGGGATTGGCCGCGTACCGGGCGGCAGCGTCCGGATCACGTACCAGCGACATGACGAAGTCCAAGAGTGAATTCGCCACGAGGTACCTCCAATCTGCTGCTCGGGAACTTTGGGTTCAGCTCGAATGCTATCGGCGTCGCTAGCTCCGGGGATCGGTGCTCAACCCACCCGTCCCGGACGGGCGTTAGGGGACTGCCCGTTAGGGGTTCGCGACCGTTAGGGGGATCGAGGTCGGGACGGACCGGACAGCCGCTATGGTGGGTCCTGATTTCTCCGAACCGGCAGGGATGTGCTTGTTGATGAGCGAACCACAGGGCACGAGCGAAACACGCGGAACGAACGACGCACTCGGATTGTCCGTCGGGACCACCAACCTGGTGGCTGCCCGCGTCGGTGCGGCACCGGTCACGCGGCGGTCGGTTCTGACGGTGTTCGACGACCGCGCGCCAGAGGTCGGTGAACTTCCCGACCCGAGCCAGCCCGGGCTGGTGTTGACGGGGTTCGTCGAACGGGTCGGCGACCCGGTGCCGCTGGTGGCGTCCGACGGGTCCTCCCATCGCGCCGAGGTTTTACTCGTCGAGGCCCTCGACGTGATGGCCCGCACGGTCGGCGGTGGCGCACCGGTCACGATCGCGGTGCCCGCGCACTGGGGTCCGGGGGTCGTCGGCACCCTGCGCAACGCGCTGCGGGCCAAGCCCGGCCTGTCCCCCGGCGGGATCCCCGCCACGCTGATCCCCGACGCGGGAGCCGCACTCGCCGGCCTGCGGGCGGCGCCGGGATTGCCCTCCGACGGCGTCGTGGTGTTGTGCGACTTCGGCGGTGGCGGAACCAGCATCACCCTGGCGGACGCACGCGCCGGCCTGGCCGTCATCGGTGCCACCGTCAGGTACCAGGACTTCTCCGGTGATCTCGTCGATCAGGCATTGCTGAACCACGTCATCGCAGGCATCGCGGAGGCCAACTCCTCCGACCCCGCCAGCACGGCCGCGGTCGGGTCGCTCAGCCGCCTCCGCGACGAGTGTCGAGCAGCCAAGGAACGGCTGTCCGCCGATACCGCCACCGTAATCCAGGCGGAACTGCCCGGCTACTCCTCCGACGTCCGCATCACCCGGCCCGAGCTCGAGCGACTCATCGAAGCACCACTGGCCGGCCTGCTGTCGACGGTCACGGAGACGCTGCAACGCTATCGAATTCCGCTCGCGAGCGTCTCCGCGGTTGCCACCGTCGGTGGGGGTGCCGCGATTCCCATTGTCACGCAGCGGCTTTCGGAACAGCTCCGGGCACCTGTCGTGACCACCCCATTTCCGGTCCTGGCGAACGCCGTGGGCGCAGCCGTCGCCGCCGCCGCGGGGTTCGACGACGCCCAGACGGGCATGGCGCCGACCGGCATGGCCCCGACGGCGGACGCTCCGACGGGTTTGGCGCCGACGATGGGGTGGGTGGCGGGCGCCCCTCTGATGGGCCCGCCGCCGAACGACGGTTCGTCGACCTCCGACGCGCTGGCATGGTCGCAGGACGACGCGCCGACCGGCGAGCCCGTGCCCTACGCCGGCGGTGACTACGAGTCGGAGTACTCGTCGACCGGCGCCAGGCCGGAGATGGCCTTCGCGCACGAGGAGGGGGACGACCTTCCGGATTCGGAGCCACTGGCCTGGTACAAGCGGCCACCCGTTCTGTTCGGCGCAGCGGCGGCCGCCGCGCTGCTGGCGGTCGGCGGGCTCGCGGTCACGCTGACCGGCAATTCCACCGACAGCGGCACCGTCACCGAGGTCGTCACGATTTCGTCGACGGGCGCGAACGGCTTGGTGACCACGAGCCTTTCCACGCGAACCTCGGCGCCGTCCTCGGAGAGCGGTGAACCGACTGGCACGTCGACGGTCTCGAACTCACCGACGTCCGGATCGACGACCACGTCGCCCACCACCACGACCACGACGACTTCGCCCACCACCACGACCACGACTACGACGACCACCACGACGCCGCCCACCACGACCACCACGACGCCGCCGCCCACCACGACAACCCCGCCGCCGACCACGACGACGACGAAGCCGCCGATCACCCCCACGACCACGTTGGCCCCGCCGCCCGACACACCGACCACTCTGGTGATCGCCCCGGTGGTACCCCAGGGACAGTGACCGCAAGCGCCGCGGTCGCGACGTGGGCGTCGTCGCCGACCGAGCCCGCGAAGGTGCTCGTGTCGGGCGGCGTCGGCACCGGGAAGACGTTGCTCCTCAACGACATCCGGACCTCGTTGCGCGCAGCGGGGGTCACCGTGATCGCCCGCGCCCCTCGGGACGGTGATCCTGCGGACGCGGCGGTGGTCATCGACGACGCTCACCTGCTCGACACCGCGGACCTGGAACGGTTGGTCGAGATGGCCGGCGACCGTGCAGCGACCGTGGTGCTCGCCACCGAACCGCTGTCTCATCGGCCCGCACTCGCCGCTCTGCACACGGCCATGATGCGGGAGGCGCCCGTCGTCGCGTTGGGCTCGCTCACCGCCGCGGACGTACACCGCATCGCCATCGACGTCCTCGGCGTTCCGCCACCGGCCGATCTGGTCAAGGCCACCATGGCGGCGACCGAGGGCCTGCCGTTCCTCGTTCACCCTGCCCTGACGGCCTTGGCGTCCCCCGACCGCGTACCTGCAGGAGAAGCCATCGCGACCGCGACCAGGGTCGCACTGATCGAGCGGTTGCGGCGCGTCGACGAACCGGTGCTCGACACCCTCCTGCTCTCGTCGCTCAGCCAGGAACTCGGGCCGGACGACGTCGCCGCCGCGCTGGGGACGGACCAGGGCGAGGCGCAGCGACTCGTCGACGTGGCACGCGCCAGCGGGCTGATCGCCCCGTCGCACCGCCCCGCGTTCACCGAATCGCTGCATCAGAGCCTGGCGCAGATCGTCGGTGCGGCACGACATCGTCAGGTGGAAACGGCGTTGCTGCAGACGCAGATTGAGAACTCGACGCTGTCGATGGACCTGGCGCTGCGACTCGCCGAGCACGGCTTGCGCGACGCCCAGTTGGCCGAGGCGCTCACCGATCTGGCCGCGCGCAGTCAGGACCACCCCGCGACGGCCGCACGCTTGTATCGCGCCGCGACCGAGGTTGGGGCGCGCGAGATCAACGCCAAACTCGCCGACGCGCTCGCGTTGACGGGGGACTGCGCCACGGCGGGCCGCCTCGCCGACGAGTTGCTCGGCTCCGAGGACCCCGCCGAGCGGGCCGCGGCGGTGCGGATCGCGGCGAGCGTCGCCCTGCACGACGGAAGCGCCACCCAGGCCGCCGAGTTGTTCCGATGGCTGGGGCCGTACCCCGATGCGGTCGTGGGGGCCGCGGCGGTCGTGGCGACACTCGGCGTGGGTGACGTCGCGGCGGCGCGGGCCGCATTCAACGTCGACGCCTCGGGTCTGCCGACGTCGACCGCCCGCGCGGCTCGCGGCCTCGCCGAAGGTCTGTTGCTGACGCTCGACGGCACCTACCCGACGGCCATCGCCCGGTTGGCCCAGTCGATGACGGAGCAGGCGTCCGCCGTCGTCACGCCCGACACCCCTTCGGCGCTGGTCACGCTGGTGGCGCTGCACGGTGGCGACTCCGTGCGCGCCCGCAGCGCGATAGGGAGGGCCGTCCGGGATACCGGCGACGACCACGGTTTCGTCGCCCACCGACACACACTGCTGCTGGGCTGGGCTCGGATGCTGGATGGTCAGTTGGCAGCCGCCGCGGCCGACGCCGCCTCGGTCTCGGGGGCGAACCTGCACCGGCGCGACGCGCTGTGGGCGGCCGCGCTCCAGACGGCCGTCGCGCGCCGCGGCGGCGACGGTGGCGCCGTGCAGAAGCACTGGTACACCGCCATGGAGGTGCTCACCGAGTACTCCATGGACCTCTTCGCGTTGCTACCGCTCGGCGAGTTGTGGGTGGCCGCCGCCCGGCTGCGGCAGGTCGACCTCATTCAGCCCGCGTTGGATGCAGCGTTCAATCTCCTTGACACACTTGGCAATCCGACGCTGTGGTCCGTGCCACTGCACTGGTCGGGCGTCCACGCGGGCATTCTGGCGAACTCCCCGGGGTCAGTGGCGCCGCATGGTCAGGCGTTGACCGCCGCCGCCGTTCACAGTCCGTTCGCACGGGCGCTGGCCTCTGCGGGCCGGACCTGGCTGCGGGTGCTGGCCAACCACGTCGACACCGGCGAGGTGACCGCGGCCGCCCGCTCGCTGAAGCAGTTCGGCCTCACGTGGGACGCGACGCGACTCGCCAGCCAGGCAGCGCTGCAGACGCCCGACGGTCGCGTGTCCGGGGCCATGCTGCAGCTGGCGCGCGACCTCAAACTCGCCGCGTCCGGCGGTGAGGACATCGCCGACGTCGCCGAAGCCCCCGCCGCGGCCGCTGCTGGGCGGGGATCCTCGATGGCGCCGTCGTCTCGACTGTCCGAGCGGGAGCGCGAGGTTGCCGAGTTGCTGTTGCAGGGCATGCCCTACCGCGACATCGGGAGCCAATTGTTCATCTCGGCGAAGACGGTGGAACACCACGTGGCACGGATCCGGCGCAGGCTGGGCGCGGAGTCGCGGTCCGAGCTGATCTCGATGCTGCGAGCCATCCTCGGCTCGCCGGGTTGAGCTCATGGGAGTCGAAATTGCACTCATGGCTGTCCGCTGGCGAATCTCACGACCCTCGACGCAATCTCGGCGAGCGTGACAAGCGCCATAGCAATGGCGATCCCCACGTTCACGACTTGCACACGAGCACTGATCATGCGAGCGACCAACCGGTGAGTTAGGCCAGCCTTCGTAGCGATGCCAAAGCCCTGGATGCCACTATGAGCTGGCATCTAGCATTAAGTTACTGGGCGGTAATCAGACGCCCTACTGTTCGGTAACTTTAACCCGGGAGGCGGCGCGTGGACACGCAGACTCTGATCAGGCTGACCCTTGGCCTACTGATGACGGCGATCGTATTGGCCTTCGCCGCAAAACGCGTGCTCTTCCTGGTCAACCTCATCAGCTCGGGGCAACCCACGATCGACGAGGGCGCCCGCAAGAATGACCTCCAGACTCGCATCACGACGCAGTTCAAGGAAGTCCTCGGCCAAACCCGATTGTTGAAGTGGTCGATCCCAGGTTTGGCCCACTTCTTCACCATGTGGGGCTTCTTCATCCTCATCACGGTGTACATCGAGGCGTACGGCGTGCTGTTCAACCCGAAGTTCGCCATCCCGATCGTCGGGCACTGGGACGCGCTGGGCTTTCTACAGGACTTCATCGCCTTGGCGGTGCTGGCCGGCATCATCACGTTCGCCATCATCCGACTCCGGTCGGAACCCAAGGAGCACGGCCGGGACTCCCGCTTCTACGGATCACACACCGGTGGCGCCTGGCTGATCCTCCTGATGATCGCCCTGGTCATCCTCACCTATGCGTTCTTCCGCGGCGCCGCCGTCGTCACCGGCAACCTGCCCTACGGATGGGGAGCGTTCTTCTCCCACGCGATGGGTGCTCTGCTGGAACCGTTCGGGGATCACGCCAACGAGATCATCGAGACCGTCGCCCTGCTCAGCCACATCGGCGTCGCCCTCGTCTTCCTACTGATCGTGTTGCACTCCAAGCATCTTCACATCGGTCTGGCACCGGTAAACGTGACGTTCAAGCGCCTTCCCGACGCCTTGGGCCCGCTGCTGCCAATGGAGTACAACCGCGAGTACATCGACTTCGAGGATCCCGCCGAGGACGCGGTTCTCGGCCGCGGCAAGATCGAGGACTTCACCTGGAAGGGCTATCTCGACTTCACGACGTGTACCGAGTGCGGCCGCTGCCAGTCTCAGTGCCCCGCGTGGAACACCGGAAAGCCGTTGTCTCCCAAGCTCATCATCATGAATCTGCGCGACCACCTGTTCGCCAAGGCGCCGTACATCCTCGGCGACCACGAGACCCCGCTCGAGAACACGCCGGTCGGCGGAGTCGGCGAGGACCTGCGCGGCGAGAAGCACTCCGAGACGCACGCCGTCCCCGAGTCGGGCTTCGAGCGAATCCTCGGGTCCGGCCCCGAGCAGGCCACCCGCCCGCTGGTCGGCACCCTGGAGCAGGGTGGCGTCATCGACCCCGACGTGCTGTGGTCCTGCACCAACTGCGGCGCGTGCGTCGAGCAGTGCCCGGTGGACATCGAGCACATCGACCACATCGTCGACATGCGTCGCTACCAGGTGATGGTCGAATCCGAGTTCCCCGCCGAGCTCAACGGGCTGTTCAAGAACCTCGAGCGCAACGGCAACCCCTGGGGCCAGAGCGCCAAGGAACGCACCAAGTGGATCGACGAGGTCGACTTCGACGTGCCCGTCTACGGCGAGGACGTCGACTCCTTCGACGGCTTCGAGTACCTGTTCTGGGTCGGCTGCGCCGGCGCTCTGGAGGACCGCGCCAAGAAGACCACCAAGGCCGTCGCCGAACTGCTGGCCACGGCGGGCGTGAAGTTCCTGGTGCTGGGCTCCGGTGAGACCTGCACGGGTGACTCCGCCCGGCGCGCGGGCAACGAGTTCCTGTTCCAGCAGTTGGCGGCTCAGAACGTCGAGACCATCAACGGGGTGTTCGAGGGCGTCGAGACCGTCGACCGCAAGATCATCGCCACCTGCCCGCACTGCTTCAACACGATCGGCCGCGAGTACCCGCAGCTGGGCAGCAACTACACCGTTCTGCACCACACCCAGCTGCTGAACCGCCTGGTGCGGGACAAGAAGCTGGTCCCCGTCAGCCCGGTCAGCCAGGACGTGACGTACCACGACCCGTGCTTCCTCGGCAGGCACAACAAGGAGTACTCGGCTCCGCGTGAGTTGATCAGCGCGTCGGGTGCCACGCTCACCGAGATGCCGCGCCACGCCGACCGCGGCCTGTGCTGCGGCGCCGGCGGTGCCCGCATGTGGATGGAAGAACACATCGGCAAGCGCGTCAACCACGAGCGCGCCGAGGAGGCGCTGAACACCGACGCGGCGAAGATCGCGACCGGCTGCCCGTTCTGCCGCGTGATGATGACCGATGGTGTCGGGGACCGCGCCGAGGAGATGGGCAAGGAGGCCGAGGTTCTCGACGTCGCCCAGCTGCTGCTTGCGTCGTTGGACAAGAGCGCCGTCACGCTACCTGCGAAGGGTGCCGCCGCCGCGAAGGCCGCTACCGCTCCCGCCGCGGTCAAGCCGGTCGACGACGAGGAAGAAGCCGCACCGGCAGCCAAGGCCGCCACCGAAGCGCCCGAGGCACCGTCGACGCCCGCCGCACCGGCGAAGGGCGGTCTCACCGTCGCCCGCAAGCCGGGCAAGAAGTCCGCCGATGCCGCGCCCGCAGCGGCCGCGCCCGCGGAGGCGGCCGAACCGGCCAAGCCCGAACCGCCCGTCAAGGGACTCGGCATCGCCGCAGGGGCCCGCAAGCCGGGTAAGAAGTCCGCCCCCGCCGCCGAGGCCGCGTCGGCACCCGCCGCAGCGCCGGAGGCGAGCCCCGAACCCGAGGCTGTCGAAGCTACGCCGTCCGCCGAACCCGCCACGGCCGAACCGCCGGTGAAGGGACTGGCGATCGCCCGCCGGCCAGGCAAGAAGACTGCTGCGCCCGCGAAACCTGCTGAGCCGCAACCCGAACCGGCAGCATCGCCCTCCAACGGCGCTTCGGCTGACGAGCCGGTGAGCGAGCCCGCCGCCGCCGCCGAGCCCGCTCAGCCCGAACCGCCGGTGAAGGGCCTTGGTATCGCGCCGGGGGTGCGTCGTCCCGGCAAGCGCTGACGACGACTCAAAACCATTGGACGGCAATGAGACGATTGACGGCGTGAGTACCCACCAGCTGCCCTGGCACACGAGCCATCAGCCGCGGCAACGGACGTTCACGCAGTCGACGAAGCTGCAGGACGTCCTCTACGAGATCCGTGGGCCGGTACACGATCACGCCGCCAGGCTGGAGGCTGAGGGTCATCGCATCCTGAAGCTGAACATCGGCAACCCCGCGCCGTTCGGCTTCGAGGCGCCCGACGTGATCATGCGCGACATGATCCAGGCGCTCCCCTACGCCCAGGGCTACTCGGATTCCAAGGGCATCATCTCCGCCCGCCGCGCCGTGGTCACCAAATACGAACTGGTGGAAGGGTTCCCGCGACTCGACATCGACGACGTCTATCTCGGCAACGGGGTATCCGAACTCATCACGATGACGTTGCAGGCGTTGCTCGACAACGGCGACCAGGTGCTGATCCCCGCGCCGGACTACCCGCTCTGGACGGCGTCGACGGCGTTGGCGGGCGGCACCCCCGTGCACTACCTGTGCGACGAGACCCAGGGCTGGATGCCGGACATCGCCGACCTCGAGTCGAAGATCACCGAACGCACCAAGGCGCTCGTCGTGATCAACCCGAACAACCCGACCGGCGCCGTGTACACCCGCCAGAACCTCGAGCAGATCGCCGAACTGGCCCGCAAGTACCAACTGTTGATCCTCGCGGACGAGATCTACGACAAGATCCTCTACGACGAGGCCGAGCACATCGCGATGGCGTCGGTGGCACCCGATCAGCTGTGCCTGACGTTCAACGGTCTTTCGAAGGCCTACCGCGTGGCGGGCTACCGCGCGGGTTGGCTGGCGATCACCGGGCCCAAGGAGCACGCGGCCAGCTTCCTGGAGGGCATCAACCTCCTGTCGAACATGCGGTTGTGCCCGAACGTGCCTGCGCAGTACGCCATTCAGGTGGCGCTCGGCGGGCACCAGAGCATCGAGGATCTGGTGCTCCCCGGCGGGCGGTTGCTGGAACAGCGTGACGTCGCGTGGAACCGGCTCAACGAGATCCCCGGGGTGTCGTGCGTGAAGCCGGCGGGCGCGCTCTACGCGTTCCCCCGCCTCGATCCCGAGGTGCACGACATCCACGACGACGAGCAGCTCGTGCTCGATCTCCTGCTGCAGGAGAAGATTCTGGTGGTGCAGGGCACCGGGTTCAATTGGCCTGCACCAGATCACCTGCGCATCGTGACCCTGCCGTGGGCGCGGGACCTCACCAACGCGATCGACCGGCTGGGCAACTTCCTGGCCAGCTACCGGCAGTAGCTATCGGGGCGAATCAGCAAGCACCTCTACCCTGACCGGGTGGCGCATTCGCACTCGCACTCCCATCCCTCCGGTCCGGCGCCGCTGGGTCCGGTGGCCGCCAAGATCGTCGTCGGACTGCTCGTCGCGATAGGCGTTGCCGTCATCGCCGGAATGGCCCTGCTGTGGCCCAGCCACCAGAGGGTCGACATCCCGCTGCCGTTCCAGAACGCCGAGGGCGGCGCGGTCACCACCGAGGCCGGGCACGTGCTGTCCAGTTCGCAGGGGACGTGCGGAAGCCCGTCGGCAGGCGCCGTACTGACGGCAGCACCCGTCGCGGCTCCGCCGGGGGGCGGCCAGTGCGTGCAGTCCCTCGTCCAGATCGACTCGGGACCCAACAAGGGCGCGGACACCCTGCTGGAGTTCAGCGGTGGGCCCGGGCAGCCGAGCCTCGCCGTGGGCGACGACATCCGGGTCAGCAGGCAGGTCGACCAGAACGGCGCGACGTCGTACGCGTTCTTCGACTTCGAGCGGACGTGGCCGCTCGGGATCCTGGCCGCCACGTTCGCGGTCGTGGTCGTCGCGGTGGCGCGCTGGCGCGGACTGCGCGCTCTCGTCGGCATCGTCGTGGCGTTCGCGGTGCTGATGGTGTTCCTGTTGCCCGCCCTGCGCGACGGGGCCCCCGCCGTGCCCGTCTCGCTGGTGGCGTCGGGAGCCATCCTGTATGCCGTCATCTATCTGGCGCACGGGGTGAGCCTGCGGACCAGCGCAGCTCTGCTCGGCACCTTGACTGCGCTACTTCTCGCGGCCGTATTGTCCTGGGCGGCAATCGAACTGGTGCATCTCACCGGCCTGTCCGAAGACCAGAACAACGAGGTGGCCGCCTACCTCGGCAAGGTGTCGATCACCGGCCTGCTGCTCGCCGGGTTCATCATCGGGTCCCTGGGTGTCCTGAACGACGTAACGGTCACTCAGGCGTCGACGGCGTTCGAGATCGCCGAGCATGGTGCCAGTCGTCGGGCCATCTTCGTCGGGGCGATGCGGGTTGGTCGCGATCACATCGCCAGCACCGTCTACACCCTGGTGCTGGCGTACGCGGGCAGTGCATTACCGCTTCTGCTCCTCTTCAGCGTCGCGAACCGGTCCCTCGGCGACGTGCTGACGAGCGAAAGCGTGGCCATCGAGATCGCGCGGTCCGCCATAGGAGGCATTGCGCTGGCGTTGTCGGTGCCGTTGACGACGGGTATCGCCGCGGTGTTGGCCACGCCCCAAACACGGCAGCCCTAGAACGGTGTTCCGCTCAGCCAGGAATCCCACACGGCCGCGTCGCCGAGCACCTCGATGCCTGCCTCGGCCGCGGTGCGGCGACGGGTCAGCGCCAAGAACAGGTCGACGGCCCTGCCGCGCACCGCCGCTTCACCCTTGGCGTGATCGTGTGACCACTGCAGGCCGTCCTCGTCGTGGGTGATCGTCCACTCCCCCGTCGGGCCGAGCCCGGCGTCGGTGGCATGCAGGTGCAGCGTCAGCCCGCGCCGCAGCGGCGGCTCGCGCAGGTTGGCGCCGACGGTGGCGAGCTCGATCCACTCGCTGATGCCGTCGGCGGCGAGTTCCGACGGCAGGTCGAAGTCACCGCCCAGCGCCAGGACGGCGTCGGCGCGGTGAACGGTCGCCTCGTGGGCGCGACGGCGGATCCACCACCCCGCCGGCCTCGGCCCGTTGTACGTCCACACCCTGGCCTCGGCTCCTACCCGATCGACGGCATTGATCACCAGCTGGGCACCCCCGTTGAGCCAGTCGATCGCACCGTCGAGGTCCTCGGGCGGCTTGCCGCCGCGCACCTCGCGCGGATCGAGCGGCTCGCGCCGGCGTTCGACGATGATCTGCGCCGACCAGCGGTGGCCTCGTCCGACGTGTTTGAGCAGCTGGTTCATGGTCCAGCCGGGGCAGGACGGCACCGGAGTCTCGGGGTCGGCGTGGCGAAGGACGTCGCCGAGGGCTCGGGTCTCCCCAAGCAGCGTTGCGCGGAAGTCCACGCTTAGGAACGTACCGCCGCACGCGCCTCGCCGAGCCTGATCGGCAAGGTCGACCACCCGCGCAGCACCCTGGTGTCGCGGCGACTCCCGTCCCCGTCGAGTTGGGCGTCGGGGTAGCGCTCGAAGAAGGCCCGCAGCCCGACTTCGCCCTCGGCACGGGCGAGCGCCGCGCCGAGGCAGAAGTGCCTGCCGCCGGAGAAGGACAGGTGCTTGCCTGCGTTGTCCCGCGTGACGTCGAATCGGTGGGGGTCGTCGAACACCTCGGGATCGCGGTTGGCCCCGGCGAGGTACAGGATGACGATCTCACCGGCCGCGACGGGGCGTCCCGCCACCTCGGTGTCGACCCGGGCGATGCGCGCACTCAACTGCACGGGTGATTCCAGCCGCAGGATCTCTTCGACGGCGCCCGGCCACAATTCGGGTGCCGCGAGGAGCATCGCCAGCTGGTCGGGATGTTCGAGCAGAATCCGAATCCCGTTGCCGAGCAGGTTCACCGTGGTTTCGAAGCCTGCGGCCAGCACCAGACCGGCGGTCGCCCGCAGCTCCTCGTCGTCGAGGCGGGCGCCGTCGTCACCGGCCTGGATGATCTGGCTCATCAGATCGTCACCGGGATGGCGCTGCAGCTGACCGAGATGCTGCGCGAGCCAGGTGTTGAATCCGTCGAGGCCACGCTCCACCCGTAGGTACTGGTCCCACGACAGGCCGATGTCGAGGCTGGGGGCGGCGAGTTCACCGAACTCGAGGATGCGGGGGCGATCGTGGTCGGGGACACCGAGGATGTCGCCGATGACTGTGACGGGCAGCTGGGAGCAGTAACCGTCCACGACGTCGATGGTGTCGGCCGGCCCGGCGTCGATCCCGTCGAGGAGGTCGGTCGCTGCCTGTTGCACCCTTTCCCTCAGCGCCGCAACGGCTCTGGTGGTGAACACCGATGAGACGGTCTTGCGGTACCGGGTGTGCTCGGGCGGCTCGACGGACAGCATCGACGGTGGCAGCAGCGGATGCAGCTGGCCCTTGACGGTGGTCTTCTGCACCAGCCACCCCAACGGCCCGGGAAGCGTCTTGCCGATGGCCGTGACGACGAAGTCATCGGAGCGCAGCAGCTGATTGGCAAGGGCGTGATCTGCGGTCAACCACGCCGCGCGCCCGCGCACGATCTGGCCGCGCTGACGGAGTTCGTCGGCGAAGCCGCCGGGATCTGCGCGCACTGCGGGGTCGGCGATGAGCCTGCCCTGCATCTCGCCGCGCTTGGCGCCGTAGGACGCCAGTGCGCGGACGACCCCGTGCAGCGCGAACCAGTGCAGGCGCTGTTTGAGCTTCGGCCTCTTTGTCCGCGTCATGCGTCGAGCATAAGCACCGGTCGCAGATCGTCCAACCGATCGAAGAGTTGCCAGACGTAGGCGGACGTTCCGTTGTCGCGGTGCGCGTGGAGGTCGGCGAGCGTGGGGTCGTTGCAATACCCGTCGAACGCGTCCTTGTCGGGCCACTCCACCAGGATCAGCACCTGCCGCCCGGCGACCTCGCCGAGCAGATTCTCGCGGAACTTGCCGAGCGCCACGACCTTGCCGCCGTACCTGGCCACCTCGGTGACCGACCGCTTGGAGTAGGCCAGGTATTCGTCGCGGTTGGCGACGTCGAACAGGTTCAGCGCGTAGACCGTCATGGCTCCAAGCTACGACGCGACGGGACCCGCCGTTGCGGCGAGGCGCCTACCCAGTGCGTACATTCGCCAACCGGCGTTCTGCCAGGTGTCCACATCGAGGCAATTGCGGCCGTCGACAACGACTTTGGCGCGGACGGTGGCCGATAGCTCGGCGGGGTCGAGGTCCACGAACTCCTGCCACTCGGTGAGCACCAACACCGCGTCGGCGCGGTCGCACGCTTCGAGGACCGAGGTCGAGTAGTTCAACGTCGGGAAGACGCGCTGGGAGTTTTCCATCGCCTTCGGGTCGTAGACGTTGACCGTCGCACCGTTCAGTTGCAGCAGACCCGCGACGTTGAGCGCGGGTGAGTCGCGCACGTCGTCGGACTCCGGCTTGAAGGCCGCCCCGAGAACGGCGACGTTGGCCCCGAGAAGTGACCCGCCGCAGGCCTTGGTGGCCAACTCCACCATCCGGGTGCGACGGCGCATGTTGATGCTGTCCACCTCGCGCAGGAAGGTCAGAGCATGGTTGGCGCCGAGCTCTCCGGCGCGGGCCATGAACGCGCGGATGTCCTTCGGTAGACAGCCGCCGCCGAATCCCAAGCCAGCGTTGAGGAATCGCCTACCGATCCGTGGGTCGTAGCCGAGGGCGTCGGCGAGCAGCGTGACGTCGGCGTCCACGGCCTCGCACACCTCGGAGATGGCGTTGATGAACGAGATCTTGGTCGCCAGGAAGGCGTTCGCCGATACCTTGACCAGTTCGGCGGTTTGCAGGTCGGTGACCAGGAACGGCACGCCTTCGTCGAGCAGTGGCGCGTACAACTGGCGGATCGCGGCTTCCGCCCACAGCGAGTCATGTTGCACGCCAAGCACGATGCGGTCGGGGTGCAGGGTGTCGTGAACGGCGAAGCCCTCGCGGAGGAACTCCGGGTTCCAGGCGATCTCGACGCTGATCCCTTCCGGTGCGAGTTGGCGTGCCCGGTCGGACAACTCGGCAGCGGTGCCCACCGGCACGGTCGACTTGCCCACGATCACCGCGGACCGCTTCAGCCGCGGCACCAAGGTGTCGATCACCGCGCGGACGTGGCGTAGATCCGCGCCGTATTCACCCTTCTTCTGCGGGGTTCCGACACCGAGGAAGTGCACGTCGGCGAACTCGGCTGCGGCGTCGTAGTCGGTGGTGAAGCGCAGGCGGCCCGCATCGAGGTTGTCGCGCAGGACCTTTCGCAGTCCGGGTTCATAGAACGGGATGTCGCCCGACGCGAGCTTGGCCACCTTGCCGGGGTCGATGTCGACGCCGATGACCTCGTGACCAAGTTCGGCCATGCCGGCGGCGTGGGTCGCGCCGAGGTACCCCGTACCGAACACAGTGCATCGCATACTGCCTGAATAGGCCTCTGCGATGAGCTAACTGCAAAGTGACACTGAGCGGCAGACCAACGCTGGGTAACGAGTGGACTTCGGCCTAGTTACGACCGCCGCCAGCCGGGGCACAGAAGATCAGGAAGCAGTTGGAACCGCCGCCGCCACCCCCACTGCCGCCACCGGAGCCGCCGCGGCCGCTACCGCCACCGGAGCCCGATCCTGGCCATCCGTCGTCATCACCCGAGGGGCCCTGGTTGCTCGGCGGCTGCCATGGGTTCTGCGGCTGCTGCTGCTGTGGGTACTGCTGCTGTGGGTACTGCTTCTGTGGGTACTGCTGCTGTGGGTACTGCTGCTGTGGGTACTGCCGCTGCGGCGGGTACTGGGGGTACTGCTGCTGCGGCGGATCCTGCGGATACTGCTGCGGGTACTGCCCGTACTGGGGATATCGCGGGTACTGCTGCACCGGCGGGCTGAAGATCCGTGGGAGCAGCGGCGGTATCACCGCGGGCACCGGCGGGGCGACCACGGGCACCGGATCGGGCACCGGGGCTGTCGGCGGGTCCGGGAGGGGCGCGGGCGGAGCCTGGGGTGCCGGCGCCTCCGGCGCCACGTAGACCTGGCGACGCGGTGCCTGTTCCTGCTGAACGACCGGAATCGGCGCCTTGATGGTCTCCGCCGGTGGCGGAGCGGGCGCCGCTGGAGCAGGCGCCGGGGCGGGCGGCTGTGCGATCTCCGGCAGCGGCGCGGCGGGTGCTGCGGCGCTGGGGATGATCGCGCTCTGACCCGGGTCGGGACGCTGATCGGCCGTCGGCCTGATGCTGACGGCAAGGGAGATGACCAAGGCGATGACACCGATGACGAAGACCGACGTCAGGGCGCTGCCCACGAGCAGGAACGGCTTGCGACCCTCCTCGGCGGGCATGTCGCCGAAGTCCTCGTCGAAACCCATCTCGTCGGCAAGCGGAGCGACGGTCGCTACGGCACGGAGCTGGGTGTCGGCGCCGGACAGCCCGGGATGGTCGTTGCCTGCCGTCGCACCGTCGGGGTCCTGGGAGTAGGCCAGCCCGACGGTGGACGCGTCGAAGATCGGCGCGCTGGCTGCCGCGAGCGCCGCGCCGCGGGCAAGGGCCAGCCCCGACTCCTCGGGAGCGTTGACCGGTATCGACACGAGGTCCTGCAGGTGGGACTTGACCGACGCGACGTCGACGCCGGAGCCGACGACGAACATGCCCTGGGGCGGGGAGTCCTGCGCGGCGACGGCCGACGCCATCTCGGTGAGCACCGCCATCGCGTCTGTACTGTGCAGGCTTCTGCTGAGCACCTTCACGATGGAGCCGTCGTCGGTGCGCACGACCGACAACGTCGCGGTGTCGCGGTCGAGGAACAACAGGCCGGTGCTCTCATAGCCCACCGCACGACCGGCGGTCTGGGCGAGCGCTCCCGCGGCATGCAGTTCGGACACCAGGATCGCATCGTCGACGCCGGCGGCGGCCAGCGCGTCGCGTAGTTCGGACGCTTCGGAGTGGTCACTCCAAGTGACACCGATCGCCTTCAGTTGATGGCCGCCCTCGCGGGCGCTTTCCAGCGTGCCGAGGACGGCGGCGACCACCTGCGACGATGCGCTCGATGTTGCTGACCTATCGGACGGCGTCACGTCGAAGGTGTCGTGGTCGACGATGGCACCGTCGCCTTGAACGCCCTCGACCAGCACCAGTCGCACCGTCTTTGGCGTCAGGGACACACCAAGTACGATGTCCACGGACTCCTCCAAAGTCTTTGCTGCGCTACATATTCTTTTCTCACAGAGGACTCAACGCCACAGCGCGCCCTGATGTTTCATCGCCTCCACCGGCTCGGTCGTTACACCCGTCGCGTCGGCTCCGAGCCCGCGATTCGACCCTACTCGCGTCGGCGTAGTCAGTGCCTGATGAAGTTCTGGTAGGACCGCGACGGAGTGGGTCCGCGCTGCCCCTGATACTTCGATCCGACCTTCGCGCTGCCGTACGGATGCTCGGCCGGACTGGTCAGTCTCAGCAGGCAGAGCTGACCGATCTTCATGCCGGTCCACAACGTGATCGGAAGGTTGGCGACGTTGGACAGCTCGAGGGTGATGTGGCCGCTGAAACCGGGATCGATGAAGCCGGCCGTCGAGTGCGTCAACAACCCCAGGCGCCCCAGCGACGACTTGCCCTCCAATCGGCCGGCGAGGTCGTCGGGCAGGGTGCACCGTTCCAGCGTCGAGCCGAGCACGAACTCGCCGGGATGCAGGACGAAGGGCTCGCCCTCCTTCGGCTCGACCAGTGTGGTCAGGTCGTCCTGACGTATTGCCGGGTCGATGTGGGTGTACCTGGTGTTGTTGAAGACCCGGAACAGGTTGTCCAGGCGGACGTCCACGCTCGAGGGCTGAATGAGGCTGTCGTCGAACGGGTCGATCCCCAGCCGCCCGGCGGAGATCTCAGCCCGAATGTCGCGATCGGAGAGCAGCACCCGACGAGCCTAGCGGGTGGGAGTGCTAGCCTTCGTGATCACCAGCACAGCTGGTCAGGCCGATGTAGTTCAATGGCAGAACATCAGCTTCCCAAGCTGAATACGCGGGTTCGATTCCCGTCATCGGCTCCACGAAATACCAGTTCAGCGGTATGTTCGGCGGCAGCTAAGCCCGACCAGTATCCATTTTGACCGTAGCTCGACCGTGGCTCGGCACGACAACCGTCGCGAAATCGTTTGCTGGGCGCTGCGCGAGAGTTACACAAACAGCGATCGGGGTCGGTCAGCCGGCTGATGCCACAGCGGCGCTCCAGCAGGGTGTGCCGGGCGGTGGAATTACCGGGTGCGAACAGGACCCGGGGTTGGTGGCTAATCTTTCAGGACAAAGTCGGCGATCAGCGCGGTGACCTCATCAGCCAGTTCGATCTGCGGGAAGTGGCTCGTCCCGGGCAGCATCTCGATGGCGGCCTGGGGCACATGGGCACGCACCAGGTCGAGCCAGGATGAACGCTGGCCTGGTCTCAGCGACACCCGCTCGCGTGCCGAGTCCATCGTCGTGCTCTGAATGGCGAGCAGCGGGACACGAACCGCGTCGAGGGCGCTCTCCACCTCGCAGGCGTCCCAGCCGGCCAGATCTGTCAGCAAGGGCATGCCCACCGCCGCGGGGAAGCGCAACGCGCGGTCGACGATCGCCTTGGCGAGAGCGGGATCACTCGAAGGCACGAACATCGATACGAAGAACTGACGCATGAATCGCAGGTAGCCGTCCCCGGCGAGTTCATCGGCCATGGCCCGCTCGGCGGCCACGGGATCACCATCGCCAATCCGGCTGCCGTCCACGAGTACCAGCCCGGACACGGCGTCGGGTTGCACCCGGCTGGCCGCGAGGACCACGCGGCACCCCATGCTGTGGCCGACGAGGATCGCCGGTGACAGTCCGAGCTCCGTCGGGACCCGCGCTACGGCGGCTCCGTAGGCCTCGATGGTGCAGTCGGCCGGTGCGCCCGCGCTCGATCCATGCCCGGGCAGGTCGCACGTGACGACGGTCGTCCTCGTCGCAAGCGAGTCGACCTGAGCGCGCCAGTCCGTCCTATCGCACGCCAACCCGTGCACGAAGACCAGCGGCGGGCCGCCGGTACCGGCCCTGGTCATTCGCATGCTCGGAATTCCTCCTGGGTTGGCGTTCACCCAACGACCGTCCGGCCGGGTTGCGGCGCGTGACAATCCTGTCACGACGGCTCCCGGATGAAGAGCAGGTGGCCCTCATGACACGGCAACCACAAAAGGGGGTAGGGGCTGGCAGCCCCTCACGGACTTGCCGGTCGGCCAGACCAGGACCTGGAACGCCAATTCAGGGTGGACGGACAAACTGTCGAATACCAGTTCCCCGTCGGCAGCGCGCCGACACGCAGCAATACGCCCGAGTCGAATATGCAGGGTAACCAGTAAGCTACCCTATATCCCGACTCTGTTTGGGGCGCAACAGATCTCGCTGCGATCATTTTGGGCGCTTAGCCTGAATGCACCGATTCGGTAGCGGTTCGGTGTGAGTTGTAGACACGAAATGCCCTGTCGCAGTGAGAGAATGAGATTTCTTGAGGATAACATTCGGCCACGACGAAGGGCATCTCGCAGATGCAACTATCTCACACCCGCCCCGTTGGGGCGGCACGGTTCGACGATCCGAACCTCGTGTCGTGCGCCGGGCTGGTGCCGGTGATGGCACTGGCCGAGCGATCCGGGCTCCTCGAGCTCGCCGACGAGCACCTGGGCGTACCGACCGACAAGGGCGCCAACGCGGGCCGCAAGATCGGCTCCCTGGTCGCCGGGATGATCGCCGGCGCGGACTCCATCGCGGATCTGAATCGGGTCCGGCACGGGGCGATGGCCACCCTGTTTCATCGCCCGTATGCACCCTCGACGTTGGGCTCGTTCCTGCGCCAGTTCACCTTCGGCCACGTCCGCCAACTCGACGCGGTGGCATCCCGGTTCCTGGACGCGTTGGCCCAGCGGACCCCGGTCGTGGCGGGCATCACCGTCGGGCGGGTGCTGGTCGACATCGACGATTCGATCATCGAAGTCCACGGCCACGGCAAGCAAGGCTCCGGATATGGCTACTCCGGGGTCCGTGGACTGAACGCGCTGATCACCACCGTCACCACCGACAGGTGTGCTCCGGTGATTCTCGGGCAACGGCCTCCGCAAGGGATCCTGTGGATCCCCGCGAGGTGCGGCACGCATGGTCGCCGACACCCTCACTGCCGTCGGTCGGCTCCGCACCGCAGCCGCGGCGTCCACCAACCCGCGGCGGGACCGGAACCTGGAAAGGGCTCGGCCAAACGTTGACTCCGGCGGAGGTGTTCACGTGGAATTTCTGGTCTGCCCAGCGCACCATCCACGAACAGATCCGCGGTTTGCCCGATTCGATCATCCGAAAGATGACTTGGGAGAACGCATCTCGGGTCGTCGCCGCTCAGCGCTGACAGGTATCGGTCGTCGACTCCCCGCTCATCGCCCGGCCTACGAAATCCTGCGCATCCTGTAGCGATGCGGGCACCGTGCCGCGGTGGTCCTGGCCCGGATAGACGCGGTAATCCACAGCCACGTCCCTGCCGCACATCGCCTTTACCAGCGCGTCCGTGCCGGGTGTGGTCACCAACGTATCCGAAGTGCCCTGCACGATCATGGTCGGTACCTGCGGAGTGACGTTGGTGGGGTCTTGGCGCCGGAGATATTCGGTGAGCGCACTGACATCCGCGTCGGCCTTGAACACTTGCGCCGCCGGCACCGGTGGAACCTCACGGATCTGGACCAGGCACCCGGCGCGGGCCGCGGCAATCAGCGGCATGGCCTGCGGCGTGAAGATCGACTCCGGGTCGATCGACGGATCGACCACCTGGGCACCGAGCACAATCACGGGCAAGAATGCTTGCGCCGCCTCCGCTTCCGGGCGGCCGGATTTGGCCAAGTCGACCGCCTCGCTCAAACCCACCCCGCCGGGTGCGATCGCCACCGCCGCCTTCAGGTTGAGTTCGGGTGCTCGCTTATGGGCGTCCTGCGCGGTGAACAGTGCCGCCTGCCCGCCCTGGCTGTGGCCCATCGCAACCCAGTCGGTACCGATCGCCGGATCTAGCGTACGGGCGGCTCGCACGATGTCGATCACGGTGTTCGCTTCGCTGGTGCCGTCGACGTAGGGGTGCCCGCCTGGGGTGCCCAGGCCCTGGTAATCGGTTTGGAGGACGGCATAGCCGCGGGTTACCCAGGTATCCAGGGATTGCGGTGACCGGACCGAGGTAGTCATGTTCGGGACCGTCGCTGGTGTCCACCGACGGGGCGCAGATGTCGGCGTAGCCGGTCGTCCCGTGCGCCCAGCTGATCACCGGCCATCCGCCCTTCGGCGGCGTCGACTTCGGCACCGCCACGGTGCCGGACACGACGATGGGACGCCCGTGCGAATCGTCGGAGACGTAGGTGATCAGCTGTGTTTCGGCGGCACTGGGTAGAGCAGCCACAGTGGTCAATTGCCACGCGGTGAGCAACTGGCCAGGCTGGAGCGCAGCGGTGTCGCCGGATCCGGCGGTGCTCGTGCAACCGGTCGCCGATACGGCAGTGACCACACCACCGATCAGGCGGCGGGCGCGCTTCCCGCGCCTCCGCGGAATGCGGTTCTTTGAACAGATAGTCATCATTCTGTGTACCGCTAACCGCGTTGGCCCGCGGGTAGTTCGACGTCAAGGTTCGACCTGTTTCCCGCGAGATCACCTCACGGCCGGCGTCCGGGAATCTGGAGGCTCGCGGTCAGCCGTCGAGCAAGATGTGGCGGCTCGGGGCGATCGGACTCTGCGCGGTGAGACCGCCGTCGAGCACCAGGGTCTGTCCGCTCATGTAGCGCGACGCGGCAACGGCATCAGCGCATCACGCTCCACCGCGGCGAACACCGTGGCCGGGGTCGCACCGTCAATGCCGCGGTGCTTGTGGACCCCATAAACCTCGGTGGCCCACCGCAGCGCCGAAGAACTCGAACGCCCCCACATGCGATGCGTTCCATGATGTTTGGTCCATCTTGAGCACCGGTTGGACGAACAACGCCCGTGAGCACGACAGAGTCATTGCGAACACCCACGCCGCGACCCGGCGCCCAGACTCAGTATCAGACCACATACCCAGGCGGCCATAGTCGATCTGGGCTTCACTGCCCGGCACGACGGCACCACGGGGCACGGTCACCTTGTCTTCGCTGCGTTGCTCAGCGAACGTCGTTGCCACATAACGACGTACCGTCGACTCGGACACCTCCACGCCATAGTCGTTGCGCAGCCGCTCGGCGATGGTGGCCACCGTCACCGGCACACCGAGCTGATCCTCGATCCACTGGTGATGCACGCCGATCTGCGACCACGTCAACGCCCGCACGCTCGGATCGACCAACTCAGGGAACCACCGACCGATCCGCTCCCGCCACAGCTGCTCGTCGAACGGATCATCAGGACTAGGTTGCAAACCCTCGGCCAGCGCCGGGGTCAGAGTGCGATGTCGAAGGCGATGTAGCTTGGGCGAAGTCCTGGAAAAGCCTCGTTTGAGACCTACACTGCCTACTTAGCCGCCCAGAGCCCCTTCGTGACGTGCTGCTCCGAGATCAGCATCCACGGCGGCGGCGTGGACATTCCAGATCTCGTCGCAGTACTCGGCGATGGCTCGATCCGAGGAGAACTTGCCGCTGCGCGCGGAATTGAGGATTGACTTGCGCGTCCAGGCTGCGGTGTCGCGCCAGGTGTTGCTCACCTGCTGCTGGCAGGCGATGTACTCGGTGTAGTCGGCCATCACCAGGAACGGGTCGTGGTGGGTCAGGTTGTCGATCAGGGGACGGAATACCTCGGTGTCACTTTGGGAAAACCGGCCTTCAGCGATCAGGCCCAGAACCTCGCGGAGGTCCTCGCTTTCTTCGACATAACGGCCCGGGCGATAACCCTCGCTCAGCACACGCGCTACGTCCGGCACGGTCAGCCCGAACAGGAAGAAGTTCTCCTCGCCGGCCTCCTCCCGAATCTCGACGTTGGCGCCGTCGAGGGTGCCGATGGTCAGTGCCCCGTTGATCATGAACTTCATGTTGCCGGTGCCGGAGGCCTCCTTGCCGGCGGTCGAGATCTGCTCGGACAAATCGGCTGCCGGGTAGATCATTTGTCCGCTTTGCACATTGAAGTTCGGGAGGAAGGCGACCTTGATGCGGCTGTTGACGTCGGCATCGGCATTGACCGTCTCGGCGACGGCATTGATCAATTTGATGATCAGCTTGGCCATGATGTAGCCGGGCGCTGATTTGCCACCGAAAATGAAAGCGCGCGGCGGGATTTCAAGGTCGGGGTTCTTCTTGATCCGGTTGTAGAGCGAGATGATGTGCAGGACGTTGAGGTGTTGGCGCTTGTACTCGTGAATTCGCTTGACCTGGATGTCGAACATCCAATCCGGGTCAAGTTCCACACCGGTCGTCGACAAGACGTAGTCGGCTAGCCGCGTCTTATTGGCCCGCTTGACCGCGCGCCACCGCTTCTGGAACGCGGGGTCGTCGGCGAGGGGTTCCAGCATGCGCAACCGCGTCAAGTCGACCATCCACTCCCCGCCGATGGTGTCGTCGAGCAGCTTGCGTAACCCCGGATTGGCCAGGCCCAGGAAGCGGCGCGGTGTCACGCCATTGGTCTTGTTGCTGAACCGGTTCGGCCACATCTCGTAAAAGTCTTTGAGCACAGTACTTTTCAGCAATTCAGAGTGCAGCGCTGCGACCCCATTGATGGCGTGGCTACCGACGGTCGCCAGATGGGCCATCCGGATGCGCTTTTCGCCGTCCTCACCGATCAGCGACATGCGACGCACCCGTTCCTCGTCGCCGGGGAATCGGGCGCGCACCTCGTCTAGGAAGCGGCTGTTGATCTCGTAGATGATCTCGAGGTGTCGCGGCAGGAATCGGGCGAACATCGACAGCGGCCAGGTTTCCAGCGCTTCGGGCAGCAGGGTGTGGTTGGTGTAGGCCATCGTCGCCACGGTGATCCGCCATGCCTCGTCCCAGTCGAAATCGCGTTCGTCGACGAGCAGCCGCATCAGCTCTGCGACAGCGATCGAGGGGTGAGTGTCGTTGAGCTGGATGGCGACCCGGTCGGGGAGCTCTCGGGCGGACTGGCCGGCGAAGTCCTCCAGCAGGTGCAGGATGTCCTGCAGTGAGCAGGACACGAAGAAGTACTGCTGGGCCAGCCGAAGCTGCTTGCCGACTTCGGGCTCGTCGTTGGGGTAGAGCACCTTGGTGACGTTCTCGGAGACGACTTGGTCTTGCACCGCCCGGTAGTAGTCGCCGGCGTTGAAGGCGTCCAGGGCAAGTGCATTGACCGCGTTGGCGCTCCACAGCGTGAGGGTGTTGCAGGTGTTCACGGCGTAACCCTGGATCGGTGTGCCGTAGTACACGCCTTTGACGACACGTTCGGGAACCCAGCGCACCCGGTCACGGCCGGTTTCGTCGCGGTAGCGCTCGGCGTGGCCGCCCCAGTTGACGCGATAGTTCAACTCGGGCTTGGCGATCTCCCAGGGATTGCCGTCGGCCAGCCAGTTGTCTGTCGTCTCCACCTGCCAGCCGTCGTGGATCTCCTGGTCGAAGATGCCGAACTCGTAGCGGATGCCGTAGCCGATGGCGGGCCGCTCGAGGGTGGCCAGCGAGTCCAAGTAGCAGGCCGCCAGCCGCCCCAGCCCGCCATTGCCCAGACCGGGCTCCTGCTCGCAGGCCAGCACGGTGTCGAAATCCTGGCCCAGCGCGGCAAGGGCGGCGCGGGCTTCCTCCTCGATCTGTAGGTTGAGCAGGTTGTTGCCCAGGTGCGGACCCAGCAGGAACTCCGCCGACAGATAGCAGGCCACCTTTCGGCTGAGGTCGAGATAGGTCTGGGTGGTCTCGGTCCAGCGCTGCTGCATGCGGTCGCGCACGGCCAACGCGAGGGCGTGGTAGTAGTGCTTGGGCTCCAGCAGGGCCGCCGGGCGCCCGAGGGAGTACCGCAGGTGATCTGCGATCGCCTTGCGCAAGGCATCGGGGCGCATCGAGGTCCGGATGTCCTCGCAGGCGAGGCCGTCAGTGGGAATGGGTTCGCTCATGCGCCTGCCGTCTTCTGCTGGATGCGGTCGTGACCACTTCGGAGTATTTCACCGGCACGGGGCAGGTATCAGCGCCTTGTCCTCGTACTGCGGGATTTTGTGCGAGTTCGCCGATCAGCACGCCGAGTTCGGTGTTGTCCAATTCGGCGACGAGTCGCCGTGCCGTCTCGATCACGCGATCGTCGGGTGCCGTCTGCCATCTCACTTCCTCGTGAAGTTCGAAAACCGATTCGAAGCCTGGAGAGGTGATCGTCCCACGGGAGGAATTGCCATTGCCGGTATTCAGGCAACCTCTCTTTCGGTTGACTCCTGCGGTTTGAAGGGAGTGATGTCATCGGGCACCACTGCGCGAGCGTGCGCAGGCGAATTCTCGCCGGTGGCTGTCCAGTTGCCTTTGTGACCCGCGCCAGTCGGTCAAATAGGCTGCTCCCTGTTTTCGGTGCCGTCGGGGGCGATGTCAATTCCCCCATGGAGCCGGCTGATCCGGCGTGGGCGGTGCCTGACGCGCAACGCCTCGTCGCCGCGATGCTCAAGAAGGTGGCCTGACAGATCCCGGTCGCCGCCGCCATCCTTCAACCCGCCAACCCCTAATCCCAGGCCCGGATGGCGTTCCCTGCGGGTGGCTGGGTGGCATTTTGATGGACACGGAACTTCGCCGGCGGTCAAACGCTTCGAGCCCGGCGCATCCGTACGACGTTCGGCGCGTTGGCTGGTCGGCTCATCGCTTCCAGAGAGGCCATCGTCTCGGCGTGATCGTCATCGAACAAGTGCGTGTAGATCGCCAGTGTTGTCGTCACCTTCGCGTGTCCCATGAAACGCGAATGCTGTAGCGGGGGAATCCCCGCCGCGCACAGACTCGCGTAAGTGTGGCGCAAGGCGTGAAACTTCAGCGCAGACGGCAACACGTCGCCACCGCCAAGGCGGTTGGAGCGAGCCACAGCGGGCCGAAACACGGCCTTGTAGAAGGTCTGGTGGCGAATCGGGGCCAACCAATCCAACACCAGACGATCGGCCGCTTCGTCGGCCGACAGCGCTGCCAGCGCATCGACAGCGGTCGGCGCGATCCGATTGCCGCTCGAATCGGTGGCGCATTTACCGGTCGGTTTGGACGGCTTCAGAGTCACGGCACAAAACAGCGGCGCGGCCGGATCGTCACGGCGCGGATGCGCGGCCAGGTAGTCCCGGACAAGCTCGGTGGTCCCGCTCATCATCGGAACGCGGCGACGGCTCCCCTTCGTCTTCGGCGAGTCATAGACCAACGCGCCGTCGATCGTGATGACGGTTCGCTCAACGTGCAGAACGCCCGGTTTAGCCGGTGCGTTCGGGTTGATCGGCGCGTCTGGAAGCTCCACGTCGCCGACCTGCAAACCGGCCAGCTCGGCGGCGCGCAGACCGCACCACGCGGCCAGGTGCACCATTACCGAGCAAGGCCAGGGCGTCGCGGCGACCAGCGAGGCCACCTGCGCGGCAGTGAGAAACATGTCGGGATCGTCCACGACGCCAGGTGTGCCGCCGGCCGCGCTTCGCTCGGACGGCAACTTTACGTGATCGGCCGGGTTGACGGTGAGTCGTCCGTCTGCCACGCACTGCGAAAGTATCTGTCGCACAACGAAATAGTGATGTCGGATCGTCGACGCCGACTTGCTCGCGTCAGCCAGCTTGCCCACCCAATCAGCAATGTCGGCGCGCATGATCTCATTGACGCATCGGTGGTCGAATGTCGCCGAGATCGACAGGTCGGCGGTGCTTGCGCCATCGCTGTCGCGTCGTGCTCGTGTCCGGTCCGCCAACAAATATCAAAGTAGGGAAACGCCATGATCATTCTCGGAATCATTCTTCTCATCGCCGGATTCGTGTTCGGTATCCCGATCCTGTGGACCATCGGGATCATCCTCCTGGTCATCGGGGCGGTGCTGTGGA
>NZ_DASQEU010000111.1:0-2030 GCF_035633495.1 Mycobacterium sp. | reverse complement strand
GGGGACGGGTCCGTGGGCGGCAGGATGGGAAACGCCAATTCACTCGTCCTCAGGCCGAAGGAACCAAGATCGACGACGTTGGTGCCGCGTGATCTCGGCAAGATAGGTGGCCACTCCCACAGGGTTGGTGCCAGCCGTGGTGGCCACCGGAGGGTCGAGCCGGAATCGCAAACTGACCGGAGAGGTAGGGAATCCCGGGGCGAGGCCCAAGTGACCCTGCTGCACGGCGCGCGGGGTGAGTAGTCGACATTTCACATCACCGACGCTGATTCGCTGCTGGCTGGCCGTACCCTGGGTCTCGTGCTCGCACACTCCGCGTAGCGCATGAGGGCAGCCCACCTCGGACCGCCTGCGAGGAGGATCACCATGGCCCGTTACGTCACCACAGTGCGCACCCCGCGTTCCCCGGAGGACGCGTTCGCCTATGTCGCGGACCTGCGCAACTTCGCCGAGTGGGATCCCGGGGTCGTCGCCGCCGAGCAGGTCGAGGGCCAGGGCATCGGTCCCGACGCCGCCTACGACGTGACCGTGAAGAACCCGGGCCGCGACATCACCCTGCGCTATCGCACCGTGGAGATCGACGTGCCGCGCACGATCAGGGTGGTGGCCAAGAGCTGGATGTTTACCTCCGACGACCGCATCACGGTGGAGCCCGACGGCGCTGGCTCGCTCGTCACCTACGATGCCGAGTTGCGTCTCAAGGGTTTGCTGCGGTTCGGTGATGTGGGCCTGCGGATCGCCTTCGGCCGGATCGGCGACCGCGCCGCTGCCGGGCTCCGCACAGCCCTCGACAGCGAGGCCGTGAGCTGATGAAGGCCGCCGACGTCGTGGACGGACTGCGGAGTGGGCAGCCGGTCCTCGCTCAGTCCGCGCCGCCCGACGGCGTCGCTCTCTCCTGATCCGCCTCGCCGAACCGTCGGTTCAGCCAGCCGAGCAGCATGATGAACCAGACCTGGATGACGAAACCCGATGCCAGGGCCGGGCAGGTCATACCGCTGGAGGGTTTCCGGTGGGTAGGCTGACGTCGAACTACCGGTTCGATCTCGCTCCGCGCATCTGGGATTCATCCGCACCATGAGCTCGGGCACCGCGGTGTTCACGGTTCCCGCTGGTGCGATCAAGTGCGCAGGCGCGCCGCAGAAGATCGCCTAACTGGCCTCCGACTACTGGCGAAAACAGGGCGTCCTCACAGACATCGACGTCCAAGATCCCGACACCGGGGTGTGGATCTCTGATGCCGAGGTCGCCGAAACCTCCCACCCGCTTTGGCATCCACTCCCGATGCGGTGACCGCCCGGCTGATCGTGCGCCGCGTCAAAGACGCCCGCCACCTCGACGCGCTGTTCCCGGTGTGGCGCTACCACCCGTTCTTCACCGACTTAGACGAGCCGGTCGCCGAGGCCGACATCACCCACCGCCGCCACGCCATCATCGAAACCACCTTCGCCGACTTGATCAACGGCCCGCTGGCCCACATACCGTCGGGACGCTTTGTCGCCGGTGCCGAATGCCCGTGCGACAGTTGGGTAGCGTCCCTATGAGCGTGACGCCCCCATAGCCCAATTGGCAGAGGCAGCGGACTTAAAATCCTCTGAACTGGGCGTTTGTCGTGTTTGGTGTCGACGGTAGCTACTGAGGAAATTGCCTTTAGCGGCGGATATGGTGCTGGCGGCGTTGGTGGGCATTGAGCGCGAATGAAAGCACTGCGGTATTCACTGCGGTATCGCCTGGGCAACCCTAAGCGCGACGGCACAGCGACGTGGCGCCACAACAGCGCCGTTGTTCAGGCCGTCAACACGGTTGTTGGGCTGGCGATCATCTGCCCCCGCTGCGCGCGCGGCGTCGCCTCGTTCACCGGCCCTCGTGATGTTCGGGTCGTCAATCCGCCAGGGCGATGAGCGGTAATCGGGTTGCGACGCAATGATCTCCAGAAGCGTCTCGATGTCCTGGAGATCGCGTCGCGTGTCCCGAACAATGCGAACCAACATCTTCAGCACAAAGGCAGCCTCGACGTCGGGAATCGGGGCCTC
>NZ_DASQEU010000110.1:0-30227 GCF_035633495.1 Mycobacterium sp. | reverse complement strand
CTAGCGCTCGCCGAGACTACGGTTGTTGCGCCAATTCGCCCGATTTCCGTCAACAACCGTAGTTTCGCGGCATGCCCGCCGCGGCGAGCGCCCTATTCACGCGCGCCACGATCGTGGGACGCTCCCAGCGCAACTGCCGGGCGCTGACCCGCACGATCGTCCAGCCGCGATTCGCCAAGAACTCCAATCGCTCGATGTCGTTGGCATAGTCGTCGGGGCCGTTGAAATGCTGCTCGCCGTCGTACTCGGCACCCACCATCCATCGCGGCCAACCCATGTCGATGCGGCGCACGACGCGACCGCGATCGTCGGCCACCGGGATCTGAGTCATGGGTCGCGGTACACCGGATTGGACTAGCAGGAGCCGTAATCGGGTCTCCTGCGGCGACTCTGCACCCGCGTCGACGTACTCGATCGCATGGCGCATGCCGCGAATGCCACGCGCGCCCGGATACCTTTCAGAGATGGCGTCCACCGCGGCGACCGGCACTTGAGTCTTGTTGAGCAGCGCGTCAATCCGGATCACTGCCCGCTCGAACGGCAGTCGTCGACCAAGGTCGTAGGCAGTCCGGGCCGCAACGGTGTGTTGGATTCCGTCGGCAGCGCAGGCAATCTCGTCGTTGGTGATGACTCCACTGCGGACGACGATTCCCGGTGGCGACGGGTATCTCGATCGGGCGATTTCGGGCGGTTCGTCGACTGGCAGCCACTTGGTACCGAGCACCGCAGCTGATGAACTGCCGACCAAGACCGCCTCGCGATGTGACCACAGCCAGGCGGCTCTGGCTCGGTCGAGTGCCGTCAGGTCTCTTCCCCGCCGTACATAGACGTCGCGATGCACCTTCACGTATCGGCGTCGCAGATCGTTGCGCGTCAGTGCGCCCGAGGCGAGCACTTCGGATGCCATCACCAGTTCGCACACACCTCTTAGGCGCGCGAACCCGCCTCTGGGTTCCCCGGACCCGCACCGAGACTGCGGAAGTTGACGGAAATCGGGCGAAATCGATCAACAACCGAAGTGTCGGCGGGGCGGTCAGTAGGTGTAGAAGCCCTTGCCCGACTTCTTGCCCAGCTGGCCCGCTTCGACCATCCGCTGCAGCAGCGGCGGCGGCCCGTAGAGCGGCTCCTTGAACTCCTCGAACATCTTGTCCGCGATCAGCTTCAGCGTGTCCAGACCGATCAGGTCGGACAGCTTCAGCGGCCCCATCGGATGCGACAGGCCTGCGACGACCGCCGTGTCGATGTCCTCGATGGTCGCCACGCCCGCCTCCGCCATCCGCACGGCCGACAGCAGGTAGGGCACCAGCAGCGCGTTGACGACGAAGCCCGATCGGTCGGTGCACTTAACCACCTGCTTGCCGAGCACGGTGCTGGCGAAGTGCTCGGCGCGCGCGGCGGCCTCGTCGGTGGTGACGAGCGTCCTGACCAACTCGACGAGCGGCAGCACCGGCACCGGGTTGAAGAAGTGCAGCCCCAGCACGCGGCCCGGATTCTTGGTCGCCGCGGCGATCTTCATGATGGGGATGCTGGAGGTGTTCGACGCCAGCACGGTGTCGGGGTCGGTAATCACGGCATCGAGTTCGGCGAAGACCTTCGCCTTGACGGTGTCGTCCTCGATGATCGCCTCGATCACCAGCTGGCGATCCGACAGATCGGCGAGGCTGGTGGTCGACGTCAACCTGGCGATGGCCGAGTCGAACTCGTCCTGCGTGAGCTTGCCCTTGCTGACGCCACGCTCCAGCGACTTGGTGATTCGATCGCGGCCTGCCGTCACCAACGCCTCGGTGGGCTCGTAGATACGCACGTCGACACCAGCGCGCAACGACACCTCCGCGATGCCCGCACCCATCTGCCCGGCGCCGACGACTCCCACTCGCTCAATATTTTTCACGCTCACGAATCTTCCTCAATCCGCGAGCAGAAGCAAAAGTCCCCGACACGCCGTGCGGTCGGGGACCTTTACGTCTGCTCGTGCGGCTAGTGACTCAGTGGAACTGACCCTCTTCGGTCGAGCCGGCCAGCGCGGTGGTCGAGCTGGTCGGGTCCACGGTGGTGGCGATCCGGTCGAAGTAGCCGGCGCCGACCTCGCGCTGGTGCTTCGTCGCGGTGTAGCCACGCTCCTCGGCGGCGAACTCGCGCTCCTGCAGCTCGACGTAGGCGCTCATCTGGTTGCGGGCGTAGCCGTGGGCCAGATCGAACATCGAGTAGTTCAGGGCGTGGAAGCCAGCCAGGGTGATGAACTGGAACTTGAACCCCATCGCGCCGAGCTCGTTCTGGAACTTCGCGATGGTCGCGTCGTCCAGGTGCTGCTTCCAGTTGAACGACGGCGAGCAGTTGTAGGCCAGCATCTGGTCGGGGAACTCGCTCTTGACGCCCTCGGCGAACTTCTTCGCGAGCTCGAGGTCCGGCGTACCCGTCTCCATCCAGATCAGATCGGAGTACGGCGCGTAGGACTTGGCGCGGGCGATGCAGGGCTCGAGGCCGTTCTTGACCCGGTAGAAGCCTTCCTTGGTCCGCTCACCGGTGATGAACGGCTGATCGCGCTCGTCGACGTCGGAGGTGATCAGCGTGGCTGCCTCGGCGTCGGTGCGGGCGATGACGACCGTGGGGACGTCCGCGACGTCGGACGCCAGGCGGGCCGAGGTCAGGGTGCGGATGTGCTGCTGCGTGGGGATCAGCACCTTGCCACCGAGGTGACCGCACTTCTTCTCCGACGCGAGCTGGTCCTCCCAGTGCGAACCGGCGACACCCGCGGCGATCATGGCCTTCTGCAGCTCGTAGACGTTCAGCGCGCCACCGAAGCCGGCTTCACCGTCGGCGACGATCGGGGCCAGCCAGTTCTCGACCGACCGGTCGCCCTCGACCTTGGCGATCTGGTCGGCGCGCAGCAGCGCGTTGTTGATGCGACGGACCACCTGCGGCACCGAGTTGGCCGGGTACAGGCTCTGGTCGGGGTAGGTGTGGCCGGACAGGTTCGCGTCGCCTGCGACCTGCCAGCCGGAGAGGTAGATCGCCTTCAGGCCGGCGCGGACCTGCTGCACTGCCTGGTTGCCGGTCAGCGCGCCCAGGGAGTTGACGTAATCCATGTCGTGCAGCTGCTCCCAGAGCACCTCGGCGCCGCGGCGGGCCAGCGTGCTCTCCTCGACGACATGGCCCTGCAGGGCGACGACGTCCTCGGCGGAGTAGGTGCGCTCGATGCCCTTCCAGCGGGGGTTGGTGTTCCAGTCGTGCTGGATCTGTTCGGGTGACTTGGGCGTGCCAACAGTGGACATCGGTGCTCCTTTGATTACGGATCGCCGGTGGCACTGGGCTCATTGCTTGCTAACGCCACCGCGAGTTAGCTTTTCTGCTAACACGACGATGTCACAGCGCATATGCGCAGGTCCACCCGTTTCGCCTGCCAACTTTCGCCAACACCTGGCGTTAACTTGCAAAGATTGCGAAGGCGGTGATCGGCTGTAACGGTTCAGAAGTTACTGTTCAGTAGCCAGTTTTTCCAGGTCAGTACGCTCGTACTCTTAACCCAATCGATTCAGAGCGCGAAGAGGCAGGCGATGGCCTTGACCTCGTCGCCGACGAGATATGTGAGGGTTGTAACAGTGCGATCCGTCAGGTCCTCGCCGAACTTGTCGGTGGACCCGGCCGGATGCACGTGGCGGACGATCGCCAGCCTGTCCCCCAGCGCCACCGGCAGATCGTGTTCGATGGTCACGCGCAACGGCGCGGCGGTGAGTTCGGGATGCTCGTACAGGTAGTCCTCGACGACGCTCCAGTACACCGAGTTGTTCATGTGGTCGAAGATGTCGATGTCGCTGACGCGGACCGGGTACTCACGCACGTGCTCGGCATCCTCGCGGCTGCCCGCCTTCAAATACGCCTTCCACCGCAACCGGTCGACCTCGGTGGTCTTCTGTAGGCCGGCGATGAAGTCGTCGGAAATGCGCGCAGGTCCCTGTGTCTCGCGGTTGATGTTGATCCAGAACGCCTCGGATTCGATCAATCCACCCCGGCGGCCCTCGATGCGCACCCGCATGTCGCACCAACGGTTGGAGGTGCCCGAGCACCAGCGTCGCAGCCGCATCATGTCCTTGAACTGGATGGGCTCGATCAGGTCGATCATCGTGCGCCGAACGATCCACAGCGGGTGCGTCTCCTCGAAGCCCATCTCACGCAGCTGATCGGAACCGATGTCCTGGATGTGCCGCGTCGCGGCGTCGAATTTCAGCCTGCCCTTGCGGTCGACGTCGGCGACCCGCAACGGCCACTCGATGTCGAAGACGTCGGGGTGCGGATCGGGGACGGGCATCATCGCCTTGGACAGGCCCATCACTTGGCTCCTGCCGGGTCCACCCTTGGTGCTCACGGGTGCAAATACTGCCACGAGCCGCCGATCTGCCAATCCTGCAAAGGCAACCTTCACAGTCTCGTTATGCTGGCTGACGTGGCCAAAACCTTCGTAGGGTCGCGGGTTCGCCAGCTTCGCAGCGAGCGGGGATTCAGTCAGGCGGCGCTCGCGCAGATGCTCGACATCTCCCCCAGTTATCTGAATCAGATCGAGCACGACGTACGCCCTCTGACAGTCGCGGTGCTACTGCGCATCACGGACGTCTTCGGCGTCGACGCGACGTTCTTCGCTTCGCAGGATGACACCCGACTGGTGGCCGAACTGCGCGAAGTGACGATGGACCGCGACGTCGGCATCGACGTCGACCTGTCCGAGATCGCCGACGTGGTGAATGCTCATCCGACGCTCGCGCGGGCGATGGTCAATCTGCACCGGCGCTACCGCCTCACGACCACGCAGCTGGCGGCCGCCACCGAGGACCGCTTCTCCGACGGCAGCGGCAGCGGATCGATCACCATGCCCCACGAGGAGGTGCGGGACTACTTCTATCAACGGCAGAACTACCTGCACGAACTCGACACCGCCGCCGAAGACATGACCGTGCGGATGCGCATGCACCGCGCCGATCTGGCAGCCGAGTTGTCCGACCGACTCGTCAGAGTGCACGGCGTGCACATCGTCAAACGCATCGATCTGGGCGACACGGTGCTGCACCGTTACGACCCCGGCACGAAGACACTGGAGATCGGCAGCCATCTGTCGTCTGGTCGGTACGTATTCAGGCTCGCTGCCGAGCTCGCCTACCTCGAGTTCGGCGACCTAATCGACGCCCGGGTCGAGGAGGGCAACTTCACCAGCGACGAGTCGCGCACCCTGGCTCGCCTGGGGTTCGCCAACTACTTCGCGGCGGCGACCGTCCTGCCCTACCGCCAGTTCCACGACGTCGCCGAGAACTTCCGCTACGACGTCGAGCGGCTGTCGGCGTTCTACTCGGTCAGCTACGAGACCGTCGCGCACCGGTTGTCCACGTTGCAGAGGCCGTCGATGCGCGGCGTGCCGCTCTCGTTCGTACGCGTCGACCGGGCAGGCAACATGTCGAAGCGCCAGTCCGCCACGGGCTTTCACTTCTCGTCGAGCGGAGGCACCTGCCCGTTGTGGAATGTCTACGAGACGTTCGCCAACCCTGGCAAGATCCTCGTGCAGATCGCCCAGATGCCCGACGGGCGCCACTACATGTGGGTCGCACGTACGGTGGAGCGTCGGGCGTCGCGATATGGTCAGCCGGGCAAGACGTTCGCGATCGGTCTCGGCTGCGAGTTGCGGCACGCGCAACGACTCGTGTATTCGGAGGGTCTCGATTTGTCTGGTGACATCGCCACACCGATCGGCGCCGGCTGCCGGGTCTGCGAACGTGACAACTGCCCGCAACGCGCCTTCCCCGCGCTGGGCCGGGCACTCGACCTCGACGAGCACCGCAGCACGGTCTCGCCGTACCTGGTGAAGCACGCATGACGCAATGAGGAGTCGACAGCCATGACCGAGACACCGGAGAGCCGAAGCGAAGCCACCGGGAAGTGGGGCGAGCCCGCCCGCATCCCATCCACCGGCAGCCTTCGCGAACTCGGCCCCATCGGCTGGATCATCGCGAAGGCCGGTGCCCGCGTGATCCGGGCGCCCCGCTTCCACCTGATGGACGTCATCGGCCAGCACAAGCTGCTCCTCATCGCGTGGCTGCCGTACTCCGGTGTGCTGCTCAATTGGGGCAAGCTGCCCCGTCGGGATGCCGAGCTCGTCATCCTCCGCGTCGGGCACCTGCGTGACTGCGAATATGAGCTTCAGCAGCACCGTCGGCTGGCGCGGACTCGCGGCCTCGACGACGAAACGCAGGCCCGGATCTTCGAAGGCCCCGACGCGGAAGGGCTGACAGACAAGCAGCGAGTCCTGATCACGGCGACCGACGAGTTCGTCATCACCCGATCGATGTCACCGGAGACCTGGGCGGCGCTGGCTTCCCAGCTCGATCGGAAGCAACTGATCGAATTCTGCATGCTGGCCGGCCAATACGACGGGTTGGCCGCCACGATGGCGACGCTGAAGATCCCGCTGGACTTCCCAAACTGAAGCGCCGACGTCAGCCGATACCAGGCGGATTTAGGTAGTAGCCGTCGTCAGTGCACAACGTCCGCTTCACCAGTCGCGCCTGCTCGTCGACCAGTACTTCGGCCGCGCCATCCTCAAGCCCGTCGAGCGTCGTCCCCGCCACGTCGCGGGGGCGGCTCTTCGGGGTGTCGACAGCGCTCGCCATGTCGGTATCGATGAACCCGGCGTGCATCGCCACCACCTCGACGTTTCGTTTGGAGAGATCCAAGCGAAGGGCGTTGGTGAAGCTCCACGCAGCTGACTTGCTCGCCGAGTAAGCGCCGAGCGGTGGTCGGGAGAACCAGGCGGCGTCGGACAGAACGTTGATGATGGCGCCACCGCCGTTGCGCTCAATCAACGGCGTGAAGGTCTGACTCCCGTGCACCATCCCGTAGAAGTTCGTCTCGAAGATGGCCCGGCAGGCCTCGACGAACGCCGGATCCAGCACACCGTCGGTCAGGCTCCCGATGCCCGCGTTGTTGACCAGCAGCGTGACGTCATCGCAGCGAGCAGCGGCGGCTCGGACTGAATCGAGGTCGGTAACGTCCAGCCGGACCGCCTCCATCCCCGGCCGGTCGAAGGCCTCCGGGTCTCGCACCCCGACGTAGACCTTCTTCGCACCGCGGGCTTGCAACTCTTGGGCGAACGCCAGCCCAAGCCCGCGATTGCCTCCCGTCACCAATGCAATCGACTCGTCGACCTTCATGGTGCCCCCTCGGCTCTATGCGCAGGCTAGCCGTCGCGAACGGGTCCGATCTTGACTTGCCGATAGTCGCCGACGTCGTCCGCGAGTGCCGTACGGTTCCGGCCCAACGCGGAACGCCATCTGGGCGCGTTTGCGGAGGGGGCGTCGCAGTGGCATCACGTCGGCCGCGCCAGGTTCGGTCCAGTTCATGCATTTGGCGGTAACGGACATCGACGCCGCCCGCGCCGACGTTTCCGGTCGCGGGATCGAGGTGTCCGACGTGTTCCACGATGCCGGCGGGGTGTTCCATCACGCGGGCCTCGATCACCGCCTACCGGGGGCCGATCCGAATCACGGCGACTACGCATCGTTCGCGTCCTTCAGCTGCCCGGACGGCAACGGCTGGGTGCTCCAGGAAGTGCGGCAGCGGGCGCCCGGCCGTTAGAGGTAGGTGACTGCGAGCACGCTGATCGAGAACAGCAGCGGCGAGATCGGCACGCACCAGAGGAACGCAGCCTTCGCAAACGCCTTGCGGCCGTAAAACATTCGCCCGAGCAGGCCGCCCGCGATGGCGAGACCCAAGGACCCGGCCGCCACGACGAGCACCCAGGCATTCACGGTCGCGGTCTTCGTCGCGAACGAGATCGCGGTCAGCCACAGCATGTGGCCGATGATCAACCCGCCGAGTCCGGCGACAATCGTCGCTCTCACGCGTTGGCTCTCAGAAGTTGATCATGTGGCCGGCCAGGCCGTGGAAGCACTCCTGAAGCGCCTCGGACAGCGTGGGATGGGTGTGCACGTTGCGGCTGAGCTCGTTGACGGTCAGGTCCCACTTCTGCGCGAGGGTCAGCTCGGGCAGAAGCTCCGAGACGTCGTGTCCGATCAAATGGCCACCGAGGAGTTCGCCGTACTTCGCATCGGCGATCACCTTGACGAAGCCGCCGGGCTCGCCCAGGCCGTGCGCCTTGCCGTTGGCCGTGAAGGGGAACTTCGCGACCTTGACGTCATAGCCCTCGTCACGGGCCTGCTGCTCGGTGAGCCCGAAGCTGGCGACCTGAGGTTGGCAGAAAGTAGCGCGCGGCAGCATCCGGTAGTCGCCGAGCGCCAGCGTCTCGGCGCCCGCGATGGTTTCGGCAGCCACGACGCCCATGGCCTCGGCGACGTGCGCGAGCTGCAGCTTCGCCGTGACGTCACCGATCGCGTAGATGTGCGGGACGGAGGTGCGCATGTAGTCGTCGATGCCGATGGCCTTGCGGTCGGTAAGCGCCACGCCGGCCTTGTCCAAGCCGAAGCCCTCGACGTTGGGCGCGAAGCCGATGGACTGCATGACCCTGTCGGCCTTGAGCTCCTCTGTCTTGCCGTCCTTACTTATGGTCACGGTGACCTGCGACCCGTCGTCCTCGATCGACTCGACCTTGGTGCCGGTGAGGATCTTGACGCCCAGCTTCTTGAACTGCTTCTCGATCTCCTTCGAGATCTCGGCGTCCTCGTTGGGCAGCGCGCGGGGCAGGAACTCGACGATGGTGACGTCGACGCCGTAGTTGCTCATCACGTAGCCGAACTCCATGCCGATGGCCCCTGCACCAGCGATGACGATCGACTTGGGCAGTTCCCGCGCCAGGATCTGCTCTTCGTAGGTGACGACGTTCTCCGACAGCGACGTGCCGGGCACCAATCGGGTGCTGCTGCCGGTCGCGA
Organism: Mycobacterium sp.; assembly: GCF_035633495.1. Lineage (GTDB taxonomy): Bacteria > Actinomycetota > Actinomycetes > Mycobacteriales > Mycobacteriaceae > Mycobacterium. The sequence goes on along the minus strand of NZ_DASQEU010000110.1, from coordinate 21,360 downwards.
TGATCGCGTTGTCGAAGGTGACCGACTCGGTGCCACCGTCGTTGAGGTCGACCGACAGCGTGTTGGCGTCAGTGAAGGATCCGCGGCCGTGGATCTCGGTGATCTTGTTCTTCTTCATCAGGAAGTGCACGCCCGCGACGCGGCCGTCGGCGACCTTGCGGCTGCGGTCGAACGCCGAGCCGTAGTCGAACGAAACGTCGCCGCTGATGCCGAACGTCTTGGCTTCCTTGGTGAAGATGTACGCCAGCTCGGCGTTGCGTAGCAGCGACTTGGACGGAATGCAGCCGACGTTGAGGCAGACCCCGCCCCAGTACTTCGGCTCGACGATGGCGGTGCTCAGCCCGAGCTGGGCCGCGCGAATGGCCGCCACGTAACCGCCTGGACCAGCACCTAGTACGACGACGTCATAGTGAGTCACGGATCCAGCCTAATGGTCGTGCCGAAGGACCCCTAGGCCTGCACCTGCGCAGTCCGCGCCGCCGGGATGGGGCAGGCGTCACTCGCCTCGGCGACGATGTGGGTGCCGCCGTCCCGCGGCCGCTCGCCGCGTTCGTACGCCGACCCGGTCACCGGCGGCTGGTCGGCGAGCAGTCGGTTCTCCGCTTCGGTGTAGGCACGTCCGCGGCTGAGGAACCTCATGCCCTCCGGAGTTTCGAGGCTGAAGCCGCCGCCCCGCCCGGGAACGACGTCGATGACCAGTTGGGTGTGCTTCCACGCCTCGAACTGGCTCCCGGAGATCCACACCGGTACCCCGTCGCCGACGTCGAGGATCGACAGCAGGATGTCGCGGTCGCCGACGATGAACTCACCGTCGGGGTAACACATCGGCGACGACCCGTCGCAGCAGCCGCCGGACTGGTGAAACATCAACGCCCCATGGCGATTCTGCAACGTACGGAGCAGGCCGGCGGCCGACTCGGTGATCAGCGCACGCGGCGGTGTGTCGCTCACGGCCTTCCTTCCCTGCGAATGAGGTCAACTCGAAGTACCCGTGCCCGTCGGGCCAAACGAGGTGTTATCCAGCTCACACTACGCCCGCGGTCACAATGGTTGCGTGGGTAATGAGCGCTTGTGCGAAGAGCAGACGGCCGGGGCGGACCCGTATCTGTGGCTCGAGGACATCACCGGCGACGACGCGCTCGAGTGGGTGCGACAGCGCAACGAACCGACGCTTGCCGAACTCGGCGGCGAGCGTTTCGAGCAGATGCGCGCAGAGGCGCTGGAGATCTTGGACACCGACGCCCGGATCCCGTACGTGCGACGGCGCGGCGAGTACCTCTACAACTACTGGCGCGACGGCGACCACCCGCGTGGACTGTGGCGGCGCACCACACTCGACGGTTACCGCAGTGATTCACCCGACTGGGACGTTCTGATCGACCTCGACGCGTTGGCCGCGGAGGACGACGAGAAATGGGTCTGGGCCGGCGCCGACGTGATCGAGCCCGACCTCACACTGGCGCTCGTCAGCCTCTCGCGCGGCGGATCGGACGCGACGGTCACCCGCGAATTCGACATGGCGACACGCCAATTCGTCGCTGACGGGTTCACGGTGCCCGAGGCGAAGACCAGCATCTCCTGGGAGAACCGCGACAGCGTGCTGATCGGGACGGACTTCGGCCCGGACACGCTGACCGACTCCGGCTATCCCCGCATCGCGAAGCGGTGGCGACGCGGACAACCTCTGACCGAAGCGCAGACCGTGTTCTCCGGCGCGGCGTCAGACGTCAGCGTCGGCATCGGATTCGACCCGACGCCCGACTTCGAGCGACTGCTGGCCACGAGATCGGTCGACTTCTTCAACCGCGAGCGCTTCGAGATTCGCGGCGAGGAACTCATCGCGATCGACGTGCCTACCGACGCGGCGATCTCCATCCACCGCGAGTGGCTCCTCGTCAGGCCGCGTACCGATTGGACGGTGGCTGCGGTGACGTATCCCGCCGGCTCGCTGCTGGCCGCGAAGTACGATGACTTCCTCAGTGGCACTGTAGAACTCAGTGCGGTCTTCGAACCCGACGAGCACACCAGCCTGGACACCTACGCGTGGACCCGCGACAGGCTCGTCCTCGTCACGCTGCACGACGTGGCAACCCTCGTCGAGCTCGTCACCCCGGGCCCGTGGCGACGGGAGCCGATCCCAGGCGTCCCGCACAATGCCACGACGGTGGTCGTCGACGTCGACGAATACGGCGACGAGATCTTCTTGGACTCGAGCGGCTTCGACAGCCCGTCCCGGCTGCTGTGGGGCCACGCCGGCGGCGAGGTGACCGAGATCAAGAGTGCGCCGGCGTTCTTCGACGCCTCCGACATCGAGGTGAATCAGCACTTCGTCGCCTCGGCTGATGGCACGATGATCCCGTACTTCGTTGCGGGGCATCGCAGTTCGACGGGTCCAGGCAAGACGCTACTAGGCGGCTACGGCGGCTTCGAATCGTCCAACACCCCGGGCTACGGCGGCGTGCTCGGCAGGTTGTGGCTCTCGAGGGGCGGCACCTACGTCCTCGCCAACATTCGCGGTGGCGGCGAGTTCGGCCCACGGTGGCACACGCAGGCCATGCGCGAGGGCAGGCATCTGGTGCACGAGGACTTCGCCGCCGTAGCAGCTGATCTGGTCGCACGCGGCATCACCACCGTCGATCGACTGGGCGCCCAGGGCGGCAGCAACGGCGGACTGCTCATGGGCATCATGCTGACCAAGTACCCGGAACTGTTCGGCGCGTTGGTGTGCAGCGTGCCTCTGCTCGACATGAAGCGTTACCACCTGCTGCTGGCCGGGGCCTCGTGGGTGGCCGAGTACGGCAACCCGGACAACCCCGACGACTGGGCCTTCATCTCCGAGTATTCGCCGTACCAGAACATCTCGGCCGACCACGCGTACCCGGCACTGCTCGTGACGACGTCGACCCGTGACGACCGGGTCCATCCCGGCCACGCCAGGAAGATGACCGCCGCACTGGAGGAGGCAGGCCATCGGGTGCGCTACTACGAGAACGTGGAGGGTGGCCATGCGGGCGCGGCGGACAACGCGCAGACGGCATTCCGCTCGGCGCTGATCTACGAGTTCCTACACCGCACGCTGGGCCAGTGAGCACCCTGTCACTGAGTCTCTTCTACATCGGCGTCGCCATCCTGCTCACCGGTCTTCTGTTGCCCGGTTGGGACACCGCCGCGAGATCCAAGCGGGCGATGAAGCGTCGCATCTACTGGACGGCCACCATCGTCGCCATCCCCGTGCTGTTCGCGGCCGGGTTGCCGGACCTTCAGAGTTCGATCGCCTTCGTCGCCATGGCCTGCGTACTGATGGGCGGATGGGCCTACTTCCGCACCCCGAACATCAAGATCGGCGGACGGATCTGGGCCGCCTACCCGCCCAACCGCGAGCCGGACCCGCCGGCGGACGTTCAACCGTGAGGCTGTCCAAAACTCGCCGACGACGAGCCTGCCGGCAGTAGCGTTCGAGAATGTCGACAGCTTCGCTTCCTGCAGCGATCCCGTGATGGGCCGTATCGAGTACCCGAGTACGCGTGCCCTCGGGAGCGCGAGGGCGCAGGCTTGCGACATGGATGACTGCCCAGCGCGACACAGCGGGTGTCTGCGATGAGTCCCAGCCCGGCTCCGAGGCGGACGTCGCTGGTGAGTCCCGTGCTGCTGGCCCCATCCGAGGACATCTCGCCGGCCGCGAAGGATGCGGTCCTGACGAACGAAGCCGGCGGGCGGGTGATGCTGGTCGAACTCCGGGTCAACCCCGGCACGACGGTGGACTCGGCACGCGACGATTTCCGCGAGTTGTTCCACTCGGTATTCGGCAATCTGGCCGACGACCTCGAACCGGTGCCCGTGGGACGGCACTACATGCGCTGCGTGTTGGACCCCGCCCAGGTATCGCGGCTGATGCTCGGCGGCGGAACCAGTGGCAGCACAGCGGAGACCAAGGCGCTGGGACTGATCTACCGTATCTGGCCCGACCTCGTCGTCAAGGCGCATCTGGATCGCTCGCTGACGACCATTCAGGCCGACGCCGCCGCACGCACCTACGGCTGCGGCGGCAAGGGCGTGGTGTGGGCGGTGGTCGACTCGGGAATCGAAGCGAGCCATCCCCACTTCGAGGCCAGCGGCACGCTGTCGGCTGGCGCCGTCAAGAACCTTCATCACGACTTCACCAGCAACCCGGCCCTCGCGAAGGGTGGCCCGCTGGCCGACACCTTCGGTCACGGCACCCACATCGCGGGCATCATCGCGGGCCGGGCACCGTCGGACCCCACGCTGATGCGGGTGGCCGGTACCGAGCGCGGGGTCGGTCTGCCGAAGTGGGTCAGCCGGCCGCTGGAAACCGGCACCACACTCAACGGTGTTGCGCCGCAGGCGAACCTGGTGAGCTTGAAGGTCCTCGACGATAACGGGAAGACGCTGGAGAGTGCACTTCTCGACGCCATCGACTACGTGCGCAACGTCAACGATGGGGCGCGTGAACTACAGATCCACGGCGTGAACATGTCGCTTGGCTGCGCGTGGCAGCCGGGGGACTACGCCGCAGGCCAGAGTCCACTGTGTCGCGAACTCGATCTCCTCGTCGGCACCGGGGTGGTGGCAGTCGTCAGCGCGGGCAACATCGGCGCGGGTACCGTCGCGGGCGGCGTCGGGGCGGACGTCCTGGGAGCGACCAATGACGTCTTCGGCCAGCTGTCCACGATCACCGACCCCGGCAACTCCGCAGCGGCGATCACGGTGGGATCGACCCACCGCTACCGGCCCCACACCTTCGGCGTCACCTTCAACTCGTCGAAGGGGCCGACGCTCGACGGTCGACTCAAACCCGATCTCGTGGCCCCCGGCGAGCGGATCACGTCCGCTGCGGCCAGCCATCAGGCCATCGGTGTGAAGCCGCTGGACGCCGGGACCGACGGGCTGGCGCGGTACATCGAGATGGACGGCACCTCGATGGCGGCCGCACACGTCTCGGGAGCGGTGGCCGCGTTTCTATCGGCACGCCCAGAATTCGTCGGCCAACCGGAGCTGGTGAAGAAGCAGTTCATCGACACCGCCACCGACCTCGGCCGACACGAGTTCTATCAGGGTGCCGGCCTCGTCAATCTCATGCGCGCGCTGACCAGCACCTAAGGGGAGATCATGGCTTCACTGGCTAAATTGCCTTACTACGAAGTCGTTTTCAATGCAGACGGCACGCTGAACACCACCGACCACCAGGAACATCCGGGACTGCAGGCCGCCGTCGCGGCAGGCGGCATCACCGACGTGTTCGTCTTCTCGCACGGTTGGAACAACGGAGTCGACTCCGCCCGCACGCTGTACGCGGGAATGTTCTCGCTGCTGCAGGATCAGCTCGGGTCGCATCTGAACAGCTCCGCGTTCGTCGGCGTTCTGTGGCCGTCACTGTTGTTCCCGGACGACGATCCCACAACTCCCAAAGAGGTGGTGCCCTCTTCCGGCCGGCAACTGGTCGCTGCGATCGCGCCGGCCATGCCCGAGCAGCAGAGCCAGCTCGACACCATCGGGCAACTGCTCGACGACAAGCCCCAGGATGAGGACAAACTCGCCGAATTCCATTCCCTAACAGTAGGACTCGTCACCACCCCGCCGCAGGCAGACGAAGACGCCGGTGAGTCGACCCTACTCACCGCCGAACCGAGTACCGCTCTCGGGCACGCCGCGACGATGGCGCCCAAGGCGAGCTCGGATGCCCAAGGCGTCGGCAACATGTTCGGCCGACTGTGGGCGGGCGGGCGGGAACTGCTCCGGACGATGAGCTACTACGAGATGAAGAACCGCGCCGGCGTCGTCGGGCGCCAAGGCCTCGGGCCACTGCTGGGCGCACTCTCCGGGCCTGCCGGCCCGCCGCGCATCCACCTCATCGGGCACAGCTTCGGAGCCCGACTGGTGTCGTACGCGCTGTCGGGACTCCCCGCGGGCGCGGTCGGGTCCGCCAGCCCGGTCAAGTCGCTAAGCCTGGTTCAGGGTGCTTTCTCCCACTTTGCCTTTGCCTCTTCTCTGCCGTTCGACCGCGGGCGCTCGGGCGCGCTCGCAGGGTTCGTCGACAGGGTGGACGGCCCGTTGGTCGCCACCTTCACCGGTGCTGACCGAGCAGTCGGCAAGTGGTACCCGGCGGCCAGCTTGCTCGCACGCCAGGACGCCGAAGGCAATGAGGCGGTCACGTTCCGGTGGGGAGCCATGGGGCACGACGGATATCAGAACGACCCCGCCGCGCAGACCGTCACCCTGGCCACGGGCACTCCGTCCTACGGCTTCGCGGCGGGCAAGTTCTACGCCCTCGACGCCAGCTCGGTGATCGCCAGGGACGAATCCCCAATCAGTGGCGCACACAGCGACATCCAGCACGCCGAGGTGACGTGGGCGATACGCCAAGCGGCCCGCCTCCGCGGCTGAATGGCATGACGATCCCACCGACCAGACCAGCAAGGGGGACTCACGCCATGGCGAATGCCAGGCCCAATCTGCGCCGACGTTCCGCCCAGGTTCTCGGCCGGGCCGCGGAACGCATCGACGGGTCGATCGGGTGGTCCCGGCTGCCCACCGTGCTCGGCATACCGGTGCTCGTCGGCCTGCGCTATCGACTGCGCGCCGAGAACCTCTACGACACCGGACGCGACGCCAGCGCGCAGCCACCGCCCGTTTCCGACGGACGGTACCGCGGTGCCCGTACCGTCGACGGCACGTACAACGACCTCTCCGACCCCTTGATGGGCGCCAAGGGATGCCGCTTCGGGCGCAACGTTCCTTTGGCAAATGCAAACCCGGAGGCTCACGAGGCGCTGTTGAGCCCCAACCCGAGCGTGATCAGCCGAAAACTCCTACGCCGCGAGGTGTTTCAACCCGCCACCACCCTCAACCTGCTCGCCGCGGCCTGGATCCAGTTCGAGGTGCACGACTGGCTGAGCCACCCGACCGCCGAGGACCAGCCGTGGCAGATCCCGACGCGGGACGATCACGGACACGAACGTGTGATGGTCGTCAAGCGGACCGCACCCGACCCGAACCCCGACCCGGATGGACCGCCGACCTTCGTCACCGATGACACGCACTGGTGGGACGGCTCCCAGATCTACGGCGGGAAGACCGAATTCGCGGAAGCGTTGCGATCCTTCGAGAACGGCAAGCTTCAGATCGACGACCTCGGTCTGCCCCCCGCCGCACTCGAAGCGACGCTGGACCCCACGGGCGTGGTCGGCAACTTCTGGGTGGGGCTCGCGCTCCTGCACTCGCTGTTCATGCGTGAGCACAACGCGATCTGCGACGTCCTGGCCGGGCACTACCCGCACCTGACCGACCAGGAACTGTACGACAAGGCGCGCCTGATCAACGCGGCGCTGATGGCCAAGATCCACACGACCGACTGGACGCCGGCGATCATCGCGCACCCCACCACCACGTTCGCGATGCGCGCCAACTGGTTCGGCGTGTTCGGTGAGCGGCTGAACCCGTTCATCCGGCGGTTCACCAGCAACGAGGTGTTCACGGGCATCCCGGGATCCCCGACCGACCATCACGACGTCCCCTACTCGCTCACCGAGGAGTTCGTCGCGGTGTACCGCATGCATCCCCTGCTTCCCGACGACTACGAGTTCCGGTCGTTGAGCGACGACAGCCTGCTGGCCGGGCACAAACTCGTCGACCTCGAATTCATGCAGGTCCGCCAACGCCTTTCGGAGACACCGATGGCTGATCTGCTCTATTCGTTCGGGCGGGCGAACCCCGGGGCGATCACCCTGCACAACTTTCCCGTCCAGCTGACGGAACTGGTTCGCGACGGCCACACCATCGACTTGGCGGCGGTGGACGTCCTGAGGGTCCGCGAGCGGGGAGTTCCGCGCTACAACGAGTTTCGCCGCCTGTTCCGGCTGAAGCCGGCCGCCACCTTCGCCGACCTGACGGACAACCCGGTGTGGGCGCGCGAGTTGGAGGAGGTGTACGGCGACGTCGAGCGGGTCGACCTCATCGTCGGCATGTACGCCGAGCCGAAGCCACCGGGATTCGGGTTCAGCGACACCGCGTTTCGCGTGTTCATCCTGATGGCGTCGCGCCGGCTGGAGAGCGACCGCTTCTTCACTAGAGACTTCCGGCCCGAGGTCTACACGCCTGCAGGCATGGACTGGATCAGACGCAACTCGATGCGTACCGTTCTGCTGCGACACTTCCCGGAGCTGGCGCCCGCCTTGTCCGGAGTCAAGAATCCGTTCGCGCCATGGACTGCCACCGGTGCCACCGGCGCACCGGATGGAGCAGGTATGACCGCCCGCACGTACGTTCCCTACCGCGAAGACGTGGAGCAGCCCAGCATCGACGAGGAGGGGCTGGTCTTCAAGATCGCGGCGTCACTGAACACGAACAACGTGTGGGCGCTGAAGAAGTACCGGCACGGGATGCGCGACGCCCACGCCAAGGGCCACGGGTTGCTACGCGGCGAACTGACCGTCTATCCCGACCTGCCCGACGAGCTACGCCAAGGTGTGTTCGCCGAACCGGCCAGCTACCCCGTCGTCGCGCGGTTGTCGAGTACCGCAGGCGCTCTGCGCAGCGACCAGACGAAGGGCATCCGAGGATTGGGCATCAAGGTTCTCGGGGTATCGGGCCCCAAGATCCTGCCCGACGACGACACCACCAATCAGGACTTCATCCTCGTCACCCACCGCGAGTTCCCGTTCGCCGATGCCGCGGCGTATTTGAAGCGCGGTATGCCACTGGCGAAGGTGCTGGCCCGCACACCGGACTCCGTGCTTCAGTTCGCCAGCCGCGTCTTCGCGTTCTTCGGAAACCACGTACTTCCGCACGTCGGCCTGCACCTGCCCATGGCGTTGGAGTTGTTCGCCCGGCCGAATTCGCCGGTGCTGGGCGAGACGTACTACTCGTCCTCGGCGTTGCGCTACGGCGACTACATCGCGCGGTTCGCCGTCGTCCCCATGTCCGCATCAGTGAGATCGCTTCAAGGACAAGTGGTTCCGGCGACAGCAGGCGACGACGCCCACCGCGACATGGTGGCCGACCTGTTCCGTACCGACAGCGCCGAATACGAGTTCCAGGTGCAGCTGTGTACCGACCTCGCCGCCATGCCGGTCGAGGACGCGTCCGTCGACTGGTCAGAGGACGCGTCCCCCCACCGCGGCGTCGCGAGGCTCACCTTCCCCCGTCAGAACCCGGCCACCGAGGAGCGGCTCGCCTACGGCGACGACGTGCTCTCCTTCAACTCGTGGCGAGGGCTGGCCGCGCACCGCCCGCTCGGCTCCATCAACCGTCTCAAGAAGCTCGTCTACGACGCGTCCAGCGATTTCCGGCACAAGCACAACAACGTCGAGCGCAGCGAGCCGTCCGACGTCTCCGAACTACCGGAGTAGCGGGTGAACGTTGTGCGCCAGTACCTGTTCATTGGGCAGCGAACCGCAGATCTGGCACCTACACTCGCAAGACATGGCGCGGCAATGGCAGATGTTGGATCGCCCTGCCGAGTTCGATGCGATCAGTCAAGCGCTCACCGACCCGGGCAGCGGCGGGGTGGTGCTCGTCGGACCCGCAGGCGTGGGCAAGACGACCCTGGCCAGAAGCGTGGTCGCCACCTTGCCGTCGGAGGTGCACTGGATCGCCTGCACCGAGTCCGCCCGCAGCATCCCGCTCGGCGTCTTCGCCCATCAGGTCCCGCCGTCGGGCTCGCGTGACCCTCTGGCCCTCATCGCCTCGGCCCGGGAATCGCTTCTTGCGCAACCGAACACCACCATCGGCGTGGACGACGCGTACCTGCTCGACGAACTCTCGGCCACGCTGGTACATCAACTCGCGGTCGAGGGGGCGGCCCGGTTCGTGGCCACCGTTCGCAGCGGCGAGCCCGTCCCCGATGCGGTCACGTCATTGTGGAAAGACGGCTACCTCAAGCGCTTCGAGCTAGCCCCCCTGTCCAAGCAGCAGAGCATCGCCCTCGTGGAGATCGTCCTCGGTGGGCGCCTCGAAGGCCTCAGCGCGGACGTGATGTGGGATTCGTCGGGGGGCAATCCGTTGTTCCTGCGCCACCTGGTCGAGGGCGCCGTCGACGCGGGCACGCTGACCGAGGTCTCCGGCGTGTGGCAGCTGAGGGGTTCGGCCGTCATCTCGTCCGGTCTGGCGTCACTGCTCTCGCATCGCCTCGACCGCACCACCGACGACGTGATGAGGACGCTGAAACTCCTGGCCCTGTGCGAACCCTGCGACATCGACATCCTGTGTTCACTTGCCGGGGAGGGGGCCGTCGACGCGGCCGAGGTGCAGGGCCTGATCCGCGTGACGCGGGATGGCGTGCAGCTCAATGCCCGGTTCAGTCATCCGCTCTACGGCGAGGTGGTCCGCCAGCGCACCGGCACCGCGTCGGCTCGGCGGCTGCGCGGCAACATCGTCACCGCCCTGCGGGACCGTCCGACCGACACCACCGCCGCCCGGATCCGGCTGGCTCAGCTCTACGTCGGCAGCGACCAGCCCCCGGACGTGAACCTCCTGATCACGGCCGCCAAGGACGCCATCTCGCTGTCGAACATTCCCCTCGGCGAGCACCTCGCCCGTGCCGCCCTGGAAGCCGACGGCGGCCTGCGTGCGGCCGAAGTCCTGTCGCGGGCACTTCTGTGGCAGGGTCGCCCCGCGGAGGCGGAAGGCATTCTGGCCCGGTTCGATCCGGACGACCTCGACGAACTCCAGCTCGTCCAGTGGGGCATCCCAAGGGTCTCGATCCTGTTCTGGTCCATGGGTGCCGTCGAACAGGCACATTCGGTGATGCAGATACTGGCCGACCGCGTTCGTCATCAGGCCCTGAAGTTGGTCGTCCAGGCGACGTCGGCAGCACTTGCGGTGCACGAGAACAAGATCGAGGAGGGACTCGCTGCCGCCGAGGCAGTATTGTCCGATCCCGAGGCACCCAAGCAGGCCTTCGAGTTCGCCGCGTTCAGCGCAGGCCTCGCGATGCCCGTGGCAGGACGCGGCGGCGACTTCGAGCCGATCGCGGCCATGAGTCGGGCACAGCAGAAGCCGACCGACGGCATGATCAAGGTGATGGTGCGCTACGGCGACGTACTGGCCCTGACCACCGTCGGTCAGCTCGACCTCGCCGACGAGCGCGCAGCCGGGTACGCCACCTTCTCGTCGTCGGGGCAGCGGTTGGGCTGGGCCATCGCCAGGATCACCGCGGGCGTCGTCGCCACGTATCGCGGCCGTTTCCCCGATGCCATCTCGTCGATCGAGCAGGCGCTCGCGGCGCTGGCCGCCGAAGCGTCGCTGCCATGGCGGCTGCCCGCAAGGCTGCTCCTCGCCAAGAGTTACGCGGCGCTCGGCAACGTCGAACAGGCCGAGCGCGTGTTGATCGAGGCAGACGAACACACCGGACCGTCCGTCGCGATCCACGAGCCGCAGGTGCTGATCGCGAAGTCGTGGTTGGCCGCGGCCGAGGGATCCGAGCGCTCAGCGCTCGACTTCGCCAGGGCGGCAGCAGATCTGGCTCACCGTTCGGGTCAGTATGCCGTCGAGGGCGAGGCACTTCATCACTTGGCGCGCCTCGGCGACCGCACGGTTGCGGGCCGGCTGCGGTCCCTTGCGCCCCGCATCGCCGGTCCGCTCGCCGACTTGTACGCCCGCCACGCCGCCGCCGTCTCCACCTCCGACGGTGCAGCGCTGGACGCGGTTAGTGTGGCATTCGAAGATGCCGGCTTCCTGCTGTCTGCGGCCGACTCGGCCGCCCAGGCCGCCGGCGTCCACAATCGCTCGGGCGATCGCCGCCGCAACTCCGAGGCTGCGGCGCGAGCGCTTCGCCTTGCGGCGCTGTGCGGTGGCGTGCTGACACCCGCCGTCCGGACCGCGGCGGCACCTCTGCCGGTGACGTCGCGGGAACGCGAGATCGCCGCGATGGTCGCCGCCGGGCTGACCAACCGCGAGATCGCCGACCGCCTGGTGGTTTCGGTGCGCACCGTCGAGGGACACATCTACCGCGCCTGCATCAAGCTCGACGTCACCGACCGCGAGGAGTTGGGCAAGATCGTCAGGCCCGACGACCTGAGGCAGAACGGCTAGCTGCGCCGCAGTCCACCCATCATCGACGCGAGCACGCCCAGCACGACGAGCACACCGCCTGCGGCCAACGTCAGATTCAGCCACAGATGCAGATTTCCGATGGCATGGTCGACCATCGCGGCGGCGACGTTGCGGACGTCAGCCGTCGTGGCGTTTAGCGCGTCGTCGACGTACCGCCGCCCCACCTCGATCGCCGCCCAACCCGCCGCACCCACGATCAATCCCGAGACACCCAGTGCAACGAGAGCCTTACCGCGCCGCCTGGCGGACGCCAACGTCAGGAGCGCGAAGACTCCGGCGAGCACGGCGGCGACGACACTCACCCGTGGGCCCCAGGTGGCGACGTCGCGCAGTTGGCCAGGGCGAAGCGATTGCGACACGTTCTGGGTCAGCGGGATCTCGAGGGTCGCCGGCGCCTTGATGCCGAAGTCGGCGAGCGTCTGCTGGAATGAGCTGTCCGCCAGCATCGGAGACAGGTCGATCTCCCAGCGGCCGGACGCGTCGGACTGGCCGACGGATTGGCTGAACATCCAGCGGTGCGCCACCTGGTTCGCCAGCGCGAACTGGCCGGGGAACGCCGCACTGCCGGTGTAGGCGCGCGCCGCGCCCGTCAACAGGGTCTCGTTGGCGTCGTAGCCCGAGTTGGCGGCCAATGTCATCAGCTGCGACGTCAGAGCCGCCGCCATCGCCTGCTGCAGGGCGGTATCCTTGGCGGCCGAGGTCGCAAACTCCGAGTATCCGTTTCGGTCGACGACGTTGTGCTGCGCCCAGGTCGCCGGGATTGCCACCGCCAGTGCGACCGTGGCCAGCACCCATGACAGGAGGGCGACGAGCAACCGCATGGGTGCATCCTCCCGTTAGGGACGCGGACCCGGTCAGTCGGTCAGGGCGCGTCCCACGATGAGGGGATCGGCTGTGGCGACCACCTGGCGGTCCTTGTTGTCGTAGTCGAACTTACCGAGTATGCAGCGCATCGCGTTGATCCGGGCACGCTTCTTGTCGTTGCTCTTGACCACCGTCCACGGCGCAGTATCCGTGTCGGTGAGCTCGAACATGTCCTCCTTGGCGGCCGTGTAGGCATCCCACTTGTCCAGTGACGCGAGGTCCGTCGGCGACAACTTCCACTGACGCACCGGGTCGACCTGGCGGATGGTGAACCGGGTCCGCTGCTCGGACTGGGTGACCGAGAACCACAGCTTGGTCAGGCTGATCCCGTCGTTGACCAGCAACTGCTCGAAAAGCGGGACCTGCTCGATGAATTCGGTGTGCTGATCCGGGGTGCAGAAGCTCATCACCCGTTCCACGCCTGCCCGGTTGTACCAGGACCGGTCGAACAGGACCAGCTCGCCGGCGGCGGGCAGGTGCGACACGTAGCGCTGGAAGTACCACTGCGTGCGTTCACGCTCGGTCGGCTTCTCCAACGCGACGACCCGCGCGCCGCGGGGGTTGAGATGCTCCATGAAGCGTTTGATCGTGCCACCCTTGCCTGCCGCGTCGCGCCCCTCGAACACGATGACGTGGCGCAGCCCGTTGGTCTGACTCCACTTCTGCAGCTTCAGCAGCTCGATCTGAAGTAGACGCTTCTGCTCCTCGTACTCGGGGCGCGACATCCGCTCGTCGTAGGGATAGTTCTCCCGCCAGGTGTCGACGTCGACTCCGCTGGGGTGGTGCACCAGCACGGGATCGTCGTCATCGTCGTCGCGGACGGAGAAGTACTCGGTGCCCTGCAGCGTGATCACGGCCAGAAGATATCGACCCCCGCAGAAGCCGAGGTGACATTCGGATGAACGGAGGGTGACGCGAAGGTCGAGCTACTTGGCCGCCCGCTTGGGGCGGATCAGGGCGAACTTCGTCATCATGGTGTTCATCCGCTTCATCGCCTTCAGCGAGTTGTTGTAGTAGTTCCCGCCGGCGCCGACGCTGGTCCGGGGGGCGACGATCGCCTCCTGACGGCAGAACTTGCGAAGACCATCCGCGCCGCCGAAGCGTGCCCCGATGCCGGACGTCTTCCAGCCACCCATGGGGGCCGTGGTGCACATCAGGTTGGAGATTACGTCGTTGATGTTGACCGCTCCGCAATCCAACTCCAGCGCAACGTCATTGGCCCGTTCGACGTTACGCGAGAACACCGATGCGCTGAGTCCGTAGGGGCTGTCGTTGGCCAGCCGTACCGCCTCTGCGACGGTACTCACCTTCATGATCGGCAGCGTCGGGCCGAACGTCTCCTCCGTCATGCACGCCATCGAGTGGTCCACGTCGACGAGCACCGTCGGCGGGTAGAAGCTGCCGGGGCCCGTCGGGCGCTCGCCACCGGTCAGCGCCCGCGCCCCCTTGGCGACGGCGTCGGCGACGTGGCGCGCCGTGACGTCGACCTGACTGTCGTCGATCTGCGCGCCGAAGTCGTAACCCTCCCCGGCACCCATCTTCAGGTTCTCCACGCCGCGCACGACGGCCGCGACGAACTCGTCGTACACCTGCTCGAGCACGTAGACCCGCTCGACGGACACACACGTCTGGCCTGCGTTGAACATCGCGCCCCACACGGCGGCGTGTGCGGCGAGGTCGACGTCGGCGTCCTCGAGCACGATCATCGGATCCTTGCCGCCGAGTTCCAGGCTCACCGGAGTGAGCCGCCGGGCGGCGCGCTCCATCACCTTCGCACCGGTGGCGCTGGACCCGGTGAACTGGATGTAGTCGGAGTTGTCGACGACGGCTTCGACCGCCTCGCGGGCACCCTGAACGATCGCCATCACCTCGGGAGCACCCGAGTCGATCCAGCCGCGCAGCAGCAACTCGGCGGTCAACGGGGTGCGCTCGGACGGCTTGAGCAAGACGGCGCAGCCGGCTGCCAGCGCGGCGATGCCGTCCATCAGCAGGTTGGCCACCGGATAGTTCCACGGCGCGATGATGCCGACGACCGGACGCGGCCGGTAGTGCACGGCGATCTTCTTGATCGACAGGAACGGAAGAGAAGCCGGACGCGCCTCCGGCGCCAGCGCCTTCTGCATCGTCTTGATGTAGTAGGAGGCGATCATGATCAGCAGCGGCACCTCCTGCGCGGCGTCGGTCGCCGACTTGCCGGTCTCCTTGATCAGCAGCGATTCGATCTCGTCGCGGTGCTCGCCGAGCCACACCGCGTACCGGGCCAGCACCCTCGCGCGGCCTGCGGTGCCGCGGGCGTCCCACTCCCTCTGCGATTGCCGCAAACCGGCGGCGATGCGGGGCACGTCAGCCGGATCAGTCCAACGCACCGTTCCCGCCACCAGACCAGTGGCGGGGTTGAGGATCTTCGCGGTGGCGTCAACTTCGGGCGTCGCAGTCATGGGCCCATGTTAACTGGCGCTGTGATCTACATCGCAGCGGGGTTGACACCTGTCAAGTTTGGCCGCCCGAAAGGCTACACACACCAGCGCGGTGCCGAGGAAAACGGCCCCTACCGTGTCGGTGAAGTAGTGGTAGGTGAACGCCTGTCCGAGGAGGTCGAGAAGCGCCGCGACGGCCACCGAGGCGACTGTCCACAGCGCGATGCCGACCAACAGCACGGCCATGCCGAGCACGACGATGGTCACCGTCACGTGCCCGCTCGGGTAGGCCAGCGCGCCAATCTTCTCGCGGTCGAACAGTCGCTTGAGCAAACGCACCACCACGACGGCAACCACCGGTGTCACAGCGGCCACGACGGCAAGCCGCCAACGTCGCCGATACGACCCGACGACGACCGTCATGGCGAACAGCAGCACCACCAACCGCGCGTCAGTGAAGACGAGCAAGGCGTACACGGATCGGTGCGCGCGTCCGAAATGAATGAACCAGTCGTCGATCGGTGTGGAGCCCTTGCCGACCGCGATCCCGAGCAACACCATCCCGAGCAAGCCGACCGGAGGCCACCACCGCACCACTTTGGCCGGGGTCATCCGCCGGTGACGAGGCCCCGGATGTAGGCGGCCTGGCCGAGGTGCTGCGCGCAGTCGTCGATGACGCTGACGATGCGTGCACTCGCGATCACGGGCGGCGTCCAGCGTCGGTCCACGATGGCTTCGAGATCGTCGGCGGTCACCGAGGCGACATAGGCCAACGTCATGGCGTACACCGCGCGGTAGTACCCGGCGAGCAGGTCTGCGGGCGCACGGACCTTGGCGACCTGCTCGGGCGTGTGCCCGTAACCGTGGGAACCCGCCGGAAGGTCGAGATCGAACCTTCCCTCCCAGCCGTCGCGGAGCCACACCTGTTCGGTGCCCGCGATCTCGCTGAGCTGAGCGTCCTGCACCCGGGCGCTATGCCAGAGCAGCCAGGTGATCGTGTTGGCTCCCGGCGCAGGCTGGTGGTACGCGACGTCATCGGTCAGGCCGTCGGCAAGGTCCTCGACGTGCTCGACGAGCCGGGTGAACGAATCGCGCAGCAGCTCACGGGCAGCTGCGATGTCGGTGTCAGCCATGGCGCCGACGCTACTCGCTGCGATTGCATGCCTCGACACATACAAAGATTCGTGACGGAGTTCTCATGATTAATTGATGCGAAACGCTCTACGCTCCTTGATATTTCACAGTCTCTGGCCTCTACGCATCTCGCAGTTATTCGCGCCGCAAGCACCGCTATCGTCGCAATGGTGCTCGGCAAACTGGGATTGGCCGCTACGGGCGACCGTTTCGTCCGTACAAGACGGCGGAGATCAACCACACCACGCCAATGAGGAGGAAGAACGCTCCTACCGGGTCGGTCAGGTCAATCACCGTGCGACCGGTGGCTGTCCAGGTCGCGGTGCCATTCCGTCTCGCGTACGCGATCGACGGCGATCCGCGTGCCGACGACTGCGGCCGTAGCGAGGACGGCCACGGTTAGCCATATCGCCGCTGCGGCGGCCACCGCCTCAACAGCGGCGCGGGTCGTCGCGCGTACCGCCGTCAACATTGAGCTTGGTCGTATCGGGGGCGAGCATCGACATCCCCACCGATTCCGCTGCCAACGCATCGATTTCGGGGCATGTCAGGACGGACTACGGAGCCGCCGGGAAGTTTATGACACTCGCTTCGAGCGGCAACTGGTTCGTGCGCTCGCTGGGCTTCGTTTCTGGCACAACGTGATCGCCGTCGATCGAGCCGGCAAGGGCGAATCGGTCGATCTCATAAGGCACGTTGTCGCTGGAGAGCGGAACAGGACCCCTAGAGACATGGAAGTGCAGGTGCGCCTCGGTGGTGTTCCCCGAGTTGCCGAGGCGCCCGATGACCTGGCCGCGGGTGACCTTGTCGCCGACCTTCACCGACGCGGAGCCGGGGATCATGTGGGCGTAGAAGGCGAAGTTTCCGTCGCCGACGTCGATGATGATGCGGTTTCCGCCGAGTTGCTCGAAGGCCTGGTCGGGTGTCACGACCTGCGGCGTCGCCTCCCTTTCGTCGGACACCACCGCCACGATCGTGCCGTCGGCCACCGCCAGTAGCGGGGCGTCGTAAGCGAGGTAGTCCTCGTTGCGTGTGCCGTCGCCGGTGTGTGTGGTGGACGGGTTCTTGGCCGGGTCGACGCGCAACCAGTCGATGGCAAAACGCTCACTGCCATTCATCCTGCCGCCCACCCCCATCATGGCTCCACGATGCGACGTGACGACGCAGCACGCGTTGGCGGCGACCCAGTCATCCCCGGCGAGCGGCGGCCCGATCACGATCGGCGACGCCGAGCTGGTGCGGACCGCCCCACCGACCTGCGTGACGGAGTCCGGGTATCGGGCGCTGACTGGTTGGTACTCCGGCAACGCCGCACCGAGCGTGGCGGTGATCCGGTGCGTGAACTCGGCGGGGACGTTCGCGCGGGTGTCGTACACGTCGTCGAGCACCAGCACCGCGGTGCGTCCCGCGGGAATCTCGGTGACGAGGCCGGGCAATAGGTTGGGGATCAGGACGGTCCGCTTCACGGTCTCCTGCTGTCCGATAGTGGTGACGACAGCCCCTTCTGGCCCGTCAGCGAGGGTCTCGATCTGTGTGATCGTCGCAGGCCGCGGCCCGGCGTTGAGCACCTCGAGTTCGTAGGCCACGTGGAGCTTTCCGTCCGTCCCCGTGACCGGGATCGGGTCGGGGGCGATCGTCGTGATGACGAGCGGCGCCACCACGTCGACGTCGAGGGGGTACCCGGGCGGGATACCACCGCGGGTATCCGCGGCCGACGCTGGCGCTTGGCTCGAAGTCCTCAACCCGGTCGTGTCGGAGGACGAGGAGCAGGCCGCCAGGAGCGCGACACAAGCCAGCAGAAGGATCGGTGACATTCGCATGGACTACTCGCCTCATTTGCAATCCGTAAGGGACTCAGCGCGCGTGTGTTGGTCGATCGGTGGTGATGGCCGGCGCGCGACGTGATGTCGTCGACGGTAGCCCACCGCGCCGAACCTTGACCGGTAGATCACGAAGGATGTCAAGGTGAAGCCGTCACGGATGCGGCGCCAGGCGATGGCGATGGCGATGGCGACGAGGTGAGCGAGCCATGCCACGACCGTACGACGTCAGGAACGCGCCGCCAGCAGCCCAGCAACGATATCGCCAGTAGGACAGGAGATGTGGAACACACGAAGGCAGACGGTGACTATTGCTTGCGCGGGCAGCCTGCAGCGCTGCCGTCATGACCCTCCGGGGGAGACCGCTCCAGACGGTACCGGGTGATTACCGCCATCCGAGAAGACGCCGTCCTCTGCCAGCAGCCGTCCGAGTTCATTCCTCTCGATGAACTTGCGGAAAATCGCGGGCACGGGCAATGGCTGCGGGTCACGCTAAGTCGCAGTCGATTTGAGTAGTTGACGCACATCGAAGATGGAACCGAAGACCTCCGGGATTCCCCGCTCGATGTTCAGGAACTGGTAGACGGATTCCATCGCCGTGCGGACAGTATATTCAACGGTGAAGATGACGTCGCGCGTGGGGGTCTCGGCGAACTGGCCAAGGAAGGCGCAGTTCGTCATACCGTGGGGGATGACCTTCGGACGGTCAGTTCCATTGCGGGGCAGGAAGAACGCCGTAACGAAGGGCGTGGTGATAAGCGGCCTCGCCGTCCACCGTGGTTCATAGCGGCCCACGACCACGTTGCGTGCCCGAATATCAACGGGTTCACGAACTGGGCTGCCAACTCGCACTCGCGATTCAGTGCGACAGCACCATACCTGGGATGCAGAGGCTGATGAGCATGAGTGTGAATAGAAGCCACCCGGCGCCGTGCCAGATGGGCCATGTTCCTTCCGTCCGCCACACCTGATAAGTATTGATGAAGGCTCCGACCCCTCCGATCAGAAGGACCGCAGGGGTGCCGAGAGCCCACAGAGGCGAATGCTGACCGACGAGCAGAAGAAGAATGAGGCCAACGCCAGCCGCGACGACGACCGCCGCAACGTAGCGCGCAGCGGCGCGCAGGCTCGCCGGGTCATGCCAACGCTTTTGGACGTCGCTGGTCAACATCATGACCCCTCTGCACCGATTGGGCCGTGAGACAGCCAGGGGCATATCTGCAGGGGGTCGGGTGTGAAGAACATCGCGTGGCGTCGTTGTCACCATTGGAACCGCGCTGCGATCAACTCGCGTGGAAGGGTGCTCGGACTGGGATACACGACGATGACTCGCTCGCCGTCGGGGTCGCACGCCTCCACGAAGGTCAACTCGCCCTCGGTGTGTGAGTACGTCGCCGGGTAGTGCGCGCGAAGGCGCTGTGTTATCCGCTGAAGTTCACTCTGACTGTCGGTCGTCCACGTCAGATACTGGACACCGGTGGCGCCGACACCGGGTCGGCGAGCCGGTTCTTTGGAATACAGATAGATCTGAAAGCCGTTCGACGTCAACAGCAGCGCCGCATCGGGCTCGCGAATGACGGCACGGCAGCAGAACACGTCGCAGTAGAACTTCGCCGATTGATCCACGTCGAACACGCGGATCACTGCGGACGCAACGCTCGCGACGGTGACGCCAGCCGTCTGTGCCGGTGTCGTCTGAGCCGCGTCGTCTGTCATTCCCAACCTCGCCATTTAGCGTATCTACCTCCTCCATACTACGCCTCGGTGAGCCCTGTTGATCGTCGAATCCGTGCCGAACGAACTCATCGGCTTGCTCGCTGTAACCGAAGTGGCCAAAGCGGTGTTCGGCGAAAGGTGCTCGCTCCCAGCAGGATCAATCGTGTGCTGACTGCAGACCAGGCTTCGAGTGCGCATACATGTGTTGTCGACAATCGCATGAGAGGCGTACGCCGCGGCACCGCGATCGAAGGGAATACTCATGGACCGTCTGGTGGACAAGAAGATCGTCATCACCGGAGCGGCGAGTGCATCGGTCGTGCCGCGACGGCCCTGATGGTGACCGAGGACGCAAGCGTGCTCATCGCCGATCTCGACCATGATGCCACTGTTGCCACCGCAGCTGAGATCTGTGAAGGCGACACCGAGGGGCGGGCAGCCGGCATCCCGGTGGACGTGACGGACGAGGGTTGATCTCGGAGGGCGGAGGCTCGATCGTCAACACCGTCGTCGCCTCGGGTCCGACGGGCGACACGCTGCAATGCGCGTATGGCGCGGCCAAGGCAGCCGTCATCCGGCTGACTCAGCACGGCGCCACTCAGTACGGCCGTAACGGATTGCGCTGCAATGCCGTTGCACCCGGCGCGGTTCTGACACCGGCGCTGCTCGACAATCTGTCGGAGGATGTGGTCACCGACATCCGGCGTCGCAACTAGGTCGACATGATCGGGAGGTCGAACCCGTCCGAACCGGAAGACGACACCTCGTTCGAACTGCTTGACCACGCGAAGGTTGGTTTCCCAGCAAGAGCAGACCGAGGCCAACCGTGGCGGCCAGCCCATAGAGAGTGATCATCGTTGTCTCCGTTCCGCCCGGGCGTCTGATGCGGTAGTGGTAGGCGGCCGCGGGCTGCTTGTTCTACTTGATCCAACGTCACGTCCGGCGCTCGATCTAACGCAACTTGTCGAGTTCGTGGTCACTGAGCACGACGCACCTCTGGTTCTCCCGCCGCGGCGGGTCCGGTGGCTGGCTGGCGCGAGCGAAACAACGCTCCGCCTTCAGACTCCCAGCGCTCGTGCGCGATCAGTGCGAGGGGTCGATCTTCGGCCGCCCGAGCAATTCGTCAGTGGTCGAAGCGTGCTCCGGGCTCGACGCGGTCAGTATTGCCGTGTACGCGCGGCTCGGGTTGGTGTAGGGCGGAACCACCAGCAGGACCAACTTGCCGAAGTCCTCGCCGATCACTGACAGGGTATTGATCGACCTGTCGCGGGAACCCTCGAGTATCACCGATTGCCCCCCGAACGCGATCGGCAACTGTGTTGGCACCCAGATATTTTCGT
>NZ_DASQEU010000109.1:0-1593 GCF_035633495.1 Mycobacterium sp. | reverse complement strand
CGACGGTGACGATGACCGATGGCTGACGGAACTGCTGTCACCATCGACGGTATCGATCGACCGATCGCTGACGGAACTGCTGTCACCATCGACGGTATCGATCGACCGATGGCTGACGGAACTGCTCTCACCATCGGTAGTGCGCGAAGGCCTTGTTCGACTCCGCCATCTTGTGCGTGTCCTCGCGCCGCTTGACCGAGGCACCCAGCCCGTTCGAGGCATCGAGCAGCTCGTTCATCAGTCGCTCGGTCATCGTCTTCTCGCGACGGGCCTTCGAGTAGCCGACCAGCCAGCGCAGCGCCAGGGTGGTCGACCGGCCGGCCTTGACCTCGACCGGCACCTGGTAGGTCGCGCCACCGACGCGGCGGCTCTTCACCTCGAGCGCGGGCTTGACGTTGTCCAGTGCGCGCTTGAGCGTCACCACCGGGTCGGTGCCTGACTTCTCCCGGCAGCCCTCGAGGGCGCCGTACACGATGGACTGGGCGATCGAGCGCTTGCCGTCCAGCAGCACCTTGTTGACCAGCTGGGTCACCAGCGGCGAGTTGTAGACCGGGTCGGCGACGAGCGGCCGGCGCGGAGCAGGTCCCTTGCGGGGCATGTCAGCTCTTCTCCTTTTTCGCGCCGTACCGGCTGCGAGCCTGCTTGCGGTTCTTGACGCCCTGGGTGTCCAGCGAGCCACGGATGATCTTGTACCGAACGCCGGGCAGGTCCTTCACCCGGCCGCCACGGACCAGCACGATGGAGTGTTCCTGCAGGTTGTGGCCCTCGCCGGGAATGTAGGCGGTGACCTCGACCTGGCTGGTCAGCTTGACCCGGGCGACCTTGCGCAGCGCCGAGTTCGGCTTCTTCGGGGTGGTCGTGTAGACGCGGGTGCACACACCGCGCCGCTGCGGACTCCCCTTCAATGCCGGAGTTTTCGTCTTACCGATCTTCTCGGTGCGGCCCTTGCGGACCAACTGCTGGATCGTGGGCATGTGCTGGCGACTTCTTCCTTCGCGGGACGAGGCATGGCGTGAACATCGGACTGGCATCGGACTTGGCGTGTGACGATCGCCTGCCAGGCGGCTGACTGTCGCCTGGCGGTGACAGCCGGCGGAGGCCGACGTTCGTGAACTTCTGGTGCGGGTGTGCCCGATCTGCGATCGGCGTCCAGACCACGCGCCAACCCGAAAACTCGCTGATGAGCGGGCCTTCGAGCCGCGATCCCCCACTGCACACCAAGCGAGTAGACCTTGCACACGACCGGACGTATTGCGGTCCCGCCGCGTGATCAAAGGGCGTGATCACGGACCACGCGCCCATGGGCACACGACAACGACCCAGCAGGACCGGGCCAGTCGCTCAGGCTACCCGCGCGAGCGGGCGACCTGCAAATCACGGCCGTGCGGTCAAAGAGCTGGACGCCATCGGGGCTGCCGTCGGTGGTTCGGTCGGGGAACGGCACATCCGTCGCGGCGCCGGCCTGGCTCCCGATCGATGGCGTGCAAGCCACCGGCGGCGGGCCGGACCTCAGCGCTGGGTACTTCAACAAGCAGAATACGCGATCGGCGCGGCGACGATCACGGTCGACGGTGCGCGCTCCAGCATCGACGG
>NZ_DASQEU010000108.1:0-47208 GCF_035633495.1 Mycobacterium sp. | reverse complement strand
TCGGAAACCACGGCGCATCGCGCGGCACGGGCACCGCCGCGTCGAGGTCGGCCGTCTCGACTAATCGCAGGGTGTCGTCGCTCTGCGCCGCGAAGCGCTCGAGCACCGAGGCGAGTGTCTCGTCCGGCCTCATCGTGAACTGGTCGGCGTACTCCGCCTGCCGCTCCTCGACGGGCCGGTCGTCGGCCGGTGGCGCTTCAGGAGCCGAGGCGACCCGCTGCATCCAACTGCGCTGGCATCCGGTGGCGTGCTTGATCAGCGCGCCGACCGACAGGGCGCTGACCGTGGGCGTCGCGCGTGCCTGGTCGTCGGTGAGCCCGAAGGCCATGGCGTGGAACGCATACTGCTGCTGAAATAGATAGTCGCGCAACGCTTGACGCTCGTCGGCAACGGGTGGCGGCATCGCGGGCATGTTCAGTTCTCCTTGGTGTTGATGGTGTGGGCGTAGAGGTCTCGCAGCAGGGCGACTTCGGCCCCGTGATGAACGACTTCGCGGTTGATGTGCAGGATCAGGTCGAGCATCGGCCTGTCTGCCCACGGCCCCTCGGCGGGCCCGATCGGACGCTCGAGTTCGGCCACCGTCAGGTGGCGGACGCCGGACATCCAGCCGTCGTACGCATTCTCGAGTTGGCGCATGGCGGTGGTGGCGTCGGTCGCGTAGTGCCACGTCTCATAGGCGGCGGGCGGTCCGCCGAAGTGCGAGTGCACACGAACCGCCAAGACGCCGACGATGACGTGGCCCAACCGCCACGCAATCGTGGTGAGCGGCTCGGGCTCCGGGGGTGGGAACGCGAGTCGATGCCGCCGTCCCGGTGCACCGTCCAGCAGTCCGGCACCGGCTCCCAGAAGTACTCGTCGTCGGTGAGGCCGTGCAGGCGGGGCGGCAACTGGTGCTGCCAGTGCCAGTCGAGTTGCTCGGCCAGATGAGCGGTCAAGTCGGTCGTCGTCGAACTCATGGGACTACCTTCGCAGTCATATAGGACAGTTTCAGTCCTAAGAGTGCGGCACACTCTTGTCATGTCCGAAACGACCAGCCGGGTGCTGCAGCTCCTCGGCCTGTTGCAGTCGCGCCGGGTGTGGACCGGCGAAGAACTCGCCGACCGGCTCGAGGTCACGACTCGCAGCGTTCGGCGCGGCGTCGAACGCCTGCGCGACCTCGGTTATCCCGTACACGCCAGCAAGGGTCACGGCGGCGGCTACCAACTGGGAGCGGGCGCGGCACTACCGCCGTTGCTGCTCGATCCCGACGAAGCCGTCGCGATGGCGGTGTGTCTACGGGTGGCGGCGGGCGGCAGCGTGGCAGGCGTCGGCGAATCCGCGCTGCGAGCGCTGTCGAAAACTCGATCAGGTGATGCCGTCGAAGTTGCGCTCGCAGGTCGCCGCCGTCCACGACGCGACCACCACGCTGACGACGAGACAGTCGGACGAACTGGTCGACCCCGACGTGCTGATGACCCTCGCGCGGGCCAGCCGCGATCGCGAATACGTGAACGCCGGCTACGTCGACCGCAGCGGCAACACCACCGAACGACGGCTGGAGCCCTACCAACTGGTGACGACGGGCAGGCGCTGGTACCTGCTGTGCTTTGACCGCGACCGTGACGATTGGCGCAGTCTGCGGCTGGACCGGATGGTCGACGTCACGGCGCGCGGCACCACGTTCAGACCGCGGGAGGCGCCCGACGCGGCCCGCTACGTGCAGCGCGCCATCACCGCCTCCCCGTACCGCTACGTCGCGCGGGTTCGGTATCAGGCGTCGAAGGAGACTGTCGCCAAGTCCTTCTCAGACGCGTCCGCCGAGATCGAGGACGACGGGCCGAACGTGTGCATCGTCACCGCCGGTGCCGACGACCCCGAACGGATGGTGCCATGGCTGGCTCTTCCCGGCGTCGAATTCGAGGTGCTCGAGCCGCCCGAGGTCGTGGCCGCGGTACGGGACGTCGCCGAACGCCTCATTAGGGCCAGCGTCCGCACGTAGGGTGGCGGCATGCACGTCACCTCGGCGGAGTCGACGGAGCTCTTCACCGGCCCCGCCGACCAACCGCTCCAAGTGGTGCGGGTTTCCTATCGATTCTGTTCGCATCCCACGCCGGTGCGCGTCGAGGGGCCGGGGCTGCAGACGGTGCGCAGCGTGAACGCGGTACCCCGGGGCCGCGCCGTCGAAGTGCAGGTGCGAGTGACCGACCCGGTGGTCGGCGAGCGACGTCGGGCGCAGGTGCACGTCGGTCGCAACGCCGTGGACTTCGAGTTCGTCGTCGCCGAGCCCGGGTGGACGATGCACATGGTCAGCCACTTCCACTACGACCCCGTGTGGTGGAACACCCAGGCCGCCTACACGAGCGTCTGGACCGAGGACCCGCCGGGCCGGTGCAGGCAGACCAACGGATTCGAGCTGGTGAACGCTCATCTCGAAATGGCAAGGCGTGAACCGGAATACAAGTTCGTCCTCGCCGAGGTCGACTATCTGAAGCCGTACTGGGACACCAATCCGGAGGACCGCGACGACCTGCGTCGGCTGATCGCACTCGGACGCGTGGAGGTGATGGGCGGCACCTACAACGAGCCCAACACCAACCTCACCAGCCCCGAGACGGCGATTCGAAACTTCGTACACGGCATCGGCTTTCAGCGAGACGTAATGGGCGCCGACCCGGCGACGGCGTGGCAGCTCGACGTATTCGGTCACGACCCGCAATTCCCAGGCATGGCCGCCGATGCGGGGCTGACGTCGAGTTCGTGGGCCCGCGGCCCCCATCACCAGTGGGGTCCGATGGCGGGCGATGGTGATCCCGAACGCATGCAGTTCGCCAGCGAGTTCGAGTGGATGGCGCCGTCCGGGCGCGGGCTGCTGACGCACTACATGCCCGCGCACTACGCGGCCGGCTGGTGGATGGATTCGTCCGCCTCGCTCGAGGACGCCGAACACGCGACCTACGAGCTGTTCGCGAACATGAAGAAGGTCGCGCTGACCCGCAACGTGCTTCTCCCCGTCGGTACCGACTACACGCCTCCGAACAAGTGGGTCACCGAGATTCACCGCGACTGGAATGCGCGCTACACCTGGCCGCGGTTCGTCTGCGCGCTCCCAAGCGAGTTCTTCACTGCGGTACGAGCCGAACTCGATGAGCGCGGTGCTGCACCGTCACCCCAGACCCGTGACATGAACCCGATCTACACGGGCAAGGACGTGTCCTACATCGACACCAAACAGGCCAACCGCGCGGCGGAGAACGCCGTGCTGGAAGGCGAGCGCTTCGCCGTGTTCGCCGGGTTGCTCGCCGGGGCGAAGTACCCAGAGGCTGCGCTGGCCAAGGCGTGGGTGCAGCTCGCCTACGGCGCGCATCACGACGCCATCACCGGTTCGGAGTCCGACCAGGTATACCTCGACCTGCTGACCGGCTGGCGTGACGCGTGGCAGCTCGGACGCGAGGCGCGCGACACCGCGCTCAGCCTGCTGTCGTCCGCGGTCGACGGCTCCGTCGTCGTGTGGAACCCGCTGGCGCACAACAGGACCGACATCGTCACGATGCACTTCGAGGCGCCGTTCGACGGTGCGGTCGTCGACCCGGACGGCAACGCCGTACCCGTGCTCAGCGAGCACGACGGGCACTCGATCAGCTGGCTCGCCCGTGACGTCCCGTCGCTGGGCTGGCGGTCCTACCGATTCGTGACGGGAGAAGCGGCCTCGCGCTGGGAACCGTTGCCGGGCGACGGAATCGGCAACGAGCACTACCGGCTGCGCGTCGACGCGGCGCGCGGCGGCGGAGTGTCCTCGTTGACCGTCGACGGTCGGGAGTTGATCGCGGGCGGCCGCGTGGGCAACGAGCTCGCCGTCTACGACGAGTACTCGGCACATCCGAAGGCGGGGGAGGGGCCGTGGCATCTCCTGCCCAAGGGCCCGGTCACGACGTCGGCGGGTGCGCGCGCCACCTCGATGCAGCGCTACCGCAGCGCGCTGGGCGAACGCATCGTCGTCACCGGTCGCATCCGAAACCTGCTTACCTACCACCAGACCGTCACGCTGTGGAACGGCCTCGACCGGGTGGACTGCCGCACGACGATCGACGACTTCACCGGCGCGGACCGGCTGCTGCGGCTGCGTTGGCCGTGCCCCGTGCCGGGCGCCATGCCCGTCAGCGAAGTGGGCGATGCGGTGATCGGCCGCGGCTTCGGCCTCACCCACGACCGTGGATCGACCAGAGCGGTCGATGCGGAGAAATTTCCCTCCACCTTGGACAACCCCGCGTACGGCTGGTTCGGGTTGTCGTCCATGGTGCGCGTCCGGTTCGGCGACTCGCCCAACGGCGTACGGGCGATCTCGGTCGCCGAAGTCGTGTCGCCCGGCGGCGATGCGAACCCGTTGGTCCGCGATCTGATGGTCGCCCTGGCACGGGCGGGCGTCACGGCCACCTGCACCACCGCCGAGTCGGCCCGCTACGGCGATCTCAGCGTCGACTCGAACCTGCCCGACGTACGGATCTCCCTCGGCGGACCCGAAGTGAACGCCTTCACCGCGGCCGTACTCCGCGGGGACGCCGTCGCCAATGTCGCTGAACGCAAGTGGATCCCGGCGGGCCGGCCGCTCAAGGACGTGTGGGTACCGGGGGCGGACCTCCGCGGCGTCCACGCCCTGCCGGTGTTGGTCATTGGCGGCGGGGTCGCACTGGACGCCGCCGTGGCTGCCCTGGTAGACGATCTCGCCGACGCCGAGATCGTCGTCGACCACGAGGCGCCCACCGATCTCGAGGACTTCGAGTCGCGCACCGTCGCGGTGTTCAACCGCGGCGTACCGAGCTTCGCGGTCGACGGCGACGGGACCCTGCACACGTCGCTCATGCGGTCCTGCACCGGCTGGCCGTCCGGCACCTGGATCGACCCGCCGCGGCGCAGCGCGCCGGACGGATCGAACTTCCAGCTGCAACACTGGACGCACACCTTCGACTACGCCGTCGCCTGCGGCAGCGGGGACTGGCGCGACTCCGACATCCCCTCGCGCAGTGCGGAGTTCAACCACCCGCTGCTGGTGGTCGCCGCCGACCACGACCCCGCGGCCGGTGGCCTGCCGCCGTGGGGCGCACTGCTCGAGGTCGAGCCCGCTCGCGAGGTGGCCCTCGGCGCACTCAAGGCCCTCGGCAACCCCACTGCGGGCGGCAGCGGTCGACGCGTCGACCCCGCCGACGGCATCGCCCTCCGCCTGGTCGAAACACGTGGCAGGGCAACCGAGGTCGTCATCCGCTCGGGCCTTCGCACCGTGTCGGACCCCCAGCGGCTCGACCTGCTCGAGCAGCCACTGGCCGACCACGGGGGCGTCCTGACGCTGCACGGCTACGAGATCGCCACGTTCGGTGCCCAACTCAACCTGCCCCGGGTGCTCGAGGCCGATGACACCACGCTAGCGCCCGATGCCGAACCGGCGCAACCGCTCTACGCCAGGTACTGGCTGCACAATCGCGGTCCCGCTCCGCTCGGCGGACTGCCCGCTGTCGCGCACCTGCACCCGCATCAACTGGCCGTCGACCCCGATGCCTCCGTGCAGCTGCAGCTCACCGCCGTCAGTGACGTGACCGACGTGCCGCTGCACGGCAAGGTGCGGCTGATCTGTCCGCCGGGGTGGACGGTGGAGATGGACGAGTTGCCGTTCATGCTGCCGCCAGGGGATTTCCTCGAGTCGGTCGTCGACGTGACGATGCCGCCGGCTACCGCGGCGGGGCTGTACCCGTTGCGCGCCGAACTCGGGGTCACCGGCAGCGCCCTGCCGGCGTCCTGGCGTCAGGTCGTGGAGGACGTTTGCGTCATCGCGGTCGGAGCGACGGACGATCGGGTGCTCCGGCTGATCACCGACCCGGAGCCGGTCGAGATACTGGCGGGTGAGACTGCCACGGTCGGCGTCACCGTCGGCACCGACGCGTACGCCGACCTGGCCGTCGAGGCGCATCTCATCAGCCCGTGGGGGACGTGGGAGTGGATGGGGCCCAACGTCATCGGCGCCGACCTGCCTGCGCGCGGGACGGTCGAGCTGACGTTCGACGTGGCTCCACCCGCGTGGCTGGAACCCGGCGAGTGGTGGGCACTGATTCGGGTGGCCTGCGCCGGTGATCTGGTGTACTCACCCGCGGTCGAGGTGGTCGTCCGATGATCCCCGTGGTGGCGACGGTGGGAGACGCCGTGGTGTTCGTCAGCGAGGTCGACGCCAGCGAGGACCGGCTCCGGTCGACGCGGCAGGCGAGCGCACTGCCGCGTCCAGGGACCAGCGAGGGACGTCAACTGCGGCGGTGGCTCACCCAGGTCCTCGTCACGGCGCGGGTGGTGGCCGCCGAGGCCGAGGCGGTGGGCCTCACGGCGGACGGTGTGCCGACCGAGGACGCCCTCCTTCTCGACGTGGCGGCCCGGCTGGAGATCGGCAGCGTTGCGGCGTCGGCACTAGCGGACGGGCTCGCGCGGGCGCTGTTCGTGCACGTCACCTCGGGAGTCGAGGTCCGCGACGACGAGGTGAGGGAGTACCACTGCCGCAACCCATTTCGCTTCGGCGGTCGTGCGCCCGGAAGCGGTGGCTGGCGTGGCCGCCCCGTAGAAGCCGCGCTAGACGACGTGCGGACGGACATCACCGAGCACCTACTGGCCGCGGCCCGTCGCCGGGAGTTCCGTCGGTGGCTCGACGCGCGTTGCGCGCAGCTCGTGCAGTTGGCGCCCGGATACGAACATCCCGGTGACCCCCGGCAACCCGACAACACCCACAAACACTGATGAGCACCCTCGCCCTCGACATCGGCGGCACCAAGATCGCCGTCGGGCTCGTCGACCCCGACGGCAACCTGATCCACCACGCGCAGCTGCCGACCCCCCACGAGGGTGCCGAGGCCATCTGGTCGGTCGCCGAGGGCCTGCTCGCCGACGCCGTGGCCGTCGCCGACGGTGACGTACGCGGGGTCGGCGTCGCCTCCGCGGGACCCATCGATCTTCCTGGCGGCACGATCAGCCCGATCAACATCACTGCGTGGCAGCACTTTCCGATCGTCGACAGGGTCGCTACTGCCACCGGCCTGCCCGTGCGACTCGGCGGCGACGGGTTGTGCATGGCGATGGGCGAGCGGTGGCGCGGCGCGGGCCGGGATGCGCAGTTCATGCTCGGCATGGTGGTGTCGACCGGCATCGGCGGCGGACTGGTGCTCGACGGCGCACCCTACGACGGGCGGACCGGAAACGCCGGGCACGTGGGCCACGTCGTCGTCGACCCCGACGGTGCGCTCTGCACGTGCGGCGGCCACGGCTGCGTCGAGACGGTGGCGTCGGGCCCGCACCTGGCGCGCTGGGCTCGCGAGAACGGCTGGGCAGCAACGCCGGAGGCCGATGCGAAGGAGCTCGCCGACGCGGCGAACGAGGGCGATCCCGTTGCGTTACGGTCCTTCCGCCGCGGTGCGACCGCCATCGCAACCACGATCGCCTCGGTCGCGGCGGTGTGCGACCTCGACCTGGTGGTCATCGGCGGGGGCGTGGCGAAGTCCGGCGCGCTGCTGTTCGACCCGCTCCGCGAGGCACTCACGCGCTACGCGGGCCTGGACTTCATCCGCGGTCTGCGCGTGCTACCCGCCGAACTCCGCGGCGACGCCGGCCTGGTGGGCGCGGCCGCGCTCTTCAACGCCTGACGCTCAGTCCACGTCGTCGAGGACCGAGAACGGTTCGGTCGGCGTCTCCACCACCATCAACTGGGCCGCGGAATCCGTGGGTACGACGTTGCGCGCCAACGCCATCAGTGCTCGCTCGGTGCCCACGTCCCGTCCCGCCTGCTCCGACAGCAACCAGCGCACTTCGAGCAGATCGCAGTAGGCCTGGATCGCGGTGCCGGTGTGCCCGACCGCTGCGTGGGCACGGTGCATGGTCGGCCTGACCATCTCCATCACCCACAGTTGGGCGGCGGTGCGCTCGTCGACGTCATGCCCGGCTTCGCGGCACAGCTGAGCCTGGTAGGCGTGAAGGTCGCCGAGCAGATTCGTGGCCTGCCCCTCACCGACGTCCAGACCTGCGAGCTCGCGCAGCCGGGTGGCATGGAAGCGGCGGTCGCCCACGGCGACGTGCAGCCGGAGCTGGTCTGCGCCGGCGTCGGTCGGCTGCAGAGACACCTCGTCGACCGCGAAGCCCAACTCGTTGAGCTTGCGGATTCTGCCCTCGACCCGGTACCGGTCGGCGTACCCGAATACCGGCTCCGCATGCAGCAGTTCCCACAGTCCCTCGTAACGCGTCCGCAGGCTGAGAGCCTCACCAATCAGCTGGTCCCGCAACGCCGTTCCGCCGTCGATGCGGGCCGCGATGTCCATCAGCCCCGCCGCGACGTTCTCGACCATCACGTCGACGTCCAGTGCCCGCTGACCGTCGGACAGGCGCGCGTGCACCTCACTGGTCTCGGCGTCGACCAGGGAGGCCTGCAACACCTGACCATCGCGGGAGAACAACGTGTTGGCCAGCGAGCAGTCTCCCCAGAACACGCCGCGCCGGTGCAGTTCGACCAGCAGCGACGCCATGCCGTCGAGCAACCGGGCGCGCTGTCTGGGCGCGTCTGGAGGCAGCCGCAGGAACAGCCGTCGGTACTGCCACGATCCCGAGAGGTAGCGGGTCAGGAGGATGGCGGTGTCGAAGTCGGGCTGCCGAACCAGGCCCGCCGGCCGCACC
Organism: Mycobacterium sp.; assembly: GCF_035633495.1. GTDB lineage: Bacteria > Actinomycetota > Actinomycetes > Mycobacteriales > Mycobacteriaceae > Mycobacterium. Next base: position 38,544 of record NZ_DASQEU010000108.1, on the reverse strand, counting down.
GCGTTGAGGTGCATCGCCTCGAGCTGGACGAGCACGTCGTACTCGCGTGCCGCGATGCGCGGCGGCAGCTCCTTGAGCGCCCACAACGCGCCGTCGCACTCGACGAACTTGACCAGGTGCCTGCTGGGCCCGACGGCCATGTCCCGCAACGGAACGTCGGGCACCAGCCAGTCGGCGAGCGGCCGCTCCCACGGCAGGGACAGCAGTCCGGGAGCGGGCGCGCGCAGCCGCAGTTCCGGTGCGGCCACGTCGGCAGTTCCCTGGCTAGCCTGCGGCGGAGGTTGCGTGGCGCCCGGACGTGTCGCTGACCCGGGTGAGGTTGTCACCGGACTGCGGATCGAACAGGTGGATCCGCTCGGCATCGAGCCACAGGGTGGCCTTGTCGCCCGTTCGCACCTTGCTCAGCGGATCCAGCTCCACGCACAGCTGCGAGCGCAGCTGCTCGAGGTCGAGGTCCTTGGCGAGTTCGGCCAGATGGCCGCCGATCTCCGACGACGACTCGAAGGGCACGAAGGCGTACTGCTCGTTGCCCAGCCATTCCATCACATCGATCGTGACGTCGAAGGTGACGCCGCGAGACTTCTTGCCCGAGTCCACGAACTCGGCGTCCTCGAAGGCGCCTGGACGGATTCCGGCGATGTAGACCTTTCCGTCCTCGACGACGCTGCGCCACTCGTCGCGAAGCGGGATCGTCACGAACGGCAGCTCGATCTCGTCGCCGCGCACGCTCGCGGGCACGAAGTTCATCGGCGGAGACCCGATGAAGCCGGCGACGAAGAGATTGACCGGTTGGTCGTAGAGTTCGCGCGGGCTTGCGACCTGTTGCACCACACCCTTTTTCAGCACCGCAACACGGTCCCCAAGAATCATGGCCTCCGTCTGGTCGTGGGTGACGTAGACGGTGGTGACGCCGAGGCGTCTGTGCAGCCGCAGGATCTCGGTGCGCATCTGACCGCGGAGCTTCGCGTCGAGGTTGCTCAACGGTTCGTCGAACAGGAACGCGTCGGCCTGCCGCACGATCGCCCGGCCCATCGCCACCCGCTGACGTTGACCGCCGGAGAGGTTGGCGGGTTTGCGATCCAGGTGTTCGACCAGTTCGAGCGTCTCGGCGGCGTCGGTGACCAGTTTACGGATCTCGTCGTCGGAGTGCTTGCCGGACAACCGAAGTGGAAAGGCGATGTTCTCGAACACGGTCAGGTGCGGGTAGAGCGCGTAGTTCTGGAACACCATCGCCAGGTTGCGGTCGCGGGGGGCCATGTCGTTGACGCGGGTATCGCCGATGAGCATGTCGCCCGACGTGATGTCCTCCAGGCCGACGATCATCCGCAGCAGGGTGGACTTCCCGCAACCCGACGGGCCGACCAGGATCATGAACTCGCCGTCGGCGATGTCGATGCTCACGTCGTTGACGGCGGGGAAGCCGTCACCGTACTTCTTGACGATGTTGCGCATGGTGATTGCTGCCATGGTTATCCCTTCACTGCTCCGGCGGTGAGGCCGGCGACGATGCGACGTTGGAAGACGAGAACGAGGATGACGACCGGGATGGTGACGATCACCGACGCCGCCATGATGTAGGGCACCGGGGACTCGAAGTACGAGGCGCCTTGGAAGAACGCCAGCGCCGCGGGAACCGTGCGCGCGCTGTCGGTGGACGTCAGTGAGATGGCGAACAGGAAGTCGTTCCAGCAGAAGAAGAACGTCAGGATCGCGGTGGTGAACACCCCTGGGGCGGCGAGCGGAATGATGACCTTGCGGAACGCCTGCCACGCCGTCGCGCCGTCAACCTGCGCGGCGTGCTCCATCTCCCACGGAATCTGCCGGAAGAACGCCGACATGGTCCAGATCGACAAGGGCAGTGCGAAGGTCAGGTACGGGATGATCAACCCGAGCCAGGTGTCGTAGATGCCGAGTCCGCGCCACATGTCGAACAGCGGACCGACCAGCGCCGCCTGCGGGAACATCGCGATGCCCAGTGCGAGCGACAGCAGCAACTTCTTGCCCCGGAACTCCAAGCGCGCGATCGCGTACGCCGCGAACATCGCGATGATGACCGAGATTGTAGTGGCGACGATCGCGATACCGATCGAGTTGATCAGTGCCCGCGTGAACAACGGTTGGCTGAAGATCTGGGCGAAGTTGTCCAACGTGAACGTGGTGGGCAGGAACTGCGGATTACCCGACACGATGTCGGACGGCGGCTTGAAGGCCAGGCTGATCATCCACAGCAGCGGGAAGAAGCTGTACAGGACGATGACGATGCCGCCGATCGTCCACCATTTGCCGGATTTGGCGCTGTTCACTAGTCACCCCTGACTTGCGAGAGGTCGGTCTTGAACCCCTTGACGAAGATCCACGCGATGACGACGACGGTGAGGAACAACAGCACCGAGACCGCCGATCCCATTCCGAGATTGACCAGAGTGACGTTCTGGCGATAGGCGAGGAACGAGATGGTCTCGGTGTTGTTGGCGCCGTTGGTCATGACGTAGGGGTTGTCGAAAATGCGCCACGCATCCAACGTGCGGAACAGCAGGGCCACCATGATGGCGGCCTTCATGTTCGGCAGCGTGATCTTCCACAGTCGCTGCCAGGCGGTGGCGCCGTCCACCTTGGCGGCCTCCTGCATGTCCTCGGGCACCTGCACCAACCCCGCCAGCAACAGCAGCGAGATGAACGGTGTGGTCTTCCAGATCTCGGACAGGCAGATGACGAATATCGCCGACCAGCGATCGCCGAACCAGTCGAAGCCGGAGAGGTTGAGCCACTGGTTGACGAACCCGGAGTCGACCGCGAATGCGTAGCGCCAGATGAACGCCGAGACCACGGTGACGATGCCGTAGGGAATCAGAATCGCCGTGCGCAGTGGGCCACGGCCCCGGACGATCCGCAGCATCACGAAGGCGAACCAGAACCCGAGCACCAACTCGACGGCCACGGTGACCACCGTGATCGCCAGCGTGGTGACGAAGTCGTTCCACCAGACCGGGTCCGTCAGGATCACCAGGTAGTTGTTCAGGCCGACGAAGCTGCGTCCCTCGGGGTCGGTGAGGCGGGAGTTGTACAGCGACAACACCAATGCGTAACCCAGCGGGTAGGCGGTGACGAGCAGCATCACCACGTACGACGGCAATGTCAGGTACATCCCCAGTCGGCGCTCCCCACGGACGCGCTCACTGATCGACGGTTCGTCAGCAGATGGCTGCGTGGGCGGCTTCTCCAATGTCGTCATAGCAGCCGCCGTCCCGCCAGCACGTCAGCCATGAATTGGTCGGTCTCTTCCGGGGTTTGCTCGGTCACCGAATCCGGTGGATGCCAGGTTTGCGTGATCGCACCGGCGACGTCGACGTAGAACGGAGTCAGTGGGCGAGGGCCGGCGTCGGCGATGGATTCGCGGATCAGGTCGGCGTTGTCGTACTTCGAGCGGATCTCCGGCTTGTCGTATGACGCCGCATACGGGGAGGGTTCACCCTCGTCGAGCATGTACTGCGTGGCCTTGGGTTGGGTGTTGACGCACTCGATGAGCGCGACCGCCTCGTCGGGGTGCTCCGAATAGGCGCCGACACCCAGATTGGCCCCACCGAGCGGCGGCGCGCTCGGCCGGTCCGGGAATACCCGCGGGTACCGGGCCCAGCCGAAGTCGTCGACGACGGCCTGATCCAGGGAGCCATCTTCGGCTGCCTCGCGGGCAGCGGCCAGCACGAACGGCCAATTGAGCATGAACCCGCCCTGGTCCGATTGGAAGTTCGCGCGAGCCTGTTCCTCCTGTGCGTTGGACAGGTCGACCGGGGCGGCGCTCGACCGGGCCAGATTGCCGACGATCTCGGCGGCCTTCTTCCCGGCCGGGCTGTTGACTGTAGGCGTGGCGTTGCGACCGGCGTCGGCGTTCTGCAGAATTTCGCCGCCAGCGGAGAGAACCAGTGCGTTGATCCACACCATGTAGCCCTCGTAGCGGGCGCCCTGCTCGCCAACCGTCTTGCCTTGGCTCACAGCGGCTTTGAGCATCTCATCCCACGTGAACGTCGGGCTGGTCGGATCCACGCCGGCCGCGGCGGCGACCGACTTGCGGAACCACAGCAGCTGCGCGTTGGACTTGAACGGTGCCGCGAAGAGGGTGTCGTCCCACATTCCGGTCTTGATCGGGGCGGGCAGCATGCCCGCCGTGAGGCGACTCTTCTCCTCGGGCGTGAACGGCCGCAGGAACCCGGCGTTGGCGAACTCGGCGGTGAAGACCACGTCGACGCTGACGACGTCGATCGAGGAGTCGCGGGCGGCCAGCCGGCGCACCATCTGTTCCCGCTGGGCGGTTGCACTGGACGGCAACACTTCGGTGCGCACCTGGTACGCGCCGCCCGAGGCATCCGCGCAATCCTTCGCGCGGGCCGCGGCGCCGCCGTTATCGGGGAACACATACCAGGTCAGTGTCGGCGGACCGCCGTCGCTGCCGCAGCCGGTCAACAGGGTGGCGGCCAGTAATGGCGCGCTGGCCAGCGCCATTGCCCGTCGACTCCGCGAACGGGCGAACTGAAATCGTTTCTTCATGCGTCCTCGTCTGCCGATCAGTGAGCTGCCGAGGGTCGCGAGCAGCCATTTCGACCCGAGCACGAGTGTGGCACACCTCACACGCGGGATGGGCGAGTTGCCTATCCTGAGACATGTTTCAGGCCGCCCCGGTGCGATGGAGGTTGATCTTGGTCGAGGACGCGACCACTCTCGGGGTGGTCAGGCAGCGTCTGCCGGGCCCGGTCATCGCGGCGTGGGCTCGATCGAGTGGACCCGACTGCCCCCGACGAGCTTCCCGTCGGGGGATTCCGGGACACTGCGTGGAAGTCGCCGTCCCGCAACGCATGTCGACTCCGATGACCAAAGCCTGCTGCCGAAGCGCGATTCCCGTACCCCGGTGCGTCACGCGACAACCCCTGCTCGAGCACTTGCGTAGCCTTTTGGCGCAGACGTTCACGAACCGATACGAGGAGAGCCGTGACCCCCGTCGAATCCTGGTGGCAGACCGCCGTCGTCTACCAGGTCTACATCCGCAGTTTCGCCGACGGTAACGGTGACGGCATCGGTGACGTCGCGGGTTTGCGCGAACGGTTGCCGTATCTCGCGCGCCTCGGTGTCGACGCCATCTGGATCAACCCCTGGTACCCGTCACCGATGGCCGACGCCGGCTATGACGTGTCCGACTACCGGGACATCGAGCCGGTCTACGGCACCCTGGCCGAGGCCGACCGACTGATCACCGAGGCGCACGACGCGGGGCTCCGGGTGCTGCTCGACATCGTGCCGAACCACAGCTCCGACCACCATGCCTGGTTCACCGCGGCGCTGGCGGACGAGCCGGGTGCGCGGCAGCGCTACCACTTTCGGTCGGGACGAGGCGCCGACGGTGAACAGCCACCCAACGACTGGCAGAGCGTCTTCGGCGGGCAAGCCTGGACCAGGGTTGCGGACGGTCAGTGGTACCTGCACCTCTTCGCGCCCGGCCAGCCCGACTTCAACTGGGAGAATCCAGAGGTCCGTGCCGAGTTCGAGGACGTGCTGGCCTTCTGGTTCGACAAGGGCGTCGACGGGTTCCGCATCGATGTCGCGCACGGTCTGGTCAAGGCCGAGGGATTGCCGGACGGCGGCACCGGTGACGACGCCGCACCGACGCTGGTCCAGCACAACGCCTCGCATCCCGCATGGGACCAGGACGGCGTGCACGAAATCTATCGCGGTTGGCGTGCGGTGGCGAATCGCTATGCGCCGGAACGGATCTTCATTGCAGAGGCCTGGGTGCCCAGCAATGAACGACTGGCTCGATACCTGCGTCCCGACGAGCTGCACACCGCCTTCCAGTTCGACTTCCTGCGTGCGCCCTGGCGCGCGGACGTTCTGCGCAAGGTCGTCGACGATGCGATCACGGTCGCCGCGACCGTCGGCGCTCCGCCGACCTGGGTGCTGTCCAACCACGACGTCACCCGCACGGTCACTCGCTACTCCCGGTCGCAGCCGGACCACCTCATCGAAACCGACTGGGAGCGGGCACGCTGGAGCACGGAGTCGGCCGACTACGGGGTGGGCCTGCGCCGCGCCAGGGCGGCGGCCCTCATGCAGTTGGCGCTGCCGGGAACGGCCTACGTCTATCAGGGCGAGGAACTCGGCTTGGAGGAAATCGAAGACCTGCCGGACGAGGTCCGTCAGGATCCGATGTGGGTGCAGTCCGGTTTCACCGACGTCGGCCGCGACGGCTGCCGCGTCCCCCTCCCATGGGGGGATGGCGTTGCGCCCTATGGCTTTTCGTCCGACGCAGAGGCGAAGACGTGGTTGCCGCAGCCGCCGCACTGGTCGTCGCACACCGCCGAGGCCCAGGACGGCGATCCGGATTCGACGCTCAACCTCTATCGCGCGGCTCTGTCGGCGCGGTCGGCGGTCTGGGTGGGTTCGGGCGATCTCGAATGGATCGCGACGCCGCCTGCAGTGGCCGCGTTTCGGCGTGGCAGCGCGCAGTGCTGGGTCAACACGGGTGAGGTGCCGGTGGACCTGCCGGCAGACGCCCGGTTGATCCTGGCGTCGGTGCCAGGCACGGCTACTCGGCTCGCCCCGGACGCGGCCGCCTGGCTGGTGACTTCGGCGTGCTGAGTTGCGGTCGGCGCAACCCAGCACGCCCAAATCGCAGGGGCGCACGAGGCGAGGGGTGAGGTTTTGGCTGATCGGCGGGTAGCGCGCTATCCTTTGGGCGTTCCACCGAAGACCGTCGGTCACCGAGCAATCGGTTGAAGGTCCCGGATCATCCGGGCGGCCCACGCAGGAGGACCAGGTATCCGTGATCGTTCACGCCCCGGCCCGCTCTGCGCCGGGGCGTTCGTCATTTCCGGGCCCCTCGTGACGTTCGTCGGTGAGAACATCCGAAATCATCCACGAGGAGGCATGCATGGCCAAGGCTGACAAGGCCACCGCGGTCGCCGACATCGCCGAACGGTTCAAGGAGTCGACGGCAACCGTCGTCACCGAGTACCGCGGACTGACGGTCGCCAACCTTGCCGATCTGCGCAAGTCGCTCGGCGTGTCCGCCACCTACACGGTCGCCAAGAACACGCTGGTCAAGCGGGCAGCGTCCGAGGCCGGTATCGAAGGTCTCGACGAGCTGTTCGCCGGACCCACGGCGATCGCGTTCATCACCGGCGAGCCGGTTGACGCCGCCAAGGCGATCAAGACCTTTGCCAAGGACAATAAGGCACTGGTCATCAAGGGCGGCTACATGGACGGTCACGCGCTGACCGTCTCCGAAGTCGAGCGCATCGCGGACCTGGAGTCGCGCGAGGTGCTGCTGGCCAAGCTGGCCGGCGCCATGAAGGGCAAGACGAGCCAGGCCGCGGCGCTGTTCGCAGCTCCCGCGTCCCAGGTCGCCCGACTGGCCGCAGCTCTGCAGGAAAAGAAGGCCGCAGAAGAATCTGCCGCCTGACCGACCAACCCAACCAACGTAAGTAATTAGGAAGGACCAACACCATGGCCAAGCTCAGCACCGACGAATTGCTCGACGCGTTCAAGGAAATGACCCTGCTCGAGCTCTCGGAGTTCGTGAAGCAGTTCGAGGAGACCTTCGACGTCACCGCGGCCGCCCCGGTCGCCGTTGCCGCGGCAGGCGCTGCCCCCGCAGCCGCCGAGGCCGCCGAGGAGCAGTCGGAGTTCGACGTCATCCTCGAGGGTGCCGGCGAGAAGAAGATCGGCGTCATCAAGGTCGTCCGTGAGATCGTCTCGGGTCTGGGCCTCAAGGAGGCCAAGGATCTCGTCGACAGCGCCCCCAAGCCGCTGCTCGAGAAGGTCAACAAGGACCTCGCCGACGATGCCAAGGCCAAGCTCGAGGCCGCAGGCGCGAAGGTCACCGTCAAGTAGTAGTTCTCACGCAAAAAGCCCCCGGGTCTTCCCCGGGGGCTTTTTCGCGTCTGGACCGCGCGCCACTGAGCGAGTAGAGCAAACAACTTTCAGCGTTTGCACGAAGTGGCTGAATAGCCCAAAGGGGAGAGTGCCAATATTGTGTGCGCTAGAGTGACTAAAACCACAGGCGGGTGTGCCTGTTTGGCGGGCAAAAGCACTGGCGGAAGGATCGCGCGTGGGCATCGGTATTCAGGTTGAGGGACTGACGAAGTCCTTCGGGTCCCAGCGAATTTGGGAGGACGTCACGTTCGACCTTCCGGCGGGTGAGGTCAGCGTGCTGCTGGGTCCGTCCGGTACCGGTAAGTCGGTGTTCCTGAAGTCGCTGATCGGTCTGCTGCGTCCCGAACGCGGCAAGATCATCGTCGACGGCACCAACATCATCGAGTGCTCCGCCAAGGAGCTCTACGAGATCCGCACGCTGTTCGGCGTGATGTTCCAGGACGGCGCGCTGTTCGGCTCGATGAGCCTCTACGACAACACGGCGTTCCCGCTTCGTGAGCACACGAAGAAGAAGGAATCCGAGATCCGTCAGATCGTGATGGAGAAGCTCGACCTGGTCGGTCTGACCGGGGATGAGACCAAGTTCCCGGGTGAGATCTCCGGTGGTATGCGCAAGCGCGCCGGGCTGGCCCGCTCGCTGGTGCTGGACCCGCAGATCATCCTCTGTGACGAGCCGGACTCCGGTCTGGACCCGGTCCGTACGGCGTACCTGAGCCAGTTGCTGATCGACATCAACGCGCAGATCGACTGCACCATCCTGATCGTGACGCACAACATCAACATCGCCCGCACGGTGCCCGACAACATGGGCATGTTGTTCCGCAAGCACCTGGTGATGTTCGGTCCGCGCGAGGTGCTGCTGACCAGCGACGAGCCGGTGGTCAAGCAGTTCCTCAACGGTCGTCGTATCGGTCCGATCGGTATGTCCGAGGAGAAGGACGAGTCGACGATGGCCGAGGAGCAGGCCCTCATCGACGCTGGTCACCACGACGGTGGCACCGAGGAGATCGAGGGTGTGCCGCCGCAGGTCAATGCCACGCCCGGCATGCCGCACCGCCAAGCCGTCGACCGTCGTCAGGCGCGGGTGCGCGAGATCATGTACACCCTGCCGCCCGCGGCGCAGGAAGCCATCCGCAAGGACCTCGACGGCCACAACCAGCACCCGACGTCCAGCCTTGCCAACGGCGACAGCGACGCCACCTCGCGGCACCGCAACGCCGAAGAGGAAGCCCCCACGGCGTCCATCCCGCTCGTCAAGGAGTGACGCTCCCCGGTCCAGCCGACCGGCGAACACGCGCTCTCCTAAACCGTCCCGCGACTTTCTTGGACGGATACCTCGACGTCATGGGCGACGCCCAAGTTCCGCAGACCACGGGCCAGCGCGTCATGAGTTCGACGGTGCTCCCGATGATCTACGAACGTCTCTGGCGCCCACTGCTGTTCTGGGGTTTCACGGCGCGCAACACCGTGCAGGAGGACAGGCGAAAGCTGAGGTTGCTCGGCATTCGGCCCGGTGACACCGTGCTCGACGTCGCGTGCGGGCCGGGCAACACCACCCGTACGCTCGTCGAGGAGGTCGGCCCGGACGGCCTCGCGATCGGGGTGGACAGTTCGCCGACCATGTTGGCGCAAGCCGTGCGCGAGACCACCCCCGGTAGCCAGGTCGGCTACGTCCGCGGAGACGCCGTCGACCTGCCTTTCGCGGACGGCACGTTCGACGCGATCAGCTGTTACGGAGCGCTGTACCTGATGGCCGACCCCTTCGGCTCGCTGCGCGAGATGGTCCGCGTCTCGAAGCCCGGTGGCCGGATCGCCGTCCTCACGACATGCGCCCGCGGACCCGCACCGGTACGCCGGGCCGAGGTGGCGGCGTCGCGACTGGCGCCGCTTCGACTGTTCGACGTCGACGAGATCACCGACGCCATGCGCGCGGCCGGTCTGGTCGACGTGACCCGTGAGGTCTCGGCCGCGTCGCAGACGGTGGGCGGGCGCAGGGTTGCCACCGGGACTTGATGTCGAATTCCTGACGTAGGCGACAATTGGATCCCACCTCGTCGACGAGTGCGGTTAGAGTTCGGCGGTGACGTCGAACAAGATGCTGCGCGGGTTGTGGATCGCGGCCGCGGGTGCGTGCATCGCGCTCGGCGCCGGGAACGGGGTCGCCGCCGCCGAGTCGGGCTCGACGGACGGTGGAGCGGGACCGTCGTCGGCCCAATCGCCCCAGAATTCGCAGCCCTCCACGAGCGGGGCTTCGGCAGTCTCGAAAGACATTGACAAGGGCCAGGATTCGGTCGATGGCCCCAAGGGCGTCGACAAGCCGGCGACCACCATGAGTGCTTCCACGGTGACCGTCGACCGCGACGAGACCGCCACATTCGAGCCCGTCGCGCAGGTGAAATCGGCACCGGCGAAGTCCTCCAAGCGTGCGAAGACGGCGACGCGGGTCGCACACCCGACGGTGCAGGCCGAAGCCGCCGCTCCCGAGCCGGTCGCCGCGTCAGAGGCCAAGCGCTCGGACGAACCCGCACCCCAGAAGTCGGCGGTGAAGGACGTGACGACGGTCGACGAGTCGACCCCGGTCACCGTGCCGCAGCCGCAACTCATCGACGAACGCGCGAAACCGGCGGTCGTGACAGCGGTGGCGGCTGATGCAACGGCCAATCCTGCGCCCGCCACGGAGGTTGCCCAGGGGATCGCTGCGATCCGCAGCCTCGCCGCACCCGTCGCGCACGCACCCCCCGCGCCAGGACCGCTGGCCACGATGGTGCTCACCCTAGTTTCCGGTCTCGGCTGGCAGCCGCCCACCGGTGCGGTAGCCCCGGCCGCGGTCCCCACGGGGGCCACGCCGGCGGCCGCGGTCGGAAGCACACCGGCTCAGGTCCCGTTGAGCGCGCCGTCCACCAACGGGGTGACCGGCGTCAAAGTGGGTCACTCCGATCTGCAGATTCCGGTCGGCTCCAAGACCTACACCGGAGCAGCCGACTGGTACTTCCCGACGCAGGCCGACGGCACGGTGCAGGCCCAGGGCGTGATCTATCTCCAACACGGCTTCCTCGGTCGCAAGTCGTGGTACGGCGCGCTCGCCCAGCAGCTGGCTCAGCAGACCAACAGCGTCGTGGTGGTACCCAACATCCCGTCCTTCCCGTTCTTTACCTGCAAAGGTTGCACTCTCAACAGTGTGCCGATGCAGCAGGGCGTGGCCGCGCTGTTCGCCGACCCCAGCCGCTACGCGCTGAACGGCAGCGCCAACGCCGCGGGCTATGAGGGCACCCTGCCCGAGAAATTCATCCTGACCGGGCACTCGGCGGGCGGGGGGCTCGCCGTGGCTGCGGGTGGCTTCTACACCGACGCCGTGCGGCCGGTCGACAACGATCTCCTCGGCGTGGTGATGTTCGATGGCGTCTCGTCGAATGGCACCTTCGCCCCCGCTCTGGAGGCACTCGGCGATATCCCGGTGTATCAGATCGCGGCGCCACCTCAGGCGTGGAACGCCAACGGCCAAACCACCAACGATCTGGTGGCTTTGCGCTCGGGCCAATTCGTCGGTGCCGTGCTTGCCAACGGCTCGCATGTCGACTCGTTGATCGGCGGCGTTCCGATCATCGACTTCATCAGCCAGTTGTTCATCAAACGCTCCCCGCCGGGCAACACGCAGGCCGTCTACACGCTGGCCACCGGCTGGATCAACGACTTCTACGCCGGCAACGGCCCGACCACCCCGGGCCCCAAGTACGGCATCTACGGCAAACCGAATCAGTTCATCGTCATGGGGCAGACCGCGGCGGTCGTGCTCGGTCCTCCGCCGGTCGTCGACCTGAGCAGATACCTCGGCACGTGGTACGAGGTGGGCAGCGTGAAGCAGTTCTTCTCGATCGGTCTGGTGAACACCAAGGCCGTCTACGGCCTCAACGCTGATGGATCGATCAAAGTCGAGAACTCCGGCAACTACTTCTTCAACAACGGGCCGCAGTCGACCATCGTCGGCACCGCATTGCCGGTCGACCCTGCCAACAACAAGCTGAACGTGAGCTTCTTCGGGCCGGCCTCGGCCACCCCTCCAGGAAATTACTGGATCGTCGACCTCGCCCCCGATTACAGCTGGGCCATCGTCAGTGACTCCAGGGGCAGGACCGGGTTCCTGCTCAGCCGCACCCCTACCGTCTCCGACGAGCTGTACCAGGAGCTGCTGGACCGGGCTTCGGTCAAGGGTGTCAACAGATTGATCACCCCGACCCGACAACCTGCAGCGGGACTTGGCGCGGTCGCGGTCTAGAAGCTACCGGCGAGTTTTCCTCCCCAAACCGCGTGTGAAGTCTTGACGGAAACGCGAAAACGGGCCAATCTGTTGGTCAGCATGTGTGCACGGGTAGAGGACGCCAGCCAGCGCCGATCTCGTGGGCGCTCTAGCGCCGCATGCGGTTGTTGAGGAATGCGCCGGTCTGCGCTATTGTTGGACGTTGCGCTGGCTGCATCCTGCCCACCCCTCACCCGCCTCTTGACACCGTGGTCCTAGCCTGAGCCCTGCTCAGTGAACTAGACGTGTGCCTCGGGGCCGAGATCGGGCTTGAGAACGCCAGCCGAACCTAACGCAGATTACGCGGCCAAGGGTCCGGTTCAGGCCGGTCTCCGATAGTCGCATCCGGTGCTGGAAGGATGCATCTTGGCAGTCTCTCGCCAGAGCAAGTCAGTAGAAAACCCCAACAACTCCGTTCCTGGAGCACCTAACCGAGTTTCCTTCGCCAAACTCCGCGAACCCCTCGAGGTTCCCGGTCTGCTGGACGTGCAGACGAACTCCTTCGAGTGGCTGATTGGTTCCGACGGCTGGCGCGAGAAGGCTCTCGAACGCGGCGAGGTCAGCCCGGTCGGCGGCCTCGAAGAGGTGCTCACCGAGTTGTCGCCGATCGAGGACTTCGCGGGCACGCTCTCGCTGAGTTTCTCCGATCCGCGCTTCGACGAGGTCAAGGCACCCGTCGATGACTGCAAGGAGAAGGACCAGACCTACGCGGCGCCGCTGTTCGTCACCGCCGAGTTCATCAACAACACCACCGGCGAGATCAAGAGCCAGACCGTCTTCATGGGCGACTTCCCCATGATGACCGAGAAGGGCACCTTCATCATCAACGGCACCGAGCGTGTCGTCGTGTCCCAGCTCGTCCGGTCGCCGGGCGTGTACTTCGACAAGTCCAAGGACAAGGCCACCGAGAACGACCTGACGAGCGTCAAGGTCATTCCGGGCCGCGGCGCCTGGCTCGAGTTCGACGTCGACAAGCGCGCCACCGTCGGCGTCCGCATCGACCGCAAGCGTCGTCAGCCGGTCACCGTTCTGCTGAAGGCCCTCGGCTGGACCAGCGAGAAGATCACCGAGCGCTTCGGCTTCTCCGAGATCATGATGTCGACCCTCGAGAAGGACAGCACCGCCGGTCCCGACGAGGCACTGCTGGACATCTACCGGAAGCTGCGCCCGGGCGAGCCCCCCACCAAGGAATCCGCGCAGACCCTGCTGGAGAACCTGTTCTTCAAGGAGAAGCGCTACGACCTGGCTCGCGTGGGCCGCTACAAGGTCAACAAGAAGCTCGGCCTGAACGTGGGCCAGCCGATCACGTCGTCGACGCTGAACGAAGAGGACATCGTCGCGACCATCGAGTACCTGGTGCGCCTGCACGAGGGCCAGACCACGATGACCGCCCCGGGTGGCGTCGAGGTTCCCGTCGAGGTTGACGACATCGACCACTTCGGCAACCGTCGGCTGCGTACCGTCGGCGAGCTGATCCAGAATCAGATCCGCGTCGGCCTGTCGCGCATGGAACGCGTCGTGCGGGAGCGCATGACGACCCAGGACGTCGAGGCCATCACGCCGCAGACCCTGATCAACATCCGTCCCGTCGTGGCGGCGATCAAGGAATTCTTCGGCACCAGCCAGCTGTCGCAGTTCATGGACCAGAACAACCCACTGTCGGGTCTGACCCACAAGCGCCGCCTGTCTGCGCTGGGCCCCGGTGGTCTGTCCCGTGAGCGCGCCGGCCTCGAGGTCCGCGACGTGCACTCGAGCCACTACGGCCGCATGTGCCCGATCGAGACCCCGGAAGGCCCAAACATCGGCCTCATCGGTTCGCTGTCGGTGTACGCGCGGGTCAACCCGTTCGGCTTCATCGAGACCCCGTACCGCAAGGTCGTCGATGGTGTCGTCACCGATGAGATCCACCACCTCACCGCCGACGAGGAGGACCGCCACGTCGTGGCGCAGGCCAACTCGCCGATCGACGAGGACAGCCGGTTCACCGAGGATCGCATCCTGGTTCGCCGTAAGGGTGGCGAGGTCGAGAACGTCTCGCCCAACGACGTGGACTACATGGACGTCTCGCCGCGCCAGATGGTGTCGGTCGCGACGGCGATGATCCCGTTCCTCGAGCACGACGACGCCAACCGCGCCCTCATGGGTGCCAATATGCAGCGCCAGGCGGTTCCGCTGGTGCGCAGCGAGGCGCCGCTGGTCGGTACCGGCATGGAACTGCGTGCCGCGATCGACGCCGGCGACGTCGTCGTCGCGAGCAAGGCAGGCATCATCGAGGAGGTGTCCGCCGACTACATCACCGTGATGGCAGACGACGGCACCCGGCACACGTACCGGATGCGCAAGTTCGCCCGCTCCAACCACGGCACGTGCGCCAACCAGCGCCCGATCGTGGACAGCGGTCAGCGGGTCGAGGCCGGTCAGGTGCTCGCGGACGGACCATGCACCGAGAACGGTGAAATGGCCCTCGGCAAGAACCTGCTCGTGGCGATCATGCCGTGGGAAGGCCACAACTACGAGGACGCGATCATCCTGAGCCAGCGGCTCGTGGAGGAAGACGTGCTCACCTCGATTCACATCGAGGAGCACGAGATCGATGCCCGCGACACCAAGCTGGGAGCCGAGGAGATCACCCGGGACATCCCGAACGTCTCCGATGAGGTGCTGGCCGATCTCGACGACCGCGGCATCATCCGCATCGGCGCCGAGGTCCGCGACGGCGACATCCTGGTCGGCAAGGTCACCCCTAAGGGCGAGACCGAACTGACCCCAGAGGAGCGTCTGTTGCGAGCCATCTTCGGTGAGAAGGCCCGCGAGGTTCGCGACACGTCGCTCAAGGTTCCTCACGGCGAGTCCGGCAAGGTCATCGGTGTGCGCATGTTCTCCCGCGAGGAGGACGACGAGCTGCCCGCTGGCGTCAACGAGTTGGTCCGCGTCTACGTGGCCCAAAAGCGCAAGATCTCCGACGGCGACAAGCTCGCCGGACGCCACGGCAACAAGGGCGTCATCGGCAAGATCCTGCCGATCGAGGACATGCCGTTCATGCCGGACGGCACGCCGGTCGACATCATCCTGAACACGCACGGTGTGCCGCGACGGATGAACATCGGTCAGATCCTCGAGACGCACCTGGGCTGGGTCGCCAAGGCCGGCTGGAACATCGACGTCGTCGGTGGGACGCCGGACTGGGCGGGCAACCTGCCCGAGGACCTGCTGTCGGCCGAGCCGAACAGCATTGTATCCACGCCCGTCTTCGACGGTGCCCGTGAGAACGAGCTGCAGGGTCTGCTCGGCTCGACGCTCCCGAACCGCGACGGCGACGTGATGGTCGACGCCGACGGCAAGTCGCAGTTGTTCGATGGCCGCGGTGGCGAACCGTTCCCGTACCCGGTGACGGTCGGCTACATGTACATCCTGAAGCTGCACCACTTGGTGGACGACAAGATCCACGCCCGTTCCACCGGCCCGTACTCGATGATCACCCAGCAGCCGCTCGGTGGTAAGGCGCAGTTCGGCGGCCAGCGGTTCGGCGAGATGGAGTGCTGGGCCATGCAGGCCTACGGCGCGGCGTACACGCTGCAGGAGCTCTTGACCATCAAGTCCGACGACACCGTCGGCCGGGTCAAGGTCTACGAGGCGATCGTCAAGGGCGAGAACATCCCCGAGCCCGGTATTCCGGAGTCGTTCAAGGTGTTGCTCAAGGAGCTTCAGTCGCTGTGCCTCAACGTCGAGGTGCTGTCGTCGGAGGGCCATGCCATCGAGATGCGCGACAGCGACGACGAGGACTTGGAGCGTGCTGCGGCCAACCTGGGAATCAACCTGTCCCGCAACGAATCTCCGTCGGTCGAGGATCTCGCCTAAGTGTTTTGGGGACCCCCGCGGTCCACGCTTTTGATTGATAGTCATCTAGTCCCGCAAGGGGAAAGGGAGTTACGTGCTCGACGTCAACTTCTTCGATGAACTCCGCATTGGCCTCGCCACTGCGGACGACATCCGCAACTGGTCCTACGGCGAAGTCAAGAAGCCGGAGACCATCAACTACCGCACGCTCAAGCCAGAGAAGGACGGCCTGTTCTGCGAGAAGATCTTCGGACCTACTCGCGACTGGGAGTGCTACTGCGGCAAGTACAAGCGCGTGCGCTTCAAGGGCATCGTCTGTGAGCGCTGCGGCGTCGAGGTGACTCGTGCCAAGGTGCGCCGTGAGCGGATGGGCCACATCGAACTGGCCGCACCCGTCACGCACATCTGGTACTTCAAGGGCGTGCCGAGCCGTCTCGGCTACCTGCTGGACCTGGCCCCGAAGGATCTCGAGAAGATCATCTACTTCGCGGCCTACGTGATCACCGCCGTCGACACCGAGCAGCGGCACAATGACCTGTCGACGCTCGATGCCGAGATGGTCGTCGAGAAGAAGGCGGTCGAGGATCAGCGCGATCTCGATCTGGCCGAGCGCAGCCAGAAGCTCGAGGCCGACATGGCCGAGCTGGAGAAGGACGGCGCCAAGTCCGACGTTCGCCGCAAGGTGCGCGACGGCGGCGAGCGCGAGATGCGTCAGCTCCGCGATCGGACCCAGCGCGAGCTGGATCGTCTCGACGAGGTCTGGACGACGTTCACCAAGCTGGCTCCCAAGCAGCTGATCGTCGACGAGGTGCTCTACCGCGAGCTCATCGACCGCTACGGCGAGTACTTCAACGGCGCGATGGGCGCGGAGTCGATCAAGAAGCTCATCGAGAACTTCGACATCGACGCCGAGGCCGAGAGCCTGCGCGACACCATCAAGAACGGCAAGGGCCAGAAGAAGCTGCGTGCGCTGAAGCGGCTCAAGGTCGTTGCGGCGTTCCAGATGAACCGCAACTCGCCCATGGGCATGGTGCTCGACGCCGTTCCGGTGATCCCGCCGGAGCTGCGTCCGATGGTTCAGCTCGACGGTGGCCGCTTTGCCACGTCCGACCTGAACGATCTGTACCGCCGCGTGATCAACCGCAACAACCGGTTGAAGCGACTGATCGACCTCGGCGCGCCCGAGATCATCGTCAACAACGAGAAGCGCATGCTTCAGGAGTCCGTGGACGCGTTGTTCGACAACGGTCGTCGTGGCCGCCCCGTCACCGGACCGGGCAACCGTCCGCTGAAGTCGCTGTCCGATCTGCTCAAGGGAAAGCAGGGCCGGTTCCGTCAGAACCTGCTCGGCAAGCGCGTCGACTACTCGGGCCGTTCGGTCATCGTCGTCGGCCCGCAGCTCAAGCTGCACCAGTGCGGCCTGCCGAAGCTGATGGCTCTGGAGCTGTTCAAGCCGTTCGTGATGAAGCGTTTGGTCGACCTGAACCACGCGCAGAACATCAAGAGCGCCAAGCGGATGGTCGAGCGTCAGCGTCCGCAGGTGTGGGACGTCCTCGAAGAGGTCATCTCCGAGCACCCCGTGCTGCTGAACCGCGCACCAACGCTGCACCGCCTGGGCATCCAGGCATTCGAGCCGCAGTTGGTGGAAGGCAAGGCAATTCAGCTGCACCCGCTGGTCTGTGAGGCGTTCAACGCCGACTTCGACGGTGACCAGATGGCAGTGCACCTGCCGCTGAGCGCCGAGGCGCAGGCCGAGGCACGCATCCTGATGCTGTCGTCGAACAACATCCTGTCTCCCGCGTCGGGCCGCCCGCTTGCCATGCCGCGTCTGGACATGGTGACGGGTCTGTTCTTCCTGACCACCGAGATCGTCGGTGATACGGGCGAGGGCGCTGCGGCCGTCAAGGACCATGCGGAGACCGGTGTCTACAGCTCGCCGGCCGAGGCCCAGATGGCCGTCGACCGTGGCGCGCTGAGCGTGCGGGCCAAGATCAAGGTGCGGTTGACGCATCAGCGTCCGCCGGCCGACGTCGAGGCCGCGCTGTTCCCCGAGGGCTGGAAGATGGGCGACGCCTGGTTGGCGGAGACCACGCTGGGCCGCGTGCTGTTCAACGAGCTGCTGCCGAGGGGCTATCCGTTCGTCAACAAGCAGATGCACAAGAAGGTCCAGGCGTCGATCATCAACGATCTCGCCGAGCGCTACCCGATGATCGTCGTGGCGCAGACCGTCGACAAGCTCAAGGACGCCGGCTTCTACTGGGCCACCCGCTCGGGTGTCACCGTGTCGATGGCCGACGTGCTGGTGCCGCCGCGCAAGGCCGAGATCCTCGAGGGCTACGAGAAGCAGGCCGACGCCATCGAGAAGAAGTACCAGCGAGGCGCACTGAACAAGCCCGAGCGGACCGATGCGTTGGTGAAGATCTGGAAGGAAGCCACCGAAGAGGTCGGCAACGCCTTGCGGGATCACTACCCGTCGTCGAACTCGATCATCCAGCTGATCGACTCCGGCGCCACCGGTACGTTCAACCAGACCCGAACCCTGGCAGGCATGAAGGGCCTGGTGACGAACCCGAAGGGTGAGTTCATCCCGCGCCCGATCAAGTCGTCGTTCCGCGAGGGCCTGACCGTGTTGGAGTACTTCATCAACACGCACAGCGCTCGAAAGGGTCTGGCCGACACCGCACTTCGTACGGCGGACTCGGGTTACCTGACCCGTCGTCTGGTCGACGTGTCTCAGGACGTCATCGTGCGCGAGCACGATTGCGAGACCGAGCGCGGCATCATGACGACGATCGCGTCGGTGGAGGCCGACGGCTCCCTGACCCGCGACGCGCACGTCGAGACCTCGACGTATGCGCGGACGCTGGCCGTGGACGCCGTCGACGCCAAGGGCAACGTCGTCGTCGAGCGTGGGCACGACCTGGGCGATCCGGCGATCGACGCACTGCTCGCCGCCGGCATCACCGAGGTGAAGGTCCGCTCGGTGCTGACCTGCACCACGGGCACCGGAGTGTGTGCCACGTGCTACGGCCGTTCGATGGCCACCGGCAAGCTGGTCGACATCGGTGAGGCGGTCGGCATCGTCGCCGCGCAGTCCATCGGCGAGCCCGGCACGCAGCTGACCATGCGTACGTTCAAGCAGGAAGGCGGCGTCGGCGAGGACATCACCGGTGGTCTTCCTCGCGTGCAGGAGCTGTTCGAGGCCCGCGTGCCCCGCAACACTGCTCCGATCGCGGACGTCACCGGTCGCGTGAACATCGAAGTGGGCGAGAAGTTCTACAAGATGACGATCGTCCCGGATGACGGTGGCGAGGAAGTCGTTTACGACAAGCTCACCCGTCGCCAGCGGCTGAAGGTGTTCAAGCACGAGGACGGCTCCGAGCGGTTGCTCACCGACGGCGACCACGTCGTGGTCGGCCAGCAGCTGATGGAAGGCTCGGCCAACCCGCACGAGGTGCTGCGCGTCCAGGGCCCCCGCGAGGTGCAGATCCACCTCGTCAAGGAGGTCCAGGAGGTCTACCGCGCCCAGGGTGTGTCGATCCACGACAAGCACATCGAGGTCATCGTCCGGCAGATGCTGCGTCGCGTGACCATCATCGATTCGGGTGCAACGGAATTCCTGCCCGGCTCGCTCACTGAGCGCGCCGAGTTCGAGTCCGAGAACCGTCGCGTCGTGGCCGAGGGTCTCGAGCCCGCGGCCGGCCGTCCGGTGCTGATGGGTATCACGAAGGCATCGCTGGCCACGGATTCGTGGCTGTCGGCGGCGTCGTTCCAGGAGACCACGCGAGTCCTGACCGATGCGGCGATCAACTGCCGCAGCGACAGGCTCAACGGTCTGAAGGAGAACGTGATCATCGGCAAGCTGATTCCGGCCGGTACCGGCATCAGCCGCTACCGCAACATCCAGGTGCAGCCGACCGAGGAAGCTCGGGCCGCCGCGTACACGATCCCGTCCTACGAGGATCAGTACTACAGCCCGGACTTCGGTCAGGGCGCCGGCCAGGCCGTGCCGCTGGACGATTACGGATTCAGCGACTACCGCTAGTCACCTCTCTGCGCGAGCAGACGCAAAGGCCCCCGCACGCTTGGCGTGTCGGGGGTTTTTGCGTCTGGTGGGCAGTCCACAGAGGCGTTTCCATCCACAGATATCCGATCGGCGCTGGTGTTGATCGCGGCTTGACGTAACGCTCGACACCATGGACATCGACGAGACGTTCAGTGCCAATGGTGGTTTGGCAACGAGAGAACAGTTGCTGAATGTCATGTCGCGCAAGGTGCTAGCGTCCCGTGTTCGGACGGGCGCGATGGTTCGGGTGTGGCACGGCGTTTACGCCCCGTCGCCCCCGGACATCGTCGGACGACTCGCGGGGCTGGACTTGATGACGGGCAGGTCGATCGTCGCGTGCTCGAACACGGCCGCGAACCTGTACGGTTTCGACACCGAGAGCGACGGCCGAATCCACGTGCTTGATCCGACCGTACGCATGCGACCGTCCGCGACCCTTATGGTGCATCAACGGGTGGGTGCTCCGCTCCGCCGCATCGAGGGGCGACTCGCCACGGCGCCTGCATGGACCGCGATCGAAGTCGCACGCACCCTTCGCCGTCCGCGCGCGCTGGCCACGCTCGACTGCGTGCTACGGAGCGCAACGTGTTCGCGTGACGAATTGACGTCGACCGTCCGCGAGCAGAAGGGGCGCCGCGGCATCGTCAAGGTGCGAGAGCTCCTGTTCCACGCCGACGCGCGCGCAGAGTCTCCGATGGAGAGCGAGGCGCGCCTCGTCTTCATCGATGGCGGGCTGCCGCTGCCGGAGTTGCAGTACGAGATCGTCGACCGCTCCGGTCGGCTGTGGCGGGTCGACTTCGCATGGCCAGACGCAAAGGTGATTGCGGAGTACGACAGTGTGGACTGGCATGCGAATCCGGCGGCGTTCAAGCACGACCGGATAAAGACCGCCCGACTACAAGAATGCGGATGGACGGTGATTCCGATGGTGGTCGATGACATTCGGCGAACGCCGTTCGACCTGGTCGGTCGAATCTTCTATCACCTCGACCGCGCGCCGCTAGCTGGATGAGCAGACGGAAGATGTCCCGACGCAAGGCGATTTGGGGTGCTCTTGCTGGAGCCGCTTGCGGACTGCTCGGGAGAGGCGTCGGACGGCCGGACCTAGACTGGGCGCGTGCTGATCGGTTCGCATGTCCACGATGAAGATCCCCTCGCTGCTGCCGCGGCTGAAGGCGCCGAGGCGGTGCAATTCTTCCTCGGCAACCCGCAGAGCTGGAAGAAGCCGAAGCCCCGCGAGGACGCCGAGGTGCTGCGCGCGTCGAGCGTGCCGCTCTACGTGCACGCGCCCTATCTGATCAACGTGGCGTCGGCGAACAACCGCGTCCGCATCCCGTCGCGCAAGATCCTGCAGGACACCTGCGATGCGGCCGCGGAGATCAACGCGACGGCCGTCATCGTCCACGGCGGCCACGCCGACGACGACGACATGGACGCCGGGTTCGAGCGCTGGGTCAAGGCGTTGAACAGCCTGAAGACAGACGTTCCGGTGTATCTGGAGAACACCGCCGGTGGCGATCATGCGATGGCACGACACTTCGACACCATCGCCAGACTGTGGGATCGCATCGGCGACAAGGGAATTGGCTTCTGCCTCGATACCTGCCACGCGTGGGCGGCGGGCGAGGCGCTGATCGACGCCGTGGAGCGGATCAAGTCGATCACCGGTCGCATCGACCTGGTGCACTGCAACGACTCGCGCGACGCGGCGGGGTCGGGAGCCGACCGCCACGCCAACTTCGGCACCGGCCAGATCGACCCGCAATTGCTGGTCGCCGTCGTGAAGGCCGCAGACGCCCCCGTCATCTGTGAGACGTCGGACGAGGGGCGCAAGGACGACATCGCGTTCCTTCGCGAGAACGTCTGACGGAGCGTGAATCGCTAGCGAAATGCGTTCAAACGTCGGGCATCGCTCGGGTTAACTAGGATCATCGGGGACTCCACTCCGTCGTCTCCGAGAGGCCCGCGTGTCCGCTATCGACCAGTCGTCAATTGCGTTGACGCATGCCGAGGGTTCCACCGCGACGCGGGAGCGATGGCTGCAGATCGTGCGGTGGGCGGCGATCTCCGTCTGGGCGGGTGTCGTCGTGTATCGAACCGCCACCGATGGCTTTGCGTTCAATCGAGAGCTACTGCTGGTCTACATCTGTACGGGCCTCGCTGCCGCCAGCATCGGACAGGGGCGGCGCGTCCTCTACCTGGTGAGGGATTGGCTACCGTTCGCATTGGTGCTCATCGCCTATGACCTGAGCAGGGGAGCAGCGACGCTGATCGGGCGCCCGACGCTGTGGCAGTGGCAGGCCGATGCGGACCGCTGGCTCTTCTTCGGGACGATGCCGACGGTGTGGCTGCAGGAACGTCTGAAGCTGCCGCAACCGCCGTGGTGGGAGGTGGTCATCAGCTCCGTCTACATGTCGTTCTTCATTCTTCCGTACGTCGTGGCGGCGGTGTTGTGGATGCGCGACCGCGACGAGTGGAAGGCCTTCGTCCGACTGTTCGTGGGGCTGTCCTTCGCAGGCCTGGTGATCTACGCAGTACTGCCCGCGGCACCACCGTGGGCTGCCGCGCGCTGCACGGCCGGCGACGTCGCAGGCGGGCCGTCGAATCCGCAGTGCATGTTCGGATCGGCCCGCGGAGTGCCCGATGGGGGACTGCTCGGGGCCATGCAGGCCAATCACGACGGTGCGCACCTATGGGTCGAGCGCATCGTCGCGCGGGGCTGGGGCAACCTGAATCTTCACTCGGCGACGGCGCTGCTCGATCAGGGCCAGGCCAGCGTCAACCTGGTGGCGGCCATTCCATCGCTGCACGCAGGGCTGACCGCCGCGGTGTCGGCGTTCATCTGGACCCGGGTGCGCCCCAGGTGGCGCCCGCTGTTGGTGGCGTATCCAATGATCATGGCGTTCACGCTGGTGTACACCGCGGAGCACTACGTCGTCGACATCCTGCTCGGCTGGGCACTCGCGGCGGTCGTGGTGACCGCCCTGAACCGGTACGAGGCGCGACGGCGGCGGGAGCCCACCGACGCAGGCACCGATCCGGCGCTTCTTCAGCCCCCGGTGAGGTAGACCTTCCGCAAGGTCTCGGTCACCGTCCACACGGTCTCCGCGCCGGCGGAGAGGCGCACCACGTCGCCGGGTCCCAGGTACAGGGTGTCACTCCCGTCACCGAATTCGACGGTGGCCGCCCCCGAGAGCACGACGAACACCTCCTCGGCTTCGACGTCGTTCATCACCCCCGGCGTCATCTCCCACACGCCGACTTCGAGGCCGCCGAGCTCGTCGATGGCATCGGCCGCGGTGGTCGGCTCGCCACGGACGGACTGTTCGGACGGCACCGGCTCGTGATCGAGGGTGAGCGTCGCGGCATGTACGACGGAGTTGGGCTTCATGGGATCAGTATGCGAGACGGTGAGGCCCATTACGAGTC
The DNA here is from genome assembly GCF_035633495.1 of Mycobacterium sp. Lineage (GTDB taxonomy): Bacteria > Actinomycetota > Actinomycetes > Mycobacteriales > Mycobacteriaceae > Mycobacterium. The sequence continues at coordinate 14,998 of NZ_DASQEU010000108.1, read as the reverse complement.
TTGTGCAGTTGTCGGGAAAATGTAACAGTAGTGGCATGCCAGACACGCACGTCGTCACCAATCAGGTTCCTCCGCTGGAGGACTACAACCCCGCGACGTCGCCGGTGCTCGCCGAGGCCCTGATCCGCGAGGGCGGGGAGTGGGGCGTCGACGAGGTCGCCGAGCTCGGCGCGTTGGCGGGGGGCGGCCAGGCCCAGCGCTGGGGTGAGTTGGCCGACCGCAACCAGCCCGTGCTGCGCACCCACGACCGCTACGGTCACCGCGTCGACGAGGTCGAGTACGACCCCGCCTACCACGAACTAATGAAAGTGGCGGTGGGCCATGGCCTGCACGCCGCGCCGTGGGCCGACGACCGCACGGGCGCCCACGTCGTGCGCGCCGCCAAGACGTCGGTCTGGACGCCGGAGGCGGGTCACGTCTGTCCCATCTCGATGACCTATGCCGTCGTCCCCGCGCTGCGCCACAACCCCGAACTGTCGGCCGTGTACGAGCCGCTGCTGACCAGCCGGACGTACGACCCCGAACTGAAGCTCCCGACCACGAAGGCCGGCCTCACCGCGGGCATGTCGATGACGGAGAAGCAGGGCGGTTCCGACGTCCGCGCGGGCACCACGCAGGCGACGCCGAACGGTGACGGCACGTTCAGCATCACCGGCCACAAGTGGTTCACCTCGGCCCCGATGTGCGATGTCTTCCTGGTCCTCGCGCAGGCACCCGGTGGCCTGAGCTGCTTCTTCCTGCCGCGAATCCTGCCCGACGGCACGCGCAACCGAATGTTATTGCAGCGCCTCAAGGACAAGCTCGGCAACCACGCGAACGCGTCGAGTGAGGTCGAGTACGACGGCGCGACGGCCTGGCTGGTCGGCGAGGAGGGCCGCGGTGTCCCGACCATCATCGAGATGGTAAATCTGACCCGGCTGGACTGCACCCTCGGCAGTGCGACCAGCATGCGTACCGGGCTGACCCGGGCGATCCACCATGCCCAGCACCGAAAGGCGTTCGGCGCGTACCTGATCGACCAACCTCTGATGCGCAACGTGCTCGCCGATCTGGCAGTCGAAGCGGAAGCAGCCACCATGCTGGCGATGCGGATGGCCGGTGCCACCGACGCGGCTGTGCGGGGCAACGAGCGTGAAACCCTGCTCCGCCGAATCGGTCTCGCGGCGGGCAAGTACTGGGTCTGCAAACGCGCCACCCCGCACGCCGTTGAATCGATGGAGTGCCTCGGCGGCAACGGCTACGTCGAGGAGTCCGGCATGCCGCGGTTGTACCGCGAGGCGCCGCTGATGGGCATCTGGGAGGGCTCTGGCAACGTCAGCGCCCTGGATACGTTGCGCGCCATGGCTACTCGACCCGAGTGCATCGACGTGCTGTTCGACGAACTGGGCCGCACCACGGGTCAGGACCCGCGCCTTGACGCGCACGTCGGCGGACTGCGCCCCCAACTCGAGGACGTCGAGACCATTCAGTACCGGGCCCGCAAGATCGCCGAGGACATCTCGCTCGCGCTCCAGGGCTCGCTGCTGGTGCGGTACGGGCACCCGGCGGTCGCGGAGGCGTTCCTGGCCAGCAGGCTTGGCGGTCAGTGGGGCGGCGCGTTCGGCACGCTGCCCACGGGACTGGACCTGTCGCCGATCATCGAGCGAGCGTTGGTCAAGGGATGACTTCTCCCGCCGAGCAGACGCAAATGTCTCCACAACGTCGGCGTGTCGGGCACCTTTGCGTCTGCTCGCGCAGAGGGATGGATCGCGCGTGACACACGCCATCAGGCCCGTCGACTTCGACGACTTGAAGACGATGACCTACGAGGTCACCGACCGGGTAGCCCGAATCACCTTCAACCGCCCCGAAAAGGGCAATGCGATCGTCGCCGACACTCCGCTCGAGTTGTCGGCGCTGGTGGAGCGGGCCGACCTCGACCCGAACGTCCACGTGATCCTGATCTCCGGCCGCGGTGCGGGCTTCTGCGCGGGTTTCGACTTGTCCGCCTACGCCGACGGCACGTCGTCCGCGGGTGGAACGGGGACCTACAAGGGCACCGTGCTCGACGGCAAGACCCAGGCGATCAACCATCTGCCCGATCAGCCGTGGGACCCCATGATCGACTACCAGATGATGAGCCGCTTCGTTCGCGGGTTCGCCAGCCTGATGCATGCCGACAAGCCGACGGTGGTCAAGATCCACGGCTACTGCGTGGCGGGCGGCACCGACATCGCACTGCACGCCGACCAGGTAATCGCGGCGTCCGACGCGAAGATCGGCTATCCGCCGATGAGGGTGTGGGGGGTCCCCGCCGCCGGCCTCTGGGCACACCGACTCGGCGACCAGCGCGCCAAACGCCTTCTGTTCACGGGTGATTGCATCAGTGGTGCCCAGGCTGCCGACTGGGGGCTCGCAGTCGAGGCGCCGGCGCCGGAGGACCTCGACGAGCGCACGGAGAACCTCGTCGCCCGCATCGCCGCCATGCCGGTCAACCAGCTGATCATGGCCAAGCTGGCGCTCAACACGGCGCTGTACAACCAGGGCATCGCCACCAGCCGCATGGTCAGCACGGTGTTCGACGGCGTCGCACGGCACACGCCCGAGGGGCACGCGTTCGTCGCCGAAGCCACCGCGCACGGTTTCCGCGAAGCGGTGAAGGCACGCGACGAGCCCTTCGGCGACGCGGGTCGCAAGACGTCCGGGGTCTAGATGGCGACCATGGCGCTCACCCGGCTGACGGCGCGATCGGTGGTGCTCAGCGTGTTGCTCGGCGCCCACCCCGCCTGGGCTTCGGCGAGCGAACTGGTCAGGCTTACAGCCGATTTCGGCATCAGGGAACCGACGCTGCGGGTAGCCCTGACGCGGATGGTCGGTGTCGGTGACCTGGTGCGCTCCGCGGACGGCTACCGGCTCTCCGACCGGCTACTCGCACGGCAGACGCGCCAGGACGAAGCACTGGACCCGAAGCTGCGCCGGTGGGGTGGCACGTGGACGACGCTGGTCATCACAAGCGTCGGCATCGACGCCAGAACGCGCGCGGCGCTGCGAACGACGTTGCACGACAAGCGATTAGCCGAACTCCGTGAGGGCGTGTGGATGCGTCCCGCGAACCTCCACCTGGAGTTGACCGACGGCCTGCGGGGTCGGGTTCGGGTGCTGCACGCCCGTGACGAGGACCCCCCCGGCTTGGCGGCAAACCTCTGGGATCTGCCCGGCTGGGCGCAGACCGGACACCGCCTGCTCGACGACATGTCCGGCGCCGCCGACGTACCGGCCCGGTTCGTCGTCGCTGCGGGCATGGTGCGTCACCTGCTCGCAGATCCCGTGCTGCCGACCGAACTGCTGCCCGGCGACTGGCCGGGTCCCGCTCTGCGGTTGGCCTATCACGACTTCGCCGCCGAACTGGTGGCGCGACGCGACGACACCCAATCTCTGGAGGCGACATGACTAGCACAGGCGGCGTTCGGGTGGAACGCAACGGCCCCGTCACCACGGTCATCATGAACCGGCCCGAAGCCCGCAACGCGGTCAACGGTCCGGCTGCCGCGGGCCTCTTCACCGCGTTCGACGAGTTCGACCGGGACGACTCGGCGTCGGTCGCGGTGCTCTGGGGTGACAACGGAACCTTCTGTGCGGGAGCGGATCTCAAGGCCTTCGGCACACCCGACGCGAACCCCGTCCACCGCACCGGGCCGGGGCCGATGGGCCCGTCGCGAATGACGTTGTCCAAGCCCGTCATCGCCGCGGTCAGCGGGTTCGCAGTGGCGGGAGGGTTGGAACTGGCGCTGTGGTGCGACATGCGGGTGGCCGAGGAGGACGCCGTCTTCGGCGTCTACTGCCGACGGTGGGGAGTACCGCTGATCGACGGTGGCACGGTGCGTCTTCCGCGGCTCATCGGGCACAGCCGCGCGATGGACCTCATCCTCACCGGCCGCACTGTCGACGCGGGCGAGGCGTTGGCGATCGGACTGGCCAACCGTGTCGTGCCGCGCGGTCAGGCCCGCGGGGCCGCCGAGGCCTTGGCCGCCGAGCTCGCGGCGCTGCCCCAACAGTGCCTTCGGGCCGACCGGCTGTCCGCACTCGACCAGTGGGGCATGTCGGAGAACGACGCGATGGACGTCGAGTTCGGCAGCATGTCCAAGGTCGCGGCCGAATCACTGGCCGGGGCTAGGCGATTCGCCGACGGGGCGGGACGGCACGGCACCAGGGCGTGACGGTCAGCCCTTCCTGATGGAGTTCCCCGACCCGGTGTCGTTGACCGTCGGGTCGCCGTCGGAGTACGTAACGGTGTTGTTGAGGCCGACGACGCTCAGACCCTTGTCGATCTTCTCGAACGTGATCTTGTTGTCGGCGCCGCCGATGTTCACGTTGGCGCACGTGCCCTTGACGGTCAGGGTGTTGTTGGAGCCGCCGATGGTCAGCGACTTCCCGTCAGCGCAGTCGATGTCGGCGGTCGTCCCGACCGATCCGTAGTTGATGGTGTTGGCGATCTCGACCTGCACACCGGACGTCCCCGCCGTCACCGTCGGCGAGTTGGAGTCCGAACTGTTCGACCCGCAGCCGGCGAGGCCCATCGCGCCAACGGCGGCCAGCGCTGCCAACGGACCGACGAACGCGCGCATGACTATGCGGGCACCCGGTCGATGCGATTCGTCATGCCTAGTTCACGGCCCCTGTCTAAGAGATACGGGTCGCCGCCGTGGAACAGGACCGTCTGATCGCCCCCGTAGACCGTGATGTCGTTGATGACGTTGTCCGCGACCACGATGTTCGACGAACCCTGAACCGAGACGCCCCAGCACGTGCCGACAGCCGTGATGTAGTTGCCGGTGCCCACGATGATGAGGGCGGACTCGTTGCAGTCCAGCGTCTGGGTGATGCCCTGGCCGGTGATGTGCGTGTCACCGTTCTTCGCCTGCGCAGACGGAAGTCCGATGCAGAACGGGACGGACACGGCAGGCGCTCCCGCCGCCAGCGAAGTGCCACACGTCCTCCAACCCACGGTGATCCCCCTCGCGTCGCGGCCTCGATTCTCCTGCAGGACTCTACGTTGCCGAGCGTTCCGCTGACACCACTTCGCCGTGTGTCAGTACCTCCCGACGGCGGACGAGGGCCTCGTCGACGTCGTCTTCTCCTGGTTCGACAAGGGCACCCTCGACCGCGAACGCAGCCTCGCCAACGAGTATCTCGACGTGGTGGTACCGCGGCAACGACCTCGACACCTAGCGGTCACTCGAGCAGAACGCGGGCCGCACCCTGACCGAGATGGCGGTTGACGGACACAAGGGTTTCAAGGCCTATGACGACAACGCACGCAGCATCGACGTGGCCAAGGGCAGCGACGTCATCACCTGTTCGGTGCAGACGGTGAACCCCGGCATGCTGCCAGATCTGTGCTCGATCACCGAGACGCTCGCCCAGCTCAGCCAGGACAGAGTTAACTGAACGGTCGTGATGGCCTGGGGCTAGAGTGATGCCCCATGGCAGCTCGGTCGGACTCGACATCCGGCACGAGCCGACCGCGGAACCCAGCCAGGGCCACGAAGCTCAGCCGCGACGCCATCGTGAACGCCGCGCTGACGTTCCTCGACCGGGAGGGCTGGGACGCGCTCACCATCAATGCCCTGGCGATGCAGCTCGGCACGAAGGGGCCGTCGCTGTACAACCACGTCGACAGCCTCGAGGATCTGCGCCGGACGGTGCGCATGCGCGTGGTCGACGACATCATCGGGATGCTCAACACGGTCGGGGACGGGCGCACCCGCGACGACGCCGTGGTCGCGATGGCCGGGGCCTACCGCAGCTACGCCCACCACCACCCCGGCCGCTATTCGGCCTTCACGCGGATGCCCCTGGGTGGCGACGATCCGGAGTACACCGAGGCCACGCGTGCGGCGGCCGAGCCGGTGATCGCGGTCCTGACGTCGTACGGACTCGAGGGTGAGAACGGGTTCTTTGCGGCGCTGGAGTTCTGGTCGGCCCTGCACGGTTTCGTGCTTCTGGAGATGACCGGCGTGATGGATGCGATCGACACCGACGCCGTGTTCACCGACATGGTGCTGCGGCTGGCGGCCGGCATGGAGAGGCGCTGAAAGACGCCGAAAGGCCCAGCTCGGGGGCGGCTCCGACGCGCTTTGACCTGCGCCCCCGCGGACAGGTATCGTAGACGATCGTGCCTGGCCGATAGGGCGCTTGGGGCTGTGATGCCCGCAAGCAAGCCTGCACGCCGGGCCAATTCGCATGTCCACGACGCATCGACGAGATTCGGTGCGAGGGCGCGTGCGACACACCCGGCCGCGGGGTAACGGGGCAGGGCGTAACCGCAGTACACAGACTTGTGCAGGACCGCAGTAACAGAAGAGCAGTAACGAGAAGCAACACAGAAAGCCGGTACATGCCAACCATCAACCAGCTGGTCCGCAAGGGTCGCCGGGACAAGATCGCCAAGGTCAAGACCGCGGCCCTCAAGGGCAGCCCACAGCGCCGCGGCGTGTGCACCCGCGTGTACACCACCACCCCGAAGAAGCCGAACTCGGCACTTCGCAAGGTCGCACGCGTCAAGCTGACCAGCCAGGTCGAGGTCACCGCCTACATCCCCGGTGAGGGCCACAACCTGCAGGAGCACTCGATGGTGCTGGTGCGCGGTGGTCGTGTGAAGGACCTCCCCGGTGTGCGGTACAAGATCATCCGCGGCTCGCTCGACACCCAGGGCGTGAAGAGCCGCAAGCAGGCCCGGAGCCGCTACGGCGCCAAGAAGGAGAAGAGCTAATGCCGCGCAAGGGCCCCGCACCCAAGCGGCCGCTGGTCAACGACCCGGTCTACGGTTCGCAGCTGGTCACCCAGCTCGTCAACAAGGTTCTGCTGGACGGGAAGAAATCCCTCGCCGAACGCATTGTTTACGGAGCGCTCGAACAAGCCCGTGAGAAGACCGGTACCGATCCGGTCGTCACGCTGAAGCGTGCTCTCGACAACGTGAAGCCGGCGCTGGAGGTCCGCAGCCGTCGCGTTGGTGGCGCCACCTACCAGGTTCCCGTCGAGGTCCGCCCCGAGCGGTCCACCACGCTGGCCCTGCGCTGGCTGGTGAGCTTCTCGAAGCAGCGCCGGGAGAAGACCATGGTCGAGCGCCTGGCGAACGAGCTCATGGACGCGAGCAACGGCCTGGGTGCCGCCGTCAAACGACGCGAGGACACTCACAAGATGGCCGAGGCGAACCGGGCCTTCGCGCACTACCGCTGGTGATTGCAGCCGGCGGCTGGGCAGAGCCGACCGCCGGTCGCACATCAACAACCAACAAGCAAGAAAGAGTGGGAAGACGCCGTGGCACAGGATGTCCTGACCGACCTGACCAAGGTCCGCAACATCGGCATCATGGCGCACATCGATGCCGGTAAGACGACGACGACCGAGCGCATCCTCTACTACACCGGTATCAGCTACAAGATCGGTGAGGTGCACGACGGCGCCGCCACGATGGACTGGATGGAGCAGGAGCAGGAGCGGGGTATCACCATTACCTCGGCCGCTACCACCTGCTTCTGGGACGGCAACCAGATCAACATCATCGACACGCCCGGGCACGTCGACTTCACCGTCGAGGTGGAGCGCAGCCTGCGCGTGCTCGATGGCGCCGTTGCCGTGTTCGACGGCAAGGAAGGCGTGGAGCCGCAGTCCGAGCAGGTCTGGCGTCAGGCCGACAAGTACGACGTGCCGCGCATCTGCTTCGTCAACAAGATGGACAAGGTCGGCGCGGATTTCTACTTCACCGTGCGCACCATCGAGGAGCGCCTCGGCGCCAGGGCGCTGCCGATTCAGCTGCCCATCGGTTCGGAGGGCGACTTCGAGGGCATCGTCGACCTGGTCGAGATGAAGGCCAAGGTCTGGCGTGGCGAGACCAAGCTCGGTGAGACCTACGAGACCATCGACATCCCGGCCGAGCTTCAGGAGCAGGCCGACGAGTACCGCACCAAGCTGCTCGAGACGGTCGCCGAGACCGACGAGGCACTGTTGGAGAAGTACTTCGGTGGCGAAGAACTCACGGTCTCCGAGATCAAGGGCGCGATTCGCAAGCTGACCGTCAACTCCGAGATCTACCCGGTGCTGTGCGGCAGTGCGTTCAAGAACAAGGGCGTTCAGCCCATGCTCGACGCCGTGATCGACTACCTGCCCTCGCCCCTGGACGTCGAGTCCGTGACCGGACACGTACCGGGCAAGGAAGACGAGTTGGTCATCCGCAAGCCGTCGACGACGGAGCCGTTCTCGGCGCTGGCGTTCAAGGTTGCCACCCACCCGTTCTTCGGCAAGCTCACCTACGTCCGCGTGTACTCGGGCAAGGTCGACTCCGGCGCCCAGGTCGTCAACGCGACCAAGGGCAAGAAGGAGCGTCTGGGAAAGCTGTTCCAGATGCACTCCAACAAGGAGAATCCGGTCGAGACGGCCGCAGCCGGTCACATCTACGCCGTGATCGGTCTGAAGGACACCACCACCGGTGACACCTTGAGCGATTCGCAGCAGCAGGTCGTGCTCGAGTCGATGACCTTCCCCGATCCGGTGATCGAGGTGGCCATCGAGCCCAAGACGAAGAGCGACCAGGAGAAGCTGTCCCTGGCGATCCAGAAGCTCGCCGAGGAAGACCCGACCTTCAAGGTCCACCAGGACTCGGAGACCGGCCAGACCGTCATCGGCGGCATGGGCGAGCTTCACCTCGACATTCTGGTCGACCGCATGCGCCGCGAGTTCAAGGTCGAGGCCAACGTCGGCAAGCCGCAGGTGGCCTACAAGGAGACCATCAAGCGCAAGGTCGAGAAGGTCGAGTTCACGCACAAGAAGCAGACCGGTGGCTCCGGCCAGTTCGCGAAGGTTCTCGTCAGCATCGAGCCGTTCACCGGCGAAGACGGCGCGACCTACGAGTTCGAGAACAAGGTCAGCGGCGGCCGCATCCCGCGCGAGTACATCCCGTCGGTGGATGCCGGCGCGCAGGACGCCATGCAGTACGGCGTGCTCGCCGGCTACCCGTTGGTGAACGTCAAGCTCACCCTGCTCGACGGTGCCTACCATGACGTCGACTCTTCGGAGATGGCGTTCAAGATTGCCGGTTCCCAGGTGCTGAAGAAGGCTGCGGCGCAAGCTCAGCCGACCATTCTGGAGCCCGTCATGGCCGTCGAGGTCACCACGCCGGAGGATTACATGGGTGAAGTGATCGGCGACCTGAACTCCCGCCGTGGTCAGATTCAAGCCATGGAGGAGCGCAGTGGTGCCCGCGTCGTGCGGGCGACTGTGCCGCTGTCGGAGATGTTCGGCTACGTCGGAGACCTTCGGTCGAAGACCCAGGGCCGGGCGAATTACTCCATGGTGTTCGACTCCTACGCCGAAGTTCCGGCGAACGTGTCGAAGGAGATCATCGCCAAGGCAACGGGACAGTAGTCTCGGCGCCTGGCGGCGACCACACAACTGAAAACAGACACACCTTTAAACAAGCACCAACAAAGTCCAGGAGGACACAGAAGTGGCGAAGGCGAAGTTCGAGCGGACGAAGCCGCACGTCAACATCGGGACCATCGGTCACGTTGACCACGGCAAGACCACGTTGACCGCAGCAATCACCAAGGTTCTGCACGACAAGTACCCGACGTTGAACGAGTCGCGCGCATTCGATCAGATCGACAATGCACCCGAAGAGCGCGAGCGCGGCATCACCATCAACATCTCGCATGTTGAGTACCAGACCGAGAAGCGTCACTACGCGCACGTCGACGCCCCCGGCCACGCGGACTACATCAAGAACATGATCACCGGTGCCGCCCAGATGGACGGCGCAATCCTGGTGGTCGCCGCGACCGACGGCCCGATGCCCCAGACGAAGGAGCACGTGCTGCTCGCTCGTCAGGTCGGCGTGCCCTACATCCTGGTCGCGCTGAACAAGGCCGACATGGTCGACGACGAGGAACTCCTCGAGCTCGTCGAGATGGAGGTCCGCGAACTGCTGGCCGCCCAGGAGTTCGACGAGGAAGCCCCCGTCGTGCAGGTCTCGGCGCTCAAGGCGCTCGAGGGCGACCCGAAGTGGGTCAAGTCGGTCGAGGACCTCATGGACGCCGTCGACGAGTCGATCCCGGACCCGATTCGCGAGACCGACAAGCCCTTCCTGATGCCCGTCGAGGACGTGTTCACGATCACCGGTCGTGGCACCGTGGTCACCGGTCGTGTCGAGCGCGGCGTGGTCAACGTCAACGAAGAGGTCGAGATCGTCGGCATCAAGCCGACCGTCACCAAGACCACCGTCACCGGCGTCGAGATGTTCCGCAAGCTGCTCGACCAGGGCATGGCGGGCGACAACGTCGGCCTGCTGATCCGTGGTGTCAAGCGTGAGGACGTCGAGCGTGGCCAGGTCGTGGTCAAGCCCGGCACCACCACGCCGCACACCGAGTTCGAGGGCAGCGTCTACATCCTGTCGAAGGAAGAGGGCGGCCGTCACAAGCCGTTCCTGTCGAACTACCGTCCGCAGTTCTACTTCCGTACCACGGACGTGACCGGTGTCGTGACGCTGCCGGAGGGCACCGACATCGTGATGCCCGGCGACAACGTCGACATCACGGTCAAGCTGATCCAGCCCGTCGCCATGGACGAGGGTCTGCGGTTCGCGATCCGCGAGGGCGGCAAGACCGTCGGCGCAGGCCGCGTCACCAAGATCATCAAGTAGGCTCCGCCTACGGCGATCATCCAAGTGATCTGACGCTAGTCGCGAAGCGGCGCTCACCCGAAAGGGTGGGCGCCGCTTTCGTATTCGGGCCCGAGTTATCGGGTGCTCCCGTCTACGATGAGCGTGCTGAGCAGGAGAATCGGAAAGGGTGGTGCGGATTGTCCGTGATCAACGTGCGCGCGTTCACCGACGTCGGTCTGGTGCGCAAGCGCAACGAGGACGCCATCCTGGTCGCCGGTTGGCTCAGCCAGACGCGCGAAGGGTCGCTCGTCACAATGGATTTCGCGCCGGCCGCGCCCTTCGTGTGCGCCGTTGCCGACGGCATGGGCGGCCATGTCGGTGGTGATCTTGCGAGTCGCGTGGCGCTCACCGTCATCTCCGAACGTTCGCTCGAATGGCGCACCGACGAGGACGTGGCGGCGACCCTGATCGACACCAACGAGCAGGTGCGGGCGGTCGGCATGGACGCCGACCTGCAGGGGCTGGGCACGACGGTCGCCGGGCTGTGCATCACCGACGACGGGATCATCATCTTCAACGTCGGCGACAGCCCGGTCTTCTCGATCACCGACGGCGTGCTCTCGCAGATCTCGATCGACGACTCTGTGTTCGACTCCAACGGCAGGCCGACGAACATCATCACGCAGTCGCTCGGTCAGTTCCCGCCGGTACAACCGCATCTGACGGTGCTTCCGCTTCAGGCCGGGACGTACCTGATGTGCTCGGACGGAGTCAGCGGGGTGATGACGCCCGAGGACCTGCAGGCGGCGGTCCTGCAGTCCGACCTCGACGACCTTGCGACCGACATCATCGCGACGACGCGCGAGAAGGGCGCCCACGACAACTTCTCGTTCATCATCGTCGAGATCCCCGATCTCTGCGAGGCGAACTGAGCGGCGCAATCGGGCCGATTTCGCCCGGTTGGCGTTAGTCTGACCTGCGAACCGCCCGGTTGACGAGGGAGCGTGGCAATGGTGGGCCGATACGTCAAGGCGCAGCTGATGGTGCTGCTGTGCGGCGGGCTCGTCGGCCCGATCTTCCTCGGTGTGTACTTCGCGCTCGGCAAGGCCACGCGACCCTACATCGAGTGGATGTTCTGGGTCGGTCTGCTGATCACCGCCGCCGACGTGCTGATCGCCATCGCGCTGACCAACTTCGGCGCAAAGTCCGCTGCCAAGACCCAGATGCTCGAGGCCGGCGGCGTGCTGGCGCTCGCGCAGGTGACGGCCATCGGCGAGACGGGCACCAGGATCAACGACCAACCGTTGGTGAAGATCGGACTGCACGTCGAGGGGCCGGGGATCAGGCCCTTCGACGCCGAGGACAGGGTCATCGCGTCGGTGACGAGGCTGCCGTTGATCACCGGCCGCAAATTGGTGGTGCTCGTCGACCCCGCCACGAACGAATATCAAATCGATTGGAACCGAAGCGCTTTGGTGGGCGGAATGATGCCCGCTCAGTTCACGCTCGCGGAGGATGGCAACCGGACCTACGACCTGTCGGGCCAGGCGGGTCCGCTGATGGAGATCATGCAGATCCTCAAGGCCAACGGGGTGCCGATGAACGGGACCATCGACATCCGGTCCAACCCGGCGGTGCGTCAGCAGGTCATGAGCGTGGTCCGGCGTGCCGCCGCGCAACAGGTTCCTCCCGCGGCGCACATGGCGGCGCCCCCCGTCGATCCGGCGGCGCCGTACGTGCCACCGCCGATGCCCGCTGCAGCCGAGCCGTCGACCGCTCAGCGTCTGCAGGAACTGGAGACGTTGCGCGCGATGGGTACCATCTCCAACGCCGAGTACAGCGCCAAACGGCAGCAAATCATCTCAGAACTCTGATAGCCGGTCGTCTCCGGGCTCGTGGGCCGTTGCGAATGGCTCACGGTGAATGCCGTACGGCGCAGGTGCTTTTGGTAACAAAGTTGACCTTTGCGCGACGGTGAAGTCGCTGTTGTTTTCAGTGAAGTCAATATCCGGCGCGGGTGAACGCGGTCGCGGTGGCAGAGATGCAGGGATCGCCGACGACTCGGGCGCCGTCGCTTCTCGATGCACTACTCCATCTGCTCGCCCTGGCCATCCTGATCGCGTCCGCGCTGGCACTGTTCGGCATGGCTGCCCTCGACGGGCCCATCCAGGTGGCCCTCGTCGTGTGCTGTGCCGTCGCGAGCCTGATCGCGCTCAAGAACGGCCACAGATGGACTGCCGTGCAGGAGGCGGGCCAGGGCGCGCTCTCGTCGATCACCAGCGACCTGTTCATCCTGCTCGCCGTCGGAGCCCTCATCGGGACGTGGAACCTATCCGGCACGATCCCGACTCTCGTCTATTACGGGATTCAGATGCTGTCGCCGGGCTACTTCTACGTGGCTACCGCCGTGATCTGCGGCGTGGTGGCGTTGTCCATCGGAAGCTCGTGGACCACTGCGGGAACCATCGGCGTCGGCGTGTGCGGGCAACACTCCTACTGGGTGGTGATCATGACGACTGCGAGCGCGCTCTTTCCCGGGCTCGGTGCGGGGGACACGGCCATCGCGGTCATCGTCTCGTCGATCGGGGTGTGGCTGTTCGTCTACCTGATACTCCAGGGGGTGAAGGAAGCGGCGGTGATCAACCAGATCGCCACGGTCGCCAAGATCGTCCCGATCCTGGTCTTCATCGTGATCGCGGCGATCGCACTCAAGGCCGACATGTTCGCCGACAACTTCTGGGGAGGCGACGACCGCAGCTTCTCGTCCGTCTTCGAGCAGGCCAAGGGCACCATGCTCATCACCGTCTTCGTGTTCCTCGGAATCGAGGGTGCGAGCGTGTACTCGCGGTTCGCCCGCAAGCGCGAGGACGTCGGGCGCGCCACCATCATCGGATTCCTCAGTGTGCTCAGTGTTTTCGCTCTTGTGACGCTCCTGCCATACGGCATCCTCCCGCAGGGTGAGCTGGCCGGAGTGGCGCAGCCGTCGATGGCTTCGGTGCTGGAATTCATTGTGGGACCGTGGGGATCGGTAATCATCAGGGTCGGTGTCGTTCTGTCGGTCCTGGGTGCGGACCTGGCGTGGACCCTCATGTCCACCGAGACCTCTACATAGCGACCAAGACCGACGACATGCCACGGTTCCTCGCCCGCACCAACGCGAAGGGCGCACCGGTGGCCGCACTGGTGATGGCCGCCGGTCTGATCCAGCTGTTGCTGATCATCTTGATGTTCGCCTCGGACGCGCTCGACTGCATGTTGGACCTGACGGCCTCGTTGTCCCTCATCCCCTACCTGCTCGCGGCCGGCTACATGCTCAAGTTCACTGCGACTCGCGAGACGTACGAGACCGGCAAGTCTCTCATTCGCGACATGGCCATCGCGGCGGTGGCGACCGCCTACACGGTGTTCTGATCTATGCGGCCGGTCCAGACAAGCTGCTGTTGTCCTGCATCCTCTATGCCCCCGGGTGCCATTCTCTACGTGATCGCGCGCAGGGAACGCAACCTTCCGTTGTTCCGCCCGGCAGAGGCCGTGTTGTTCGGGATCATCGTCCTGGGTGCAGTCGCCGGCGTCGTGTCGTTGGCTACCGGCGCCACTGAGACTCAACGAGATTCAGTATCGAGAGGACCCACCGTGACCAACCCGTCCGCCGCCTACGGCGTTCATTCCGAAGTCGGCAAGCTGCGCAAGGTGCTGGTGTGTTCACCGGGTCTGGCGCACGAACGCCTGACCCCGACCAACTGTGACGATCTGCTGTTCGACGACGTGTTGTGGGTGCAGAACGCGCGACGCGACCACTTCGACTTCACGGACAAGATGCGCGACCACGACGTGGAAGTCGTCGAATTGCACAATCTGCTCACGGAGACGGTCACCATCCCAGAGGCGAGGACCTGGCTGCTCGATCTCAAGATCGTGCCGAACGAGGTCGGCCTCGGCCTCGTCGACGACACGCGGTCCTTCCTCGATTCGCTGGAGCCCCGCCGGCTGACCCAACTGTTGATCGGTGGCATGTCGACGCGTGACCTGCCCGCCGAGTTGACGTCGGGCTATCGCGCTCTGGCCCGGGAAGCCAACGGCGTCAACGAGTATCTGATGCCGCCGCTGCCCAACACGCTCTACACGCGCGACACCACCTGTTGGATCTACGGTGGGCTGACGCTCAACCCGCTGTTCTGGCCTGCCCGCCACGACGAGACGCTGCTGATGAAGGCGATCTATGAGTTCCATCCGGACTACGTCGGATCGAAGGTCTGGTGGGGTGATCCCGAGGAGTCGTGGGGGATGTCCACGATCGAAGGCGGTGACGTCCTGGTGCCGGGCAACGGCGTCGTCATCATCGGGATGAGCGAACGCACGTCG
>NZ_DASQEU010000107.1:0-2435 GCF_035633495.1 Mycobacterium sp. | reverse complement strand
GCCGAGATCCTGAAGGCGATGGGCGACATTGCCGTGACGGCCATGAGCCCGCATCAGCAGGGAGACAGCACGTTTCGGTTCCGTCGGTGACGACCGAGCCTTTAGGGGTCAGATCCGTGTGAACGACGTCACCACGAGCCGGCGACGGTCACGTCGGCGCATTGACGGAGGCATGCTTGGCGTCGCAGGCCCATTTCGGCTCGTTGCTCACTTGTAGGGTTGGCTGCTATGACGCGTTTCCGGGATCGTGTGGCAATCGTGACAGGCGCCGGCTCCCCGAATGGCATTGGTGCCGCCGTCGCCACGGCACTCGTCGCGGAAGGTGCTCGGGTCGTCTTGGGCGCGACGTCAGATCGCGTACATCAGCGGGCCGCGGCGCTGGGAGATGCTGCCGTCGGCGTGGTCGCCGACCTGACTGTTGAAGGCGGCGCAGAGGCTCTGGTAAGCGCCGCTCTAGAGCGTTGGCAGCGGGTCGATGTGCTGGTCAACAACGCCGGCATGACTTCGGTGGCTTCGGGTTGGGACGCCGACGACGATGTTGCCAACCTGACCCTCGCCGACTGGGACGCGGCGTTAGCGCGCAACCTGTCGACTGCATTCCTGATGTGCCGCTCCGTAGTTCCCACGATGACAGCGGCCGGGTACGGTCGCATCGTCTCGATCGGGTCAACCACTGGCACGGTCAACGCGATGCCGGGACAGGCGACCTACACCGCCGCGAAGGCGGCGTTGGTGGGGCTTTCTCGGGCGCTCGCCCTCGAGGTCATCTCGAACGGTGTAACCGTGAACGTCGTTGCCCCCGGCTACATCGCGACCGGCTCGCAGTTGGATTTCGAAGCGGCGGCCGCCGCGGCAGGCCCGATCGGACGAAGCGGGACTCCAGCGGAGGTCGCTGCCTGTGTGCTGTTTCTGGCGCACGAGTCCGCCGCGTTCGTCACGGGAGCGGTGCTGGTGGCGGACGGCGGGCACGGCCTCCCGGAGACCTGGCCACGCGCGTGATGTTGACGGCGTCCCAGCGTCCCAGCGTCCAGCCGCATTGTCGACGACCGCACCAGGCAAGCATCGGCGAAAAGGGACCCTTCCGCACCTGGGTCGCGATACCCTACCGCCGGCACTGGTTGGTGATCTGCTCGGCGGCGTCACCTCCGGTGGCGGTGGTTGGCTGGTCATCGGCCGCCGGGCCTACCCGATCCCGCCGCGTCCTATCGCGGTGGCCGATATCGCGCGAGCAGCCGCCCCCAACCTTGGCGTGCCGATCGAAATCCCCGAACTGGGCGAACAACTCGGCAACAAGCGGCAGGCGTATCAACCCTTTGGGAGAGCCGAGCGTCTGCTTCGCAGTACCGGATGATGCACGATGGCGCACCACTGGGTTGCGTTTGTCGCGCTATGCGATGGTTGGCGGAATCGGTCTGCGGCACGGCCCAAAGTCCACCCGGAAAACATGTCCGCGGTGCGAGGACCTCACAGTTGCTGACGAAGGCGCAAATTGATGGTCGCGTTCTTCAGTGCCTCACAGATCAGGTCGCCGATAGCTTGGGCGGTCGGCTCGGCGGATTCGGCTTAGGCATAGGCGAACTCATCCGGAAAGTCGATCTCGCCGCCGTCGGGGCCCGGCCATCTTGGTCTCGAAGTAGTGGTCGTCCATCACCGCTTACCCCCTACCAACCGAAGTCCAGGTCGGTAGGTGCGACCGTGTGCCCCATAGCCCGCAGGTCCTCGGCGACGTGCTCGGCCTTGTCTAGGGGGAGATCGAGGGACTCGCCATTGAGCACCTTCACGCTGACCCTGAACGTGTATGGCGACTTCATCCCAGAAGGAGACGGCGGCGCGCTCAACAGCCTGCCCGAGCCTCCTGCGCCTACCGCGCAGGTCATGCCCGTGTCGCAAGGTAAATGGTGTTGGCTGACCGGCCTTCGGTGAGCGGGTTGTCGAACCAGACCTGCTGGGCCTCGACCTCGGTGAAGACGGTTTCGAGGACCGCGCTGAAGTCCTTGTCCGGTGCATCGTCGGACCACATGGCGAACGTGCCACCCGGGACGATATGAGCGGATGCGGCTCGTAGACCGTCAAGGGTGTAGAAGTCGGCGTGCGGATCGTGGAGCGGGTGGCGCGGCGAGTGGTCGATGTCGAGCAGGATCGCGTCATAGGTTCGGCAACGGTGCTGCGGATCGAATCCCACCACGCTCGTGGAAGCGGCGAAGAAGTCCGCGCACACCAGGGCGACGCGGCTGTCGACGGCCAGGCCAGCCGTATCCGGTAACAAGTTGCGTTCGTGCCAGTCGATGACCGCATCGGAGTATTCGATAACTGTCAGTGTCCGAATCCGTTTGCACTCCAACGCTTCTTGAGCGGTATAGCCGAGGCCTAGCCCACCAACGATCACGTCCAGGCCCGGTCCCGGCGTCCTCGCCAGTGCCAGCCGCGCCAGCTCC
>NZ_DASQEU010000106.1:0-2483 GCF_035633495.1 Mycobacterium sp. | reverse complement strand
GCTCCTACGTGCTGCCGCTCTCCCGCGGGGCCGAGGAGCTGTCGCGCGGCGTACCGGGCTGCGCTCCGCCTCGTCCGCCTGCAGGAACGCAGTCCCGAGTTGCGCCGCCACCGCCCCCGGACACCAACACGTTCACGACGTCGCCGCGGGTCGAAAGCCGTCGGTCCCAGTCAATCTGCCCGGTCGCGTCGGATCGGGGCCTTTCGGTGCCCATACCCGTGCCAAAGGTCCCTGTCGAGCCACGTTCTCGTGCGCTGTGATAACACACAACGGCTGACCAGAGCGGAACGCCGAGGTGAAGAGGACAGATTTCGGCTGCAGGGTGTTTGACCTGCGGATAGCACGACAGCCTACGTCCGCGGTTCGTAGCCGAGGATGCATTGAATAGGGAGATGGCCCAATGGCTTCCACGACCGCGGCCGACATCGTCGAAAGTGTCGGCGGTCCCGACAACATCGAGAGTCTCAGCTTTTGCGCCACCAGGCTACGATTCCAGCTAGGCGACGCGTCTGGGGTCACAAAATCCGATGTCGAGGCCATTTCCGGCGTGATGGGGGCGGTCCCGCAGGCCGGCAATCGGTACCAGGTCGTCATCGGCGGCGGCGTGCAGACCGTCTTCAACGACATCATGGCGTTGCCGGCGATGGCCAATCGTGGCGGCGGCGGGGGCGACGACGCGGCGTCCATCAAGGCCGCCGCCCGCGCCAAGGGCCCGCGCGGGAAGTTCGCCTGGCTCGACTCGTTGTTCGAGTTCCTCTCCGACTCGTTCCGGCCGATCCTGGGTGCCCTGCTGGGCGCGTCGCTGTTCATCACGTTCATGTCGCTGATGAGCACATTGGGCGTCATCCCGAACTGGGCGGACCCGCGCGTCGAACTGTCGCCGTCCTGGCAGTTCATCAACCTGTGCTGGCAGTCCGTGTTCGTGTTCCTGCCGCTGATGGTCGCCTACAACGCCTCGAAGAAGCTCAACGCGGACCCCTGGGTCGGATTCGCGATCATGGCCGTCGTCATGCTGCCGGGGTTCGCCGCGCTCGAGGACGTCTCGCACAAGGTCGTCGTCTTCAGCTCCGAAGTCGACATCGTGAGCATTTTCGGTCTGCCGCTCACGGTGTTCAGCTACAGCTCGCAGGTGTTCCCGCCGCTGCTGATGGCCGCGGTGCTCGGACTGTTGTACAAGGGCCTGAAGAAGATCATCCCCGAAAACATCCAGCTCATCTTCGTGCCGTTCTTCTCGATGCTGATCATGATCCCCCTGACGGCGTTCCTGATCGGACCGATCGGCGTCTACGCCGGTGCCGGCCTGGCCAACGTGCTGAAGTCGATCAACGATCTGTCCCCGTTCATCTTCGCCATCGTCGTCCCGCTGGCCTACCCGTTCATGGTTCCGCTGGGTCTGCACTGGCCGATCAACGCGATCATGCTGCTGAACATCCAGACCCTGGGCTACGACTACATCCAGGGTCCGATGGGCGCGTGGAATTTCGCCTGCTTCGGCGCCACCGCCGGGGTGTTATACCTGTCCTGGCGGGAGCGTGACGTGCCGATGCGGCAGACGGCGATCGGTGCCCTTGGCGCGGGTCTACTCGGCGGCATCTCCGAACCGTCGCTCTACGGCATCCATCTGCGGTTCAAACGGATCTATCCACGCATGCTGGTCGGATGCCTCGTGGGTGGGATCATCATCGGCCTTGGTGGCGGCGTCAAGACCCAAGCGTTCGTCTTCACGTCGCTACTGACCATCCCGGCGTTCGACAGCATGTTGCTGTACGGGATCGCGGTCGCCGCGGCGTTCTTCACCGCGATGACGCTGGTGATCCTCTCCGGCTACCGCAACCCCGAACAGGAGGCGGAATTCGAGGCTGACCGGGTGCCCGTGGCAGATCTGGAGACCGCGCCCGCCGCGGCCAGCGCCGCGACCGTGGCCGCCGCTTCGGCAACCACGTCCGTCGGGGACAGCGACGTTATCACCGAGATCGCGTCGCCCCTGGACGGAACGATCGTCCCGCTCAGCGAAGTGCCCGACCCCGTATTTAGCAAGGGCACCATGGGTCCGGGCATCGCGGTGATGCCATCAGGCGACACGGCGTACTCCCCCGGCTCCGGAGTGGTGGTCGCCGCTCAGCCGACGGGTCACGCGTTCGGCCTGGTTCTCGACGGCGGCATCGAGGTCCTCATCCACGTCGGTATCGACACCGTCAACCTCAAGGGCGAGGGATTCGACGTGAAGGTCAAGAAGGGCGACAGGGTCACCGTCGGCACCCCGCTGGTCACCTTCGATCGGAAAGTCATCGAGGCGGCCGGCTATTCGATGGTCACGCCGGTGATCGTGTTGAACGGCAAGAAGTTCGCCTCGGTGGAGCCGACGACGACAGGCGAGGTAACGGCCGGTGCACCAATTCTCACGGTAGCCACCAAGGCCGAGCCGGCGAACGTCTGACGGCATTCTCCGACGACGCGCCGGAGCGGCCTCAGCACGTGACTTC
>NZ_DASQEU010000105.1:0-51487 GCF_035633495.1 Mycobacterium sp. | reverse complement strand
TGTCGGGGCCATACGGCAGCGGGTCGGCCGACGCGGGTGGCGTGGCCGCGATGGATCCCAAGGCCCCCAGTGCCGCGGCCGACAGCGAGGCCAGTGTGCTGGCTCTCGCGAGTTGAAGATTCATGGTCCGTTCCTCCTTTTGGGCCGCCCACGAAAGGACAAGCACCAGTGCGGTTTTCGTTGCAGTCGGGTTCTGCGACGCAAGATGGACGCTATTGGCGACGGCGCCGGGGAACGCGAGTAGTGCGCTACTCGATTTCGGATGGCTATCGAATGCGGATCCGGATCGGACCACGCCACGCGGAATCCGGATCGAGCACGGCGCCCTTCTGAGTGATGTCGACGTCACCGGCTTTCGCCAGGGCGCGCGCCACGTCTCGGGGCGTCATCCATCAGGTCACGCCAGTCGTCGCCGCCGACGGCACGCGCCGCATCGGACGGACAAATGCTGCTCGTCGGACCACGATCGCCGGCCAACTCGAGGATGGCTGCCCGCAGACACTGCTCGCTCACCCACCCAGTCAACCCGAAAGCGTGCCGCCCCCGACGTACCAGCTCGGCGAAATGTGGAGGGCTTCGCCACCAAATCTGTAACACGTTCTAGTCTGGTCGTCATGAGTGACGAGCTGCTGCGCCATCCCATCCACTCCGGACACATCACCGTCGGCGCGCTCAAGCGCAACAAGGACAAGCCGGTGCTGTTCCTCGGTGACACCACGCTCACCGGCGGGCAGCTCGCGGACCGCATCAGCCAGTACATTGAGGCGTTCGAGGCGCTCGGCGCGGGCACCGGTTCGGTGTCGGGGCTGCTGTCGCTGAACCGCCCCGAGGTGCTGATGATCATTGGAGCCAGTCAGACCCAGGGCTACCGGCGCACCGCACTACACCCTCTCGGTTCCCTGGACGACCACGCCTACGTGCTGTCCGACGCAGGCATCACGTCGTTGATCATCGACCCGAACCCCATGTTCGTCGAGCGCGCCCTCGGCCTGCTCGAGAAGGTCGACTCGCTGAAGCAGATCCTGACCATCGGTCCGGTGCCCGAGGCGTTGGCCGACGTAGCAGTCGACCTCGTGGCCGAAGCCGCCAAGTACGCCCCGAAGCCGTTGGTGGCGGCCGACCTTCCGACCGACCACGTCGGCGGGATGGCATACACCGGCGGCACCACCGGCAAGCCCAAGGGCGTGATGGGCACCGCGGGCTCCATCACCACGATGACGACGATCCAACTCGCCGAATGGGAGTGGCCGGAGCATCCGCGCTTCCTGATGTGCACCCCGCTGTCGCACGCAGGCGCGGCGTTCTTCACGCCCGTGATCGTCAAGGGCGGCGAGATGATCGTGCTCGCCAAGTTCGATCCCGCCGATGTGCTCAAGACCATCGAGGAGCAGAAGATCACGGCCACCATGCTGGTGCCGTCGATGATCTACGCGCTCATGGACCACCCCGACAGCCACACCCGCGACCTGTCCTCGCTGGAGACCGTCTACTACGGCGCCTCGGCGATGAACCCGGTGCGACTGGCCGAGGCCATCCGCCGGTTCGGCCCGATCTTCGCGCAGTACTACGGCCAGTCCGAGGCGCCGATGGTGATCTCCTACCTCGCCAAGGGTGATCACGACGAGAAGCGGCTGACGTCCTGCGGCAAGCCGACGCTGTTCTGTCGCACCGCCCTGCTCGGCGAGGATGGCAAGCCCGTTGCGCAGGGGGAGGTCGGCGAGATCTGCGTCAGCGGGCCGCTGCTGTCCGGCGGCTACTGGAATCTGCCGGAGGCGACGGCCGAGACCTTCCGCAACGGCTGGATGCACACCGGCGATCTGGCCCGCGAGGACTCCGACGGCTTCTGGTTCATCGTCGACCGCACCAAGGACATGATCGTCACCGGCGGATTCAACGTCTTTCCGCGTGAGGTGGAAGACGTTGTCGCCGAACATCCTTCGGTGGCGCAGGTGTGCGTGATCGGTACACCCGACGAGAAGTGGGGCGAGGCCGTGACGGCCGTCGTGGTGCTGCGCCCCGATGCGGCCACCGACGAGGCGGCGGTCGCCACGATGACCGCCGAGATCCAGGCCGCCGTGAAGGACCGCAAGGGCTCGGTGCAGTCGCCCAAGCAGGTGATCGTCGTCGACTCGGTGCCGGTGACCGCGCTGGGCAAGCCCGACAAGAAGGCCGTGCGCGCACAGTTCTGGGAGGGCGCGGGCCGAGCGATCGGCTGACTTTCCCCGCGAGCAGACGCAAAGGCTCCGCTGACGCGGCGTGTCGCGACACTTTTGCGTCTGCTCGCGCTGGGTGCGGCGGCCCGTCCGGCGGGCGGCATGACAATGTGGCAGCGTGCGCCTGATCGCGTGGCTGCCCGCGTCGCGGCGTCATCGCGGATCATGGGCCGCGGTGACCGCACCGACGGGCGAACGAAGGTCGCTGCTGCGCAACCGACTCGCCTGGACCGTGACGCTGTTCTTCGGCTGCCAGGCATCCAGGCTGCTGGTCGGGCTGGTGTCACTGATCGGTGTGCCCGTCGCGCTGATCATCTCGCCGCTGGCGGCGCGCTCGGCGAGCCAGAGCGGGTGGATCGTCG
Organism: Mycobacterium sp.; assembly: GCF_035633495.1. Lineage (GTDB taxonomy): Bacteria > Actinomycetota > Actinomycetes > Mycobacteriales > Mycobacteriaceae > Mycobacterium. Next base: position 48,912 of record NZ_DASQEU010000105.1, on the reverse strand, counting down.
CGCTGGGCGTCCTCGGTCTGGGCGGCGCAGTCGGCCTCCTGGTCGCGCCCGCCGCCGCCCCGTTGGTGTGGAGCGTGCTGATCGGCATCGGCATGAGCGCCTTCTCGCTGGCGCTGACGGTCATTGCGCTGTGGGCCCGCAACGCGGAGGACACCGCGCAACTGTCTGGAATGGCACAGGGATTCGGCTAAGTGTTCGCGGGCACGGGGCCGTTCCGCTTCGGACTCCTCCAGGACTTCTCGGACGGCTGGACCATTCCGTTCGTCATGTTCCTGGCGGTCTACGCCGTCCAGATCATCGCCGGAGCGGCGGCGGGTCGCGCTCGCTACGTCTGACTACGGTGGGTACGTGTCCGACTCCGACATCCAGCACACCGTCGATGCGGTGTGGCGCATGGAGGCCGCCAAGATCGTGGCGACGCTGACCCGTGCGGTCGGTGACGTCGGGATGGCCGAGGACCTCGCGGCCGACGCCCTCGTCGACGCACTCGAGCAGTGGCCGACGACCGGCGTGCCGCGCAACGCAGCCGCCTGGCTCGTGACCGTCGCCAAGCGCAAGGCGATCGACCACTGGCGCCGTCGGGACCGCCTGGACGCCAAGTACGCCACGCTGGCCCGCGAGTTGGAGACCCACCTGCACGATCCGACGGCCGAGGCATCTCACCCCGACCGCATCGACGACGACGTCCTGCGGCTGATGTTCATCTCCGCGCACCCGGTGCTCGTGCGGGAGGGTCGGATCGCGTTGACGCTGCGCGTCGTCGGCGGACTCACCACCGACGAGATCGCCCAGGCGTTCCTCGTGCCCAAGGCCACCATTGCGCAGCGAATAGTGCGGGCCAAGAAGACGCTCGGTGAGGCGAACGTGCCGTTCGAGGTGCCCGACCCGAGCGAGTACCCGGGACGGTTGTCAGCCGTTCTCAGCGTCATCTACCTGATCTACAACGAGGGCTACTCCGCGTCGTCGGGCCAACGCTGGATCCGCGACGAACTGTGCACGGAGACACTGCGGCTGGGCCGAGTGCTGACGGCGCTCGTGCCCGACGAGGCCGAGGTGCACGGGCTGGTGGCGTTGATGGAATTCCAGTCGTCGCGCTTCCGCGCCCGCACCGCCCCGGAAGGGCGGCCCGTCCTCTTGGAGGACCAGGACCGCACCAAGTGGGACCGGGCACAGATCGTGCGCGGCACCGCTGCCCTGGAGCGCGCCGCTCGAACGTTGCGCCGCAAGGGAGTCGGCTGGGGACCCTGCGCACTGCAGGCAGCACTGGCCGAATGCCATGCCGCCGCGACGACCGCCGCCGACACCGATTGGTCACGCATCGTGTCGCTGTACGACGGCCTCGTCCAGATCGCGCCCTCACCAGTGGTGGAACTCAACCGGGCGGTCGCGGTCGCGATTCTGTCGGGGCCCGCCGAGGCGCTCACCATCATCGACCAGATCGGCGGCCTCGCCGATTCCTACCTCCTGCCAAGTGTGCGGGGTGAGTTGCTGTCCCGGCTGGGCAGACAGTCCGAAGCGGCAGCCGAGTTCGAGCGGGCCGCGACCATGGCCACCAACGACCAGGAGCGCGACGTGCTGGTCGACAAGGCAGAAAGGGTCAGGGCATGACCACCACGGTCGCGGTGCTCTTCGACTTCTCCGGGACGCTGTTTCGGCTCGAAGAGGACGACAGCTGGTTTTCGGGAATCCAGGTCGACGAACAGGCGATCGACGGCCACGTCCAGGCCGAGCTGATGCGTAGTCTGACCGCACCCACCGGGCGGTCCGTCGACATGGAAGAACAGACCTACCGCGCATGGGTGAACCGCGATCTGGCGCCGCATCTGCACCGCGAGGCGTATCTGCACGTGCTGCGCGAATCCGGGTTGGCCGTCCACCACGCCGAATCCCTGTACGACCGCGTGATCGACCCCGCGAGTTGGTGCCCCTACCCCGACACCGCCACGGTGCTCGCGGGATTGCATCGACAAGGCGTCAAGACCGCGGTGGTGTCCAACATCGCGTTCGACGTGCGGCCCGCGTTCGCAGCGATCGGCGCCGAGCGCGACGTCGACGAGTTCGTGCTGTCCTTTGAAGTCGGGGCGGTCAAGCCGACCCCAGACATCTTTCACACCGCGTTGTCACGACTGGGCGTCGACGCGGCACACGCGTTGATGGTCGGCGACAGCGAGGAGGCCGATGGGGCCGCTCGCGCGGTGGGTTGCCGCTTCGCCCTGGTCGATCCGCTGCCCACGTCGCAGCGCCCGGACGGCCTGATCGCAGCGCTCAAGAGCGCAGGTGTCGCGGTCTAAGCTCGGGTTCATGTCGACACCGCCGCCGAACGACGACGACATCAGACCCCCCTGGTGGCTCAAGCCGATGAACAAGGTGTTCATGGCGATGATGAAGGTCGGCCTGCCGATCTCCGGCAAGGAAGGGCCCGTCATGCTGACGGTGCCCGGCCGCACGACCGGCCAGCCTCACTCGACGCCGATCACCCCGATGGTCGTCGACGGCAAGCGCTACGTCGTCGGTGGTTTCCCGAAGGCCGACTGGGTGAAGAACCTGCGCGCCGCGGGTGAGGCAACCCTGACGCAGGGCCGAAGGGACGAGCACGTACGCGTGGTCGAGATGCCGGCCGACGAGGCGCGGCCACTTCTGCGCCAGTTCCCCGTGCTGGTACCGACCGGCGTCAGCTTCATGAAGCGCTCCGGCTTGGTCACCGACGGCGCACCCGAGGGGTTCGAGGCGCTCGCAGGTCGGTGCGCCGTCTTCCGGTTCGACCCGGTGCAGGCGCGCGAGGACGTCTGACGACACCGCTCTACAGTCAACCGGGTGAGTGCTGACAACCCGTTCGACCCGACCGTGTGGCAGCCCGTCAAGGGCTTCGAGCTGACCGACATCACGTATCACCGTCACGTCGTCGACGGCGTCGCGAAGCCGACGGTCCGGATCGCGTTCGACCGCCCCGAAGTGCGCAACGCCTTCCGGCCGCACACCGTCGACGAGCTGTACCGCGTGCTCGACCACGCCCGGATGTCGAACGACGTGGGAGTGATCCTGCTGACGGGTAACGGACCCTCGGAGAAGGACGGCGGCTGGGCCTTCTGCTCCGGCGGAGACCAACGCATCCGCGGCCGCACCGGCTACCAGTACGCCGCGGGCGAGACCGCCGACACCGTCGACCCCGCCCAGGCGGGCCGGCTGCACATCCTCGAGGTGCAACGCCTGATCCGGTTCATGCCGAAGCCGGTGATCTGCCTGGTGAACGGCTGGGCCGCCGGTGGTGGGCACAGCCTGCACGTGGTGTGCGACCTGACGCTGGCCAGCCGCGAGCACGCCCGCTTCAAGCAGACCGACGCCGACGTCGGCAGCTTCGACGGCGGCTACGGCAGCGCGTACCTCGCGCGTCAGGCGGGCCAGAAGTTCGCCCGCGAGATCTTCTTCCTCGGCAGGCCCTACACCGCCGAGCAAATGCACGCGATGGGCGCCGTCAACGAGGTCGTCGACCACGCCGAACTGGAAACCGTTGCGCTGCAATGGGCTGACGAAATCAATGGCAAGTCACCTCAGGCCATCCGGATGCTCAAGTTCGCGTTCAACCTGCTCGACGACGGGCTGGTCGGGCAGCAGGTCTTCGCCGGCGAGGCGACGCGTCTGGCGTACATGACCGACGAGGCGGTCGAGGGACGCGACGCCTTCCTGGAGAAGCGCGACCCCGACTGGTCGAAGTTCCCGCGCTACTTCTGAGGGAGGGGCCGTGGCCGAGAAGATCGACGAGTACTTCACCGCAACCATCGCCGGGCTACCCGGCGGTGAGGGACACGCTGTCGTCGACCGGGGTGCGCCGATCCTGCCGACCTCGTCCCTGACCGTGCAGGACGTGCTGGACTTGTTCGACTCCCAGCTCGGCAGCAGGCACCTCGACCTGGCCGCCCGCTGGTTGCGCTCCCACGGCAAGGGCTTCTACACGATCGGTTCGTCCGGTCACGAAGGCAACGCCGCAGTCGCCGCTGCGCTTCGCCCCACCGATCCCGCACTGCTGCACTACCGTTCGGGTGGCTTCTTCCTGCACCGCGCCGGCCAGGTCGACGGCACCGACCCGCTGCGTGACGTCTTGCTCGGTGTGTGCGCCGCGACCGACGATCCGATCAGCGGCGGGAGGCACAAGGTGTTCGGTCGCCACGACATCAACGTCATACCGCAGACCTCGACGATCGCCTCACACCTGCCGCGCGCCGTCGGGGTGGCCTTCTCCATCGGGCGGGCCGCCAAGCTCGCCGTCGACACCCCGTGGCCGCGCGACGCCGTCACCGTATGCAGCTTCGGCGATGCCTCCGTGAACCACTCGACCGCGGTCGGCGCCATCAACACCGCGACCCACGCTGCCTACCAAGGACTTCCGCTGCCCCTGCTCTTCGTCTGCGAGGACAACGGCATCGGCATCAGCACCAGGACGCCGACGGGGTGGATCGCCGCCAACTTCTCCGGCCGAGCGGGCCTCGAGTACTTCACCGCCGACGGTTCCGACGTGACCGACACCCATGCCGTCGCCACCCGCGCCGTCGACTGGGTGCGCAGGCATCGCAAACCCGCGTTCCTGCACCTGCGCACCGTACGACTGATGGGCCACGCGGGCTCCGACGTGGAAGCCGCCTACCGTGCCCCCGGCGAGATCACCGCCGACTACGACCGCGACCCCGTTCTCCATACGGCGAAACTGTTGATCGCGCATGGCGGCATGTCCCCCGCCGACGTCCTCGAACGCTACGAAGCCAAGCGCGCGGAGGTCATAGGGATCGCCGAACGGGTTGCCGAACTGCCCCAGTTGGACAGTGCCGCAGCGGTGATGAGGCCGCTGCTCGACGGTCTCGCCGAGGCCACTGCGGCACCACCCCGCATCGCCGCGGCCGACGGCTCGGGCGACGGGGACCCGCTTACGGTGGCGCAGTCGATCAACCGCGCACTGCTCGACGTGCTGACGGACTACCCCGGGGCGCTGGTCTTCGGCGAGGACGTCGCGCGCAAGGGCGGCGTCTACGGCGTGACCCGCGGGCTCGCGCAAAAGACCAGTCCGGCAAGAGTGTTCGACACTCTCCTCGACGAGCAGGCCATCCTCGGGCTGGCACTCGGCGCCGGACTCGCCGGCCTGCTGCCCATCCCCGAGATCCAGTATCTCGCTTATCTGCACAACGCCGCCGACCAGATCCGCGGCGAGGGCGCCACCTTGCAGTTCTTCTCCAACCGGCAGTACCGCAACCCCATGGTCGTTCGCGTCGCCGGTTACGGGTACCAGAAGGGGTTCGGAGGGCACTTTCACAACGACAATGCCATCGGCGCCCTGCGGGACATCCCCGGCATCGTCATCGCCTCCCCCTCGCGTCCCGACGATGCCGCCGCCATGATGCGGACGTGTGCATCGGCAGCCCATACCGCCGGCGCCCTCTGCGTCTTCCTGGAACCGATTGCGCTGTACCATGTTCGAGATCTCCACGAGAGCGGCGACGACCAGTGGCTGGCCCAATATCCGACGGCGGCCGCGCCGATCGGTCGGGCGCGCGTCTACGGCGATGGCACCCATCTGACCATCGTGACGTTCGGCAACGGCGTGCCGATGAGCCTGCGTGTGGCGCGCCGCCTCGCGAGCGCGAACGTCTCGACCCGAGTCGTCGACATGCGTTGGCTTGCACCACTTCCCTTGACAGACGTCATGCGGGAGGCGAACGCCACCGGCTGCACGCTCGTGGTGGACGAGACGCGGGCCTCCGGCGGAGTCGCCGAGGGCGTGATGGCCGCGATGATCGACCAGGGTTACACCGGCTCACTGGCCCGGGTGGCCAGCGCGGACAGCTTCATCCCGCTGGGCGATGCGGCACTGAACGTGCTTCTGTCCGAGGAGCAGATTGAAGCAGCCGCTCTCAAGCTGCTCCCGTAGCGATTTGGGCGCGCTAACGTTCGGTGGGCGACAGTTGGCGCGCCGAAATCGCGTGGCGTTCGAGCGCCCGCAGGGCGAGCCACGCCGCGGCGCGATCGTCGGGACTCGACATCGACGAACCCGTGAGGTCCTCGATCCGACGGATGCGGCTCGCGAGGGTTTGTCGATGCACGCCCAGCTGCTCGGCCGTGATGCCCCAAACGCCGTTCTGTGCGAGGAAGAGTCGCAGTGTGCGGGTGAGGTCGCCATGCGAGCCGCCCTGATCGCGAAGGGGATCGAGCACGGCCGCCAGACGTCCGCCGTCGACGGGATCGAGCCGATCGAGCACGTAGGCGACCGTCGGCAGGGCTTGGTAGCGGACCGCGTCGCGGCCGTCCGCGACCGCGACCTCGTGCGCCTGGCGGGCCTCTGCCACGCTGCGGGTCAGCGCATCGGTCGGGGCAGGCGTGCCGACGCCGAGACGCAACGGGAGCCGCGGCTGGCCGGTGGAGTTCTGCACCCGCTCCGCGAGTTCGCCTGACTGATCGTCTTGGACGAAGCCGAGCACGGTGCCGCGGTCTGCGGTCACCATGGGCACGGCGCCGAGTTCGTCGAGCCAACGGATCACCAGCCGTTCGAGATCGACTGACCGCGATCGTGCGGTGAGGACGAAGGCCGTTAGCGAGACCTCGTGTACGCCCCACCGACGCAACAGCGCAGAGGCCGCATCGCCGCCGGCCAACAGCGTGCCCATCATGACCCCGCGGCCGAGCCGTTCGGTGCCGGTGTACTCGTGGGTGCGAAGGATCAGGTCGAGCAGCGCGGCCGCTTGCGAAGCCAGGTCACGGCTGCGACTGGTCGAACTGTTACGGGACGAAATGACCAGGTGTCCTGCACCGGCGGTGGTGATCGTCTGCCCGTGCGCGTCGAGCAAGACCGCCCACCCGTCGATGCGGTGCGCGAGCTGAGCGATCACGCCTTCGGCACCGCCGCGGCGGGCGACCTGAGTGAGCACCTTGGTCCCCGTCGTCACCAGCCGACCTTCGGCCGCTTGGTCAACGGCGAGTAGCGCGACCAGCCGCGCATGAAGCAGCTCCTCGTTGGGCTCCTCCACGATGATGACGCAGAATCCTTTGCTGGCGAACAGGTTACGAAGCCCATCCCGTTCACCACCGACGACGAGGACGGTGTCGGTCAGCGCCGCGCTGCGCTTGTCACCCGCGAGTACGGCCGCCTCGAGCGCACCGGCAGAGCCCACCACGAGCGTCGCGTACGAGGGATGACCGACGACGACGAAGTCGTCCAGACGCACGGCGGCATCCACTTGCGTCGATGCTGCGGCGCCGCCGGCGATGAGCAGTTCGCCGCCGAGCACGTGCGCAATCGAACTCAGGTCGCGGGCCACCGAGGCAGTGTACGAATGTCGAATCACTAGCGTTGCATCCACAAATTTTCACAGTGCTTCCGAGCGGTTCCCATGTCTACGATCACCCGGATTCGACCGCCTTACCGAAGCCTGGAGGGGCATGAAAGCCATCGTCTTCCGCGTCGACCCCATGGAGATCGTCGTCTAGGTGGACACCTACGGCACCTGCGGCTACATGGCGGCCTATGCGCTCGTCGCGATCGCCCGCGTCGTGTACACACGGCGCGAGGGCATGCGCAACCGCCTGGTGTGGACCTGCGCCGTCGTCGTGGTCCTCGCGATGGCCTACGTGTTCTTCGCCAACGTCTGGCCGGTGCCTGCCTGGCCGCTGAACGTCATTCCGTACCTGTTCCTCGCCACCATGATTGCGGCAGTCGCCTGGTACCGGTACCGCGTCGCACGCAGGCCGGAGATCGTCGCGAACATCGGCAACACCGAGACGGACGTCCTCGAGGGCGTTGGCTAACCCCACGGTTTCGGCGCGCGCTAACGTTCGGTGAGCAACGGTTAGCGCACCGAAATCGCGAGGGCCGCGACGCGCGACCTAAGCTCATCGTCCGTGAGCAAGAACCCGCTGCGCCGCCTCGCCGACTCGCTGTTCCTGGCCGGCATGCGTCCGCCGCTGACCGCACAGCTGCTGCAGCCCAGGCACGACGTCGATCCCGCCGGGAAGCGGATCCTGATCACCGGGGCCTCGTCGGGAATCGGCGAAGCGGGTGCACTGAAGCTGGCCCGCCAGGGTGCACGGGTCATCGTCGTGGCCCGCCGACAGGAATTGCTGGACTCCGTCGTGGAGCGGGTCGGCGCCGCGGGCGGCGACGCGACCGCCATCGCCTGCGACCTGTCCGACCTCGACGAGGTGGACGCTCTGGTCGCCGACGTCGAGGGCCGGTTCGGCGGGGTAGACGTCCTGATCAACAACGCGGGCAGGTCGATCCGGCGACCGTTGGCCGAATCGCTGGACCGCTGGCACGACGTCGAACGGACGATGTCGTTGAACTACTACTCACCGCTTCGGCTGATCCGCGGTTTCGCGCCGGGTATGCGGGCGCGGCGTGACGGACACATCGTGAACGTCTCGACGTGGGGCGTGCTGAGTGAATCCTCGCCGCTATTCGCGGTCTACAACGCCTCGAAGGCGGCGCTCACCGCCGTCAGCCGTGTCGTCGAGACCGAATGGGCCCAGGACGGAGTGCACTCGACGACGCTGTTCTACCCGCTGGTCAAGACGCCGATGATCGCGCCGACGCGGGCATACGACGGGCTCCCTGGACTGTCGGCCGACGAGGCGGCGGACTGGATGGTCACCGCCGTCCGACGCAGGCCCGTGCGCATCGCCCCGCGGATGGCCGTCACCGCCCACGCGATGAACAGTTTCGCGCCCGCCGCCGTGGACGCCCTCATGAAGCGTCAGCGCGTGCAACCCACGAGCTGAGTTCTCGTGTTAGAACCGACACATGGAGATCCTGGCCAGTCGGGTGTTGTTGCGGCCGGCCGACTACCAGCGATCGTTGACCTTCTACCGCGATGCCATCGGTCTCGCCATCGCCCGTGAGTACGGTGCGGGCACGGTGTTCTACGCCGGTCAGTCGCTCATCGAGCTGGCCGGCCACGGCGGGGGATCGCCCTCGGCGCCACCATTTCCCGGCGCGCTGTGGCTGCAGGTGCGGGACGTCTACGCCACGCAGACCGAGCTCGAGGCCCGCGACGTCGCGATCGCGCGGGCAGCCACCCAGGAGCCGTGGGGCCTGCACGAAATGCACGTCACCGACCCGGATGGCGTCACCCTCATCTTCGTGCAGGTGCCCGACACGCACCCGTTGCGGCGAGACGCCAGAAAATGAACGACCCCCCACCCGTTCGGGTAGGGGGCCGCTCAGGAAATGGTTCAGTGCGAGGGCAGCGCCAGCGGCCAGCCCACCGAAGCCAGCCGCGAGGCGACCTGATGGATCTCCTCGGGGTTGGGTTCCTGGTCGGTGACATCCTGGACCGCCTTGCGGATCTCGGCCTCGGTGACCGTGTCCGCATCGGTCGACTTGAGGATCGACTGGGCCGCCTTGATGACCTCGTCGTCCGTTAGCGACCGCTTGAGCAGTGCGAGAAGTGGAAAGTAGTCCTTCGTCGGAACGCCTTCCGGATAGCCGGCGTTCAGCCAGTGCAGGACGTTGTCGAAAACGGTCTTGTGCTCAGTCATGTTCAGTCAGCTCACTTCTTGAATCCGAAGAAGGGGTCGAACCCGGTGTGGTGGATGATGGTGGACCGCGTGATCCAGAGGATCGCGACGAAGATGATGAAACTGACGAGCGCGAACAGCAGCAGGCCGGGGACCTTGAGCGCGGGGTTGGGCGCGTCCACGGTGCCGTCGGCCTCGGCGCCACCGGCACCGTGCGAATAGGACACCAGCCCGAGCGCGAAGACGGCGGGTAGGCCAGCTCCAAGCAATAGACCCACGACGAGCACCGTGAGCAGCGGTATCACATACGTAGTCATTCAGTGATTCCTTCTGTTAGTTGGCTTGTGGGCCCGGATCAGACCGGCCGGATCAGACACTGGCCTTGGGGGAATCGGTCAATGCCCCGCGGACCTCGACGGGAACGACCGAGTTGGTCGATGCGTGGTGGCGCCGGCGACGAAGTGCGAGATCCAAAAGGCGATCGCTCCGACGAGCGCCGCGGCGGGCAGCGTGACCAGCCACGCCAGCGCCATGCGACCTGCCACTGCCCAGCGAACCTGCGCACCTGGCTTGCCGGCACCGCTGCCGAGGATCGAGCCCGTCGCAACGTGCGTGGTCGACAGTGCCATTCCGGCCGCACTCGAGCTCAGGATGATCGCAGCGGACGAGGCTTCGGCGGCCAGGCCCTGCGGCGACTCGATCTCGACGAGGCCCTTGCCCAGGGTCCGGATGACGCGCCAGCCACCGATGTAGGTGCCGAGGCCGATGGCCAGTGCGCAGGACAGGATGACCCAGAACGGCAGGCCGTCCTTCTTCACGTCCCCAGTCAGGTGGCCGGTGGTGATCAGCGCCAGCGCGATGACGCCCATCGTCTTTTGCGCGTCGTTGGTGCCGTGCGACAGAGCGACGAGCGACGCGGTGGCGATCTGACCCCAGCGGAAGCCGTCCTCGCGCCGCTTCTTCACCACGTTGCGCGATATGCGGTAGACCAACCAGGTTCCGCAGGCCGCGACGAGTCCGGCGATGAACGGGGCAGCGACCGCGGGGACCAGAACCTTGCTGATGACGCCCGTCCAGTTGACTCCCTCCATGCCGATGGCAGCGATGCCTGCACCGATCAGTCCTCCGAACAACGCGTGTGAGGAACTGGACGGGATGCCGAACAGCCAGGTCAGCAGGTTCCAGAGGATGCCGCCGATGAGACCGGCGAAGATGATGGTCAGGCCCATCGATGCGTCGATCGACGGGACCAGCGCACCGGTCTTGTTGTCCTGAATCTTCAGCACCGACGTCGTGACGGTGACGGCCACCTCGACGGAGAGAAAGGCGCCGACGAGGTTCAGGATGCCTGCCAGCAAGACCGCGACCTTGGGTTTGAGCGCACCGGTGGCGATCGACGTCGCCATGGCATTGCCGGTGTCGTGGAATCCGTTGGTGAAGTCGAATGCCAGCGCCGTGGCAATCAGCAACTCAGGATGATCATCTCTGTGCTGATGGGTACAGATTGTCGGGCTTTTCTGGATGTTTCGACCAGCGAACAGGGTGCGTAACAGGCGGTCTCACCTGGGCTTTTGCCGGTTCCGACGAGCTGTTCATCCATTGTTCGCCCGCAGGGCAGGGCGCGTTCTCCCGCGGACCCGAAACATCTAACCGACGCAACGCCTGAAGGGCCCTGAGCCGGGTACGCCACTACCATCGACACATCGCCGTTGCCGTGACCCCACCGCGGCCCCAAGGGAGCAGACGCCTGTGAACACATTTCTCGCCAAGATCGTGGCGTGGATCACCGCCGGGTACCCAGAGGGTGTCCCGGGGCCCGATCGCATCCCACTCATGTCGTTGTTTAACCGTCGTCTCAGCAACGACGAGGTCAAGGCAGTGGCGCATGAGTTGATCGATCGCGGCGAGTTCGACGACGTCGACATCGGCGTGCTCATCACCCAGACCACCGACGAGCTACCCCGACCGGAGGACGTCGAGCGGGTACGGGAACGCCTGGCCGCGAAGGGTTGGCCGCTGGACGATCCGCGCGAGGACGGCGCGGACCTCAGGAGCGACGGCGAGGAATCGGCATAGCCCCCCTGCGTGCGGTCGTCATCCCGTCGATCCCCTCACCCGAGCCGCTCCTCGCGGTGCTCGAGGGCGTCCTCGACGGTCGAGAATCGGCGATCCTGCCGGTGCCTGCCGACGTCGTGTCGGCCGAACTGCTGACGACGTCGCTCGGGATCGGCGAGGACATCGACGACGACGTCGCGGTCGTGGTGTCGACGTCGGGCACGACGGGAACTCCGAAGGGCGCCATGCTCACTGCGCCTGCGCTGATCGCCAGCGCGTCGGCGACCCACGACAGGATCGGCGGTCCCGGCACCTGGCTGCTGGCGTTGCCCGCTCATCACGTCGCCGGATTGCAGGTGATGGTGCGCAGTCTTCTGGCGGGTACCGTGCCCGTCGCGATCGACCCGAGTTTCGACGTCGCCGAACTACCCTCTGCGATCGAGGCATTGGGTTCCGGGCCACGGTATGCGTCGTTGGTCGCGTTCCAGCTTGCCAAGGCACTCGGCGATCCGGCTGCCGCCGGCGCGTTGGCAGAACTGGATGCGGTCCTCATCGGCGGTGGGCCGATGCCCGCGGCGGTCGGCGAAGCCGCTGCTGCAGCGGGCATTCGGGTGGTGCGCACCTACGGAATGAGTGAGACGGCAGGCGGGTGCGTGTACGACGGCACGCCTCTGGACGGAGTGCGCGTGCGCATCGACGACGGCCGCGTGGTGCTCGGCGGGGAGACCCTGGCCAAGGGGTACCGCAATCCGATGGAGCCGAATCCGTTCGCCGAGCCCGGCTGGTTTCACACCGATGACGTTGGCGCCATTGACGATTCAGGTGTCCTGCGAATACTGGGACGCGTCGATGACGCCATCGGCACGGGCGGACTGACCGTCCTGCCGCAACTCGTCGAATCGGCACTGGCGTCGCATCCCGCCATCGCCGACTGTGCCGTCTTCGGGGTCAGCGACGAACGGCTGGGCCAACGCGTCGTCACGGCGGTGGTGGTCGCGGCGGGTGCCGATGCACCGACGGTGGCCGAGCTGCGCGCATACGTCGAGCAGACGCTGGATGCGACGGCGGCTCCGCGGGAGGTGCACGTCGTCGAGGAACTCCCCCGCCGCGGCATCGGCAAGCTCGACCGAAGAGAGCTCGCCACCCGGTTCGACTCCGGCGCGTGACGGGGGCGCCGACGGCGCGTCCGGTCTACTTCTCGAGTGGGTCGCGTGGCACCCAGTTCATCAGCGAGTACCGCCAGTGGGTATCGCGGACGTCGCCGGATGGACGCTGGGCCAGATGCCGCTTCACGTACGCGTTGACCTTCCGCATATGGGCGACGTCGTCGTCGTCGAGACACGACTTCTTCGGTCGAGCCAGTCCTCGATTTCCTTGGCCGCCATGCTCACCGCTGACGAGAATTCCTCGCGTATCGCCTTCACGTCATCGGAGGCGTCCCGTGCACCCATGGGAGTGCCGTTGCCCACCCGACCCGCGCTCAAACACGGAGGCGCCGGGAATGCTCCCGCAAAGCCGTTGAAACCCAGGGGTTTGGTTTTGACGGAATGGGCAATTCCCTCTGCGGCAGTTCCCCTCTACGGATCGGATTGATCATGATCGTCCTTGGCATCATTCTCCTGTTGATCGGTTATTTCGCAGGGATACCGATCCTGTACACCATCGGCGGAATCCTCGTGGTAGTCGGGGTGATTCTGTGGATCCTCGGGGCAGTCGGCCGTCCCGTCGGCGGCCGAAAAGTGTGGTTCTAGCGCGCTAACGCCGTCGTGCCCCCCGCTGCGGAACGCGCTGACCAGTGGGTCAGTCCTCTGGTACGCGCGTCCGCGGCGTGGGCGTGGCGGCTGCTCCTTCTCGCTGCCGCCGCCTATGTGACGTTCGAGGTCCTCGTACGCTTCGGCGTCGTCGTGGTCCCAGTGGCGCTGGCCCTCATCCTCACGGCATTACTCCAGCCTGCGGTCGACTTCCTCGACCGGTACGGCGCAGCACGCGGAGGCGCAGTCGCCTTCGTTCTCGTCCTCAGCCTTGCCATCTTCGGCGGCGCTCTCGCCTTCGTCGTCAACCAGTTCATCGAGGGAGCCCCCCTCCTGGTCGAACAGGTGACACGCAGCATCGAGAGCACACGCGACTGGCTCATCAACGGTCCAGCCAGACTCAGCGCCGACCAGATCAACCGTGCGGTCGACTCGTTCACCGAGGCGCTTCGCACCCATCAGACTCAGCTCACCAGCGGCGCCTTGTCCACCGCGGGCACCATCGTCGAAATCCTTGGCGGCGCGTTCCTGCTGCTGTTCACGGTTATCTTCTTCCTTCTCGGCGGACGCAGCATCTGGCAGTTCGTCACCCGGCTCATCCCCGACGAGCACCGAGCGCGCGTCCGCGAGGCGGGCTCGGCGGGATTTCATTCGCTGGCCGGCTACGCACGTGCCACCTCGCTCGTCGCATTCGTCGATGCGGTCGCCATCGGTAGCGGGCTCGCCATCATGGGCATTCCACTGGCACTGCCACTGGCCTCGCTGATCTTCCTCGGCGCCTTCATACCCGTCGTCGGCGCTTTGATCACCGGCTTCCTGGCCGTGATCGTGGCCCTGCTGGCCAAGGGACTCATCTACGCACTCATCACGCTCGGCCTGATCGTCGCGGTCATGCAACTCGAGGCGCACGTACTGCAGCCGTTGGTGATGGGGCGCGCAGTCTCCATCCATCCGCTCGCCGTCGTCCTCGGCCTCTCGGCGGGCGTGGTGCTCGCAGGCGTCATCGGGGCCCTGCTTGCGGTACCCGCGATCGCCTTCTTCAACAACTTCGTGCGCGTGCTGATCGCCGACAACCCCGGCGCTCGAGTCGAAGCACTCGAGGCCGACGACGGGCCGCTGATCGATGCGCACGCCGACGGCGAGCCCTGACCGCCTACTCGGATCGACCCTGGATTCTGCTCGCGCGGAACCGATCTCGTACCTGCAATGCCGACGACGACTACGACCTCGGCGAGACGCTGATTGCCGCCGGTCGACCCAGTCCGGTGTCGACGGTGTGATGCAGCTCAGCTGCCCGTTGTCAGCCGCGTAGCCGTCAGTCGAAGACGGCGGCACGATCGACATCGGCAGGCTCGTGCGCCGTGATCAGCGGGTGGTCGACGTACGCGCGGACGTCGGTGGCCAGCGGTTGCCGCGAGAGCCGCTCGACGAACTGCTTAGCGATGATCCGCAACTTGACGTTCGTCTGCTGCGAACGCCACGTCAGCACCTCGAACGCTCGCTCGGCGGAGACCCCGTACACCATCCTGATGATCCCGATAGCCGCGTGGATGGCCGCGCGTCGCTCCTCGACCGCGGCCACCACTTCCGTGACCGACTGCTGCACGTCGGCTTCGAAGGCCTCGGTGACGTCGATGTAGAAGCCCGTGGTTCCGACGACCTCGTCCCCCCTCGCCGAGCAGTTTGTCGCCAACGACGACAACGACGTTTTCACGGCCTGACCTGTCGATGATGCGGTGTCGACTGCTGAAGCGAGCGCCGTGCCGTAGGACGTGGTCGATGATCTCCGAAACTGCGGCCTGATCGTCGGGATGCTTGTGAGACAGGATCAGCGCGGCGGTCGGGACGACCGCACCGGGTTCGTAGCCGTGCATCGCCGCGACGGCATTCGACCACTCCCAGCGGTCGCATCCCTGCAGGTACGTGAAGCTTCCCACGCGCTGGAACCCGGCGGCGGGTTCTCGAGTCTCGTCGGACGCCACGATCGGAACAGGTATCACATTCGCCCTAGCTTCACTCGTCTGTCAGCGAGGCAGTGGTCTCATCGAGTTCCTGACCCTGGACCTCGGCATGGCCCTGACGAAACGCGACCCGGCGCAAGACCGTCGCCTGCTGCGCATCATCGCGGGCAACCCCGTCACCATGAGCAAGATGGCCGCTACCGTCCCCGACGTCGGCTCGCACGCGCCGATCACCATTCTCGTCGCCGAGCGGATCGAGGGAACGACGCGGTCGTATGACCGCCTGGCCAGCGCGGTCGCGCCGTAAGCGAGTGATGAAGCGACCGCGGTCGCCGCGTCACTCGACGATGCGGTGGTGACACTGCTGCACAGCGCCGCAACCTGAGACCGTTGGCGAAACCTCACGGCGGCCCGATACGCGCCACGCCTAGGGTGGGTAGGCGTGAAGTCTGCCCGGCGCGAAATCGTTGCGGCCACCCTGGCGGTCTTGCTGGTCGTCGCGGCGTTCGTCATCCCGCATCTCGACCTCGGCATCGTCACGCCGCTGATCAACAGCACCCCGCGACAGATCGAGATGTACGCCGCCGCGGCGCCGATCTTCGGGTGGTGGAACGCCCACGTCGGATGGGGCACCATCCCGGCCGTCGTGATCGGCGTCGGCACCGCGCTGTGGGGTCCGGCGGTGACGCAGCGCCTGCCCTGGCGTGCGGTGCCGTTGGTGACGTGGGCGACGTCGTGCGCGTGGGCGTTCGCGCTGGCGATGATCGACGGTTGGCAGCGTGGTTTCGCCCACCGCCTGGAGACCACCAACGAGTATCTGCGCCAGGTGCCGTCGATCACCGACATTCCCTACGCGCTTCGGTCGTTCTCCTCCAGAATCCTGGACTTCCAACCAGATTCGTGGATCACCCACGTCTCCGGCCATCCACCGGGCGCCCTGCTGACGTTCGTGTGGCTCGACCGCATCGGCTTGAGCGGCGGCGCATGGGCAGGTCTGCTGTGCCTGCTGGTCGGTTCGAGTGCCGCCGCGGCGATCGTCGTGGCAGCGCGGGCACTGTCCGGTGAGGACCTCGCGCGACGCGCGGCGCCGTTCGTCGCGGTCGCGCCGACGGCGATCTGGGTCGCGGTGTCGGCCGACGGATACTTCGCCGGAGTGGCGGCGTGGGGTCTCGCACTGCTGGCGCTTGCCACTCGGGGAACCACACGCCTCCCGGTCCTCGCGGGCGCCGGGGCCGGACTGCTGCTGGGCTGGGGGATCTTCCTCAACTATGGACTCGGCCTCATCGCCCTGCCCGCCGTGGCAGTGCTGATCTCCGCGAAGGACGTCCGCTCCGCGCTGCGCGCCTTCCTTCCGGCGGTGGTCGTCGCACTCGCGGTCGTGGGGGTCTTCGCCCTCGTCGGGTTCTGGTGGTTCGACGGTTATCTCCTTGTGCAGGAACGCTATTGGCAGGGTATCGCCGCGAACCGTCCGTTTCAGTACTGGTCGTGGGCCAACTTCGCGTCGGTGGTGTGCGCGGTCGGAATCGGCACGGTGGCAGGTGTGTCCCGGGCCTTCGACGTCAAGATGATCAAGCAGCGCTCCGGCCTGTACCTGGTGATTCTCGGCGCGCTGCTGGCCACCGTCTGCGCCGACCTGAGCATGCTCAGCAAGGCCGAGGTCGAGCGAATTTGGTTGCCCTACACCGTCTGGCTGACCGCCGCAGGGGCGCTGCTGCCCCCGCGCTCACATCGATGGTGGCTGGGTCTCAACGTGATCGGCGCCCTGGTGCTCAATCACGTCATTCTGACGAACTGGTAGCGGCTGGGTCGGCGCCGAACGTGCGCAAAGTCCGATTTCCGCCCGGCGTGTCGGCCGCAAACACGCACGCTCGCGGCAGAAAGGCGGGGGGGTCAGGCAGCGGCGAGGCTCGCCAGCACCCTGTTGCCGACCGGCATGACGGCGGCGACCGCGAGACCCACGTCCTCGGCCAGATGCTTGGCGCAGTCGATGCCGACCGACGCCCAACGGAACCAGGGCCCAACGGTTTTCGAGGATTCGAGGCGGACCCACCGGGACTGGACACCGCTGATGGTGGGGTCGAACTCGGCGACACAACGTCCGCCCGTGCGCATCAACTCGCCGGCACGCCGCAGGACGCGAGTCGGATCTCCACCGAGTCCCACGTTGCCGTCGGCCAGGAGGACGGTCCCCCAGCGGCCGGTACCGGGCAACCGCTCGAAGACGTCGCGCCGCAGTGCGGGGGCGCCGCCGCGGCGGGCCAGCTCGACTGCGGTCTGCGACTGGTCCACGCCCAGCGCGGGGATGCCGAGCTTGGTCAGATGGGCGACGAATCGTCCAGGACCGCAGCCCAGGTCGATCGTCGGCCCGTTGCACAGGCCCAGCACCGCCTCGTCGAACGCCTTGTCCAGACGCCGACCCCCAGGCAACCAGCTGTGCACCGGAAGCCCCTGCACGGTGCCGTCGTCGTAGCGAATCCAACATCGCTCACCCGTCAGGGCCTGGTCATACAAGTTACCCAGCACGTCCCACCTCCATGGCCAGTGTCACCTGGCGGAATCGACTGTCCGGCGGGCACGCCCGGCGAACGACTCCGACGTCGTCGACGGTGTCGACATCGGCCAACTCGGATACCACTCTCACGTCGAGCCCGGTGTCGCGAAGGGCGGCAAGCGTTACCTCACCCGTTTCCGCCGTGGACATCGGCACGTCCCGCAGGCACTCGGCGGCCTGCGGATCGGTGAGGCCCAGGACCCACCAGCCCCCATCGCGGGCCAAGCCGAGCACCGCGTCGGTCGACAGCAGCGCGGTCGCGCACTCGACGAGCAGGTCCGCGGTGACCTGCGGGGTGTCCGTGCCGATCTGCACCACGGGGAGGCCGCCCGCAGCGAGCGCAACATCTGCGTGGGCGTTGGCGAGTCGGTCGGCGAAGTCGTCGCCCCGCTGCTCGATGACGGTGAAATCCGCGAGACGGGTGCGAATCTCGGCGCTGCGGCTCGCGGCGGACAGATCGCCGGTCATGGCGACGACGCGCGCGGCAACAGGAGCGGCAGCGACGGCGTCCAGGGTGTCCAGCAGCGCAGCGGCCGCGACGTCCGCAGCCGCTGCGTTGCCCATGCTGGCCGCCAGGCGAGTCTTCGCCAGGCCTGGCACCGGGGCCTTCGCGACCACCAATACCGCCACAGAGAAGTCCGGTCTCAAGAAATCACCCGCCAAAAGTCAAGTATCGCAAAGAAACTGCCTCGCACCGAGCCGCTGACCTTGGACTTCCCGCCGGTGCGGGATCCGTAGGCGACATCGTGCTCAGCTACCACCCACCCCGCGGCGGCAGCCCGGACCAGTAATTCGAGCGGATACCCTGATCTGCGGTCGGCTACACCAAGCCCGACGACGGCGTCCCGACGGGCTACCCTCATGGGCGCGATGTCGTGGACCGGAATCCCGTGCCGCCTGCGCAGACGCCAGCAAACCACCTGCGTGCCCAGGCGCGCGTGCCACGGCCAACGGACCCCCGGCAACGGGCGCCGACGACCGACCGCCATGTCGGCGCCGCGGTCCAGTTCGTCGACGAGTTTGGGCAACTCCCGCGGATCCAGCGACCCGTCGCCGTCGAGCACCGCCACGATCGGCGTTGACGCCGCGACGATGCCCGCGTGCACGGCCGCCCCGTACCCCGGCCGAGACTCCTCCACGACTGTCGCCCCGCAACGGCGCGCCACCTCGGCGGTCCCATCGGTGCTGTTGTTGTCCACTACCAGCGCCTGGTAGCCGTCGGGCAGCAACGCGATCACCCCTGGCAGTGATTCCGCCTCGTTGAGACAGGGCATCACCACCGTCACGCGAGAAGGAATCACCAGGTGACAGTAGCCACCCTTGCTGGCATCCCGCGCGGTGAACGCTGACCAATCGGTGACGTCGGCGCAGGTAAGACTGTGCCCAGCTAGTCTGGGACGTTGTGACCCGAGTGCTGATCGCCGACGACGACAACGTCGTCCGCGACGTCGTGCGCCGGTACCTGGAGCGTGACGGCCTGGACGTGTCGATTGCGCGCGATGGAAATCAGGCATTGCGGGTGCTGGGATCCGAGCAGATCGACGTCGCCGTGCTCGACGTGATGATGCCCGGGCCCGACGGCCTCGCCCTCTGCCGCGTCCTTCGCGAGCGCGGCGGCTACTCGGTGCCGGTCATTTTGCTGACGGCGCTCGGGGAGGAAGACGACCGCATCGCCGGGCTCGAGGCCGGCGCCGACGACTACCTCGTCAAGCCGTTCAGTCCTCGCGAGTTGGCGCTGCGGGTCCGGTCGGTGCTCCGCCGCGCCCCCGCGGCCGCAGGCACCCAACCCGTGGTCGTGACGGTGGGTGACATGACGGTGTCGGCCGCCGCGCGCTCGGTGACCATCAAGGGCCAGCCGATCAGCCTGACCAATCGCGAGTTCGACCTCCTGCTGTTCTTCCTCACCCACAAGGGCGTCGTGTTCACCCGCGAGGAGCTGCTGAAACTGGTGTGGCAGTGGGACTTCGGCGATCTGTCCACCGTCACCGTGCACGTCAAGCGGCTCCGATCGAAGCTCGGCGACGAGCACCGGGTGCAGACGGTGTGGGGTCGCGGCTACATGTGGAGCGAGGAGCGGTATGCCAACGACTGACATCTGGGAGATCGTCGGCCTCGCGCTGGCGTGCTCGGTGCCGGTAGTGGTGGCAGGCGCGATCCTGATACGGCTGGCGCGGTTGTGGTCGCTGACGGTCAGCATGGTCGTGCTGGTGCTCATCCCGACGGTGGCCACGTTCACCGGGGTGTTCGGTGCGAGCGGTTTCATGCTGTCGCCCAACTTCGAGGGCATCGTCGTCGTCCTGGTCATCGTGTCGGTCGTGACGATCCCCGCCGCGATCATGCTCGCGGGCTACCAGGCCAGGCGCACCGTGTGGGAGCAGCAGATCCACGAAGCCGACGAGATCGCCGAACAATCGCGTCGCCAGCTCGTCGCCTTCGTCAGCCATGACCTGCGCACGCCACTGGCCGGAATCCGCGCCGTGGCCGAGGCGATCGCCGACGGCGTGGTCGAACCCGACGAGGTGCGGTCGCACGCCAAGCACATCGAGCACGAGACGATCCGACTCTCCGAGATGGTGGACGACCTCTTCGAGATGTCGAAGATCAACGCGGGCGCCGTCCAACCGGCCTACGACAAGGTGTCACTGGACGAGGTCGTCGACGACGTGGTCTCCGCCCACCGGATCGCCGCCGAACGCGCGGGAGTCGCGCTCCACGCCCGGGTGCCCGCCAAGCCGGTCGGCGTGATCGGCAGCGACCGCGCCCTGGTGCGGGTGCTGTCCAACCTGGTCGCCAATGCCATCGCCCACACGCCGGAGGGCGGCACAGTCGAACTGGCCATCGGATCCGACGGGCACGGCGCATGGGCCAGGGTCGACGACACCGGAGTCGGCATCAACGAGGCCGACCTGGCACGCGTCTTCGACATCGCCTACCGCGGATCCAACAGCCGGGTGCCGCGGGAGGACTCCTCTCTGCCGAGCGGCTCGGGGCTGGGCCTGGCCATCGCCGCCGGGCTGGTGCACGCGCACCACGGCACCGTGTCGGCCTACAACCTGGAGAACGGCGCACGGTTCGAGGTGCGGCTGCCGCTGGCCGGCGAGGAATAGCTCCGGAAGTGGCGCGCCGACTGTGGACTTTTGACACGGAGTTCCGCACTTTGGCGCGGCGGTAATCCACGTTCGGCGAGCATTCTGGCTCACTCCGGCAACGAATTGCTCAACCGCTGCGCGGCGGCGAGGTAGTCCTCGATGAACTCGACGACGACGTCGCGCGCGGGCTTCACCTTGTTCATCAACCCGACGCCCTGTCCGACGAAGTACGTCGCCAGCTCTTGGGCGCCCTGGTGGCCCTGATCGGCCAACGCGTCGATGCGCCGCAGCACCGGCTCGCAGAGCATCGACTGCAGCGGAAGCGGTAGCGGCTGGCGACCGTCCGTGTGCGGCAGCCAGGCGTCGGTCCACTCCGACACGAGTTGGCGCGACGGCTTTCCCGTGCGGCCCGCCGAACGCACGGTGTCGCGCGACGTCGCGGCGAGCATCTTCTGCACGGTGTGCGGCGCGGTCTCGGCCTCTTCAGTGGTCAACCACACCGAACCGGTCCACGCACCGTCGGCGCCCATCGCGACGGCGGCGGCCATCTGCCTGCCCGTCACGATGCCACCCGCGGCGAGCACCGGGATGTCGCTGCCGATCGCCTGCAGTGCGTCCAGCACTTCGGGGATGAGCACCAGCGTGGTTACCTCGCCGCAGTGCCCGCCCGCCTCGGTGCCCTGCGCGACGATCAGGTCGACGCCCGCGGCCACCTGCTTGACCGCGTGCTCCTTCGCGCCGACCAACGCGGCGACCGGTACGCCGCGCTCACGGCCCGCCTCGATCATGTAGTCCGGCGGGACGCCGAGGGCGTTGGCGATCAGCTTGATCGGGTGGCTCATCGCCACGTCCAACAACTCCCGGCCGGTGTCGCCGGTCAACGCCGAACCGCCGATGCTCGGCGCGGACTCGGTCTCGATTCCGTGCTCGGCCAACAGCTGGGCGACGAAACTCCGATACTCGTCGGGAATCCTGTCGACCAGCTGCGTGCGGGACAGGTTCTCACCCTTGCCCTCGAACTTCGCGGGGACGATGATGTCTGCGCCGTACGGCTTGCCGTGCACGTGCTCGTCGATCCAGGTCAGCTCCCGGTCGAGCTGCTCGGGGGTGTAGGCCGTCGCACCGAGCACGCCGAAGCCGCCGGCATTGGTGACCGCGGCCACGACGTCCCGACAGTGACTGAAGGCGAAGAGCGGGAAGTCGATGCCGAACCGTTCGCAGAGTGCTGGTTTCACCTGCTCAGTATGGTCAGCCGCGCAGTGGCGCGAACGCGAACTCCCGCAGTCCGTCGGAGGGATCGATCGCCGCCCGGAATCCGAGCACGTCCGCCGCGGCGGCGGGATCTGCCACGATGTGGCGGACGTCGCCGCTGCGGTACTGGCCGGTGACGACGGGCGGCTGCCCCTCGCGGGCGTCACAGATCTTCGTCGCGACGTCCATGATCGAGATGGGCCGCCCGGAGCAGACGTTGAACGCCGCGAATCCGTCGGTGTCCGCCGCGACCGCCGCGGCGTTGACCGCTGCCACGTCCGCGACGTGGACGAAGTCCCGCATCTGGCCGCCGTCCTCGAAAACCCTTGGTGGTTCGCCTCTTTCGATGGCCGACCGGAAGATCGCCGCCACCCCGGAGTACGGGGTGTCGCGAGGCATCAGCGGGCCGTAGACGTTGTGGTAGCGCAGCGCGACCACCGAGCCGCCCGTCGCCTCTGCCCAGGCCAGCGCGTAGTGCTCCTGGGCCGTCTTGCTCGCCGCGTAGAGGCTGCGCGGCCGCAGTGGGGCGTCCTCTCCCACCAGGCGCCAGCGCAGTTCCTCGCCGCCGACTGGGCAGCGGTGCTCGAAGACGCCGGCGTCCAGGTCCGCGGCGGTGCGCGGCAGCGGGTCGACCGGACCGTGCACGGGGCAGTCGTAGCCGCCCTGTCCGTAGACCACCATCGACGACGCCAACACCAGTCGGCGGCAGCCCGCGGCGAACATCTCGGCGAGCAGCACGGTCGTGCCAAAGTCGTTGTGGCTGGCGTAGTTCGGCGCGTCTGACGCGTCGACCCCCGCGCCCACGACGGCCGCCTGATGGCACACGACGTCGACGTCCGGCAGCAGCGACGCCAGTCCGGACGCGTCCCGGACGTCGACCTCCAGCACGCCGTCCGGCGGCTTGGTGACGTCACCGTGCGCGGCGGTCAGCATCGCGTCGACCCCGACCACGTCGTGCCCGGCGTCGGTCAGCGCCGCGCACACCTTGGAGCCGATGAAGCCCGCGGCGCCCGTGACGAGGACCTTCACGGCAGCTCGATCGGCAGGGTGACGCCCTCGTGCGGTAGGCAGTGGGTGCAGGTCCGCTCGACGGGGACCTGATCGATGGCCTCGTGCACCAACTTCTTGAACGGCACCATGTTCTTCTCGAACTCGGCGAACACGTCAACCGCCTTGACGGCCGTGCCGGAGTCGATGCCCGCGTCCAGATCGGTCACCAAAGCGATTGCCGCATAACACATCTCCAACTCGCGAGCGAGCACCGCCTCGGGATAACCGGTCATGTTGACCAGCGTGAACCCCTGCGACGCGAACCAGCGACTCTCCGCGCGCGTCGAGAACCGCGGTCCCTGGATCACCACCATGGTGCCGCCGTCGATCACACCCGGCAGTTCGGTCGCGTTGGCACGAAGACTCGGACAGTACGGATCGGCGAACGCGACGTGGATGCCGCCGGAGTCGAAGTACGTGTCCGCGCGGGCGATGGTCCGGTCGACGAGCTGGTCGGGTACCACCATCGACCCCGGACCGAGGTCGGGGGTCAGGCTCCCCACCGCACACGGCGCGAAGATCCGTCGCACGCCGAGCGCGCGCAGCGCCCACATGTTCGCGCGGTACGGCACGGAATGGGGGGAGAACTCGTGGTTGGCGCCGTGTCTCGGCAGGAACGCGACCTCGTGGTGACCGACGGTGCCGACGGTGATGGCTCCGCTCGGCGGGCCGTACGGGGTGTCGACGCTGATGCTGCGGGCATCCGCGCCGAAGAACGTGTAGAAGCCACTGCCACCGATCACTCCCAACACGTGTTGCTCCTTACGTCCGCTGGCATGCGATCTGCTCTCTACGCCTGCGGCAATCATTGTGAATCATGACGTGCCCGTGACGCCGGGCGTTCGCAACCGCCCCAACCCCTAAGGTAGCGAGAAGTGCGCCCCGACTGATTCGGCGCCGTCTGCGTCGTCGAGAAGGTATCCACTGACTGATGATTCGAGCCTCGCGCATCGGCGGGCCCTTCATTGGCCCGCACTGCTGGTCGGCGTAATCGGGCTGCTGGCCGCCCTCGCCTTGCCGTTTGCGCCGGTGATCGCCGACGAAACTACCGTGACATGGCCCGCCGCGGGCCAACCCGTCGAGTCGAGCACGGCGATGTTCGTCCCTTACGGGCCGACGACCTTGACCGCGACCGTGCCGTGTTCGGCGTTGCGCGCCAGAGGCCAGCGCGATCCGGTCACGGTGCTGGCCACCGGCGAACGGGGCGACGGGCTGCTAGTGCAGACCGGGGTGAACGGACCCCGTCTCCAGCTGGACGACCGCGTGTACCGCGTGGCCGTTCCGGTCGGGGACGCGGATTGCCGGCTCGGCATCGATGCGAGCCCCGCCGGGGTGTCGATCCGCCAAGCCGACGGGCGGGTGATCGATCTGGCCGGCGAGCCGGTGCCGAACGTGTTCGCCTTCCGAACCGAACTCGATCCGGCCGACGCCGCTGGAATGACGGTCACCGCCGATGTCACGAGCCCATTCGGGACCAGCCCGAGCCCGTTCAAGATCCTGTTGATCGCCGGGCAGCTGCTCGCCGCGTCGCTCGCAATCGGCCTGCTGACCCGGGCCGGGAGACGCCCACGAGGTCCCGAGCACCCGGTCGGGCAACCACTCCGCACACGCGGGTGGTGGCGTACCGCGTGGGTCGATGGCGGGGTGATCGGCGCGTTGGCGGGCTGGGCGGTGATCGGACCGTTGTCCGTCGACGACGGCTGGGGCACCATGATGGCCCGCAACTTTGCCGCGACCGGCAACACCGGCAACTACTACCGCTGGTGGAACGCCTCGGAGACACCCTTCGCGCTGGCCTATCAACTGCCCGCGCCGTTGACCGACGTCAGCCTGGCGCCGTTGTGGTTGCGGGTGCCTAGCACCATCCTGGCCATCGCCACCTGGTTCGTGCTGAGCCGGGGCATCCTCCCGGCGGCCCTGCCCAGGCTGGCGGGCCTCGCTCGGATCCGGTTGTTGGCCGCGGTCTGCCTGCTCGCCGCCTGGCTGCCGTTCAACCTTGGCGCGCGCTCGGAGTCCTATGTGGCCTTCGGCGTCACCGCGGTGCTGGCGATCCTGTGGCGGGCGCGGGGGCCAACGGCACTGGGCTGGGCGGCGCTAACCGCCGTGGTGACCGTCGCGCTAGCCCCGACGGCCGTGCTGCTCGCCGGACCCCTGGTGGTGTTCGCGCCGCGGATCGTGTCGATTCTGCGTAACACGGCGCGCAGCCGGACCGAGCTCTTGGCTCTGGTGATGCTGCTGTGCTGCATCGTCGCCACCTTGGCGACCATCGTCTTCGCCGACGAGACCTGGGACGCACTCGTCACGGCGACGCGCTGGCACACCGCATTCGGCCCATCGTTGCCGTGGTATCAGGAGCCCGAGCGCTACGTAAACCTGCTCGGGGAGACGCAGCAGGGCAGTGGCCCCAAGCGAGTCCCGGTTCTGCTCACCGCCGCGCTGCTGCCCGTGGTCGCGGCACTGGCCGCCCGGCGAACCGAACGCAGCGACGCCGACCGTGCCGCCGTGCGGATGGCCGCCATGGTGATCGTCGCGCTCGTCGCCCTATGTGTGGTGCCGTCCAAGTGGTCGTATCACCTCGGCGCGGCAGCCGGACTCTTCGCGTCGTTCCTGGTGGTGGCCGTAGTGGCACTGCTGCAGGCCGCCCGCAGGACGTCCGGGTTCCACGAAGCGGACCGGGTCACCGGCGTGATCGCGGTGTTGGGTGGTGCGTTGGTGGCCGCGGCTGCCGGGCTGGCCTTCTCCGGCCCGAACGCGTGGTGGATGCCCGCCCTCTACGACGTCCCCTGGGCGTCGGCGCCGATCCGGCCGTTCGGAGTGCCCCTGGATTCCGTGGTGTTCTGGATCGGCGTGCTGGCGCTGGTGTGGGCGGCAGCCGCCGCAACGGCCGCACCGCACGGCCGTGCCCGCGTCAGCCAATCGCTGGCCGCCGGGCCGGCCGTGGTCGCGCTCGCCGCCGCCGGGACCGTGGTTCTCGTCCTGGTGGGCTCGTTCGTGGCCGCGCCGTCTCGTCGGTCGGCGGCATCGCTGACGTCGTCGAACCTCACCGAACTGGGTGGCGGCCCGGACTGCGGGCTGGCCGACGACATCGAAGTGCTGCAGGACGGCGACGTGCTGGCCCCGTCCGTCCCCCGGGGGCAGTTGGACGGGTTCGCCGCCCTGACCGGATTCGACCCCGGCGCGCCGCCGCCCGACCCGCCGGGTGTCAGGACCTCGGCCGAACTCTGGGGCAGCCGGCTGTCCCGGCTGAACAACACCGGAACCATGACGACCCCGTGGTTCGTGCTGCCGACTCTCGATCCGGCGGGCGGAGTGGCGCTGTCCGTTTCCGGTCGCGTCGCCGAGCCCAACAACCTGGTGCTGGAGTTCGGCCGGGCGGGCGCGGGTCTCGTCGAGACCCTGGGCGAGCGTCAACCGCTCGACAGAGTGTCGGCCAAACTGGATCCCGACCGATCGTTGTGGCGGACCATCGGTGTCGACGCACGCCAGGTCCCATCCAGCGCCGATCGCGTCCGGATCCGGGCTACGGATGCCAGCTCCGACACGGCCGGCTGGTTGGCCTTCACCGGTCCCCGGCTTCGCTCAGCGGTCGGGTTGACCGAGTTCCTGGCCGACCGTGGCCCCGTCCTGGTCAACTGGCCGCTGGCGTTCGTGTTCCCGTGCGTACGGGACATCCCGAGGTTCGCCGGCGGGCTCGCCGAGGCGCCCCGGGCGCTCATCGAGGAGCCCGTGCCCTGGTCGATAGCGGCGACTGATCAGACAATCGGCGGTTCCTTCGCCGGCCTCGTACCGTTCGGCAAACTCTTCGAGGTACCCACTCAGATCGTCGGACACCCCGAAATCGATTGGGGCACATTACGTCTCACTGGTGACGACGCGTCACCAGACGGCTATGGACGCAGCGTCACGCGCACACCCGGGTCGGGGCATGCGTGACCCGCAAGCGCTGGTTTGAGGCCGTCTACGATGTACCCCGGCACTTTGGAGGTCTCAGTGGATGACGTGGATGACGCGGATGACGCCGGACCGCATGGGCAACCGAAACAGGAGACATGAACACCGACGATTCTCCGCTCCTTCGGGACAAGGACTACCACGCGCCATCGGTGTTCCAGCCGGCCAGCCTGCTGCGCGAGGCCCGTCGGCAGAAGAACCTTCCGGACGTCGCAGTTCCGGAGGTCGTGCTGCTCGACCCAGACGGCGACATCGTCGCGCACCTGGCCCGAACCGGTCGCGGTCGCCGACACCCCGGCTGGGCCTGCTATCACACCGAGATGTGGACGACCGATCTGGACGGCATCGAGATCGGGGTGGTCGGGCGGGCGGTGGGGGCACCTTTCGCCGTGCTCGTCGCCGAGCAGTTGGCCGCGTCCGGCTGCGAACTGCTGATCAGCGTGACCTCGGCGGGCCAGATCTCCTCGTCGGGCAGCCCGCCGTACTTCGTGCTCATCGATCGCGCCCTGCGCGACGAAGGCACCAGCGTTCACTATGTGGCGCCGGCACGGTGGAGCCACCTCGACGCCACGATGCTCGCCCGGCTGGACGGGGCGTTCGACCACCTCGCCGAGCGCGTACAGGTTGGGGCGTCGTGGACGACCGACGCCCCCTACCGCGAGACCACCGCCGCTATCGCCGCCGCCGAGGCCGAGCAGATTACCTGCGTGGAGATGGAGGCCGCCGCGCTCTACGCCTACGCCCAAGCGGCCGGGACTAAAGTCGTGTGTGTGGCCCACATCACCAACACGATGGCGGTCAATGGCAGCGATTTCGAGAAGGGCGTGGACAACGGCGTCCACGACGCCATGGCCCTGGTCAGGGCGGTGGCGGTCAGGACCGGACACGGTTCGGTGGTACCCGGTGACCACCACAGCACGGCCGCAGACACCACAGCGAAGGGCGCCGAGCAATGACCGACACCGTCTCCACCGCCGACCCGACAGCCGAACCGAAGGACACCTACCAGTTGATGGCTCGCGCGTTCGCCGCGCTGCGCATCTTCACCGGCCTGGTTTGGTTGTCCAACGCGCTGGCCAAGATCTTCGACAAGGCCAACTACGACTGGGGCTTCTTCTCGTTCAACCTCATCACCAACGGCGCGGCGCGGTTCATCGCCACTGACGCCGCGGAGAAGACCAACTTCGCCCCGCTTGCGTCGGTCTACCAGGACTTCGTGCTCCCGAACTGGGGCTTCTTCAGCGTGTTCCTCACCGTCGCCGAACTCGCCATCGGTCTCGGTCTGATCTTCGGCGTGGCGACCCGGCTGGCCGCGGTGGGCGGTCTGCTGCTACTCACCCCGATCTGGCTGATGCTGTGGGACCGGGGTCAGTACCTGTGGACCTACCCCGCAGAGGACCTGTTCCCTCTGCTGCTGCTTGCGGTCGTGCCTGCCGGTCGGGTGCTCGGCTTCGACAAGTCGCTCGCCCGCCGGTTTCATGGCCGGTGGCCGTTCTGACCAGCGGACGAACCACCTCACCCCGGCGGGCGTGACGCAGCCGTTCACCTGGCTTGCTCTGCGCCGACCGACGTGACCTACTCAGCGGACCGCGCTGCGCAACCCGGCGCTTGATCAGATCCACCAGCACGGTCAGCAGCAGAAGCGAGGCGATGGTGGTGACCGCGGCGCCGTAGTCGAACAGCGCCAGCTGGGTCTTTAGCAGCATCCCCAGCCCGCCGGCGCCGACGACCCCGACGACGACCGTCTCGCGGATCGTCACCTCCCATCGGTCCTAGCAGCGCGGCGAGGCGCAGCGCGGCGACGACCCGCAAGACTCCTGGTCCGCGAACAGTCAGTCGCGGCCGGAGGGTGACCCGCTGAAGCCCCAGCTTGGCTGGCATGCCTCGGACCCAATCTCAGCCAGGCCTGGCGAATGGACCTGCCGACGAGAATGCCCGCGATGCCTTTCCCGCGATCAACTGAGCTCGTGGCTTCCGACGATGGCGTCGACGGTAGCCGTGCGACGATGACCGGCGTGGCCAGTCTCGCGCAGTGGGTCGAGGGCGCCCGTCCGCGGACGTTGCCCAACGCCGTCGCTCCGGTGATCGCCGGCACGGGGGCAGCGGCGTGGCTCGGCGACGCCGTGTGGTGGAAGGCCCTGCTGGCGTTGATCGTCTCGCTGGCCCTGATCGTCGGCGTCAACTACGCCAACGACTACTCCGACGGCATCCGCGGCACCGACGACGTGCGGGCGGGCCCGCTGCGCCTCGTCGGGTCCAAACTAGCGTCGCCGCGCGCCGTCGCGACCGCCGCGGCGATCAGCCTCGGGGTGGGCGCCGTGGCGGGCCTGGCGTTGGCGATCGCCAGCCAGCCGTGGCTCATCGCGGTCGGCGCGGCGTGCATCGCCGGGGCGTGGCTGTACACCGGGGGCTCGAAGCCCTACGGCTACATCGGTTTCGGCGAGGTCGCCGTGTTCGTGTTCTTCGGCCTCGTCGCCGTCCTCGGCACGCAGTACACGCAGGCGCTGCGAGTGGACTGGGTCGGCGCTGCGCTCGCCGTCGCGACGGGTGCCCTGTCGTCAGCCGTCCTGGTGGCCAACAACCTTCGCGACATCCCGACCGACCGGGAGTCCGGCAAGATCACGCTGACGGTGCGTCTCGGTGACGGGCGCACCCGCGTGCTGTATCAGGTATTGGTGGCGCTGGCGTTCGTGCTGACCCTGGCCCTGACGTTCGCTACGCCATGGAGCGCGGTCGGCCTGGTGGCGCTGCCCCTGGCGGTACGGGCCGCCGCACCGGTGCGTTCCGGCCGCGGCGGTAAGGACCTCATCCCCGTGCTGCGCGATACCGGGTTGACGATGCTTTTGTGGTCGATCGCCGTGGCGGCGGCATTGGCGTTCGCCCAGTAACCCCCACCCTTGCGCCGAGTCTGCGCTGAGGGTGCCCGCCCTCGGCATGTCGTCGCCCTCAGCGCAGGATCGGCGCCCCGGCCGCAGACAGTGGCATCCTGGCGGAGTGGGCATCGTGTTTCGGTTGGCGGAACTTCTGCTGCTGCTGGTGCCCGTGGCGGGCGTCGTCTTCGCCGGGGTGAACCTATGGAAGCGAGTGCAGCGGTCGTCGGCCCCGCCTCGCGGCGGTGACGAGGACGACGATGCGCCGACCCCGTCAGGAGGCGCGCCGACCAACCCCGCCGCCCTGTGGCGCATCATCACGCGCACCCTCGAGGAGCACGTTCGCACCGACACCCGCTGGATGGAGTACGAGCTCGACGCCGACAAGCTCCTCGACTTCCCGTTGATGACCGACATGCGCGCTCCCCTCACGACGGCGTTCCACAAGGCCAAGCTCCGCGCGGACCTGTTGCGACCGGGCAAGGCCGAAGACCTGTTCGACGACCGTGAGTCCGCCGCCCAGTACCTCGCGGCCGTCGAGGACTACACGACGGCGTTCGACGCCGCCGAGGCCGAAGCGATCCGTCGACGCCGCAGCGACTTCTCCCCCGAGAGTCAGCAGCGCATCGCCCGCGCCCGCAGCCTGTTGAGCGTGGCATCGGATTCCGGTGCGACGCAGAACGAGCGCGAGCGGGCATACGAACTGGCGTGCAAGGAACTCGACGGGCTCGTCGTGCTCCCGTCCACGACGCGCGAGGGCATCGAACGCGGGATCGCCGGCCAGCTCGACGGCTGACCCACCTCATCCAAGCGGCGTCATACTTCCGTCACTCGACCGGAGGCTCGTCGCCGCGCAAGCGGGCCCTGAGTTGCTCGCGGTCGCGGCTGCGGCGTTCGTCGAACACGGCCATGCTGGCAGTGGCACGGTGACGCAGCGGGGCGAACAGCCAAATACCCAGTGGCAGAGCGAGCACGATCGCGAAGAGCAGCGGCACCACGATCGGAAACTCGCGGATACCCAACAGGTGCCCACCGAAATAGATCGCCGCCGCGAGCAGGACGACCAACAGAAGCCGAGCGATCGTGTAGATCAGAACGTCGACCACCATCCGCGAGCCGGGCCGAGTCGTCGAATCCCCGGTCGCTTCGCTCCTGCCTCCCGAACCCTCCGCACCAGACACGAACCCGAGCCTACCGACGGCGCGTATATTTACAGCAAGGAGGTTTTTGTGCTGCAGTTCGTTCTCCTCGTCGTCATCTTGGCGGGTCTGGCCTATGGGGCCTGGCGCCTGGTGCGAGCGACCGCCAACCGGCCGAGAACCAGGACCATCGGGCCCGATGACGACCCGGAGTTCCTCAACCGTCTCAACCACGGCAAGGACCCTCGCTGAGCGAGTCTCAGTGCGCGCCCGGGAATCCGCCGGCGACCACGGCCGCCAACTCCGTCAGCGCGTCGCGAGTCTCTGGCCTCAACCTGTCGAGGCTGATCTCCGCGCCTTCCTCGAGGTGCGGGTCGAATGGCACCTGAAGCACTGCCTTGCATCTGCGGGAGAAGTGGTCGACGACCTTCCCCAGATCGACGCGTGAACCGCCCCGACCCGACTGCGGCCGAACCGCGTTGATGACGGCGATCGAATTGGTCACCAATTGCTGGTAGCCGTGAGCGTCGAGCCAGTCCAACGTCGCGGACGCACTGCGCGCGCCGTCGACCGAACCCGAACTGACGACGATCAACACGTCGGCGTTGTTCAGCACGGCCGACATCGCCGAGTGCAGCATCCCCGTGCCGCAGTCGGTGAGCACCAGGCTGTAGAAGCGCTCGAGCACCTCCAGCGTCCTCTTGTAGTCGTCGCTGCTGAACGCCTCCGACACGGCCGGATCGCTCTCGGAGGCAAGCACTTCCAGTCGGCTCGGGCCCTGCGACGTGTAATTGCGGACGTCGCTGTAGCTGCTGATCCCCTCGGCGTCGCGCAGCAGGTGACGCACGGTCGACGGCGTCTCGAGGGGCACCTTCTGGCTGAGCGTGCCGCGGTCGGGGTTGGCGTCGACGGCGATGACCCGATCGCCTCTCGCGGAGGCGAACGTCGCACCCAGGGTCGCGGTGATCGTCGTCTTGCCGACGCCGCCCTTGAGTGACAGCAACGCGATCCGGTAGCAGCCGCGGAGTGGTCGACTGGCCTGAGCGGTGAGCGCCCTGCGGTGAATCGCCTTGCGCCCCTCGCCGAGGTTCACCAGGGTGAACGAACCCAGATAGAGCCAGCGGCGCCAGCCCCCGCTCGGCTTTCGCTTGGGCTGGCCGAGCAAGGCCACGGTCGACAGATCCAGGTACGGCGCCTTCGCCTCGGGCTCGGGGATCGCCGCCGCGGGCTCCGGCGTCGTCGGCACCTTGACGACCGGCATGCCGTGAGGTGGTGTCGGCGCCGTCCACTCCGGCGGTATGGCCTGCAATGGATCACTGAACCGTTGCTGCGACCGGAAGCCCGGTGGTTGCTCAGACGCCGGAGGAGTCAACCTCAGCCCACCCCTGCATAGGAGTGCAGCCCGGCTACGACGAGGTTGATGAAGAACAGGTTGAACACCATCGCGACGAAGCCGACGACGTTGATCCACGCGGCCTTCTTGTCCCGCCAGCCCGCCGTCGAACGGGCATGCAGGTAGGCGGCGTAGACGACCCAGGCGATGAACGCGACCGTCTCCTTGGGGTCCCAGCCCCAGTAACGGCCCCACGCCTCCTCGGCCCAGATGGCACCGAAGATCACGCCGAAACCGAAGATCGGGAACGCGAAGATCGTGGTGCGGTAGGCGATTCGGTCCAGCGTCTGAGCGTCGGGCAGCCGCTGCACGATGGCGGCCAGCCTGCCCTCGCGGTCCGCGTCGCCCAGCGGCGACATCTTGACCAGGAACAGGATGCTCGCCACGCCCGCGACGAGGAACACCCCCGAGCCGAGGCTGACCACCGACACGTGGATGGGCAGCCAGTAGGACTGCAGCGCGGGCATCACCGGTGCGGCGTTGGAGTACAGCCACTTTCCCGACACTGCCAGCAGGATCAGCACGGGCAGCAGCACGAACGCCCACAGCGCCCGGAACTTCGGCTGACGCAGGGTGACCGCCGCCGCCGCCAGCCCGGAGAAGCACGTCAGGTTGATGAACTCGTACATGTTGCCCCACGGCACGCGTGAGGTCGCCAGACCACGCAGCACGATGCAGGCCAGCAGCATCGCCGTGCCGACGTACACCAGCGCGAGACCGGCCCGACCGATCCGTTCGTCGAACGGCCGTTTCGGGGTCTCGACGATGACGCCGGGCTGGGCGCTGTCGGCCGTGACGGCACCCGCGGACACCAGCTCACGGGCGTCCGCCTTGCGGCTGCTGCTGTAGGCGAGTTCGACCGCGAGCAGGAGCAACGCGATGACCAGCACCACGATCGTCGACGTGAAGGCCAAGTCCGAGAGTCGGGCCAGCCCGAGGTCGATGTTGGGGTTGTTCACGAACGCTCTCTCCCGCCTGTTTCCGCCGGAGGCACCAGCCGCTCGGTCAGCTTCTCGAACTCGTCGCCCCACCCGGAGTTGTCCGTGCGAGCGAGGCCACCAAGCTCGACGTTAACGGTACCCGGCGACGTCGGTGACACACGAACCCAGATCCGGCGGCGACGCACCACCAGCGACACCAGAAGCCCGGCCATCATCGCCATCGCCGACACCAGCACCCAGATCTGCGCCGGGTCGTGGGAGACCTGGACGTTGATGAACGGCACCGCGCCGTCGAACGCGACCCGGGTGCCGTCGTCGAGCCGCGTCGACTCGCCCGCCTTCAGGTTCACCCGGGCCTGTTTGGTGAGCCGCTTCTGGTCGATCAGGCTGGAATCGAGGCTGAACAGTGACTGCGGTCGCCCGGTGTCGAGACCCGTGTCGCCGCGATAGACGTCGATCGCAACCGCCGGGTCGTTCAGCGCCGGAAAGCTCGACGACAGAAGCTTGCCGTCGAGCTGTTCGGTCGGCGCGAACAACCCCTGGATCGCGATCTGGTTCTTGCGCCGGTCGCCGGCGTCGGGATAGGTGCCGCCGGGTGGGTCGACGCGGATGACGCCCGACGACAACAGGGTGATCGGGTCGTCGGGCTGCCACTGCACGGTCTGGGTGCGCGTCTTCCCGTCGGGGAAGGTGACGGTGAACGTCGGGGCGTAGCCGTGGCCCTGCAGGTACAGCCGGTCACCGCCGAGGCGCAGCGGGTGGTTGACCTCCAGCCGGTAGGGCCGCCAGGTATCGGTGACGAGGTCGTCTCCGGCCTGGTAGTCGACGTTGGCCGCGAAGCTCAGCGCCTGCCCACTCGGCAGATAGTCCGCGTCGAAGTCGTTGACCCGCAGGCAGATCGGATGCAGTGACGTTCCGTCGACGGTGTTACCCGCCCGGAACGAGTCAAAGGCCGCCGGAGACGCCGAGCAGAATCCCGGCCCGCCGTTGGCGACGACGATGACGTTGCCCTCGTAACCGAACAGCTTGCCGGCCGCCACCGCGACCAGCAGACCGAGTAGCGAGAAGTGGAAGACGATGTTGCCGAACTCACGGAAATAGCCCTTCTCCGCAGAGATTTCGATGGTGTCGCCGTCGCGGCGGCTGACCCGCCGCCAGCCCTTGAGGCGCTTCTCGACGTCGGCGGCGACGGCCTCCGGTTGACCCGTGGTGTCCAGCGACTCGTGCTTCGGCAGCCTGGCGAGATTCCGCGGAGCGGCGACGGGCATGGCGCGCATGCTGCGGACGTGCTCGGCCAGGCGTGGCGTGAGACACCCGACCAGCGAGATGAACAGCAGCGCGTAGATCGAGGTGAACCAGAAACTGGAGAACACGTCGAACGCCTGCAGCCGATCCAGCCACGGACCAATCAGCGTGTGCTCGGCCAGGTACCCCTGCACCTTGGCCTCGTTGAGACTGCGCTGCGGCAGCAGTGCGCCGGGGATCGCCGCGAGCGCCAGCAGGAACAGCAGCACCAGCGCCGTGCCCATCGAGGTCAAGGTGCGCCAGGTGTTCCGCACCAGCGCGAGCAGTCGCGAAAGTACTCCGAAACGCCTCGATTCGAGCACCTTTGCGTCTGCTCGCGAGGAGGGCAGGTCGGGTGTCATATCGGCAGCCGCACGTCGCTGACGAACGCGTCTCGCACCCAGGAGATGAAGTCGGCCCACAGACCGGTGACCAGTGCGACGCCGACCACGATCAACAGCACGCCACCGAAGACCTGGATGCCCCTGGTGTGGCGACGCAGCCACCCCAGCCCCTGGACGGCCCGCGATGATCCGAAGGCCAACAGCAGGAACGGGATTCCCAACCCGAGGCAGTACGCGACGACGAGCACGACACCACGCGCCACGCCCGCGCCGTCGGTGGCGGACGCCACCGCGATCACCGCGGTCAGCGTCGGGC
The DNA here is from genome assembly GCF_035633495.1 of Mycobacterium sp. Taxonomy (GTDB): domain Bacteria; phylum Actinomycetota; class Actinomycetes; order Mycobacteriales; family Mycobacteriaceae; genus Mycobacterium. Next base: position 13,474 of record NZ_DASQEU010000105.1, on the reverse strand, counting down.
CGAGGCACGGCGTCCAACCGAGGGCGAAGACCGCCCCGAGCAGCGGTGCGCCGCCGATGGTGGACAGCAGCTTCGGCGTGAACCGCGCCTCGCGCTGCAGCGCCGGGATGAACCCGACGAACACCAGTCCCATCACGATCGTGACGACGCCGCCGATGCGTTGCAGCAGAAGCTGATTGGTCAACAGCGTGGTGGTCAGCCCGAGCACCGCCACGGTGCCGAGCACGAACACGACCGTGAACCCGGCCACGAACAACGCGGCGGCGCCCGCCACGCGCAACCGGGCGGCGCGGACGGTCGTGCGGGCGGCGCCACCGTCTTCACCGACCTGGTCCGGACCGTCCTCGACACCGACGATCGCCGCCAGGTAGGACAGGTAGCCGGGCACCAACGGCACCACGCACGGCGATGCGAAAGAGACGAACCCGGCCAGCACGCTGACGCAGAACGCGAGAGCCAGCGGACCGGCCGACATCAACGTGCCGACCTGGTCGAGACTCACTGCGAGGTCGGTCACTTCTCGGCCGCCAACCTCTGCACGACGGGCATCAGGTCCTCCGCCAGCAACTCGCGCAGGAACACCGCGGCGACCCGGTGTTGCCGGTCGAGGACGACCGTGGACGGGATGACGGTGGTGGGATACCTGCCGCCGAACGCGATCATGGTGCGCATGGCCGGGTCGTAGATCGACGGGAACGTGACCTTGCGGTCGGTGACGAAATCGACTGCAGCGTCGCGGTTGTTGTCACGGACGTCGATGCCGAGGAACGCGACGCCGTCGGCCCGGGTGGCGTCGTACACCTCTTGCAGCTCGGGGATCTCCGAGCGGCACGGTCCGCACCACTGTCCCCAGACGTTGATGACGACGACCTTCCCCGCGAAGTCGTCCAGCGAAACGGTCTTCGACGGGTCGGTCAGCTCGGGGCCGCTGATCTTGCCTGGGCGACTTCGACTCTCGGGTGGGTCGTAGAAGATGTCGGTCTTGCCGCCTGGCGCCACGAACTCGAAGGTGCCGCCCTGGGCTACCGCGTCGTCACCGGTCGCGCATCCGGTCAGCAGCACCGCCGCCGACGAAAGGAAAGCCAACAGCCACCTCACTGGCCACCCAGCTCCGCATAACTCCAGCCGACCAACGCCTCGTCGTGAAAGTAGAAGGACGTCAGCGACGCGTGGTTGCACATCCGTTTGGCCGCGGTCGGAAGATGATGCAGGGTCTGTCCGGTCAACGAGCGGCGCAGGGTCGCCGTCGGCAGCTGATGACTGACGCACACCGCCTCGTGGCCGACGGCCTTGTCCCTGGCGCGGTGGAGCGCCGCCTGCATGCGGTCGGCGATGTGACCGTAGGGCTCGCCCCAGGACGGCGTGTGGGGGTTGCGTAGGTGCCACCAGTTGCGGGGATTGCGCAGCGCGCCGTCACCCGGGGACACCCGCTCGCCCTCGAAGACGTTCACGGATTCGATGAGATCGCGGTCGGTGTCGATCGACAGGCCGTGCGTCGCGGCGATGGGCCCGGCGGTCTCCTGCGCGCGTTCCAGCGGCGAGGCGGCGACGTGTACGACGTCGTGGTTGGCCAGCCAGTCGGCCACGCGCTGCGCCTGGTCACGACCCTTGTCGGACAGGTGGAAGTCGGGCAGCCGCCCGTAGAGGATCTTGTCCGGATTGTGCACTTCGCCGTGCCGCATCACGTGCACAATCGTGGTGTCCGTCATGCGGGGCTCTGCGCTTCGGCGGCGGCACGGGCCGCAGCGGGCAGGGCGGCGCCGATGCGGTCGAACGCATCATCGTCGAGCGCCGTCGACACGAACCACGCCTCGAAGGCGCTGCACGGCGGGTAGACCCCGGCGTCGAGGAGGGCGTGGAAGAACGCCGGGAAGCGCCAGGTTTCGGTGGCGCGCGCCCCGGCGAAGTCGACCACCTTCTGATCGGTGAAGAACACGCTCAGCATGCTGCCAGCCCGCGAAATGCGATGTGTCACAGACGCTTCGGTCAAGGCACCGGTGAGCAACCCGGCAAGTCGGTCCGCGTTGGCATCCAAGGTCGCGTAGACGGCGTCGTCGGCCGCCCGCAGCGTGGCCAGCCCGGCGGCCATCGCGACGGGGTTACCCGACAGCGTGCCCGCCTGGTAGACGGGGCCCAACGGAGCCAGGCGCTCCATGACCTCGGCACGACCGCCGAACGCAGCCGCGGGCAGTCCGCCGCTCATGACCTTGCCGAAGGCGAAGAGGTCGGCGTCCACCGGATCGAGTCCGTACCAGCCGGATCGGCTGACCCGAAAGCCCGTCATCACCTCATCGAGAACGAGGAGCGCCCCGTGTTCGGCGGTGATGCGGCGCAGCCCGGCGTTGAAGCCGGGAAGCGGTGGCACGGTGCCCATGTTGCCCGCCGCGGCTTCGGTGATCACGCAGGCGATGTCGTCGCCGAACTCGGCGAACGCCGCCTCGACGGCGCCGATGGCGTTGTAGGGCAACACGACCGTGTCGGCGGTAGCTGCACCGGTGACGCCCGGCGAGGACGGTAGGCCCAACGTCGCGACGCCCGACCCTGCGTCGGCGAGCAGGGCGTCACTGTGTCCGTGGTAGCAGCCCGAGAACTTAACGATCTTCGCGCGCCTGGTGAAGCCCCGGGCCAGCCGGATGGCACTCATCGTGGCCTCGGTGCCCGAGTTGACCAGCCGCACCCTCTCGACGGGCGCGACGCGGCCGACGATCTCCCGCGCCAGTTCACTCTCCGATGGCGTCGGCGCTCCGAAGCTCAGTCCGTCGGCGGCGGCTCGCTGGACGGCCTGAACGACGGCGGGGTACGCGTGGCCGTGGATCATCGGACCCCACGAGCACACCAGGTCGACGTAGCGGTTGTCGTCGGCATCGGTGAGCCAGCAGCCACTTGCCTTGGTGATGAACCGCGGCGTCCCGCCCACCGCGTTGAAGGCACGGACCGGCGAGTTGACCCCGCCGGGAATGACGGCGGACGCGTCGGCGAACAACCGTGCCGACGTTTCGATACCCATGATCTCCAGTGTCCCAGTCGGCCACCGGGCGTCAACTACAGGGTGTAGGAGAAAGGTCTCACCTGGCCGGGCCGGGCCAGCCTACAAACACCAGGGGTAGCACCGATCGCTCGGCGGGGGGTTGTCTCCGTCCCAAATATTCGATTCTGGGGGCGGCGGCGAATTTCGTGGCACATTGCCCTTCCCGAAGTCGACGCGGTACCAGGTGTGGCAGACGTTCATGTCCCAGAGGAATTCGCGCCCCGGCCCCGGGTAACTCATGGTTTGCCCTGGGCACCATACGAACGGGCCCTCGTTGGCCGCCCGCGCGGTGCCTGCGGCCAGGCCGAGTCCGCTCGATACCAGGGCGGCCGTCGTCAACCCCGCGACGAGTGTTCGTTTCATGATGTTCCTTTCATGATGTTCCTTTCGTAGCTGGGGACGGCGGGGGTTGTCAGAAGTCGATGGCCCACACGGTGCCGTCGCCACCATGGCTGACGTAGACGGTGCCGTCGGGGCCGACCGCCACCCCGACCGGTCCGCTGCCAACGGTTCTGGTGGTGGTGACGGTGTTGGTGGCGGTGTTGATCACCGACACGGTGTCATCGATGAAATTGGCGACGTACGCCCTCGTGCCATCGGGGCTGAAGGCGACCATGGTCGGCGCGTTGCCGACGGTGATGGTCGCGATGACTGTGTTGCTGGCCGTGTCGATCACCGACACCGTGTTGTCGTTGAGCTTGGTCACGTAGGCGAGGGTGCCGTCCGGGCTGACCGCCACCCCGACCGGCGGGTTGCCGACGGTGATGGTGGTGACGGTGCCGGTGCCGACCACCGCCACCGTGTCGGTCACCGAGTCGGCACCAAGGGCGACGTAGAGGGTGGCGCCGTCGGGGCTGATCGCCACCGAGGCGGGGGCGCCGCCGACGGTGATGGTGTCGCTCACGGTGTTGGTGGCGGTGTCGATCACCAACACGGCGCCGGCATCGCGCTGGGTGACGTAGAGGATGGCGCTGTTGGGACTGACCGCCAGCCCGTTCGGTACGTCGCTGAGGTCGATGGTGGCGATGACGGTGTTGGTGGCGGTGTTGATCACCGACACGGAGGTGTCCTGGCCGTTGTTGACGTAGGCGGTGGTGCCGTTGGGGCTGACGGCGACTGCGAGTGGAATGTCGCCGACGGTGATGGTCGCGGTAACGGTCTTGCCGGCGGCGTCGATCACCGACACCGTGTCGTCCTGGCTGTTGGCGACGTAGACGGTGGCCCCGTCGGGGCTGACCGCCACCCCGGCCGGGCCGTCGCCGACATCGATGATGGCCGGGATCTTGAACAAGTGGACGCTCGCCTTCGCGAGGGATGTGTGGCCGAAGCCGGGCGCGAACACCCCGAACGGTCCGTGCAGGTGGAATCCGGTGTCGGCGGACAGGACGGTGAACTCGTCGGTGCCCCCGGTGCGAGCGAACTCGGGGTTGGGCGTATAGGTGAAGGTGCCGTCCCGGTTGATCACCACCGTCCCGTATCTCGGGGCCTCGACGACGCGAAGACTCACCGGGTCGCCATCACCGTCGGCGGCATTGAGGTCACCGGTCACCACCCCGTCGAGGGTCTGGCTGTTCAACGCGGGGTTGTAGCCAATGGTTGGGGCCTGATTGAAGAACGTGCGCTGGATCTGCTTCGCCACCAAGCCCAGCAGCCCGCACAGCCTCGACACCACGCTCGTCTGCGGGGCGGGGGTCAGCAGGTTCGCCGGAACTGCCTGTGCCACAACACTATTCATCTGCACCGCCGACACATTGAGCACCGACACGGTGCCGTCGAACTCGTTGGCGACGTAGACTCGGGTGCCGTTGGGGCTAACCGCCACACCGACCGGATTGCCGCCGACGTTCTTGGTGGCGGTCACGGTATTGGTGGCCGTATTGATCACCGACACCGTGTTGTCGAATTTGTTGGCGACGTAGACCCGGGTGCCGTCGGGGCTTACCGCCACACCGTCCGGCTGGTCGCCGACGGAGATGATGGTGGTGACGGTATTGGTGGCGGTGTCGATCACCGACACCGTGTTTTCAAGGTAGTTGGTGACGTAGGCGGTGGCGCCGTCGGGGCTGACCGCCACGCCGAGCGGATAGGTGCCGACGGCGATGGTGGTGGAGACGGTATTGGTGGCGGTGTCGATCACCGACACCGTGCCGTCGAAGTAGTTGGTGACGTAGGCGGTGGCGCCGTCGGGGCTGACCGCCACCCGGTTCGGGTGGCCGACGGGGATGGTGGCGGTGACGGTGTAGTTGGTGGTTTCGATGACCGACACGGTGTCGTCTTCGGCGTTGGCGACGTAGACGGTGGTGCCGTCCGGGCTGACCGCCAACCCGCGCGGATCGTCGCCGACGTCGGTGTTGATGGTGACGGTGTTGGTAGCTGCATCGATCACCGACACCGTGCCGCTGGCATTGTTGACGACGTAGACGGCGGCGCCGTCGGGGCTGACCGCCACACCGCGCGGAAAGGCGCCGACGGTGATGGTGGTGGTGACGGTGTTGGTGGTGGTGTCGATCACCGACACCGTGCCGTCCCAGATGTTGGTGATGTAGACGGTGGCGCCGTCGGGGCTGACCGCCACCCCGTTCGGGTCGTCGCCGACATCGATGGTGGTCCCGATGGCGAACAACGGGACGCTTGCCTTGATGAGGGTGGTGTGGCCGAAGCCGGGGGCGAACACACCAAACGGTCCGTGCAAATGGAATCCGGTGTCGGAGGACAGGACGGTGAACTCGTCGGTGCCACCGGTGCGAGCGAAGTCGGGGTTGGGCGTATAGGTGAAGGTGCCGTCCCGGTTGAGCACCACCGTCCCGTATCTCGGGGCCTCGACGACGCGGAGACTCACCGGGTCGCCATCGGGGTCTACGGCAGTCAAGTGACCGGTCACCACCCCGTCGAGGGTCCGAACGTTCGACGTGGAGTCGTAGCTGATGGTGGGGGCCTGATTGAACAACGTGCGCTGGACCTCGCGGCGCACCCAGGCCAGCAACCCCCACAGCCCGACCGACTGCACCGGCGCAGCGGGGGCGGTCGTCATCGACGGACCCAACCCCACCCATGCCAACAACCCCGACACCACGCGCGACACCACGTCCGACACCACGCCGAACGGGTTCACCGGAGCAGCCGGCAGCAGCTGCGCCGCCGTGGCGGGCGCCGCGGCCGCGCTGGGCCCCGCGGAGGCCGTCGCAGTGCTGCTGCGCGCCGAGGCCACCGACACCGTCGTCGCCGGTTGTTCGACGGCGACCAGATTGCGGATGGCGGGCACCGGGTCGTCCGGGTCAGGCAATGTCAGTGTCAGCGGCGGGCAGATGGACGGTCTGCGGGTGCGCAAACGCCGGACCGTCGTTGTCCGAAGATTCGGTGTGAGCGACGGTGGCCGGTGGCGGAGCCGGGGCCGCCGAGACCGGCGACTGTTCCGGCGCGCTCGGCTCCGGTCTGGTGGCGGGCTTCGCGTCCGTGGGTTCGGCGTCCGCGGGTTCCGCGTCCGCGGGTTCCGGCGTACTCAGCGGTGCCGAGGTGTCCTCGTCGGTCGATGCGGCGGGCTCCTCCTCGGCGTCCCGCGAGCTGTGCGCGCCACCGGACGCCTGCACGATCCCCGACCGCGGGTCTGCAGTCGGTACCCCGGTATGCGCCGCTGTCTGCGCTTCACTCGAAGTGGCCACGGACGCAGCAGGTTTCGCGTCATCCTTGGACGTGGACTCCGCAGCAGGTGATGCGTTCGATGACGAGGAGTCAGGTGCTGACGACGAATCCGCCGAAGGATCGGCCATCGCGACCCCCGGCGACGTGACCACCGCCGTACCGATGCCCAGCGCGACCGCCAGCGCACCGACCCGGCCGACGTATTTCGTGTTACCCATCGTGGCACCTCCATGGACACGGACACCGATCGCGCATTCGCGTTGTTTACCAAGAAAATTAGGTGCGCTCCGGCGGGTCGGCTGGGGTAATCGGCTACCCCAGTTCGGCCGTTCACAGGACGGGACCACTTCATCTCGACGGTGGTGTGACTCGCTGCCACGTCGTCACCGCTGCACGCTGCGAAAGCGGCGGGCGTGCTCAGCACGCCCGCCGCCTAAGTGCGGTCTTCTAGCTGCAACTCACCGTGATTTCGAACTTCTTGGTGATCATCCCGGCCATCGGATTCTTCAGGTCGGCGCCCTGTGCCTCACCGGTGATCGTGTAGGTGTCACCTTCGACCTTGACCTCGGCCGAGCCGGTCTTCATGCCCATATTGTTGGCCACGGCAAGGGCATTGCCGTCGACCACCAGGCCCAGGGACTCGACGACCGGCGTCGCCTCATCCGTCATCACCACGCCCAGACCTTGCTGGGGGCCGGCCGCGCCGCTGCCGATGTTGATCTTGCCGCCCTGCTTGACACAGGTGACCGAGGCCGGGTCCAGGCCGGCCAGATCGGCGCCGTCGACCTTGACCTCGCTGGCGCCACCAGTTGAGACGTCGGAGCCGCCAGCGGCCGCCGTGCTCGCCGGGGCGCTGCTGCCCTTGTCGTCGGAGCAGCCCACCAACATGGCGGCGCTGGCGATCAGTCCGATCACCGCCGCGAGAACTCGCTTCATCGATGTTTTCCCTTCGTTCGTGCGTCGCCTCGATGGCTACAACGGCAACGTAGAGCGCTTTCCGGCAGGTGTGTGGCGTAGTCGACTACCCCAGTTCGCCCGGTGGGCCAGGCGCCAAGGAGTATCCGGATTGGGGTAGCGAACTACCCCAGCCGGACATTGAAGACGGCGTGAATCTTCATCTATGGCCACCGATGCCCGCCGGGCCGAGTCGCTGCAGCGGTTGCCGTTGCCGTATGCGACCGCGTTGCGGATGCGCGATGCCGGGATTGCCGAGGAGGTGATCGCCGAGTGCGTCGGGGTGGACCTGGACGCGCTGCCGACGTTCATGCGAGTCGCCGACGCCAAGCTCGCAGCCGCATCCGAGCAGCCACCGATGTGATTGCTGGCACCGCCAATCGTGATCTCGGCCTTGCTTGAGAACGGATGCAGGGCGCCTGCGGCGGTTAGAATTCGGCGGTGATCCGCCAGTGGCCACTGATCGGGCGATCCGAAGAGCTCCAGGTGATTGCCGACGCCACGCGGGCGACCGCCGACGGTGCCCGTGGGATCGTGTTGTCCGGCTCCGCCGGTGTGGGCAAGACGCGGGTCGCGCGCGAAGCCGTCGCGAACTGCGTTCCGCGTAACGCGCGCCGGCACTGGATCGTCGGGACCGCATCGGCGCGCGGCATTCCGCTGGGCGCATTCGCCGACGTCGCCAGCGAATTCGGTCCCGATCCCCTGCGACGGGTACGTGAGGTCATCGACGGGCTCATCGGTGCGGCACCGGATCGCGAGGTGGTCGTCGGCGTCGACGATGCGCATCTGCTGGACGACATGTCGGCGTTCGCCGTTCACCAACTCGTCATTCGTCGACTGGCCACCGTGATCCTGACGATCCACTCGGGAGAAAAGCCGCCGGACGCCATCACGGCGATCTGGAAGGACCTTCATCTGGAACGCCTTGAACTGCAACCGCTATCGCTGCCAGAGATCGCGAGACTGTTGGAGCACGTACTCGACGGGCCGGTCGACTCCCGTAGTGCACAACGGCTTTGGCGCTACACCCAAGGCAACTCGCTCTATTTGCGTCACCTCCTCGAGAACGAGGTGAACGCCGGTCGGATGACACAGCGCTCGGGTATCTGGCTGTGGGACGGGCGTCCCCGTCTCTCACCGACACTTGCAGAGTTGCTCGAAGCGCGGCTGGCCGAAGTACCCACGACCGTTCGTGTCGTTCTCGATGCTCTCGCCGTGGCCGAGCCACTGGATACGGATGTATTGGCGGCTGTGACGGATGCCGACGCGCTCGCCGAGGCCGAATCACTCGGGTTGGCAAGCGTCGACTCCGGCGTGCGACCGGCGGTGGTGCGGCTGGCGCATCCACTACTCGGCGAGGTCCGCCGCGGCGCCGAGTCCCTGCGGCTGCAGCGACTCCGCGGGCACATCGCCAGCGAACTCGCTCGAAAGGGCTCAACAGATCCCCGAGACCTGGTCCGCCGTGCGGCCCTCACCATCGAATCCGATCTCACGCCTGACCCAGAGTTCCTCCTCGCCGCCGCGGCGGCCGCGATGCAACTGCTGGACCATCGGCTCGCCGAAACGCTCGCCGAGCGCGCCGTTGCCGCTGGCGGTGGCCCAGACGCCAGGATCACGCACGCGATGGCGATCACCTGGCAAGAGCGCGGCACCGAAGCGGAGACAATCCTCGCCGACCTCGCCGAGCAGGCGTCCGGCCCCGCGCGGGCTCAGATTGCGATTCTTCGTGCCATGAACTTCGCGGTAGTACTCGGTCAACTTTCCAGCGCCGAACGCGAACTCGAGGTGCTGCCCGCTGACGATCACTTCGCGCAGGCGATCGATACCGCACTCCGGGCACTCATCGACTTGGAGCGCGGCCACTCCAGGGCTGCGGTCGAAGCGGCCTACACCGCCCACGCCGGCCTTCCTGCCGACGACGTCTCGCAAATGATACTGGCCTGGGTGCTGGTCGCGGGGCTCGCCGACCTCGGGCGCATCGAGGAGCTGGAGCCCGCGGCAAGCAACGGCTACGCCATCGCCGATAGGTCTCCAGGGGTGTCACACCTGCGGCACCCGGTGGCGTTCCTGCACGCCTACGGCTACCGACTCGCGGGTGCGCTGACACAGTCGGACGCCGTGATCGCCCGGATTCGGCGCGACACGCGCGACATTCCGTTCGAGGAGTCATGGCACAGCGTGCGTAGCGGCATGTCCGCGATGAGCCGGGGCGCTCTGGACGACGCGCGTCGCTCATTGCGGGAAGCCGTTGCATATCTGGGTACCGGGGACAGCGGGCGCATGATGAAGTGCTTCGGACGGTCGTGGTTGACGACCGTGACCGCAATGGCCGGACGTGCGACCGACGCGCGCCGTGAATTCGGTGACATCGAGTGGTGGGCCCAAGACCCCGATGCCTGCATGGTGGACGCGGAGAAATCCATCACGGAGGCATGGGTGTGTGCCGCTGAAGGCGCTGTGTCGCAGGCGATCTCGATCACCCGCGACGCGGCGGCAAAGGAATCTGAGCGTGACCGACCGGCCTGGGAAGTCATGCTTCTGCAGACGGCGACACAGTTTGGCGACCACACCACCGCGCGCAGGCTGGCCGAGTTGACCGACCAGGTCCAAGGCCCACGCGCGGCTGTGGCCGCGGCCCACGCCGCCGCACTCGCGGCGGGAGACGGCGACGGTTTGGTCGACGCGTCACGCCAATACGAGGCATTCGGCGATCGCCTCGCCGCCACCGACGCCGCAGCCCACGCAATCGTCGCCTATCAACACGCCGGGCTGCGCGGTGCGGCAATGAGCGCGTCCGCCGCGGCCCAGCGTCTGGCAGCCGAATGCCAAGGGGCCCTGACTCCCGCGTTACGGGCCGCGACGATGTCGCAGCCGTTCACTGCCCGTCAGCGCGAAATAATATCGCTTGCCGCACGAGGGCTATCGAACAAGCAGATCGCCGACCGACTCACAATGTCGACCCGCTCGGTCGAAGGACACCTCTTCCGCGCCTGCCAGCGGGTCGGAGCCAACAGCCGCGAACAGCTGATCGGCATTCTGCAAGGGTTCTGAATCTTTCCACTGACGCGACCGAACACGACAATCGTCCGCAGCCGCGGTGAGAAGCAGGACGTACGTCAGTGCCCGTGGACGTGCCCAGCCGGTTGGCGCGCGGGGTAGGCGTGGATGAGTGCGGTGGACAGCTTGGGCACCGCATGGGTCAGGGTGTGTTCAGCGTTGTGTGCGACCCGGTGAGCATCCTGCAGACTGGTCTCGGGGGCGACGTCGAGTTCCGCGTCGGCGTGTAGCCGGTGGCCGATCCAGCGCATCCGCACACTGCGCACCTCGACGACGCCCGGCTCGCGGGCCAGGGCGGCTTCGGCGGTGTCGACGAGCGTCGGGTCAACGCCGTCGAGCAGGCGGCGGAACACGTCACGCGCGGCAGTGCGAAGGACCGCCGCAATGGCCACGGTGATGATCAGCCCGACGATGGGGTCCGCCAGTGGGAAGCCAAGCCCGACGCCGATCGCGCCCAACACCACGGCGAGTGAGGTGAACCCGTCGGTGCGGGCGTGCAGTCCGTCGGCGAGAAGGGCTGCCGAACCAATCTGACGACCCACCCGGATCCGGTACAGCGACGAGCTCGTTTCCGATGAAGCCGACGATTCCGGCGGCGATCACCCAGCCGAGGTGGTCGATGGTGATCGGATTAACCAGCCGTCGGATCGCCTCGTATCCGGCGATGACGGCCGACAGGGCGATCATCAGGATGACGAACAGGCCGGCGAGGTCCTCCGCGCGTCCGTAGCCGTAATTGTACCTCCTCGTCGCGGCCCGGCGGCCCAGGACGAACGCGATCCACAGGGGGATGGCCGTCAGCGCGTCGGAGAAGTTGTGAATGGTGTCCGCCGCCAACGCAATCGACCCGGAGACGACGAGGATCACGACTTGGAACGCGGCGGTGATACCCAGCGCGATCAGGCTGATCTTGACGGCGCGGATACCGATCGCACTGGACTCAAGGGCGTCGTCGACGCTGTCAAAGGCGTCGTGACTGTGCGGGGAGAACACTTCGCGCAGCGCTCCGCGCAGCCCACCGCGGTGATCGTGGCCGTGTTCGTGATCGTGGCCGTGGTCGCTGCGTCTCATCGACGGTTCGCCTTTCGGGCATCCTGCTGCGGCATTACCTCGACGTCGTCGTCCCTGCGGTGGTGACCAGGGATGCCGGGGCTGGCGTGTTCGGCGTTGAACACCGCATCGCTGACGAGTTGGCGGACGTGGTCGTTCTCGAGGCTGTAGAAGATCGTCGTGGCCTCGCGGCGGGTGCGGACCAAACGCGCCATACGGAGCTTGGCCAGATGCTGGGACACCGATGGGGCGGGCTTGCCGACGTGCTCGGCCAGGTCGTTGACGGACAGTTCCTGGTCAACCAGCGCCCACAGCACCCGCACGCGGGTCGCGTCGGCCAGCATGCGGAACACCTCGACCATCAGCCCCACCTGATCGTCGTCGAGCCGACGACTACGTGGCTGCTTATCTACATTCATACGCAGATAATAGCGGAGCACCTAGAGTGTGGAAACCCATGGCGGCGTCCGACGTCACCCCGCCGGGGTCAGGGCGAAGACGGGGTGGTCGGCGTCGTCGGGCAGCTTCTTCCAGTAGCCCTCGACGACCTTGCCCGCCAGCGGCCGGTAGACCGCGATGATCGGCGCTCGCTGCTCCACCGGAACTTCGCTCGCGACGAAGCCGGCGTCACCGAGTTTGACGTTGGGATCGGCGCGGACGTTACGCACCCACTCCGAATCTCCCCGCGTCGACACCAGGTACTTGACACCCTCGACCTCGGGCACGACGACAGGGATCTGCTGCGGCTGCTTGGTGCTGCGCGTGGTGACGGTCAACGTCGCGGCGCCGCCGATCCCGAACGCCATTGCAGCCCTGTTGAAGATCTTCGCGGTGAACCACGGGGGCTTGAGATAGGCCATGACAACGAGTTTGATCGCCCATGTGCAACTACCGCAATGGCTGGCCCGTTTCAACCGCCGTGTCACCAATCCCGTTCAACGGTTGTGGGCGGGCTGGGCCCCGACGATGGGCATCCTCGAACACGTCGGCCGCAAGTCCGGAAAGCAGTTCAAGACGCCCTTGACCGTGTTCAGCACCGGTGACGGGGTGGCCATCTTGTTGACCTACGGACCGAACCGGGACTGGCTGAAGAACATCACCGCGGCCAACGGCGGTCGGATACGACGCTATGGAAAGACATTCGCGGTGACGGATCCACGGGTGATGCCCAAAGCAGAGGCCGCGGGCTCGGTGAAGGGGCTGTTTAAGCCGATCTTTGCGCGGCTGCCGTTCGACGACGCCGTGCTGTTGCGTAGGTGTTGATGTGGTTCGCCGATCAGCATGCGGAGTTCAACCGCCAGTCGTCAACCGCGTGGCAATCCACTTGCCGGAGTAGCAACCGCATCCTCGATGTGCGAAGCCGGCGCCACAAGCATGAACTTCTCGATCTCGCGCCACGCATAGCGGCGGGGCTTACCCAGCTTGGTGGCGAAGCCGATCGCGGAACTGGGGTTGTCGACTACGCCAGCCGCTCGACGGCAGCTGCCCTAACTTGCTTCGTGACGGCCACACAACCAAAGGAGAACCATCGTGAAGCATCCATTCCTGGTCGCCGTAAGCGGCGCGGCGGTCGTCATCGCCGGTCTGTCCGGCTTTTCGTCGAACGAGAAGAAGTCTGAGAGTCCGACCACCTCGGCTGACGCAACTACAGGCGCGGGCACCGCCAGCGCCACAGCTGCACCCGGCGGCGGAACCAAGGTCACGATCGATGGCCAGGATCAGAACGTGTCGGGCACCGTGGTGTGT
>NZ_DASQEU010000104.1:0-21543 GCF_035633495.1 Mycobacterium sp. | reverse complement strand
AGTGAAGTGACGAACCCTGGTGCGATGTGGGACTTAGGCTCTTTCCAATGCCGACGATCGGGGTGGACTGAAATCGTGGTGGACGATGGCTGAGCCCTGGAGCGTGCGGAATGCCTGCGTCGATGACGCCGCGGTGGTCGGCGTGTTGCTCTTTGACTTCAACGCGGAGTTCGATACCCCCACTCCGGATGCCGCGGAGTTCGCCAGCCGGTTTGGTCGGTTGCTCGGGCGTCACGACGTCCTGGTCCTGCTCGCCGAAGGTGTCAACGGTGAGTCGGTCGGCTTCGCCTACCTCACGTTGCGCCCGACACCGTATTTCGACGGGCCCCTCGCCCAGTTGGAGGAACTGTACGTACGACCTGCGGCGCGGGACCGGGGAGTCGGAACCGCGTTGATCACCGAAGCGGTCCAACAGGTCCGCGCGCGAAACGCCCGGGAGATGCTCATCAACGTCGACGAGGTGGACACTGACGCTCGTCGATTCTACGAGCGTCACGAGTTCTTCAACATCGAGCCGGGCGAGAACTACCGCATGTTGTGCTACCTGCGCGTGTTCTCTACATGAGTCAGGATCCGTCGGTGTCGTCAGCTGCGGCATCACACCCGCGGCGGCTTCCTCGTGAATCCTTCGAGCCACCGCGCAACGCTTCGGGCCAGCGACCGGGGCACGTGGTCAGGATCCATCAAGTCGTTCTCGGCCAACAGGCTGGCCTCGTCAGCCACCGTGTCCTTGGTGAACTTCCGCAGCGTCCTGCCTTGTCCACGAAGCGCTTCCACGGCCTGTAGGAAGGAGTCACGCTGCTGCACCGCGCTCTCGAAATCGTCGTGTGACACACCCAGGTGTTCACACACCAGTTGGTTCCGTACCGACGTGATCGTCTCGCGGATGTCCCCGTGTTCTGAAGCGTCCGGGTCTGCTTCGAAGGCCAGATCGCACTCGCTGTCGAATCCCATCGACCGGTTGTTGAGATTCGACGAGCCGATGCGCAGCAGCCGGTCGTCGACCACGAGCACCTTGGAGTGGACGTAGATCGCCGTGCCCCCGTCCGTCACCGGCCAGTACACGCCCAGTCGATGGTATTCGTCTGCCGCCCAGAGCATTTGGAGCAGAAGATATCTCGCACTATCCATTGACTCCTCTTCGAGAAGGCTCTCGGAGCTGCGGGGCAAGACGATGACGATCTCCGGACCGTCGGGTTCTTGGAGTCGATCGGCAAGCGCGTCGGCGAGCGTGCGGGACGCGAGGTACTGGTTCTCGAGATAGATCGTGTGGCGCGCCGCCGCTATGGCCGCGAGGTTCAGCGTTTCCACCTCGCGGACCTCGGTGCGCTCATCCAACTCCGGCAAGGTCCGGGCTATTCCGACGTCGATGTTGCGCAGGGCCGGCTCCAACCCGGAGGGCCAAGCGAGGTGGTCGACGTCGAGCGGAGCCAGCGACTGCCCGGTCGCGGTAAGCCATCTGACCCGGGCCAACTCGCCGAGTGCGCCCGCAGCGGCACCGTCCACCACGGCGGCGACCTCGTGCCGGGGTCCGTAACTGCTGCCAGCGGCACGCCGAAACCGGCTGTCGTCCAGATGTTCCGGGGTGTCCCATCGCTCGAGGGTGAGGTCGATACCCCCGCAGAACGCCAGCACGTCATCGACGACCACGATCTTCTGGTGGTGCACGGAGCCGATCGGATGTGCGCCGTCGACGGCGAAGTGCAGTCGCTTGGCGCTGAGCCGGTTCAGCAGGGATACCGGGGCGATTCCATCCCAGAGGTCGTCGAATGCCGGGAGCAGACGCAGGTTGGACTTCAACAGATAGATCTCGAGCGACGGCCGTTTCCAGAGCATCCAAGGAAGAAAGGCCCTGAGCTGATTGGGTCCGGGCAATACCTTGTCACCGCGTTCGAAGGCGATCCTGGTGTCGAAGTCCCACCCGATCAGCATGATTCGGCGGTGGGCGCGAAGCATCGCCGCCTTGCAGTGTCGGAAGTAGTCGGCTCCGTCGATGATGCAGGCGAACTGATCGGCCCGCTCCACGCGCCAGCATGTGTCACCAGGGGTCAGCAAGCGATCACTGCACATGTCAGGCCGCTGACGAGACTTCGCCGCTCAGCCTGGACATATCGGAGTGTCTATCACATCCGCACACTACCGAGCGCCGACTACCAGGCGTGTACGCCGTTGCCGCGTGTGGGTGAGGTCCAGGACATCGGCCAACGTGGCGTTGTTCCTTCTTTCCGACGCTGCCGGCCACGTCACCGGGCAGGTGATCAACGTCGACGGCGGACATGGACTGCGTCGTGGCGCCGACATCTCGTCGTTGATCGAGCCGGTCTTCGGAGCCGAGGCGTTACGCGGAGTCGTCCGAACCCAGTCCTGCGTCACTCTGGACCCCCCGGGGGCTGCGGCGGCTGCTTGGGCAAACACGAGCTGACGGTGGCGATCAGCGGCAACGGTGCAGTTCGTAAGCGGTTACGGGCGCATCGAAACCCTTGAGCATCAACGGGTCACAGGCAGTGGCGGACCAGTCCGGCAATTCGTCGCGCACCGCCTGCGAGGCAAGGATCTGCCCAGGCCTCGCCGCGCTGACCAGCCGGGCGGCCAAGTTGACCATGATGCCGAAGTAGTCGCCGTTGATGGCCAAGGCATCGCCGTAGCCGAGGCCGGCGCGCACGAGCAGCCCGGCCTCGAGTGCCTTCGGGTGGTTGACGAGATCAACCGCGGCCGTGGCGAGCGCTTCCGGCGCGGCACTGACCCACATGACCTCGTCGCCGATGAACTTCACGATTCGGCCACCGGCGGCGTGCAACACATCGCTGACCGCCGCACTGAACTCGTTGAGCAACATCGACAACTCCGCGGGGGTGAGCGTCTGCGTCAGCGCGGTGAAGCCCGACAGATCGGCGAAACCGACGCCGCACACCACGCTGGCCGACGAGTCGCGGACGACCAGCTCGAAGTGGGCCCGCGCGCTGATCATGTGATGGCGGTGCACGACGTCGATGAGGGCCCCGATTCGCGGGATGAACTCCGCGGCCGCTCGGTACGCCTGCGCGGTGGCGAGTTCGTCGCGAGTGTGCTGCATCTGGATGTCCGGCGCTCGCGCCCGGGTCACCGCCGATTCGGCCTCGGCCAGCCGGGCCATTACCGAGCCGAGCACTCGCAGAAAGCCCAACGCCGCGTCGTCGCCCAGCCATACCTTCATCTCAATCCAGGTCGCCAACGCATCGACGTCGGCCTGGCTCAGCATGGTTTCGTCCGGGCCCGCGACGGTCAGGCCGAGCAGTGCCCAGGCTCGGGCCACTTGTTCGGCCGGTACGCCCAGCGCCTCGGCAGCCATCCGCACGCTGTAGATCGGACGCCCCGACCACTGCAGTACGTCGCCCGCGAGACCGAACAGCCGACCGCGACCATCGGCTTCGACCATCTCGTCGACCGTGAATCCGAGGCTTTCCAGGTAGTTGAGAAGTCCGGCTCGGTCGTGCGCGTTCTCAATGCCGGCGGCTTCCAGTGCATCGAAATCGACCACCCGAACCAGTCTGCCAGCCGGTGCGGTCGACGGCCATCGCGGCGAGGTTCACGGCCGCCGCGGCCGTCCCCGATCCGGCCTGCAGGCCGAACTGCGCACACCTGATATCAGGGTCAGATGAGACCGTCGTCGGTCGCTGTAGCCCCGCGCCAATGATGTGCAGCCCGCCATCGCGGCGGTTTCCCGGTTCTGAGCGTCCGTAAAGGGGCACCCTGACGACATGGGCATCACAATGGCCGTCACCGGGCCGACCGGTGAGATCGGGATCTCGGCAGTGCAGGCGCTGGAGCGCGATCCCGCCGTGGAGCGCATCATCGGGATGGCGCGGCGACCCTTTGACCCGGCTGCGCACGGCTGGACGAAGACCACCTACCAGCGCGGCGACATCCTGGACCGGGAGGCCGTCGCCGCGCTGGTCGCCGATGCCGACGTCGTCATCCATCTCGCTTTCATCATCATGGGGTCGCGCGAGGAGAGCGCACGCATCAACCTGGCGGGAACGCGCAACGTGTTCGAGGCGACGGTGGCCGCCGAGCGTCCACGGCGGTTGGTGTACACCTCGTCGGTGGCCGCCTACGGCTACCGCTCCGACAACCCGGTTCCGATCACCGAGGACGTGCCCACGCGCGGCTCCGCCGAGCACTACTACTCGCAACAGAAAGCCGCCTGTGAAGCCGTGCTCGCGGAGATCACCGTCGGCTCGTCGCTCGAGGTGTTCGTGCTGCGGCCGTGCATTGTCGCCGGGCCGAAGGCTCCGGCGCTTGCCGACGCGATGCCGTGGAACCACCTCCCCGGCGCATTCCGCGCGGCGGCGCGCGCACTGCCCGTTCTGAAGATGCCGTTCCCGGATCCGGGCACCCCGCTGCAGCTGGTCCATCATGATGACGTCGCGGCGGCGATCGCCCTGGCGGCGACGACATCGGCTGCGCCCGGCGCCTACAACATCGCCGGCGACGGAGTGATCACGGTGTCGGACTTGGTTTCGGCGCTGGGCGGTCGTCCGGTCCGGGTGCCACACGCTGCGGCGACCGTAGCGTCGGCGGTGATATCGCGGTTGCCGTTCGTGCCGTCACCGCTGGAATGGCTTCACGTCGGACGCGCGTCGATGGTCATGGACATCAACAAAGCGAAAACCGAGCTGGGCTGGACCCCGAACTACACCTCGGCCGAAACCCTGGCAGCGCTCGCGGCCGCCAGCTAGTCCGGGCGCCGACTTCGTCGGATCCTGTGCGACGGCAACCCGCGCCCGCCAACGAGATCCGTGATCGGTTGCCCACGTCTGTCGCCGGCAGACGTTTTTTGAGAGTGGTGCCCGATCTCGTGGCGGAAGTGGCCGAGCAAGTGCGGTACGGCTCGCCTCATCGCGATCCGCAGTTGCTCGCTGTGTGTACGTCGTCACCTTCGGCGAGATCGAGCGTGATGACACCGTTGTAGTGGCCGGTCACCACCTTTTGCCATTGTCTGGATAGCAGCTCGAATGCCAGGCCGTAGGCGGGGACTTGGTCGCGCCCGACAATCGGCAGTTCGAGGTCAATGAGTTCGCCGATTAATCGCCGCTTGGCCTTCTCGAGCGGCGAACACGGCTAACGCTGCGGTGTCGGCATCGTTTGGGGCGACCGCGGGTCAGCGTCGAATGCCCCGGCCTGACGCCAATATGTGTCCTTCGTTCGCGGTCGGGTGGGGTCGTGAGCGAGAGCGAACCGTCGACAGACTAGGAGTGGGCGGCCGCGATATGCAGCGAGTCGATGGCGGCCTGCATCTTCGTCGTCACCTCGTCGGCGATGGCACGCAAAGCGGGCTCGCCTGTCACCTCGACCAATATCTGTGGGTTCATCGCCTCGACGATGACGGAATTGTCGTCTGTGCGGTCTGCTCGTACGACGACGTTGCAGGGCAGCAGCAGGCCGATCTGACGGTCGGCGTTCACCGCTCGGTGGGCCAGTGGCGGGTTGCAGGCACCAAGAATGACGTAGTCCTCCATGTCCTCGCCCAGCTTCGCCTTCAATGTCGCCTTCATGTCGATCTCCGTCAGAACGCCAAACCCCTGCTGCGCCAAAGCGTCCCGAGTACGGGATACGGCGTCGGCGAATGAGGTCTGCAGTGCTGTCGACAGTGCGATGGTCATGCCGGGTCCTCTCGGTGGTTTCCCTCTAGCGTTAAGGCAAGGCTGCGCCGCGGCTGCCCTGACGCCAAGCGGGGTCGCGGATCTTTATCGAATCTTCACAGAACGGCTAGTCGAGCCATACCCGCGGCGCGCACTGTCGATGTCAGGTCGGAGTGCATTGCGCCATCGCGGAGTGCCGAAACATGCCCGGCCGTCAATCAGGGAGGACTCGACGTGATGAGGAAATCGGCCATGGCAGTCGGTGCGGCCGCATTGGCTACGCTGGTGACTGTCGGTGCATGTAGCAATGCCGACAATACGCAGTCGGCTCAGTCGACGGGGGCGACCTCGACCTCGGTGTCGGCCAACAGCGCGGCTCATAATCAGGCTGATGCGATGTTCGCTCAGCACATGATTCCTCATCACCAGCAGGCGATCGAGATGAGCGACATGCTGCTGGGCAAGCAGGGCATAGACCCGCGAGTGATGGATCTCGCCAAGCAGATCAAGGCCGCGCAGTCTCCCGAGATCGAACAGATGCAGACCTGGCTGACTGAGTGGGGGATGCCAACAATGCCGATGATGCCCAGGATGGACATGCCCGGTCGAAGTGGAATGCCCACTGCCAGCGCGACACCGGGTGAAACCGGCGCACCGATCGAGTCGAGCATGCCAGGGATGCCGGGGATGAGCGGAATGCCCGGCATGGCGGGGATGGACGGCATGATGTCCGAGGAGGACATGGCCGCGCTGCAGAACGCCCAGGGAGTGGCGGCTGCCAAGTTGTACCTGACCCAGATGATCAGGCATCACGAGGGCGCAATCAGCATGGCCCAGAACGAGATCAGCTCCGGACAGTACCCCGCGGCGATCGCACTGGCGCAGTCAATCGTGACCAGCCAGCAGCAGGAGATCGACACCATGAACAGAATTCTGGCTTCGCTGTAGCAACGCTCGTCAGGACTCGGTCGGCGAGGCTACGAGAGTACGACGTCGTAGCCATCGCTGGGTCCACCAGAGGTGTTGACACCCGGCGAGCCCGTAAAGAACCTGGGCAGTGAGCATCACGGTCGGCACTGGTACGCAATCGGGAGAACCGAAGTCCACATTCGCGATCACGTGACGTCAGAATGAACAGGCAACGTGATGGTGAAGGTGCTTCCCAGGCCGGGCCCCCGGCTTGATGCGGTGACGCGACCGCCGTGGGCCTCGGTGAGGGCTTTGGCGATGGCGAGGCCGATCCCAGCGCCGCCGTGATCGCGGTCCCGGGCCGCGTCGGCACGGTAGAAGCGTTCGAACACGTGCGGGAGGTGGTCGGCAGGGATACCGTCGCCGCTATCGGCGACGGTGATGATGAGGTCGCCGGCCTCCGCCGCCGCGATGACCTCGACGTGGCCTCGCGGCGGGGTGTGGCGCAAAGCGTTGTCGAGAAGGTTCCCCAGCACCTGTGCAAGGCGCAGCGGGTCTGCCCACACCTCGGGCAGCCCGTTTGCGACGTCGGATGTCAGCCCCACGTCCTTGGCCGCGTATCGGTCGGCGGCGGCGGACACGGTGCTGACGACCACCCTGTTGAGATCAAGCCACTGCGGTGCGACCGCAGTGGGGCCTTCCTCGGCTTGGGCGAGCGCAGCGAAGTCCTCGGAGAAGCGGACCAGGCGAACGGCCTGATCGTGGAGCACCGAAACAGTCTCGGGATCAAGGGTTTTCACCCCGTCCTCAACGGCCTCTATGTACGCTTGGAGCACTGATACCGGGGTCCTGATCTCGTGAGCGAGGTCACCGAAGAGCTGACGTCGGGTGACCTCGACCGATTCCAGCCGTTCAGACATCCGATTGAAGGCCTGCGTCAGGTTGGCGAAATCTTCCCCCAGGCGAAGCGGCGACACGCGAATGTCATAGCGGCCGTCGGCCACTGCGGTGGCCGCTGAGGCGACCTCGGCGACTGAGCGCTGCAGCCGGCGGCTGAAGTACCAGGTCACGACGAGCGCGGTCAGCGCGGCCACCCCGACGGCGACCGCGATGGAGATGGCCGTGGCGTAGCGGTACGCCTGCTCGGCGTGGAATTGCTCATTCGATTGATGGGCGACCCCGGCGCGGTGCAGGTGTTCCCGAAACAGGGGTGGACCGACGATGACCGCGACGATCCCCGTTGTCGCGCCGCCGGCGACGAGCACCAGGGCCTGCGCGAGCAGTAATCGTGCCCCGACTCCGGGGCTGCGGCGCGACCTCGGTTCAGTGGTGGCGTTCGTTGTCATCGGTAACCGCTTCCCATCCGGTATCCGACACCGCGCACAGTGATCACGTAGCGCGGATCGGCGGGGTCGTCGCCCAATTTGCGGCGCAGGTGACCGACGTGTACGTCGACCAGGTGCGCATTGCCGACCCAGGAGTCTCCCCATATCGACTCGAGGAGTTGGCGACGACTGAAGACCATCGCGGGCCGCGATGACAACGCGGCCAGGACGTCGAACTCCGTGCGGGTGAGCAGTACGGGTTCATCGTCGATGAACACTTGCCGGCCCGCGATATCGATCCTCAACGGTCCGAACAGTCGCGGCGGCGGTTCTGCGCTAGCGCTTTCAGCAGCGGCAGTGACGGGCGCTGCGACCGTGCGCGGTCGGCGCAGCATGGCGTGGATCCGGGCCACCAGTTCGCGGGGGCTGAACGGCTTGGTGACGTAGTCGTCGGCGCCGACGGACAGACCGACGATGGTGTCCAGTTCGGTGTCGCGTGCGGTCAGCATCACCACGTAGGCATCGGAGAATGTGCGCAGTTGGCGGCATACCTCCAGGCCGTCGATGCCCGGTAACGCTAGGTCCAGGACGACGACATCCGGATCGATCTCGCGGGCCAGCGCCAGGGCGTCGGCCCCGCTGTGGGCGAGGGTGACATCGAACATCTCGCGTTCGAGATAGCTCGCCACGACTTCGGCCAACGGCACCTCGTCGTCGACCACCAACGCGCGATAACCCCCGGGGCGGCTGGCAGCATCCTCATCCATGCCTTCATCGTGCCGCCCGCGATCGAACCCGGAACCAGCCGCCCAGTTCTTGAGCGAATCTTCACAGAACAATCGTCGATTCACTACTCGGCCGCACCAGTCTGGAGCCCGAAGGGAGGTGGACCCCATGTCGTGGTGGAACGAAACCGGCACCCACTGGGGTTGGGCTGGCTGCACGACCGCACCGCTCCGGCACCGATGATTGTTCAGCGCGTCGGCGCGACGGTGCTGACCAGACGCAGGTTCATCACGGCCACCATCGCGGGCAGCGCCGCCTTGGCTGCCTGCGGAAAGCCGACCAGCCCAACCACGGCCGCCGACTCGATCGCCGCTGCCGAAGCTGCGCGGCCACACACGGGGCGCACCGTCAGCGCGGCGCTGTCGCCCGGGCCCGCGGATGTCGACCTGGGTGGAACCGTCGCCCGCACGCTGGCCTACAACAACAGCGTCCCCGGTCCGCTGATCCGTGCCAACGTCGGCGATGAACTGGCGATTACCGTGAACAACGGTCTGGACCACCCATCCTCGTTGCACTGGCACGGCCTCGCGCTGCGTAACGATATGGACGGCGCGGCGCCCGCGACCCCGAACATCGAGCCGGCGTCGAGCTTCACCTATCGGTTCTCGTCCCCGCATCCCGGCACCTACTGGGCGCACCCGCATACCGGCCTCGACGCCGACTATGGCCTGTACTTACCGGTTATCATCGACGATCCCACCGAACCGGGCGGCTACGACGCCGAGTGGATCGTGATGCTCGACGACTGGACCGACGGCATCGGCACCAGTCCGCCGCAGCTCTACGACGGGCTACGGGCCATGTCGATGCCGCATGGCATGCACGGCATGCCAGGGATGCCCGGGATGGGAGGCACGTCCGGCGTTCCCGGTTTGGGCGGGGTGGGCGCCAGCGACCTGCTCGGCGGTGATGCCGGCGACATCAGCTATCCCTACTACCTGGCGAACGGCCGCATCCCGTCCGCGCCGACGACGTTCGCCGCCAAACCCGGTCAGCGCATCCGGATCCGCATCATCAACGTCGGCTCCGACACCGCGTTTCGGGTTTCGTTGGCCGGGCATCGGATGACCGTCACCCATACCGACGGCTTCCCGGTGGTGCCGAACGACGTCGACGCGCTGCTGCTCGGCATGGGCGAACGCTACGACGTGCTCGTCACCGCCGGTGACGGCGTGTTCCCGCTGGTGGCCTCGGCCGAGGGAAAGAACGCCGTAGCCCGCGCGCTGCTTTCGACGGGCGCCGGCAGCGCCCCCGACCCAGGATTTCGACCGCCCGAGCTGGCGCGACGGGTGGGCACGGTGGGGCTTTTCACCGCGGTCCCGCAGGTCATGCTCGATTCGTCGAGGACCGATACCGCACTGTCGGCGCAGTTGTCGGGCGCCATGATGAACTACGACTGGAGGATCAACGGCCGACCGTTCGGTGACACGGTGCCGCTGACTGTGAGTCAGGGCCAGAATGCGACGTTGACGTTTACCAACACCACGATGATGTGGCATCCGATGCACCTACATGGACACACCTTTCAGGTGATCAAGCCCGACGGCAGCCCAGGGCCACGCAAGGACACCGTGATCGTTCTGCCGATGCAGAAACTGACGGTTGCGCTGGTGGCCGATAATCCCGGTATCTGGATGATGCACTGCCACAACACCTATCACCAAGAGGCCGGGATGATGACGAGCCTGAACTACGTGACCTAATGGGCGGCCGCGGGCGCGCGGCTCGTGTCATCACCGCGTGATGCCACCACATTGAGGCCCAAAGGCTTTGGAACGCAGTGCTCTCGACTCTGCCGGGGTGCTTCACCCGCGGCAAGACTGTGGCCAGATTGGCCATGGGTCGTTGAAGAGGAGGAACGGTCATGATGTTTTGGTACGACCACGATATGGGTTGGTGGGGCTACGCCGGGATGGGCATTGGGATGGTGCTGTTCTGGGCTCTCATCATCGTTGGCATCGTCGCCTTGGTTCGATTCGCCTCGGGCGGCCCGCAAAACACGCGAGCGCCGCGTGGTGAAGCGTCCTCTCCCGAACAACTGCTGGCAGAGCGATTCGCCCGCGGCGAGATCACCGATGCGCAGTACAGGGATGATCTGGCCGTGCTGCGGGCACACCTTGGTCGGTAGCCACATTGTCCCGAGGCCGCCGGCGGGTCAGTCTTGCGCGCGGCCGGCGAGACGAGCCGTGGATGCCCGGCCAGCCTGTCAAGGCTGCCCGGGGGTAGGTCGGTGATCTTGGTGCGCGTCCCTGGTGTCGCGGCCAGATCCGTGCCGTCCACGCATCGTGACCCATCATCAGCGGGCAGGCGAGCACGACCAGTCCGATCAGCAATGTCGACACCGAAAGTCCGGCGACGACCAAATCCGGCAACGAGGATGGCCAACGCAACGGCGTACAGCGGAACCGTTGGACGTTCGGGCCGAAAGTGATTGCGGCGCTAATCTTCTGCTGGGCGATGCTGGGTATGCCCGCGGGCAAGCGATGGCGCCGATGCTGGGCGAGTTGGTGCCGATCCTGCGGAATTTCGGCAGCTGGGGATCGGCGACGATACCGCGGCGCTGCTGGCCGGCATGTCGGCGGCCACGATCGATCGCCGTCCGGCCCCGGAACGTAAGAAGCACGAGCTGAAGGGCTGCTCGCACACCAAGCGCGATCGCTGCTCAAATCCCAGATCCCGATCCGCACCTGGGGGACTGGGACGATGCGGTGCCCGGGTTCGTCGAGATCGACCTGGTCGGCCACCAGTGCGGCAACGCCGCCGGTGAGCACGCCCACACGCTGACGGTGACGACATCGCCACCGGCTGGACCGAGGACCGCAGCGTGCCAACAAGGCCCGAAAATGGGTGCTCGCCGCGCTCGACCAGGAGATCGGCGGCATCCTGGGCGCGGACAGTCCTGGAAGTGAGTTCATCAATCATCACCTGCTCACCTGGTGCGAGCAGCGCAAGATCACCTTCACCCGGTCGGCAACATTCTGCCGTCGCAGGCCAAGCGCGGTGACCTGATCTTCTACGGGCCTGGGGAAGTCAGCATGTGGCGATCTACCGGGGCAACGGCCGGGTTCTCGAGGAGGCCGGCAGTTACGGCAAGGCCAGCGTCGACCCACTGCCTACTGCCGGCATGTCCCCATACCTCGCCCGCATCATCGAGTCGTAACCACCCGTCGGGACAGGACCGTGGGCTTCGAGAGTTCGTCAGTTCTGTCGTGGTGCCGTGTGGCTCACATCAGCCACCGAAGTCCATAGCGCAAGCGTTGCGCGTGCCGTGTGCTTGCCCATGCTCATTTGACAAAGATTTGATGAAGATCTGCGGCTCCCAGTGGATACGGGCATTGCGCGGCGGATCATCACCGGATGGCTGAAACATCTGAATCTCCTTCCCCATCAGACCCTGTCGCAGACGAGCGCCAGGTCGTCGAACCATCGCCGGCAGCGCGCCAGCGGAATCTGTTGACGACGGTGTTGGTGTGGGTGGGCATTTCCACCGGCGTCGTGTTCATCGCTGCGGTCCTGTTCTTCTGGGGATTTTTCGCTGGTAGGCACTCATATTGGAACCACGGTTATGACGGCAACAGGGACGGGCGGCCCGGGAACTGTCCGATGATGAGTCCCGGAGGAATGATGGGGCCCGGCGGCATGAGTCCCGGTGGGATGAGCCCGGGTGGGATGAGCCCCGGCGGCATGAGTCCCGGCGGCATGAGCCCGGGTCTGTCACCCTCCGCCACTGCGACAATGACGCCGGGCACACCCCGGCCATAAGCACTGGACAACAACGACCGTTTTGGTCGCGCCTAACCGTCGCCTAACCGGGCTTCCATCTGAACTGCCGCAGAGACATTCGCGACAGGCTGACCGGCCACAACGGTGCCCCGAGAGACGTTCAGGGCTTTAAGGCTGTCGACTGCGATTCGTGCCACCACGCCGTAGCCCTGGCCCCGCTGCCCGGGAGAACGTCCTCAGGACTCGGCGATGCTGTCTTTGCGGATGCAATTCCTCGGCAAACTCGGGCCAACCTTCGCCCAGCGAGTGCCCGGGCAGCGGCTTCGTGTAGGTCATCGGCAGACTGACGTTTCACGAGGTTGGCGCTGAAGGATTCATCGGTCCCGTCGTCGATGTCCGCCCGCAGGCATCGCCCACGACCGCGGCACAAGGACCCGTCGGAGGGCCTGCGGCCGTCATGTTGTCTCCGTTGGGCATCGGTCTACGCCGTATCTCGGGCATACGGCCACGGCGTGACCGGTCGCATCTAACACAGTCTGAGCAGAGGTGAGCACGTCGATCAGTGCGGGTTGGGTCAGCCGAAACAGCGAGGCGCGCCCCACCGGCTCGGAGGTCACCAGCCCGCACTCACGCAGGCAGGCAAGGTGTTTCGACACGGTGGACTGCGCCAGCCCTACTGCCTGCACCAGCTCCATCACCCGCGTCGGCCCAGACGTCAACCGCCGCACAATCGCCAGTCGGGTGGGATCCCCGAGAGAACGAAACAATGCCGCCGCCGGCGCCAGCTCCACCCGCTGCAGCGCACCAGAAGCGATCGTCATCTCCATAGGGCGATGTTATAGCCGTTGAGTGATGAAGGGGACCATCGGCCCTAGATTCCGGCGCCGCACGCGGGCATCCTGACCTCACAGAGTCACGTGAGCAGCAGTAGTGCCGGGGAGGAGTTGAGCACAATGTGCGGACATGGATGGGGTAACGGCTGGGGCGGCGGCAGCGGCTGGGGGTGGGGCGGTCTCACCATGGCCGTGCTGATGGTGGTGCTCGTGGTCGCGGTGATCGTCGCGATCGTCTTCGCGGTCCGCTACCTGGCGGGTGGCCGCCCCCTCGACCACCAAGCCGGTTCTGACGAGATGCGTGCGGAAAATGCAGTGGCGGAGAATACAGTGGCGGAACGCTTCGCCCGTGGTGAGATCGACGAAGACGAATTCCGGCGGCGCATGACGCTGCTGCGGGAACACCGCTGACCGCGATGAGCTCCCCCCGTTCACGGCACTTAGCCATCGCCATCACCGCGCTGGTGGTCGCGATCGTCTGCGCCGCAGCATTGAGCGCCCTGCTTTTCGCCCACACTCGCCCCCCCGTCGCCAACACCCCGTATCCCAATTCCCCTGGCGTCTGGGGCCCGGGAATGATGGGGCCCGGGCGGTCTGCGGCTACTCCATCGTGTGCGGCACCGGCGCTGCCCGGCACAGTTGTTGATGTCACCCTCAGCGATATGCACGGCATGATGGGGCCTGGCGGCATGATGGGGCCGGGTTGGAACGGTCCCGGCGGCTCCGGGCAATACGGGTACCGCGGGTCGGGGATGGGAATGACGGGGATGATGCGCATCTTCGTCTACCCGGCCACCGTCCCGCCGGGTCAGGTGTCCTTCCGCGTCATCAACAACGGTACGTTGAACCACGAGTTGGCCGTGTTGCCCCTTGCCCAAGGCCAATATCCCGGGCAGCGCGCCATCGGTCCCGACGGCAAAGTCGATGAGGCCGGCAGCCTCGGCGAGGCCTCACGCACATGCGGTGCTGACAAAGGTGACGACATCAATCCCGGTGCTAGCGGCTGGACCACCATGACCCTCGCCCCGGGACGCTACGAGCTGATCTGCAACGTCACGGGGCACTACTGGACCGGCATGTACACCGAACTCGACGTCAGCCCACCTCCCAAGTAGCAGTCCGATGGCGATCTACCTGGGCAACGGCCAGGTTCTCGAGGAAGCCAGCAGTTACGGCAAGGTCAGCGTCCACCCGCTGCGCACAGCCGGCATGTCCCCGTACCTCGCCCGCATCATCGAGTCCTAACCACCCGCCGGGATGGGACCGTGGGCTCGAAAGTCCGTCAGTTCGGTTGTGGTGCCGTGTGGCTCACACCAGCATGCAGCCGCCGGCCGGCGTGAACACCGTCGGTGTCCGGTCACGGTGCGGTGTAGCTGCTCTGGCGGCTGTCATTGTCGGCTGTGGGTGGTGTTGGAGGGGGGACGTCGCGGGCAGACCCGTCGGATGCACTGCTGGCGAACCGGCGTAGGCGCAGGCTGTTGCTGACCACGAAGACCGAGCTGAAAGCCATGGCGGCGCCGGCGATCAGCGGATTGAGTAGGCCCAGTGCGGCCAGGGGAAGTGCGGCGACGTTGTAGGCGAAGGCCCAGAACAGGTTTCCCTTGATGGTTTTCAGGGTGGACCGGGACAGTCGGATGGCATCCGTGGCTGCGCGCAGATCACCGCGTACCAAGGTCAGGTCGGATGCCTCGATGGCGACGTCGGTGCCGGTGCCCATCGCCAGCCCCAGATCGGCCTGCACCAGTGCGGCGGCGTCGTTGACGCCGTCGCCGACCATGGCGACGGTCCGCCCCTGTCCCTGAAGGGTTTTGACGGTGGTGACCTTGTCGGCAGGTAGGACGTCGGCGATGACATCGTCGGGGTCGATGCCGACCTGCGCGGCGACAGCAAGGGCGGAGCGCCGGTTGTCGCCGGTCAGCAGGAATGGACGTAGGCCAAGCTGGCGGAACTGTCCGATGGCGGCCGCCGATGTGTCCTTCACTGTGTCGGCGACGACGATGACGCCGCGCACGGCCCCGTCCCAGGCCACCCACACCGGAGTGCGGCCCAGCGACTGGGCCTGCTCGGCGGCGGAAGTGAGCTCGTCGGGGGCGTTCAGCGACCAGTCGTCGGTGAGCCAGTTGAGCCGTCCGACCAAGACCGCGTGACCGGCGACGACGCCGCTGACGCCGAAGCCGTTGTGATTGCTGAACTCCTCTACCGGCGGCAGCGCGCCACTAGCGGCGGCGGAGGCCGCGATCGCCTCCGCGATCGGGTGTTGAGATGCGCTCTCCACCGCCCCGGCGAACGCGAGCACCTCGGCGGATTTCTCGTCGGCGCCGGGGTACACCCCTGTGAGGCTCATGCGGCCGGTGGTGATGGTGCCGGTCTTGTCGAGCACGATGGTGTCGACCCGGCGGGTGGACTCGAGCACCTGCGGTCCCTTGATGAGGATGCCGAGTTGGGCGCCGCGCCCGGTGCCGACCATCAGGGCTGTGGGGGTGGCCAAGCCGAGCGCGCATGGGCAGGCGATGATCAGGACGGCGACCGCGGCGGTGAACGCGACTGTCGCCGAATGGCCGGTGAGCAGCCATGCAGCTAGCGTTGCCACCGACAGCGCCAGGACGATGGGCACGAAGACCGCTGAGACCCGATCGGCCAGTCGCTGCACCGATGCCTTGCCGTTCTGGGCCTCTTCGACCAGGCGCGCCATCTGCGCCAGCTGGGTGTCGGCCCCGATTCGCTTGGCGCGGATCAGCAATCGCCCACCGGCGTTGACGGTGGCGCCGGTGACATGGTCTCCCGGGCGCACCTCGACGGGCACCGATTCGCCAGTGAGCATTGACGCGTCGACCGCCGACGCGCCCTCGGTCACGACTCCGTCGGTGGCGATCTTCTCGCCGGGGCGAACGATAAAAATGTCCCCGACCGCCAATTGTGTCGTCGGGATCCGGGTTTCGGCTCCGTCGCGCATTACGGCGACGTCTTTGGCGCCCATGTCGAGCAGGGCCCGCAGTGCAGCGCCGGACCGCGTCTTGGCCCGCGCCTCGAAGTACCGGCCGGCCAAGATGAACACAGTTACCGCAGCGGCGACTTCGAGGTAGATGTGCTCGGTGCCGGTCGCCGCGTCGGGCAGCAGGCTGAACGACATTCGCATCCCCGGCATGCCGGCGTGCCCGAAGAACAAAGCCCATAGCGACCACAGGTACGCAGCGCCGACACCGAGCGAGATCAGAGTATCCATTGTGGCGGCGCGGTGGCGGGCGTTGGCCCAGGCCGCGCGGTGGAACGGCAACGCACCCCACACCACGACGGGAGAAGCCAAGGTCAGCGCTAACCACTGCCAGTTCGTGAACTGCAGCGCGGGGATCATCGACATCGCAATGACGGGCACTGTCAGGACCAGGGAGATCACTAGCCGGTTCCGTAGTGAGTCAGCCTCGCCGACTTCCGAGGCGGCCTGAGCGGTCTGGTCGGGATCGCGCGGCGCCGCCGGGCCGGCCGCGGTGTAGCCGGTCGCTTCTATGGTGGCGATCAGCACCGCCGGGTCGATGGAGTCGGCGTAGGTTACCTTCGCCTTCTCGGTGGCGTAATTGACGCTGGCACTGACCCCGTCGAGTTTGTTCAGCTTCTTCTCGATCCGGGCGGCACACGAGGCGCAGGTCATCCCGCTGATCGACAACTCGATGCTGCGTGGTTCATCGACGTCGGGCGCGTCATTCGTGGTGCTCATGTCTCGTCCTCTTGGTATCGCTTCACGCAGGTCTTGAAGGGCTACCGGGGTTGTCGTTCGGCGGTCAGGCGGTAGTCGCCGGCCTCATCGAGTGCGGCGGCAACCTGATCCGGTGTCAGTGGTGTGTCGGCCGAGACCGTCACGGTGGAGATGCCGCCGGCGACGAGGTCGACGTTGACCTTGGTGACGCCGGGGAGTGCGTACAGTTCCTCGCTGACCGCCGCGACGCAGTGGCTGCAGGTCATCCCGGTGACGGCGTAAGCGCGGGTAGCTGTGGTGGTGGTGCCCATGTTCTTCTCCTTGGCGGGTGTCGGTAGGCGTGCGTCAGAGATCCTCGGTCCGCAGCAACCGCACCCTGTCGAGGCGGCTTGAATGAGGGGCAGGGGGGCCATCGGATGCTGGGTCATTTCGTGGCTACGTTCGTTAGGGGGTCGGGCGGTTCAGGTGTGTTGTTCAGGAGCGCACGAGACGAGCGATGGCCGCGGAGGCTTCGCTGATCTTCTGCTCGGCCACATCGCCACCTTGGTGTACGGCGTCAGTGACACAGTGGGACAAATGCTCGTCGAGAAGTGACAACGCCACCGACTCGAGCGCTTTGGTGGCAGCGGCGATCTGGGTGAGCACGTCGATGCAGTACGCGTCCTGTTCGACCATGCGTGCAAGGCCGCGCACCTGCCCTTCGATTCGGCGTAGGCGCTTGAGGTGCGCGTCCTTCGAATCCGTGTAACCCGGTGCCGTAGCCATGACGCCTCCTCAACGTGCATACCCCTTGGGGGTATGTTCAATATACCCCCAAGGGGTATCCCCTTGTCAAGGGCCGGTGCCCTTTAGGCCACCTTTAGGCCGGTTGCAAGACGGGACGGGTGTATTTGGCAGCGGCTCGCCACCTGGCGACCGGCCGAAGCAACCGCAATCCAGGATCTACTAAAACGTGAATACACCCAAAGATGTATCGTCTGTGGGTGCAGACGCTGCCCCACGTCGCGGTGCTGGCCCGGTTCGGCCGTGCCCCGTCCGATCAGACCCGTAGCCGAATCCTGCTGGCACTCAAGGACGACCGCTGACAGCGCCATCAGCAGAAGCATCCGCGCCACGGCCGGCAGCGGTGTCGCGCTACACAGCCCAGCCAGATCGCGACTTCCCCGAAGTCGACCTCGGCTTCCCGTCCGGGCAGGTGGGTTTGTGGAATGAACACACCCGGCTCGCCGCGGCGTGCTCGCCGCGGATCTCCGGGCGCCGCTTAGCGACATAGGCGCGACGCTGCGTCCGTGGGGCGTCCAGGTCGGCGACGAGGATTTGATAACCAACGGCTTGAAGGGATCCAGCTTCGAGGCTCGCGGCGGGTACGCCGCCCGCTGAGCTGGCCACGCGGAACCCATCGCGGCTTTAACGGTCCGCCATCCGACATGATGCTTGCGCTGAATCTCTCGCTCAGGCAAGCCAGCCCGCGTATCGCGGCGGATGGCCGCATACAACTCGAACTCTGGACTGGCGTGAAACCATCACCCGACCTCGGTGGACGCAATCTCTTTGGACAAGTGGCCTCAAAAACCTTGGTAGCCATCCAAGGATGGCAGGCGTTGCAGGGGTTTTACTGGCCCGGGGTCACGGGCAGCAGTCCCCGCTCGTCGAAGACGCGCTTAGCGACGAAGATCGCGTTGAGCGCTTTCGGGAAGCCGCAATAGACAGCGGCGTGGGTGATCGCTTCAACGATCTGGGTGGGCGTCAGGCCCACGTTCAGGGAAGCTTTGACGTGGACGTCGAGCTGAGGCTCACATCCCCCCAGTGCGGTGAGCATCCCGAGGGTGACGAGCTGGCGCTGAGGCGGGGTCAAGCCCGGTCGGGAATACACATCGCCGAAGCCGTAGGCGACGACGTGGTGAGCTAGCGCTGGGGCAACGTCGGCCAGCGATTCGACCACCTTCTGGCCACCGTCGCCGTCGATCCGGGCGAGCAGCTTTGCTCCGAGCTCGTAGCGCGCCCGCTCTACGTCTTTGGTCAGGATGCCACTAGGGGCGGATGCTGTTGCTGGGGTTTCGTTCACTGGTGGTCTCCTTGTTGGCGGTGCTGACGAGCTGCTCGTGGTGCGTGATCTTGTCGGTCCGTGCGGCAGGGTGCGTTTAGGCAGGCATCGGCGTTGCCCCCGCCGCTCACGCCAGGAATCCTCTGAGGGCAGCTGCAACCTTCTGCGCTGCCTCCAGCGGAGGATGATGTCCAACGCCCTGCAGGACCTCGATCCGCGCCCTTGGGATGGAGGACGCAATCTCGCGACTTCTCTCGATCGGGGTAGCCCGATCGACGTCGCCGCAGATTACGAGCGTTGGTGCGGTGATGTTGGGAAGCAGCGCTCGCGCGTCCTCCCGCTGGATCACCGCTGCATCGAGCGCCAGTGTCACCCCCGCTCGGTCGTGTGAGAGCATGACTGCTCGCTCTCTGGCTGCCAGCGCCGCCTCGCCGTCGAGCCATGACGAACTGTTCACGCGCTTCTGCACACTCACAAAGGCGGCCTCGCGCTCGGCCTCCGATCCGACGAGAATCGTGTGACGCAAGGCGTGCCAGGCGGCTAGGCGTTCCGAATCTTCCGCTCGCGCACTTGTGCCGACGAGCACCAGCTTCGAGACGAGTTCCGGGCGACGCGCGGCAATGCGGATGCCGATCATGCCGCCTTGGCTCTGCCCGACAAAGGCGACCGGCCCAAGCGACTGCTCTTCGATCATCAGCGCAAGGTCGTCGGCGACGTCATCGAGCGTCCAACCTGCTTTGCGATAGCCGCTTCGACCATGCCCCGGCATGTCGAGATTGATGCATCGGTAAGCAGTTTCGAGGTCAGCGACCTGAGCATCAAAGATGGTGTGATCGACGAACAGGCCATGAGCGAAGACCACGACGGGCCCTTCGCCCCGATCAGAGTAGGCGTATGCCGCGCCGTTCACCCTTACCTGGTGAATGTCCCAACGATCATCGGGATCGAAAGCACGAGCCAACAGAAGTGAGTCCTCAAGGATCTGGTACCGCGCGATCTGCCCGTCTCGCACAGTGAACCTTATGGCGAGATCGCTACCGACCGTGCGGGAGGTCGCGAGCACCGTATGCCGGAAGCGTCCGACCGCCATCACCTCGTCGCCGCTCTCGAATAGTCGGTCGATCGCCAACACGAGTGGTTCGAAATTCTGAGGGAAACCCTCGAGCCAGCGCCGCACGTGCTCTCGGCCTCGCAGCAGACCAACGGTAGACACGCTGACTGCTCCGTCAACATGCCAGATGACGTCCTCGGTCATGAGGGCGAGCGCTCCGTCGAGGTCGCCGGCCCCGAACGCGGCGAAGTACGACTCCACCACGCTGGCGGACGTGGTGATGCGATGACGGGTGGATGCCATTGCGGGGGCGTCGTTCACTTCTCGTCTCCGCGTTGGCTGGTATTGATGAGTTGCTCGTAATGCGAAATCTTGTCGGTCAGTGCGGCGAGGTGGTCTTGCTGGACAGCGATGGCTGCCTCGACGTGGCGTCGGTGCTCGTCGAGAAGCTCTCGCCGCTGTTCGAGCGTTGATATGCCGCCGACGCGTAGCCGCGCGAACTGCTGCATCTGAGTGATGGGCATCCCGGTCTGACGCAACCGGACAAGGAACGCGAACCAGTCCAAGTCGCTGGTCTCGTACCGTCGCCGACCAGAAGTGCTGCGCTCGATGGGCTCGATTAGGCCAGCACGTTCGTAATAGCGCAGCGTGTGCCGCGACAGACCCGTCCGCTGCGACGCCTCGGAGATCGAGACGCCGCGGGACTCCTCATAGTCCAGATTGGTGCTCACAACGACCACCGTAGAAGTTAGAGCGCGCTCGAAGTCAACTCCTCAGCGCATCCCGATCGCTGCAACCACTAATGACGTCAGTAATCGCGAACAACCCGCGTCAGAATCCCCAGACCAAGCCAACCGGGCAAACCCGACGAATCTTCTGAGTGGTCAGTGGTGACAGAGCACACCGGTGAACAGGGGAACTGCGATCGTCAGACCGATGGCAGTCCAGAGTCTGATCCGATCGCGCCACCGCGCACCTGACGGCGCGGGGGCAGCGAGCCGTGTCGCGCGATCGAGGACCGCGGTACTGGCGGCACCGAGCGCGCCGGCCGGTACGGTAGGTCGGCCGACAAGTGTCATCAGTCCGCACAGCAGTGGATCTGGGCCACAGCGGCGCGCCGCGGTGTCATCGGCGCTCATCTCGAGCAGCCGCGCCACCGCCTCCGGTCCAGCAGCGAGCAGCGGGAGCCGGGGGAGCCCGGCAGCGACCGCGCGCAGCAGCATCAACAGCTGATGGTGGCGACCGTTCAGGTGCGCCTGTTCGTGGGCCAGCACTGCGGCCAGTTCGTCGTCCTGGAGGCTGGCCAGTGCTGCGCTGGTGACGACGATGGCGCGGGGACGTCCGGCCACACAGTAGGCCGCGGGCCGTTCGGCCTCCACCACGACGACATCGCGCCATCGGGTGGGTGAACCGATCACGCGGGCGGCCATGGCGTGCTGATGACTGCGCGACCGCAGCTTGCGCAGCGTCCGGCCGGAGCGCCGACCGGCCAGGACCGTCACCACGAGGGCCGTCCCGATCAGAGCGATCGCGATGGTCGCAGCAACGGGGCGCGCCATG
>NZ_DASQEU010000103.1:0-2017 GCF_035633495.1 Mycobacterium sp. | reverse complement strand
GTCGTTGCGGCGCCTGCGAACTCGTTCGAGACTGCGGTCGACGACGTCGGACAGGTCGACGGGTTCGTGAATCGTGACACCGGCGTCGTCCCTGGTGAGGTCCACCAGATCACCCACCAGTGTGGACAGTTCCTCGATCTGTGCGATCACGTCGGTGCGCAGTCCGGCCATCTCCTCGTCGGGGATGCTTGGCGCACCTGGCGCCATCGACGCCATCAGCAGTTCGACATTGGTGCGCAACGAGGTCAACGGCGTGCGCAGTTCGTGGCCCGCATCGGTGACGAGCCGGGTCTGACGTTCCCGCGACTCGGTCAGAGCCCGCAGCATCATGTTGAACGCCTCGGTGAGTCGGGCGAGTTCGTCGTTGCCGTGCACGGGTATCGGTCGCAGGTCGTCGGTCCTGGCGACGCGCTCCGCGGCGTCGGTCAGCCGCGCCACGGGTCGCAGCCCCGTCCGGGCGACGGTGCCGCCCGCGATGGCGGCGACGGCCATTCCGAGACCGCCGACGATCAGCAGGATGGTGCCCAGCCGTTTGATCACCTTGCCGGTCGGGTCGAGGCTCTTTGATATCAACAACGAATCGCCACTGGGCAGGTGAACCGCCAGCACGCGCTGAAAGTTGACGGTGCGCAACGACATTCGAAGCGCTCCCTGGATGACGTCCTTCTCCGGCGCGCCGAGCGGCAGCGTCTGCCCCTCCTGGTTGGCCGTGTAGATGGACCGGCCCGGCATGACGAACATTGCGTTGACGTCGGAGTACGCCGTGCCCTCGATCGCCTTGCCGGGGTCGACGGCCAGCAGACCGCTCTCGATGAGCAGC
Organism: Mycobacterium sp.; assembly: GCF_035633495.1. Taxonomy (GTDB): domain Bacteria; phylum Actinomycetota; class Actinomycetes; order Mycobacteriales; family Mycobacteriaceae; genus Mycobacterium. The sequence continues at coordinate 1,197 of NZ_DASQEU010000103.1, read as the reverse complement.
CGCGCACGGATCTCCAGCTGGTTGTCGATGTCGTCGTAGAGGGCTCGGGACACCACCGCGTACACGGCGAGAGCCATCAGGATGACGACCATCGCCACCATCGACATCGCGAGCAGCATCACCCGCCAGCGCAGCGACACCGAGCTGGCATCGTGCGTGCCGAGAGTACGAACGTCGGTCGAACGCCGCTCGCGGGAACGCCACCAGAACGGCGACCGGACCGAACCCATCAGGGCGGGGTCTCGCGCAGCACGTAGCCGACGCCGCGCACGGTGTGGATGAGCCGTTGCTCCCCTTCCGCTTCAGTCTTGCGGCGCAGATAACCGACGTAGACCTCGAGGGCATTGCCGGACGTCGGGAAGTCGAATCCCCACACCTCTTCGAGGATGCGGCTGCGGGTGAGCACGCGGCGCGGGTTGGCGATCAACATTTCCAGCAGGGCGAACTCGGTTCGAGTCAGGCTGATCTGGCGTTCACCCCGGGTGACTTCCCGCGTGACCGGGTCGAGGCTGAGGTCGGAGAACGTCATGGTCGCCGAATCGCGGTCGTCGGGCAGGACGCGCCGCCGTAACAGGGCACGCATTCGCGCCAGCAGCTCTTCGAGAGCGAACGGCTTGGGAAGGTAGTCGTCGGCGCCCGCGTCGAGACCCGCGACCCGCTCGGAGACGGAGTCTCGGGCGGTGAGGACGAGGATGGGCAGGTCGTCACCCGTACTGCGGAGCTGACGGCACACCTCGAGCCCGTCGAGCCTCGGCATCATCACGTCGAGCACGAGGGCGTCGGGCCTGTCGCTGGCGATCAGATCCAGCGCTTCGAGGCCATCCTGAGCCAGATCGACCGTGTATCCGTTGAACGCGAGGGACCGGCGCAGGGATTCGCGCACAGCGCGATCGTCGTCAACCACGAGTATGCGCACAGCCACAGTTTCAACCCAGTGTCTGAGACTGGCCTGAGAGGCGCGCCGCCCAAGGGGCGACCAGACGGGTCAGCGGCGGTCGAGGTCGATCAGGCCGAGGCGAGCGGCCTTGAGCAGGCGACGCGGCACCTTGTGCTGCTGACCTGCGACGTTGACGTTGACCAGGCCGGTGGCCTCGGCCTTCCACTGCGCGCGCCGGCTACGGGTGTTCGACCGCGACATTCTCCGCTTGGGCACAGCCATGGTGGAGCTTCTCCTCTTGAGATTCTTGCTTCGGGACT
>NZ_DASQEU010000102.1:0-15961 GCF_035633495.1 Mycobacterium sp. | reverse complement strand
GCACGATCGACGATCTCACGAGTTACATCGACCAGCGCGGCTAGAATCCGACGGTGGCTCAGCTGCCCTCCGTCGTCCTGAAAGATCCGTCCTCCGCACTGTCCGCTACCTTCGTCCCGTCCGCGGGCATGGTGTGCACCTTGCTGTCGGACGGTGGCGTGGAGCTGCTCGGCCAGCTTCCCTTTATGCCCAGCTAGATGCGGAGCCGATGACGGGAATCGAACCCGCGTATTCAGCTTGGGAACTTGATGAGCGACGCAAGCGCTTCAACTGGCATCGTAGAAACGATTGCAGGGTATCTGGGCGCAACGACGGACGGACTAGGTCACCGTCTCTACATGATGGATGACCGCGAGGATGCGGAGCTTGCTGCAGCCGTGTTCCGCGAGCGAAACGCCCTCGATGCACGCTTAGGGCGACTCTTGGATCGACCGTAACCACCGGGCATATCGGAGAGTGGATCGCTGCTCGGATCTTCGACATCGAGCTAGAGAACGCAGCGAACGTGGCAGATTACGACGGCCGCGTCAGGACCGGCGCCGCCCTTACCGGTCGCATTGTCAACGTGAAGGCCTTTACGAAACATGAGGGGATGCTCGACGTCAACCTGAGGGCGCCGCTGGACTACTGCCGGGTCTTCGCCGGTCGAAAAGCCGCGGCGATGTCCTCTCGGGGCACCAGAACGGTTCTTCGCCGTAATCGTCGTGCGTGGGTCCGAGTGTGCTCGGCTTTACTTCGAAGAAGCTACGCAACGGCCTCGGGGGTCGCCTGATCAATACATTTCCGCAGCTCAGCGCGCTCGCGAGAGCAAACCGATTCCTTCGCTCGCGGACGCAATCCTCTACAGATCACGATCAGATCTCGGAAAGATTGCTGTTTGTGTGCTGTGTACTCGTAAAGTGCTCTCGTGGGCAGGCATCAATTGGCCAAGACTCGGCGTAAACCGCCGGTGCTGCTGGCTGGGGTGGTCGCCTCGTTCGCCGTTCTCACCGCCGCGGGTGGCAGCGCCGAACCGCCAGCCGCCAAGGTGGAGGCGAAGCCGGTCGTGGAGACCGTTTCGCCCTGCTGTCTAGAGGTCGTCGCAGCGTCGGACGCCGGCTACTCGTCGGGCCCGGCCAGTGCGGCATTGTTCGCTTCTGCCGCACCCGCGCAGATGGCGGCGGCGGCGGTACCGGCTGCGGCATCGCGGTGGCGGGTCATCGACATGCACCGCGTCCTGCCGGCGGGCATCGCCCCCGAGCGGGGCCTGCAGGTGAAGACGATCTTCCTCTCGCGCAGCATCAGCGTGGTCTTTCCCGAGATTCACAGCATCGGCGGCGTTCGACCCGATGCGTTGAGATGGCATCCCGACGGCTTGGCGCTGGACGTGATGATCCCCAACCCCAGCTCGCCCGAGAGCATCGCGCTCGGTAACCGCATCGTCGCGTACGCGCTGGAGAATGCCGCCCGATTCGGGTTGCAGGACGCAATCTGGCGTGGCGTCTACTACACGCCGAGTGGCCCGCAGAGCACGGGAGCCGCCCACTTCGACCACGTCCATCTCACGACGTTCGGCGGGGGATACCCCCGCGGCGGCGAGATCTACTACCGCTGAGCCAGTTCGACCGCGGTCAGCGTTTCTTGCGGATGGCGTCCTCGGTGGCCGACGTGTGGTCCGACTTGGTGCGCTTGTCGGCACGCTTCTCTTTCAGCGACTTTCCGGATTTCTTGGTCATGGCCGATCTGGGGGACTTGTCAGACATCGCTGCCCTTTGAATTGGGGGCCTGGGTGGTCCCGATCTCCTGACCATACGCCCGCGGCGCGCTTGCCGACGCCGACCATTTCGAGAATCGTTCTGCGCCAGAATATTCGAAATGCGCGGGACGGCTGTGGCCCGTGCGCGCGCCCGCGGGCATAGGCTGGCAGTCGTCTCGCTGCGGTTCGCCGCACTACACGGCTGGCAGGTACGAGCATGGCGGAGGTCACCGCGGAAGAAGCTGACGTCGCGGATCTACGGGCCGGAATCGACGACCTGGCGGGTCTGCTCGCAGGCAGCCTGGGCTTGCCCGAATTGCTCGCGCAGGTGGCGGCCTTCACCTGCCGAGCGATACCCGGTGCAGACGGTGCCGCAGTGACGTTGCTGCGGGTGGATGCGACGGATACCGCGGTGGCGGCGCTGGCGGCGAGCGCCCCGTTCGTCGCCGCGATCGACGACATCCAGTACGTCACCCTCGACGAAGGTCCGTGCATCACCGCCGTGCGCGATCGACGTGCGGTGCGATCGGGCTCGCTGGGCGGGGAGAAGATGTGGCCGAGATTCGGCCCGCGCGTCGGCAGGATGGGCGTACACAGCGCGCTTGCGTTGCCGCTGTTGCTGCCCGATCGCGTGGTCGGGGCCATCAGTGTGTACGCCCACGCCAAGGACGTCTTCGACCAGCACGCCGAGGAACTGGGTGAGCTGTTCGCCAGACCGGCGGCCGCTGCCGTCCACAACGCGCAGGTTCTCAGCGAGGCGCTGACGCTGAACTTCCAGTTGCGGAAGGCGCTGACGTCGCGCCCGGTGATCGATCAAGCCATCGGCATCATCCGCGGACGCACGGGTCGTAGCGCCGAGGACGCCTTCCTCCAGTTGCAGGCGATGAGCCAGGGTGAACACCGCAAGCTGGCCGACGTCGCAGCGCTCGTCGTCGACGAGGCGGTGCGTCGTGCTCAGGCTCGCAACAGGACGTCCTGAAAGCGCTCCGCAGCCCGTCTAGCAGTGCGAATGGTCGGCATCGGCCAGCCTTCGGCGGTCGCGGGGTGGTACCGTCAGGGGTGTTGTAAACCCAACCAGTCCGGGATTGAGGCAGCTGTCCGCCGCTGTTCTCTGCGAGCAGCCGCTCACGCCGGGCACTTCGGTGACATCCGCCAGTCGGGAACACCTTGAACGCTCCACCCCGTTTTCCGTCGTTCGTTGGCCACGTTGCGCAGTCACGGCTTTCGCCTCCGAGCATCGGCATGCTCACGAGCTTTCCGCCGACGCCGTGCGGGCTTGCGACGTTCAGCGCGGGATTGGCCGATGGATTGTCCGCCAAGGGTTCCGACGTGGGTGTCGTCCGGATCGCCGACGGTGCGGAGTCGTCGAGTGCGGCCGTGGTGGGAGAGCTGGTCAGCGGTTCGGCGGCGTCGGTCGCGGCATGCTCGGAACTCCTGAATCAGCGTGACGTCGCCGTCATTCAGCACGGGTACGACGTGTATGGCGGTGCCGAGGGCGCCGACGTCCTTGACGTCATCGACGGGCTGCGCGTCCCGCTCGTCGTCGTCGCCCACACGATCCTGAAAAGTCCGACGGCACGCCAACGTTCGGTGATGGAGCGCATCGCCGCCAAGGCCGACCGGATCGTCGTCATGTCCGAGGCCGCCAACGAACGCCTGCACACCGATTACGCCGTCGATCGCCACAAGGTCGTCACGATCGGCCGTGGCGCGACGCTGCCCACCGTCGCTCCCTTGAAGCGGGCCGGCAGGCCGACGCTGTTGACCTGGGGCTTGATGGGGCCCGGCAAGGGCGTAGAACGGGTCATCGACGCGATGAGCTCGCTCAAGGAACTGCGCGGTCAGCCGCGCTACCTCGTCGCCGGCGCGACGCATCCGAACGTGCTGGCCACCGAGGGTGAGGCCTACCGCGAAGCGTGCATCGAGCATGCCCGCAGTACCGGCGTCGCGACCGCGGTGAGCTTCGACTCCATCTATCGCAGCACCGCATCTCTGTCTGCGTTGATCCAGACGTCGGCGGCGGTCGTGCTGCCCTACGACTCCACCGACCAGGCCAACTCCGGAGTATTGGTCGACGCGTTGGCGGCAGGCCGTCCCGTTGTCGCCACCGCCTTCCCGCACGCCGTCGAGCTCCTCGGCAGCGGCGCAGGGGTTGTCGTCAGTCACGACGATCCGGATGCCCTGGCATTCGCGTTGCGCCGCATGCTGACCGATCCACGGATGACGGGCGACATGGCCGCGGAGGCAAGGCGATTGGCACCGACGCTGGGCTGGCCCGTCGCCGCCACCGCGTACATGGCGCTTGCGCAGCGGCTTCTCGTCGAACGGGCGGCGCTGGTATGACCGCCGGACCGCTGCCCGTCTTCGATCACGTGTTGCACCTGTCCGACCGGCGCGGCACGTTCGAGCACGCCCTTCTCGGCGAGCCCGAGCGCAGTGGCGGCTACTGCACCGACGACATGGCCCGCCTTCTGGTGGTCGCCACCCGTCAGCCCGATCCGGGTGGTGCGGTGAACGGCCTGGCGGGTCTGGCGGTGCGATTCCTCAACGACGCACAGTCGTACGCGGGCACCTGCCGCAACCGCATGGACGGCAAGGGCAATTGGTTGGACCAGCCGACCCTGGAGGACTGGTGGGGACGCTGCCTGTGGGCCTTGGGCACCGCCGCTGCGCACAGCAGCGTGGGCCTGGTCCGCCGAGTCGCCGTCATCCAGTTCGAGCGTGCCGCGAAGGTGCGGTCACCTTTCCCGCGCGCGATGGCGTACGCGGCGTTGGGTGCCGCGGAGATCCTCTCCGTCGAGCCCGACCATGCCATTGCACGCGCCCTGTTGACCGCGTACGCGGACAGTGTGCCCGAGCCCAGTGATGACGCCGAATGGCCTTGGTCGGAGGCACAACTCAGCGATGCGAATGCAGTCGTGGCCGAAGCGATGATCGCCGCGGGCACCGCCCTCGAACGCCCGGAGCTGTGCCGGCAGGGCCTCGACCTCCTGGGGTGGCTGCTCGACTACGAGATCGCGGGTGAGCGCGACGCGTTCGATCGCCAGCCGGTCGAGGTGGCCGCGCTGTCGGATGCCTGCGCCCGTGCTGCCACGGTCGACGCCAGTCCGACGTGGCCGGACGGCGTCCGGGCGGCCGTCGCGTGGTTCGAAGGTGCCAACGCCGGGGGCCAACCGATGTGGGATCCGGCGACCGGCGCCGGCTTCGACGGTCTGCACGCCGAGGGGATCGACCGCAATCAGGGTGCGGCATCGACCCTGGCGGTGCTTTCCACGCTGCAGAATGCTCAGCGCTTCTCGACCGTTCCGGAATGACGACCGACGTCTTCAGACGTGAGGTGGCCTCAGGTCTCGACGTCGACATCACCGCGCCGACGACGTTGGAGTTCCAGATCGCGGTCGCTCCACATCGGAACGCCGAGGTGTGGGAGGCCCTGACGTTCGTCTTGGATGGGAAGGCGTTGCAGGCCAAGGAGATCAGCGGGGACCACGGCAACCGGATTCACGAGCTCGAGGTGACCGGCGGCAACCTGCAGGTGACCTACTCGGCGACGATCATCGGCCGGACCGACCCTGCGCCGGTGACCGACTACGACGTGTCTCGATACCTCCGGCCAAGCCGCTATGCCGAGGCTGACAAGTTCTACGGCTTCGCCGCCACGGAATTCGGCAACTACGTCGACTCGGCCACCCTGCTGGAGAAGGTGTCGGCGTGGGTCGGCGGCAGGCTGAACTACGTGCCCGGGTCCAGTGATCCGATCGACGGAGCGGTGGACACGCTGCTCGCCGGTGCCGGGGTATGTCGTGACTTCGCGCATCTGGCCGTGGCGTTACTTCGCGCGGTCAACGTGCCCGCACGCATGGTGGCGGTCTACGCGCCGGGGCTGTATCCGATGGACTTCCACGCGGTCGCCGAGGCGTTCGTCGACGGGCAGTGGCGGGTGGTCGACGGGACACTGCTCGCACCGCGGCAGAGTTTGGTGCGCATCGCCACCGGGCGTGACGCTGCCGACACCGCCTTCCTGGTCAACCACAAGGGCGCCATCACCTTGAACTCGATGTACGTGACGGCGATCGTCGACGGTGAGCTGCCCTGCGACTCGATCGACCAATTGGTTTCCATCCGGTGACGGTCGTCAGTCTTGGTTGTTGAGCCGGCCCTTCAGTTGCGCGCGCATGGCGGCGGTGTCTCTGGTGTCCGCCGACTCGCTGGACCTGCTCCGGTTCCGAAACGCCGCGATCCCGCTGTCGACCTGTGTCGCTTGAGTTTTCGCGGTGAGCTCGGCTGCCATCTCGTCACGGTGCTGAACGACCAGGGCGTCTTCGGCGATCTCGTCGAGGATGCTCGCGCCGCCGAGCAGGTGCCGTTCGGCGCGGAACTTGCGCTTGAAGCCCGCCACCACACCGGCGATTGCGAGCGCCACCAGAATGGCGACGACGATCAGCACGATCGAATTGGTAGTCACGACGGGCGCCTCAGATCATTTGTAGACCTCAATTAGACGCAGTTTTCGACCGGGTGTCAATTTCGTTGATACGTGGGCGAAAACAGACCGCTGATCGGCTACGCGTACGGTCGAACTTCTGGAGTCGGCATCCGGCTTCGGGTTTGCCATGCCTCGGGAGGGCTAGTGAGTGAACTCAGTCTCGGCATCATCGCCGTGACTCACAAGGAGAACGAGCGCCGCCTCCCGGTCCACCCGGAGCAGTTCGACCGCATCGATTCCGACGTTCTGGCCCGCATCTACCTCGAGCACGGATACGGCGAGCACTTCGGAATCTCGGACGAGGAACTCGCGGTGTCGGTGGCGGGGTTGCGCAACCGCGAGCAGTTGATCGCCGAGTGCGACGTCATCCTTCTCGCCAAGCCGGACGCGGATGATTTGGCCGAACTACGCGACGGCCAGGTGCTTTGGGGCTGGCCGCACTGTGTGCAGGACGCGGAACTGACGCAGCAGGCGATCGACCGCCGGCTGACGCTGATCGCCTTCGAGGCCATGAACCTCTGGCGCAAGGATGGCTCCTTCAAACTGCACGTGTTCCACAAGAACAACGAGATGGCGGGCTACTGCTCGGTCTTTCACGCCTTGGAGATCATCGGGTCGACGGGAACCTACGGGCGGCGGCTCCGTGCGGCGGTGATCGGCTTCGGGGCGACCGCGCGTGGCGCCGTGACGGCGTTGAATGCGGTCGGGGTGCACGACATCGACATCCTGACCAATCGCAGCGTGACCGAAGTGGCGTCGCCGATTCACTCCGCGGAGATCGTGCAGTTCGAAACTGACGGGAAGGGCGAGAGCCCTGCGTCGAGCTACGCCCTCACCGAAGACGGCAGAGCGCCGCTGGCGGACTTCCTGGCCGAGCACGACGTCGTCGTCAACTGCGTGCTGCAGGACCCCAAGGCGCCGTTGATCTTCCTGGACGAAGGCGACCTGGCGGCCTTCCGGTCTGGGAGCCTGCTCATCGACGTATCATGCGACACGGCAATGGGTTTCAGTTGGGCGCGGCCCACGACGTTTGACGACCCGGCGTTCACCGTGGACAACAACATCACCTACTACGCGGTCGACCACAGCCCGTCCTACCTGTGGAATGCCGCGACGTGGGAGATCAGCGAGGCGTTGATCCCCTACCTGCCAACGATTCTGGGCGGACCCCGGGAATGGGACGACGACGAGACGGTGCGTCGGGCGATCGAGATTCGTGACGGGAGAATCGAGAACCCCGACATCCTGGCGTTCCAGGAACGTGCGGCGGAGTACCCGTACGTCCGTACCGATCCCCGTTGATCTGCATAGGCGTAGCGTGAGGGGTATCGAGCAGCTCGGTTCCGAGCGAACATGCTTGACTGCAAAGGACATCACGATGGCTTCGCCCACGAAGATCCGTTCCCCCTATGAGAATCGTCTAGAGCTCGTCAAGACGACCATCACCTCCCACTCCAAACTCGACGACAAGGCCGCGGGCAAGGTCGCCGTCGAGGTCTTGGCGGCGCTGGCCGCCATTCCCGAGAGGGTGCGCTGACCGCGGTCGGCGCCTCGTGACTGTCACCGTGACGCTTCCCGACGGGGGAAGCGACGAATACCTGAGGTCCGGCGACGCCTACGTCAAGAACGGCGACGGCACGCTGGACGTCGTTCGCGTCGGCGCCAAGGAGTCCCACTTCTACGCCACCGGGGCGTGGAACGGCGTCGACGGCGACGAGAAGAGGACGGCGAAACGCCGCCTCTTCGGCTGATCAGTGCCGGTCGGATGAAGACGTCGCCCGTGGTGGTGGGGTAGCTTCGATCGACACAGCCACGCGGGGTTGGCCGTTGCCGAGGAGTTCACGGTGGATGCGACGCCATTTGGGCACTATCAGCTGCAGGAGCTGCTGGGCCGTGGCGGCATGGGCGAGGTCTACCGCGCTTATGACACCAAGACCGACCGCGTCGTCGCCCTGAAGGTGCTACCTCCCCATTTGGCCCAGGACACCGTCTTCCAGCAGCGGTTTCGCCGAGAGTCGCAGGCCGCGGCCAGCCTGAGTGATCCGCACGTGGTGCCGATCCACGGCTACGGCGAGATCGACGGCCGGTTGTACCTCGACATGCGGCTGATCGAGGGCAAGACCCTCGGTGACATCCTCGCCGACCGTGAGCGGCCCATCGGCCAGGAGCTCGCCGTGAAGGTGGTCGAGCAGGTCGGGACGGCGCTGGATGCCGCGCACCAGGCGGGCTTGATCCACCGCGACGTCAAACCGTCGAACATCCTGATCACCGAGCGAGAGTTCGTCTATCTGATCGACTTCGGGCTGGCGCGCACCGCGGGTGAGAAGGGCATGACGACGGCGGGCAGCACGCTGGGCACGCTCGCCTACATGGCGCCGGAGCGCTTCGACGGCGGGCAGAGCGATCCGCGGTCCGACGTCTACGCGCTGACGTGTGTGCTGTACGAGGGGTTGACGGGTTCGCGGCCGTATCCCGCGGACAGTCTCGAACAGCAGATCGCCGGGCACATGGTGTCGGCGCCCCCGCGGCCGTCGGCGTTCGATCCGACGCTGGCGGCGTTCGACGACGTCATCGCCAAGGGCCTGGCCAAGAAGCCCGGGCAGCGGTATCAAACCGGTGCCGACCTCGCGGCCGCCGCACGCCGCGCGCTGAATGCGCCGGTGCGTAGCGCGGGCCGGTCCGGTCGGCATTCGGCGCGACGCGTGGCGACGGGTCGACGCGGCCGGCCGTCCCGTCGCGTGCTGGCGGTCACTTCGGCGGTGGTTCTGGTGGCGGCTTTGGGCACCTTCGGGACGTGGCAGCTGGTGGGCAAACCCGATACCAGCGATACCCGGCAGGCGGGCGTGGCCAGCAGCACCGTGCCACCGGACCCGTCGGTGCTGCCCGGTGCAATGGCGTCGATCGCGGCGACGGTGCCCGCGGACATCCGCGAGTCGGGCACGTTGGTCATCGGGGTCAACGTTCCCTATGCCCCCAATGAGTTCAAGGACGCCAACGGTGAAATCGTCGGCTTCGACGTCGATTTGATGAACGCGATCGCGCGGACGCTGGGGCTCAAGCCCGAATACCGCGAGACCGCCTTCGAAGCGATCATTCCGTCGGTGCGCGCGCAGGACTTCAACGTCGGTATGTCGTCGTTCACCGATACCGCCGCGCGGGAGGCCGCCGTCGACTTCGTGACCTACTTCGAGGCGGGCACCCTGTGGGCGCAGCGGCCGGGCTCGTCGGTAGATCCCAACAACGCCTGCGGATTGCGAGTCGGTGTGGCCTACAGCGCGATTCAGGAGACCGAGGAGATCCCGGCGTTGAGCGACGCCTGCGTCGCCGCGGGGCTGGCGCCGGTCAACAAGGTGGTCTACGTCCGCCAGGACGATCTGACGAAGGCGCTGATCGCCGGCGAGGTCGACGCGATGGCCGCCGACTCCCCGGTGACCGGGTTCGCCGTGAAGACCAGTGGCGGAGCGCTGGAGGAGGCGGGTGAGGTCACCGATCCGCAGCCGTACGGCTGGCCGGTGGCAAAGGGGTCCGCGCTCTCGGAGTCGTTGCGCCAGGCGCTGGAACATCTGATGAAGACCGGGGAGTACCGGACGATCGCCACCATGTGGGGCGTCGAGAAGGGCCTCATCGACAAGTCGGAGATCAACGCGGCGAGTCGGTAGGGCGAGTCACACCAGCACGGGTAGCGCGGTGAGTCCGCGCAGGATGATCCCGCCGCGCCAGTTCAGCTGATCGGACGCGACGCCCAGGCGAAGTGCGGGGGCGCGCCGCAGCAGGGTCTCGATGGCGACCTGACCCTCGAGCCTGGCCAGCGGGGCGCCCAGGCAGTAGTGCACGCCCTGGCCGAATGACAGGTGTCGGTTGGGGTTGCGACCGACGTCGAGGGTGTCGGGGTCCTCGAAGTAGGCCGGGTCCCGGTTGGCGGAGGCCAGGACCGCCAGTACCAGGGAGCCGCGTGGAATCGTGGTTCCGGCGATCGAGATGTCCTCGCGGGCATAGCGTTCGGTGGCTGTCTCGGCGGGGACGGTGAAGCGCAGTAGTTCCTCGACCCCCTTGCCCGTCAGCGTCGGGTCATCGCGAAGGCGGCCGAGTTGATCGGGATTCTGCAGCAGCGCAAGGGTTCCCGTGGCGATGAGGTTGCGGGTGGTCTCGTGGCCTGCGGTGAGCAGCAGCACGCACATGGCCAGGATCTCGTCAGCGGTCAGCCGGTCGCCCCCTTCGCGGGCAGCGGCCGTGGCGGAGATCAGGTCGTCGGCCGGTCGTGCGGTGCGTTCGGCGATCAGTGCGCGGAGGTAGCGCAGGAACATCAGGATCGAGGGTACGGCCGTCAGCGGGTTGCGCCGTTCGGGTGAGGAGATCAGCGTGGTCGACCATTTCGAGAACTTCGGGTTGTCCTTCTCCGGAACGCCGAGGATCCGGCCGATGAGCACAAGCGGGATCGGCAGGGCGTAGTCGGCGATCACGTCCATGCCGCCCCGGCGCAGGGCGGCGTCGAGCAGCTCGTCGGCCAGGACCTGGGCTTGCTCGCGCATCTGCTCGATGCGCCGGGCGGTGAATGCGTGGCGCACCAGGGCGCGCAGCCGCGCGTGATCATTGCCGTCGGTGCTGAGCAGGCCGGTTTGCAATACGGACAGCATCTTGGGCAGCGTGCGGACCTTCTTCAGTTGCTCCGGCGTCATCGCCTCGCGCGGGTTCTTCACCAGCCGTTCGTCTCTCAGCACGCCGACAACGTCGTCGTAGCGAGTGACCAACCACGCCCGACCCATCCGCGGGACCGTCACCGGGAACACCGGCGCCTCGTCGCGCAGGCGCGCGTAGAACGGAAACGGGTTGGCCTTGAACGAGGGTGCGGTGACGTCGACGGCCGCCAGGTCGTCCGCGGGGCTGGAGGTGCTCACGGGTCTCCGAACGCGCCGTCGAACTCGGCGAACGCCGCGGAGACGTGCTTGGCCGCCGACTTCGTCCCGTTCCGAGCGTTCCACCGGTCCAGTCCGACGCGCACCGCGGTGATGCAGGATCCGGCCATCACTTCAGCCCGCAACCGCGTCTGCGGCTTGCCTCCCAGACGCGTGGCGGTCGCATCGGTCAAGCGGCCGAGGAACGTCGCGAAGTAGCCCATCTGGCGGGCTGCAAGGTCGGGGTGGTGGGCATGCAGTTGCATGTAGCGCGAGAGGTTCTGGCCGTCGGCCCGTTCGGCCCGCTGCACGTCGGCGACGAACATCCGGGTCAAGTCCGCCCATGCGCCGCCGTCGCCGGTCGTGGCCGCGAACCCCGACAGCTCTTCGTCGGAGAGGAGGAACAGCTCCAGTAGGGCGGCGTCCTCCTTGGTGTCGAAGTAGTTGAAGAAGGTGCGTGTCGACACGCCGGCTCGCCGCGCGATCTCCTCGATCGGGACTGCATCCAGGCCACGTTCGAGTGCCAATTCCAATGTGGCGGTGCGCAGTGCCTGCCGGGTCGCGCGCTTGTTGCGCTCTCTGCCATCCACGTGTTCGTGGCTCGTCACCACGCCATACTTGCACATTCTGCAAGTTGCATCAAGTGCAAGTAGTAATGTTCGGGGGTTGTGCTCCGCGTCGACAACGGGGGCCGAGTGCGTGGCGTCGCGCACGGCTTCCGTCCCGGGCACGCCGGAACTGTCGAAGGCGAGCACCCCCAGCGCGGCCACCACGCTGATCACGCCCAGCAGGACGGACGTGATGGCCGCGAGGAGCAAGGCGGAGCCCCGCCTCCGCGACAGGGGCGGCACGGACGGCACGGGCCGGACGACGGTCTCCTCGTCCGACCACGCAGGATCGCCGATGGCCACCGTCGGCGTCGACGGCATGGCTGCGGTGACGGCGTTCGACGCCAACGCCAGGTTGGGCATCGTGCTGGTGTTCATGAGTGGCTCCCGTGCCGTCCTCGCTGCCCCGAGCGGGCCGCGCTTATGGGTAGGAGGAACGTGCCGCCGGAATTACGACAACTTCTTCGGGAAAAAGTGCGGTAATGGCCCGCCCTCGACGCTCCTACCGACGAGAGCCGCCCATCCCGGGTGGTGACCGCACGAATGGGGAGACCATGACCGACGACGAACGGGTCCGTCCCGAGACGGTGTTCCGCGCCCGGTGGCGTGAGCGCCAAACCGCGAGCGTCCGCACGGGCGAGCTGATCACGCAGCCGGGGTGGATCGACGCGGCGCTGGTAGCACTCGGGGTGCTGGTGGCCGCGGGCGGCATCACAGGCCTGACGGTGACCGTCGAACGGACCACGACGCTCTCGGCGGTGGTGCAGAGCACGACCGTGACCGCCATCCGCGCCGGGACGGATCCGGCGCCGGGTACGGCCGCGCTGTACCGGGATTCCTCCGGGGCCACCGTGGACGCAATCGTCGTCGCGGTGAACCCGATCGAAGTCATCGCCCAGCTGGATCGCCCCCGCGCAGCGTCGGCCGGTGCACTGGTATTGCCGGCAGGGCGGCAGCCCGTGCTCGCCGTGTTGTTGCCGAGGCTCGGATGATGCGACGGCGGCGGGCGATTCCCTACATCGCGCAGGCCGAGATGGCGGACTGCGGTGCCGCCGCGCTGGCGATGGCGTTGGCGTATCACGGCAGACACGTCTCGCTGGCGGAGATGCGCGACGCGACCGGTACGGGGCGCGACGGCGTGGACGCGCTGCGGCTCGCCGAAGCCGCCACCACCTATGGATTGCGTGCCCGCGGGGTGGCCACCGAACTCGACGATCTGCGGGCGCTTGCCTGCGGTACCATCCTGCACTGGGGCGCAGCACATTTCGTGGTACTCGAGTCGACGTCGAACCGCGGTGTCACGGTCGTCGACCCGATGGCGGGCCGCTACCGCGTCGGGTGGACCGCCGTCGGCGATCTGTACAGCGGGGTCGCCATCATGCTCGACCCCGCGACATCCTTCGCGACGGGCGGGCGCAAGCCGCCGGGAGCCATCCACCACGCGCGTCGGATGCTGACCCGCTCGAGTGGCATCGCCCACGTGCTGGCCTCCTCGGTGGTGGTCCGGTTGATGGCGCTGGCGGTGCCGATCCTGACGGGCGTCGTCGTCGACCAGCTGGTCCCGTCCGATGATGGGCGGTTGTTGAAAGTCGTTGCGGCGGTGATGGTCGCACTGATCGCCTATTCGATGCTGGCGACCTTCCTGCGTGCCCATCTGCTGTTGCGGCTACGCAGCAGGCTCGACGTCGACATGACGCTGGGCTTCCTCGAGCACCTGGTGGACCTGCCGTACGCGTTCTTCCTGAAGCGCTCGTCGGGTGATCTGATGATGCGGCTGCGCAGCAACGCCGTCGTCCGCGAGATCCTGACCACCGGCACCATCGCCGCTCTGCTGGACGGTGTCCTGGCAACCGTGTACCTGATCGTGATCTTCGCCCTGTCACCCGTTCTGGGAGCGCTCGTCTCGGTGCTCGCCGTCGCGCAGATCGCCGTGCTGATGTCGGCCCGTCGGCGCAACCAGCACTTGATGGGCGAGTCGCTGGCCACCGAGGCCAAGTCGCAGTCCTACGCCTACGAGATGTTCTCGGCGGTGGAGACACTGAAGGCGGCGGGTGCGGAGCGCCGCGCCGTGTCGCACTGGACCAACCTGTTCGTCGCCGAGATGAACGTCTCGCTGCGCAGGGGCCGCCTCGCCGCCGTGGTGGACACCGCGTTCCACGGGCTGGCGCTGCTGTCGCCGATCGCCGTGCTCCTACTCGGCGCGTATCTGGTTGGAAGCGAACAGCTTTCGCTGGGTACGATGCTCGCGCTGGCGGCGTTGGCCACGGCCTTTCTTGAGCCCTTGGCGACCCTCGTCGCCACGGCCCTCGAGGTGCAGATGCTCGGCAGCTACCTGGGTCGCATCGATGACGTGCTCAGCACCCCGACCGAGACGCAGGGGCGCGAGCTTCGGCACGCACCCCCGCTGACGGGAGCGCTTCGCGCCGAGGGGCTCACCTTTCGCTACCACCCCCACGGCCCGCCTGCCGTCGATGGCGCCGACCTCGACGTGGCCCCCGGGCAGGTGCTGGCCATCGTCGGGCGCTCCGGCTCGGGCAAGTCGACGATGGGCCGACTGCTGCTCGGGCTCTATGCGCCGTCACAGGGCCGGGTGCTGCTCGACGGGATCGACCTGGCCACCCTGCACCCGCGCAGCGTCCGCTCGCAGATCGGCGTGGTCACCCAGAATCCCTACATCTTCGGGCTGTCCGTTCGCGACAACCTCGTCCTCGGCGATCCCGGCCTGACGTTGGAGCGGCTCGAGACCGCGGCCGAACTGGCAGGCATCGCCGACGACATCCACGCGATGCCGATGGGGTGGGACACTCCCCTCGTGGATGCGGGCGCATCGCTGTCGGGTGGCCAACGCCAGCGGCTCGCCCTGGCGCGGGCGCTGGCCCCGCAGCCGCGCATCCTGCTGCTCGACGAGGCCACCAGCAGCCTGGACACCGTCACCGAAGCGCAGGTGCACGCCAACATCGCCGCACTCGGGTGCACCGTCGTCGTGATCGCGCACCGGCTGGCCACCGTGATCGACGCCGACCGCATCGTCGTGATGGACCGCGGCAGGGTCGTCGAAACGGGTTGCCACGAAGAACTTCTGGCCGCCGACGGTCAGTACGCACGACTGGTTGGTGGCCAGCTGGTCACCTCGAGAGGAGAGTGAGTGCCATGGTCGGGGAACTGACGCCGAGCGGGTTCTTCGTGCTGCGCGCACCGCTGCTGCCGTTGGAGGAACTGGACCGACTGCGCACCGAACCCGGGTACTGGCAGACCCTGGCGGCGCGGCCGGACGTCCGCGAGGCGCTGCACCTGGCCTCGCCGGGGTTGATGCGACGCGTGGCCGCCGGCAGTCCGGATGACCGGGTGGTCGCCTCGGTGACCGCGTATCTGGTGCGCATGTGCACGCGCGCCACCCCCTTCGGACTCTTCGCGGGCTGTGCGACGGGAGTGGTGGGCGACGCCGACGCATTGGTGGTCGACGGTCCCGATGGCACCACCCGGCACAGTCGACCCGACACCGAAGTGCTTGCGGCACTGGTGGAGCGGCTGCTCGCGGACCCCGTGACGCGGCAGGCGATGATGGTGGAGCCCAACTCCAGCCACTACCACGCGTCGGGCGGGATTCGACTCATCGAGAGCCGACTGCGCGACGGTCGGCGCAGCCATCACCTGGTTGCCCTGCAGGACGACGCGCCGCTGCGCTGCGCGTTGGACACGGCCACCGACGGCTGCGCCGTCGAGCGGGTCGTCGAGGCCGTCGCGGCCCACGCGGGCGTCGAGCAGGCCGAGGCCCGCGAGTACGTCGATGCCCTCATCGAGGCGCACGTGCTGACGCCGGTGGCCGAGCCCGCGGTGACGGGCTCCGAGCCGTTGGCACACGTCCGGTCGGCGCTGAGCGGTCATGGTCCGGCCGCGACGACGGAGGCGTTGGACCGCGTGGCCGACGAGCTCGCCGCCCTCGACGCCGCGGGACTCGGAAACTCCCCCGACGCTTACCGATCCGTGTCCGCGACCCTGCTCGACCTCGCGGGCGGAGACGGTGGGGACGACGGCCGGCTGGTCCAGGTCGACCTGCACCGGGCCGGGACGGGCCTGACGCTGGGCCCCGCCACGGTGCGCCTGCTCGCCGAGGCGGTGAATCTGCTGCACAGGCTGACCCCCGCGGGCGAGGATCCCGCACTGACCCGCTTCAAGGCCGAGTTCGGCGCCCGCTACGAGGACCGCGAGGTTCCCCTGATGGAGGCGCTCGACGAGGAGA
>NZ_DASQEU010000101.1:0-86662 GCF_035633495.1 Mycobacterium sp. | reverse complement strand
GGCAGCTTCCTCTACCCCGACCCCGAAGGCGAACAGACCGCACTCGTCGACGCCGCCCACGCCGCCGAACACCGCGCCCAGATCGCACTCAAGGAACGGCAAGGCACCAACGGCAACGGGTCCAACGGCTCGAACGGGTCGAACGGCAACGGGTCCAACGGCCACCACTGACCGTTCGACCGCATGGCAAACGAAGGCCGCCCCGACGGGAGTCGCGGCGGCTTCCGTTTGAGGCGGTGAAACCGGCTAGCGAGACGTTTCGAGTACGTCGCGGAGTTGGCGGAGGAAGTACCACGGAGCGGCGCACATGGCCACCGTGATCGCCCCTGCTACGCCGTACACGGCCCATGCAGCGGTATCGTGATGAGTGGCCATCAGGTAGGTCGCCACCCCGATTCCTGTTGCGGCGGCACCTGTTGCGCCCGCTAGGACCGCCGTGCAGCGCAACCAGATCTGTTCGACCGCGGCGATCGGAAAGCCCACCGGACCTCCGGCTGGCGGGAGCGGATGTCGACGCTGCACAGGCGCGCCGAAGGGTTGCAATCGCTGAGTCACCGATGGGGTGTCACCCGTTTCGGTCCCGTCGTCCGGCGATGCCGGTCGGGAAGCGACATCGGACGACGCCGTCTGCCTGGCCCTCAGGAGTAGCGGAATCGCTCCGATGATCACCGCGGCGGACACGCCGATGACGATGTACAGCAACCAGGGGGTGTCGGAGCTGCCTGCGCTGACCGCATCCGCGTTCGCAAGGTCGACGAGAGCGACCACCGCTGCCACTGCGGTGCCCAACGCGGCGAGCCAGAGTGCGATGGCTGCGATCAAGAGAATGCGGTCAGGTCGATCCGGCGTGCCCGGGCGAGAAGTTCCAGCTGTATCTACGTCATGAGTCATCAACAGCTCGTCTGCCAATCATTGTTCTGTTGCGAGGCGATGGTCTGCCCGTCGCTCGTGGTGATCTGGCAGTTCAACTTGCTCAACCGCAGCAGACTCGACGCCTGTACCGAGCCGAATTCCGACATCGAGATCGGCGTCACCGTCAAGGACCACGGGATGTACACGTTCTGCTGCGTGCGCTGCCGGCCCGACGCATCGGTGTAGGTGACCGAGATGCGGTCCAGCGGCGCCTTGGTTCCCGTCACCGTGTACGTGATGAACCTGGGGCCCGCCGGAGCGGTCGTGGTCACCGGCGGAGGACCCGTCTCAGCAGGCGGCGGTGGCGGCAGCTCCGTCGCCGCAGGAGGGGGCGGAGGCGGCGGCTCCTGCGTCACCGTCACGGTCTCGGGTGGCGGTGGGGGCGGCTCCTCAATGCTGGACGGGGGTGGCGGCGTCGTCGTCGTCTTGATCTCGTCCTGGACCGGCGGCACCGACGTGGTCGTGCTGGTTTCTGGAGTCGCCAGCGTTTCGCTGTCCGTTCGGGTGACCAGTACCGCTACCGAGACGACGAGTGAGATCGCCGCGACGATGGCGACCACGCCGACCACCCAGGGCCATCGTGGTGGGGTCGCGTCATCGTCGTCACCGGCAGTGGAGTCGAAGGTGTCGTAGTCGTACAGGGCGGAGTCCGGCGGCACGTACGGCGCACTGATGAACTGCTCGGATTCGGGCGCGGAGTACGCCCGCGAGTAGATCTCAGTCTCGCCCGTCTTCGACGCCTCCCGAGCCGGTTCGTCCGATTTCGGAGAATCCGGTTCTGGGGGATTCGGCCCGCTCATCTACGCCTGTCCTTTTCGACTGCCCATTCGGCGCGACGTCAGCGTCGGTGTCGTGACTGGCCGTGCCCCGGCAACCCTATCGAACGTGAAGCCGTGGCGGCTCCGATGGCACGGTGCGTCGACCAACTGAGGCCTTTATCGTGACCTTGCGCCCTGCGTGGTCAGTGCTTCTCGGGGCCGGTGTAGTACTCGAACACCAAGCCGGCCGCCGTCGCCAGCACGAAGCAGACACCCGCGACGATCAACCACGGCAACCACAACGCGATTGCGACCGCAGTCACCGAGGCCGACAGGGCGATCAGCAGTGGCCACCAGCTGTGGGGGCTGTAGAAGCCCAACTCCCCTGCGCCGTCTGAGATCTCGGCGTCCTCATAGTCCTCGGGACGGGTGTCGAGCCGCCTCGCGACGAAACGGAAGAACGTACCGGTGATGAGTGACAGGCCCATAGTGAGCACCAGCGCCGTGGTGCCCGCCCACTCGATGCCGCCGTTGGCGTAGATCGCGGTGAGCGTGCCGTACACGACGGCGCAGAGCGCGAAGAACGCGGTCAGGAACTCGAACAGTCTCGCTTCGATGTGCATGAGGTGTCGTCCCCTACTTGCTCGCCATGGGTACCTGCTCGCCGCGGCGCGTTTCGAACGGACGCGTCGTGACCGCCAACTCCGGCAGACCCACTGCTCCGAGCGCGTCGGCGTTCGTCCCGTTCGGATTGTCGATGCGGTACTGGAGGTACGCCTTGAACACGTTGGGCTCCACCACGCGCACCTCGAAGTTCATCATCGAGTGGTACGTGCCGCACAATTCGGTGCACCGACCGACGAAGGCGCCGGTGTTCTGAATCTCGCTGACCTGGAACACGTTGTCCGAGTTGTTGGCCTTGGGCTCCGGCAAGACGTCACGCTTGAACAGGAACTCCGGGACCCAGAAGCCGTGGACGACGTCAGCCGCCGCGAGCTGGAACTCGACGCGCTTGCCCTTGGGCAACACCAGGATCGGAATCTCGTTGCTGGTGCCCATCGTCTCGACCTTGTCGAAGTTGAGGTAGGTGCGGTCCTCGGGGTTCAGACCCTTGATCGGTCCGACGAGTTCCTCGCCGGCGGCGTCGACGCCTTCTGGCCTGGACACCATCGCGTTCTTGCGCGCGGTGTCGGCGCCGTCGTAACTGAGCGTGCCGTCCTTGAAGTCGACCTTCTGGTAGCCGAACTTCCAGTTCCACTGGAAGGCCGTGACGTCGATGACGACGTCGGGATTGGGTTCCTTGTGCAGCATCTTCTCCTGCACGACCACGGTGAAGTAGAACAGCACCGAGATGATGAGGAACGGCACGACCGTCAGCACCAGCTCGAGTGGCATGTTGTAACCGAACTGACGTGGCAGTTCGGTGTCGGTCTTCTTCTTCCGGTGGAAGGCGCTGGTCCAGAAGATCAGAGCCCACACGATCACGCCGACGACCAGCGACGCGATCACGCTGCCGATCCACAACTCACGGCTGAGCTTGCTCTCTGGCGTGATGCCGTTCGGCCAGCCGAGGCCCACGGCCTCAGACCAGCTGCAGCCGCTGAGAAGGAGCGCTGTCCCACCCAGTACGACGGACGACGCCACCAACCGGAACCCGCGAGCGGTCACGTTGGTGCCTCCTAGAAGTGGGTGAAACCAGGCGAATACTACGCAGCGTAGACCACGCCGGAGGGCAGGAGCGAAGCGACCGGGGAATGTCACCAACGCGATCGCAAAATGTCCGAGGGCCGTGGCTCGACACACCTCGCCACTGGCGCATACTGGCGCGGTGTGCGGACTGCTGGCCTACCTACGCGACCCGTCCGCCGACCCCTCCGCCGAGCTGGTGGATGCGGTGTCAGGGGCGGCTCACCTCATGCGTCACCGCGGCCCGGACGAGCCGGGGACCTGGGCAGACGACGGCGCCGCGCCCACCGTGGTCCTCGGCTTCAATCGCCTGTCCATCATCGACATCGCCCACAGCCACCAACCGCTGAGCTGGGGGCCGGCTGAGGAGCCCGGCCGCTACAAGCTGGTCTTCAACGGCGAGATCTACAACTACCTCGAATTGCGGGACGAGCTGTCGTCGCGCCACGGTGTCGAGTTCGCCACCGACGGTGACGGCGAGGCGATCCTCGCCGCGTACCACCACTGGGGCACCGAGGCCCTGCATCGCCTGCGGGGCATGTTCGCGTTTGCGCTGTGGGACAACGTTGATCGGGAGTTGTTCTGCGCGCGCGACCCCTTCGGCATCAAGCCGATGTTCATGGCGACCGGTTCGGGCGGCACGATCGTCGGCAGCGAGAAGAAGTCCCTTCTGGAGCTCGCCCCCGCGGCGGGCATCGACCTCGCCATCGACGAACGCGCCGTGCAGCACTACATCGTGCTGCAGTACGTGCCGGAACCGGAGACGCTGAACCGCGGCGTGCGTCGGCTGGAGTCGGGCAGCTACGCCCGTATCCGACCGGGTGGCGAGCCGGAGGTGACGAGGTACTTCGTGCCACGGTTCGCCGCGGTGCCGTTCGTCGCCGGAGCCGAGCAGGCCCGCTACGACGAGATCACCGCGGTGCTCGAGGATTCGGTGGCCAAGCACATGCGCGCCGACGTCACGGTGGGCGCCTTCCTGTCGGGCGGCATCGATTCGACGGCGATCGCGGCGCTGGCGATGCGGCACAACCCGCGCTTGATCACGTTCACCACCGGCTTCGAACGCGAAGGCTTCTCGGAGGTCGACGTCGCGGTGGCCTCCGCCGAGGCGATCGGCGCGCGCCACGTCACCAAGGTCGTCAGCCAGGCCGAATTCGTGGAGGCGTTGCCCGAGATCGTCTGGTATCTGGACGAACCGGTGGCCGATCCTGCCCTGGTGCCGCTGTTCTTCATCGCCCGCGAGGCGCGCAAACACGTCAAGGTGGTGCTGTCGGGCGAGGGTGCCGACGAGTTGTTCGGCGGTTACACGATCTATCGGGAGCCGTTGTCGCTCAAGGCATTCGACTACGTGCCCGGCCCGCTTCGCAGGTCGCTCGGCAGAGCGTCGCGCCCCCTTCCCGATGGCATGCGCGGCAAGAGTCTGCTGCACCGGGGTTCGCTGACGCTGCAGGACCGTTATTACGGGAACGCCAGGAGTTTCTCCGACGCCCAGTTGCGCGCGGTGCTGCCCGGCTTCCGACCGGAATGGACGCACACCGACCTGACCGCGGCGCTGTACGCCGAATCCGAGGGCTGGGACCCGGTGGCCCGCATGCAACACGTCGACCTGTTCACCTGGCTGCGCGGGGACATCCTGGTCAAGGCCGACAAGATGACGATGGCGAACTCGCTGGAGTTGCGCGTGCCGTTCCTCGATCCCGAGGTGTTCGCGGTCGCGTCGCGACTTCCGTTCGATCAGAAGATCACCAGAGCCACGACGAAGTACGCCCTGCGCCGAGCACTCGAGCCGATCGTTCCCGCGCACGTGCTGAACCGCGCCAAACTTGGCTTCCCCGTGCCGATCCGGCACTGGCTGCGGTCCGGTGAACTGCTCGACTGGGCGTATGCGACGGTGGCCGCGTCACAGACGGACGGGTTGATCGACCTCGCCGGGGTGCGACGGATGCTCGACGAACACCGCAACGGCGCCGCCGATCACAGTCGCCGGCTGTGGACCGTGCTGATCTTCATGCTGTGGCACGCGATCTTCGTCGAGCGCAGCGTGGTGCCCAGCATCAGCGAACCGACCTATCCGGTTCAGCTGTAGCCGGTTCGGCTAGCTCAGCGTTGCGCCGATTTCCCGAGCCGCCTCGGGGCCGTAGGCCTCCGAGAGTCGCTCGACCGCCACGTCGCGGTCCCACGTCCACTCCTGCGGCCCGGTCGTCTCCAGGACCAGCACGGCGACCAACGAGGCCAGCTGAGCCGAACGCTCGAGGCTCAGTCCTGCGGCGCGGCCCGTCAGGAAGCCGGCGCGGAACGCGTCGCCGATGCCCGTCGGGTCGGCCTGATGGGTTTCGGGCACGACACCGACGTGGAGGGTGGTGCCGTCTGCGGACACCAGATCGACGCCGTGGGGCCCGAGGGTCGTCACTCGCAGACCGATCTGGCTCATCACCTCGGCTTCGGTCCAACTCGACTTCTGCAGCAGCAGGTCCCACTCGTAGTCGTTGGTGAACAGGTAGGTGGCGCCGTCGATGAGCTTGCGGATCTCCTCACCGGTCAGGCGGGCCAGCTGCTGGGATGGATCGGCCGCGAAGGCCAGCCCGAGTTCGCGGCACTCCTCGGTGTGCAGGAACATCGCGTCGGGGTCGTTGGCCCCGACGATGACCAGGTCGATGGCGCCGGTGCGCGATGCGACGTCGGCGAGTTTGATGTTGCGGGATTCCGACATGGCGCCCGGGTAGAACGACGCGATCTGGGCCATGTCCTCGTCGGTGGTGCAGACGAACCGCGCGGTGTAGGCGGAGTCGGAGATCAGGACGCTGTCGCAGTCCACCCCGTGGTCGGTCAGCCAGCCTCGGTACTCGTCGAAGTCGTTGCCTGCCGCGCCGACGAGCGCGACGTTGCCGCCCAGCACGCCGATGGCGTAGGCCATGTTGCCCGCCACCCCGCCGCGGTGCATGACGAGATCGTCCACGAGGAAGCTCAGTGACACCTTCTGCAGATGATCGGCCAGCAACTGTTCGGAGAACTTGCCGGGGAACTTCATCAGATGGTCGGTCGCAATGGATCCGGTCACCACAATCGTCACGAAGCGCTACCCCTCATTTCGCTAAACCGTCTATATAAAACTAGCTGGCAGGTCGGTGCGCTAGCCTAACAACGTCATGGCTGGCCCAATTCCGTACCCCGAGTCCCCGCACCCGGAACCACTGCCCCAGCAGTCGTTTCCGAACCCCGGAATGTGGCCGACTGGTCCCCTGCCCTACCCCGGGCAGGTGCCGTCGGCGTACCCGGGCACCCTGCCGCCGCCGGTGAACTATCCGAAGCCTCCGCGTCGCAAGCGCTTCATCGTGGTCGCCGTCGGACTGCTGGTGATCGCACTGGTGGCCGCGGTGGTCGCGGTGATCGTCATGGCCGCCCGCGACGGCGACGGTGGCGCTGCCGCGGTCACCGACGCCTCTGCCACCACCGCCATTCAGGGCTACCTCGATGCGCTCGCGAAGGGCGACGACGAGACGGTGGCTCGCAACAACTCCTGCGGGTTCTTCGACGCGGTCACCGACCGTCGATCGGACATGATGCTCGCCAATCTCACCAGCGAAGCATTCCGCGGGCAGTACGGCAGCGTGGTCGTGTCGAAGATCGACAAGATCGTGACGTGGTCGCCCAATCAGTCGCAAGTGCTCTTCACGATGCGCGCCACACCTGCGGGTCGTAGCCAGGGCGAAGTGGAGCGACAAGGCATAGCCCAGCTACTGATCCAGGGCCCCGAGATATTGGTGTGTTCGTATCTGCCGAGGAACACCGGCCAGTTCTAGCAGGCTAGCGGCGACGGCTCAGTTGAACGAGTCGCCGCAGGCGCAGGAACCGCCCGCGTTCGGGTTGTCGATCGTGAAGCCGGTCTTCTCGATGCTGTCGACGAAGTCGATCGTGGCACCCTGGAGGTACGGGGCGCTCATGCGGTCGACGGTCAGCGTGACACCGCCGAATTCGACGTTGAGGTCACCATCGAGCGACCGGTCGTCGAACGCGAGCTCGTAGCGTAGGCCCGCGCAGCCGCCGGGCTGGACCGCGATGCGCAGGTTCAGGTCGTCGCGGCCTTCCTGGTCCAGCAGCGACTTCGCCTTTGTGGCGGCAGCGTCGGTGAGGATCGCTCCATGAGCGGCGGTGGTAGTCGTGGTCGACTCGTCCTGAACAGTCATTCCTTCTCCCTGTGCATTGTCATGCGTCGGATAGGACAACGGTACCTTGCCGGACCGCTATTCCCGACTCTTGTCGTCTCCCCAACGTGAGGACGTCTGCTGCGCGAGCCCCGTGAGCTGCCGCGCGGCGTCGTCGATCGCGACTTGGACCGAGCCTGCGTAGTCAGTGATCGAGTGCGCGGCGGCGATGCCTGCCTCCCGCAAGGCGCTCTCGTCCAGGGTGACCTGCCCGGCAAGCACCAGTACCGGCGTGTCCCGCGCCCCCTTGGCCAGTGCGCTGACCACCTTGCCGTGCAGCGACTGATCGTCGAATCGTCCCTCACCGGTGATGATGAGGTCGGCGTCCGCCACGTCGCCCGACAGGCCGGTGTGCTCGGCGATGACGGCGGCGCCCGATTCGCGGCGGCCACCCAACGCCATCAGTGCGGCCCCGATGCCGCCGGCGGCTCCTGCGCCGGGCTCGGCACGGACGTCGCGGCCCGCGGCGGCCTCGAGGGCGCAGGCCCAGTCGGTCAACCTCGCTTCGAGCAGTTCGACCGTGGCGGGATCGGCGCCCTTCTGAGGCCCGAACACCTGCGCCGCCCCCCTTTGGCCGAGCAGCGGATGCTCGACGTCGGTGGCGGCGATCAACTCCACCGCCGCCAATCGCGCAACGGCCACGTCGAGCCCGCCGAGCGCTTCGACCATGCCGCGGCCGCCGTCGGTGGAGGCACTGCCGCCGAGCCCGACGACGATGCGTGCGGCGCCCGCCTGCAGTGCGGCGTCGATGAGTTGACCGACTCCCCTGCTGTGCGCCTCGACGGCGGTGTGCACCGTGGGCGCACCGCCGAGCAGAGCCAGTCCGCAGGCCTGCGAGCATTCGACGTAGGCGGTTGCCGAGGCGGCGTGGTAGACCCACTCGGCGGTCACGTCGTCGGTCATTGGGCCGCTGACCAACGCCGAGCGCCGACCACCGAAGCGACTCGCGAGCACGTCGACGAAACCGGGGCCGCCGTCGGACTGAGGGGCGAGCGTCAGCCGGTCGTCGGCACGGGCACGCCGCCAACCGTTGGCGATGGCCTCGGCTGCCTGTACGGCGGTGAGACTGTCGCCGTAGCAGTCGGGGGCGATCAGCACGCGCAGCGCCGGGGCCGTCATTCCCCCACGGTAAGTCCGCGTGGTCGGAGGTGCATGTCGGACGGTGCGGGAACGGAAGTAACCTGGGAGACGTGAATCTGCTGGGTCGCAAGAAGGACAATCCCCCGCCCGAGGAGACCGACGGCCCGTCCGTCGATGGGTTGTCCGACGACGACCGGGACACGGGTGCCCGCGTGACCGCCCCGAAGGGCAGGCCCACGCCCAAGCGCAACCAGACCCGCAATCGCGGTCCGGTGGCACCGGCGCCGATGACGTCCGCGGAGGCGCGCAAGCGCAAGAAGGCCGCCAAGCAGTCGTTGACGAAGGAAGAGCGCAAGGCCGACAAGCTCGTGCGCCGCGCCGCGTCGGCGGAGCGTCGCGAGAAGATGATGGCGGGTGACGACGCCCATCTGCTGCCCCGCGACAAGGGACCGCTGCGCCGTTTCGCTCGCGACATCGTCGATTCGCGTCGCAACCTGCTCGGTCTGTTCATGCCGGCCGCACTTGGGCTGGTGTTCGTGATGTTGTCGCTGCCGTCGGTGCAGATCCAGTACTACGTGCAGTTCGTCATGCTCGGGCTGGTGGCGGTCATGGTGATCGACGGATTCCTGATCGCACGGCGTGTCAACAAGGGTGTCGACGCAAAGTTCCCCGACAACACCGAGAGCGGGTGGAAGCTGGGCTTCTACGCCGCGAGTCGCGCGTCTCAGCTGCGCCGCATGCGGGCGCCCCGCCCTCAGGTCGAGCGCGGCGCGAAGGTCGCTTGAGCCGAGGTGCGCGTCCTCGCGCTCGGCGGCATCAGGTCTGGCAAGTCGCAGTGGGCTGAAGCGACGATCACCCGGGCAGCCGGTCCAGGCGGACACGTTCGCTACGTGGCCACCGGTGCCAACTCAGCTGATTCCGAGTGGACGGCCAGGGTCGCGGTTCATCTAAAACGCCGACCCGACGAGTGGTCGACGGTCGAAAGCACCGATGTGGCAACGCAATTGCGCTCCGAAGACAGCGCCCCCACCCTGGTGGACGACATGGGTGGCTGGCTCGTCGCCGCCATGGATCGCCGGGACGCGTGGACCGGGGGCGCGGTGACGGCCGACGTCGACGACCTCGTGGATGCGGTCGAATCGTTTCGGGGGCCGCTCGCGTTGGTCAGTCCCGAGGTCGGGCTGACGATCGTGCCGGCGACCGAGTCGGGCCGCCTGTTCGCCGATGGGTTGGGCGTGTTGAATCAACGTCTCGCGTCCGTGTGCGATCGCGTCGTACTGGTGATCGCCGGACAGCCCCTGACGGTCAAGGAGCCATCGTGACGGACATGCAGCCGATCCCCGACATCCCCGCCCTCGACGGCGAGGCCGAGGCCGCCGCCCGCACCCGCCAGAGCAGGCTGACGAAGCCGCCCGGCTCGCTCGGCCACCTCGAGGATCTGTCGGTCTGGGTGGCGGCGTGCCAGGGCGCGTGCCCGCCGCACCAGTTCCTGCGTCCGCGGGTCGTCGTGTTCGCGGGCGATCACGGGGTGACCGCAGCCGGCGTGTCCGCCTTTCCGCCCGAGGTGACCGCCCAGATGGTGGCGAACATCGACGCCGGCGGCGCCGCGATCAA
Organism: Mycobacterium sp.; assembly: GCF_035633495.1. Taxonomy (GTDB): domain Bacteria; phylum Actinomycetota; class Actinomycetes; order Mycobacteriales; family Mycobacteriaceae; genus Mycobacterium. The sequence goes on along the minus strand of NZ_DASQEU010000101.1, from coordinate 76,410 downwards.
CGTGCTGGCGGAACTCGCGGGCGCGACCGTGCGGGTGGTCGACGTCGCGGTCGACTCGGACGAACCACTGTCGCAGGCGATCGGCGCACACAAGGTGCGGCGCGGCAGCGGCAACATCGCCGTCGAGGACGCGCTCAGCGCCGAGGAAGCGGTCGCCGCAGTCGATGCGGGCCGGGCGATCGCCGACGAGGAGGTCGACGCCGGCGCCGACCTCTTGATCGCCGGCGACATGGGTATCGGAAACACTACGGCGGCAACGACGTTGATCGCCGCGCTGACGGCCTCCGAACCCGTCGCGGTGGTGGGGCGCGGAACCGGCGTCGACGACGCGGGCTGGGCCCGCAAGACCGCGGCCATCAGGGATGCGCTCCATCGCGCCCGCGACGTATCCTCGGATCCCCTTGGCCTGCTGCGGGTTTGCGGCGGCGCAGACCTCGCGGCGATGGCCGGCTTCTTGGCGCAGGCCGCGGCACGGCGGACTCCGGTGTTGCTCGACGGAGTGGTCGTCACCGCGGCTGCCCTGGTCGCAGACCGGTTGGCCCCCGGGGCGCGTTCGTGGTGGCAGGCCGGACACAGGTCGACCGAACCCGCGCACACGACGGCCCTTCGACACCTGTGGCTGGAACCGATCGTCGATCTCGAGATGCGCCTCGGCGAGGGTACCGGCGCCGCGGTCGCGCTGCCGGTTCTGCGTGCGGCAGTCGCCACCCTGTCGTCGATGGCCACGTTCGACGAAGCACACGTGTCCGACAACGTGCCGTGATCGGTTCTCTCGCATCGGCATTCGCCTTTGCGACCGTGCTCCCGGTGCGCACTCGGCAGCCCTTCGGCCGCGGGGCCCTGACCGCGCTGCCAATCGTCGGCATGGTGCTCGGCGCGGCGGCGGCCGGAGCGGCGTGGGTGGCGGCGCAGTCCTTCGGCGACGGCAATCCCCTGTCGGGCATGGCCGTGGTGGCGGTCCTGCTGTTGGCGACCCGCGGTCTGCACGTCGACGGTTTCGCCGACACGGTGGACGGACTCGGCTGCTACGGGCCGCCGGAGCGGGCGCTGGCCGTCATGCGCGACGGACCGGCCGGCCCGTTCGGCGTGGCCGCGATCGTCGTGACGCTTGTCGTGCAGGGCCTGACGTTCACCATGCTGGACCCGGTCGCGATCGTGGTCGCCGTGGCGGCGGGCCGGGTGGCGGTGGTGGTGGCCTGCCGCCGTTCGGTGCCCGCGGCGCCGGGCAGCAAACTGGCATCGCTGGTCGCAGGCACCCAGCCGCCGTGGGTGGCCGCGACATGGGCCGCCGCCCTCGCGGCGGCAGCGGTCGTGGCGGCCGACCGCCCGTGGCAGGGGCCGTTGGCGGTGGTCGTGGCCCTGGCGATCAGCGTGGTCCTGGTGGCGCATTGCGTACGCCGGTTCGGCGGGATCACCGGTGACGTACTCGGCGCGTGCGTCGAACTGACGACGACGCTCGCCGCGCTGGGTCTGGCGGTTCGCTGACCGTCAGTCGAGTCGGGTCATCCAGTCGTGGGTGTCGGCGAACGTGCCACGCTGAATGCCGGTCAGGGTGTCGCGCAGCGCCATCGTGACCTCGCCCGGCTCGCCGTCGGCGATGGTGAACTCCCCGTCACCGGACTTCACGTGCGAGACCGGGGTGATCACGGCCGCGGTACCGCAGGCGAACACCTCCGTGATCTCACCCGCGGCGGCCTTCTTATGCCACTCGTCGACGTCGATCTTGCGTTCCTCGACGGAGTAGCCCGCATCGGTTGCCAACTGCAGCAGGGAGTCTCGCGTGATGCCCGGCAGCAGGGAACCGCTGAGTTCGGGGGTGACCAGGCGCGCCGTACCGCCGCTGCCGAAGACGAAGAACAGGTTCATGCCCCCCATTTCCTCGACGTAGCGGCGTTCGATCGCGTCGAGCCAGACGACCTGATCGCAACCGTGCTGGGTGGCCTCCGCCTGCGCAAGCAGGGACGCGGCGTAGTTGCCGCCGAACTTCGCCGCGCCGGTGCCGCCCGGGCTGGCCCGCACGTACTCCGTCGACAGCCACACCGACACCGGTTTGATGCCGCCCTTGAAGTACGCGCCCGCCGGGGACCCGATCACCATGTACCGGTACTCGACGGCCGGCCGCACGCCGAGGCCGGGCTCGGTCGCGAAGATGAAGGGCCGCAGATACAGCGACTGTTCACCGCCCGCGGCGGGCACCCAGTCGTGGTCGACGGCGATCAGCTGCCGCAGCGACTCGAGGAACACGTCTTCGGGTAGTTCGGGGATGGCCAGTCGGCGGGACGAGGTGCGCAACCGCGTGGCGTTGGCCTCGGGGCGGAACGACACGATGGAGCCGTCCACCCATCGGTACGCCTTGAGGCCCTCGAAGACCTCCTGCGCGTAGTGCAGCACGACCGCGGACGGGTCCAGTTCGATCGGGCCGTACGGAATGACGGCCGCGTCGTGCCAGCCGCGGCCCTCGACGTAGGCGATCGACACCATGTGGTCGGTGTGGAAGCGGCCGAATCCCGGGTCGGCCAGAATCTCGGCACGTACCTCGTCGCTTGCCGGATTCGCGTCGCGGGCAAGCGTGAACTCGAGGGGGCCGTCAGTCATGAAGCGATTGTATAACCCGTGACTATCGAGTTTTCGCCTCCACGAACGGCGGTGCGACCACCTCGCATTCGAGCGCACGGCCCCTCACGTCGACCGCGACGCGCTGCCCGTCGGTGACGTCGGCATCGACGTCGATGAGGGCGAGCGCGATGCCGAGTTTCAATGTCGGAGAGAAGGTTCCCGACGTCGTCACGCCCACCGGTCGGTCACCGTCGAGCACCGTCATGTCGGCCCGAAGCACCCCGCGCCCGAGTGCCTTCAATCCGCGGAGAAGACGCCGGGGTCCGGCTTGCTTCTCCTCCAGCAGGGCGGCGCGGCCCCAGAAGGCGTCCTTCTTCCACCCGATCGCCCAGCCGCACCGGGCTTGCAGCGGCGAGATGTCCAGCGACAGTTCGTGGCCGTGCAGTGGATAGCCCATCTCGGTGCGCAGGGTGTCGCGGGCGCCGAGGCCGGCGGGTTCCCCGCCCGCCGATTTGACCGCCTCGACCAATGCGTCGAACACCACCGCAGCGCGATCCCACTCGGGCAGCAGTTCGTAGCCGTGCTCGCCGGTGTAGCCGGTGCGGCACACGCGCACGGCCACGCCGCCGAACTCCGCGTCGGCGTAGCCCATGTAATCCATGTCGGTCGGCAGTACCAGGGCGCCGAGCACCTCCGCCGACTTCGGTCCCTGCACCGCGAGCACGGCGAAGGAACGGTGCTCGTCGGTGATGGTCAGCCCGGCGGGCGCCATGGCCTGCAGGGCGGCTACGACGGCCGCGGTGTTGGCGGCGTTCGGCACCAGGAACACCTCGTCGTCGGACACGTAGTAGGCGATCAGGTCGTCGACGACGCCACCGGAGTCGTTGCAGCACAACGTGTACTGCGCCTTTCCGGGTCCGATGCGACGGAGGTCGTTGGTCAGCGCCGCGTTGACGTACTCCGCGGCTCCCGGCCCCACCACCAGGGCCTTGCCGAGGTGGCTGACGTCGAAGAGCCCGACGGCGTTGCGGGTCGCATTGTGCTCGCTGACGGTGCCCGCGTAGGACACCGGCATGAGCCAGCCCCCGAATTCGGCGAAGCTCGCGCCCAGCTCGCGGTGGCGGTCTTCCAGCGGGCCCCTCAGCAGGTTGTCGCTCACGGCCAACAACCCTAGTCCCCGGTCGCTTCGCCGCCCGCCCTGGATGGTGCCGCCGACTTCCTCGCCCGGGCTGCGATTTCGCGGATGTGGCGACCATGGCGCAGAACTCGCGTGGTCGCGACTGGGCAATCGCGCAGCACTAGGGTGACGTACGTGAGTACCGCACCCGGCTACCAGTCCCCCACCGTCACCGTCTCCGCCACGCTGCCCAAGCGCGGCACCGGATCGACGGTGTTGATCGTGCCCGTCGTCACGGGCGACGACGACCAGGCGGCCGTCCTCGCCAACCCGTTCCTCGACGCCGAGGCGGTCGGCGAGATCGAAGTGGCTCTCGAGGCCCTCGGCGCCAAGGGCGGCACCGACCAGACGACGCGGGTGCTGGCCCCGTCGCTGCCGGTCGCGAGCGTGCTGGCGGTCGGGCTCGGCAAGCCCCGCGACGTGTGGCCCAGCGACGTGATCCGACGGGCAGCCGGGGTGGCGGCGCGATCACTCAGCGGCACCGAGAACGTCGTGACCACGCTCTCGGAAATCGACGTCGAGGCAGCGGTCGAGGGGCTCATCCTCGGCGCGTACCGGTTCAGTGAGTTCCGCAGCGCCAAGACGGCGCCGAAGGAACCCGGCCTGGCCAAGATCACGGTGCTGTCGACCGCGAAGGGCGCAAAGGCCGACGCGGTCCGTGGAACGAACGTCGCGACGGCCGTCGCCACGGCGCGCGATCTGGTCAACACCCCGCCGAGCCACCTCTTCCCGAGTGAATTCGCCAAGCGCGCAAAGGCTCTCGGCGAGTCGGTGGGCCTCGAGGTCGAGATTCTGGACGAGAAGGCCCTCGAGAAGGGAGGGTACGGAGGCATCGTCGGCGTCGGCAAGGGATCGTCACGCCCGCCGCGGCTGGTCCGGCTGACCTACCGCGGAGGCAAGTCGAAGAAGGCCAAGAAGGTCGCGCTCGTCGGCAAGGGCATCACGTTCGACACCGGCGGCATCTCGATCAAGCCCGCCGCCAACATGCATCAGATGACCTCCGACATGGGCGGAGCGGCGGCCGTGATCGCGACCGTCGTGCTGGCCGCCAAGCAGCAGCTACCCATCGACGTCATCGCCACGGTGCCGATGGCCGAGAACATGCCGTCGTCCACCGCTCAGCGGCCGGGCGACGTCCTCACCCAGTACGGCGGCATCACGGTGGAGGTGCTCAACACCGACGCCGAGGGGCGCCTCGTCCTGGCCGACGGCATCGTGCGGGCGTGCGAGGACGGCCCCGACTACCTCATCGAGACGTCGACGCTGACCGGAGCGCAGACGGTGGCCCTCGGCGGTCGCACGCCCGGCGTGATGGGCAACGATGAGTTCCGCGACCGCGTCGCCACGCTGTCGCATGCTGTCGGCGAGAACGCGTGGGCGATGCCACTGCCCGAGGAACTCAAGGACGATCTCAAGTCGACGATCGCCGACCTCGCGAACGTCAGCGCCTCCCGTTACGCGGGCATGCTGGTCGCGGGCGTCTACCTTCGCGAGTTCGTCGCCGACGGCGTGCAGTGGGCGCATCTCGACGTCGCGGGTCCGGCCTACAACACCGGCGGCCCGTGGGGCTACACGGGCAAGGGCGGCACCGGAGTCCCGACGCGCACCATGTTCGCGGTGCTCGAGGACATCTCACAAAACGGTTAGCGGAGAACGGCCAACGGCCTACATCACCTTGGCGCGAGCGGTGCTTCGAAGCACTTGCGGCGCGATCCGCGACGTGCCGTACAGCACGTATGCCTCCGGGGCGACCGGACGGATCGCCTTGCCCTTCTGGACGGACGACAGGATCGCCTTGGCGACCTTGTCGGGACCGTAGCGCCGCGCGGCGAACATCGCCTCGAGTTGCTTGCGGCGCCCGGCCACCTGGCCTCCGCGTCCGGCGGGCGCGTCGAATCGCGTGGTGTGAACGATGTTCGTGTTGATCACACCCGGACAGATCGTCGTCAGCCCGATGCCGGCCGCGCCGAGTTCGGCGCGCAGGCAGTCGGAGAACATGTACACCGCTGCCTTTGACGTGCAATAGGCGTTCATCGCCTGCAACGGCGAGTAGGCGGCCATCGACGACACGTTGACGACGTGGCCACCGGTGCCACGCTCCACGAGCCGCTTCGCGAACGCCCGGCAGCCATTGACCACGCCACCGAGGTTCACGTCGAGAACGCGGTCCCACTGCTCGGCGGGAGTGTCGAGGAACGATCCGGCGTGGCCGATGCCGGCGTTGTTCACCACGATGTCGGGGACCCCGTGCTCGGCGCAGATCCGATCGGCGAAGGCTTCGACGGCCGCGGCGTCGGAGACGTCGAGTACGTAGGAGTGGGCCACACCACCTCGGGCGATGACCAATCCCGCCGTCTCCTTCGCCGCGGCTTCGTCGACGTCGCTGATCACGACCTCGGCGCCCTCCTTGGCGAACGCCAGCGCCGTCTCGCGGCCGATGCCACTCCCGGCGCCGGTCACGGACACCAGGGTGTCCCCGAAGGTGGCGCGCGGCCTGCCGACCTGGGCGCGCCGCAGCGCACGGGCGGGCGCCGAGCCGCCGAGGAAGTCGACGAGCTCGGTCACCGACTGCGCGACGACCTGCGGATGAGACATTGGGACCCAGTGACCGGCCTTGACGTCGCGCCGCCACAGCCGCGAGACCCACCTGTCGGTCTCGTCGAAGACGTACGGGCGCACGAACGGGTCTTCCGTACCCACGATGAGCTGGACGGGCACGTCGACTCGGTGGTCGTTGCGCGCCGTGACGAGGGACCTGAGGTAGTTGGCCCGATACACCTTCATGCTGTTGACGGCATCGCCGACGAAGTCGGGTGAGTGATGCATCTGGTTGGCGGGGATACCTTCTCGTCGCAGCGTGCGCCCCAGCAGTCCGGCGCGGAAGAAGATGCGGACGAGCGCGGGCGCGAGGAACGGCACCGAGAACGCACCCATGTAGGTCAGCCGGAGCAACTGCGCGAGGGCGCGGGCGAACTGCCGTGGGCGGTACGGGCGCACGAGGTTGCCGACGACGAAGCGATTGAGGTGGTCGGCGCTCGGACCGGAGATCGACGTGAACGACGCGACGCGGTCACCGGCCACCGGTCGCGCGAGATACTCCCAGACCCCGGTCGAACCCCAGTCGTGCGCCAGCACGTGCACGGGTGCGTCCGGACTCACCGCGTGGACGACGGCGTCGAAGTCGTCTGCGTAGCGCGCCATGCTGTAGGACGAAAACGATTTGGGCACAGACGATTCGCCGACGCCACGGTTGTCGTAGCGGATGATGCGGTAGCGCTCCTCGAGCAACGGGACCACACCGTCCCAGACCGCGTGCGAGTCGGGCCAACCATGCACCATCACGATGGTGGGCCCGTCGGGGTTGCCCTGTTCGTACACGGCGATGCGGGCGCCATCGGCGCTCTCGGCGATTCCGTCGCTGGTTGTCATCGATGACATCGGACTCCTCAACGTCAGCCCTCTTCGAGTTCCCGTCTGAGCTCGCGGTTGCGTTCGATGCGCCGCCGCGCATCGAAGTCTCGCATCCGCTGCGGGTAGCCGATCTTCTGCACGTCGTAGACCGGGATGTGGAGTTTGTCGCTGAGCCGCCGGGCCCCCTTGTCGCCACCGGCGCGTCGCCTCGTCCACTCCCCGTCCGCGGCCACGAGCACCACGGTGACTTCGGTGACGGTGGTCTTCGGTTCGACGAATGCCTCGACACCCTGGTGCTCGGCAACCCACTGGCGCAGGTATTTCAGATCGGTGGCGGCGTCGCGGCCGTCGGAGGTGCGCTTGGAACCGCGACGACGAAACGTGTCGAACAGTCCCAACTCAACCCCACTCCCTTCGGTGCCGACACGAGCTGTCGGCAGTACCACCATCTTCAATGGTGCCAGAGGACGAAGTCGACACGTCTGCGACGACCGACCGGCGCAGACGTGACAGGATGGGGAGCGAGCATTTTCGACCCATGACGAGCCACCGTTCGAGGAGTCAAATCACATGGCCATCACCGTCCAGATGCCCGCACTCGGTGAGAGCGTCACCGAAGGGACCGTCACGCGATGGCTGAAACAAGAAGGCGACACCGTCGAGGTCGATGAACCGTTGCTCGAGGTTTCCACCGACAAGGTCGACACCGAGATCCCCTCGCCCGCCGCAGGCGTCCTCACCAAGATCATCGCCAACGAGGACGACACCGTCGAGGTCGGTGCTGACCTCGGCACGATCGGCGACGCGAGTGAGAGCGGCGGTGAGAGCGCTCCGGCAGCCGAGGAGAAGGCCGAGCCCCAAGCGGAACCAGAACCAGAGGCAGACCCCGAACCGGAACCCGAGCCAGAGCCAGAGCCCGCGGCGAAGGAAGAGTCGGCTCCCGCCTCACCGAGTTCCGGTGGAGGCGAGTCCACCTCGCTCGTGATGCCCGAACTGGGCGAGTCCGTCACCGAGGGCACCGTCACCCGGTGGCTCAAGAAGGTGGGCGACAGCGTCGAGGTCGACGACCCGCTGGTCGAGGTCTCCACCGACAAGGTCGACACCGAGATTCCGTCACCGGTCGCGGGCACGCTGCTGTCGATCACCGCCGACGAAGACGACACCGTCGCCGTCGGTGGTGAGCTGGCCAAGATCGGCGCCGAGGGCGCAGCGCCGAAGGCCGAAGAACCCGAGCCGGAACCCGAGCCCGCGCCGAAGGCCGAAGAGCCGAAGCCGGAACCAGAGCCCAAGCCGGAACCGAAGCCGGAGCCGAAGCCCGAAGCGGCACCGGCCGCGGAGGCACCCGCCGCGGATGGCAGCCCGTACGTGACGCCGTTGGTCCGCAAATTGGCTGGAGAGAACGGCGTCGACCTGGCCTCGGTCAAGGGCACCGGCGTTGGAGGTCGGATTCGCAAGCAGGACGTGCTCGCGGCGGCGGAGGCCAAGAAGACGCCCGCCCCGTCGGCGCCCGCTCCTGCGGCGGCCGAAGCCCCGGCGGCGAAGGCATCCGCGCCTGCGCCCGCGTTGGCCCACCTGCGCGGCACTACGCAGAAGGCCAACCGCATCCGTCAGATCACGGCCAAGAAGACGCGCGAATCTCTGCAGACGACAGCACAATTGACGCAGACTCACGAAGTCGACCTGACCAAGATCGTGGCGTTGCGCGCCCGCGCCAAGGCGACCTTCCAAGAGCGCGAGGGCGTCAACCTCACGTTCCTCCCGTTCTTCGCCGTCGCGGTGATCGACGCCCTCAAGGCGCATCCGAACGTGAACGCCAGCTACAACGAAGACTCCAAGGAGATCACCTACTACGACGCAGAGCACCTCGGCTTCGCGGTCGACACCGAACAGGGTCTGCTCTCCCCCGTGGTGCACAACGCGGGTGACCTGTCGCTGGGCGGTCTCGCGAGGGCGATCGCCGACATCGCGGCACGCGCCCGGTCGGGCAACCTCAAGCCCGACGAGTTGTCCGGCGGCACGTTCACGATCACCAACATCGGTAGCCAGGGCGCACTGCTCGACACCCCGATCCTGGTACCGCCGCAGGCCGCGATGCTGGGCACCGGCGCCATCGTCAAGCGTCCGCGCGTCGTGGTCGACGAGAACGGCAACGAGTCGATCGGCGTGCGGTCGGTGTGCTACCTGCCGCTGACCTACGACCACCGACTCGTCGACGGAGCGGATGCCGGGCGCTTCCTGACGACCATCAAGCGGCGCCTCGAAGAAGGAGCGTTCGAGGCCGACCTCGGACTGTAGAGCCAGTGCGAAACTCCGTCATCGCGATTGCGGGTTCCTCGGGACTGATCGGTTCGGCGCTGACGTCGGCACTACGGGCGGCGGACCATCGGGTGCTGCGGCTGGTGCGACGGGCTCCGTCGAGCGCCGACGAGGTCTTCTGGAACCCGGACACCGGCGAGTTCGACGCGAGTGCCCTGCGAGGTGCCGACGCGGTGGTCAACATGTGCGGCGTCGGCGTCGCAAACAACCGATGGTCCGGGGCATTCAAGCAGAGTCTCCGCGACAGCCGGATCGGTCCCACCGAGGTGTTGTCGCGCGCCGTCGTGGAGGCCGGGGTGCCGATTCTCGTCAATTCGAGCGCGGTGGGTTACTACGGCGACGCGTCTGACCGAGTCATCGACGAGTCGGCGCCCGCGGGCACGGGCTTCCTCGCGACGCTGTGCGAGGACTGGGAAGCAGCCACGGAAACCGCCAGCACCGCCGGCGTCCGGGTGGTGATGATGCGCACCGGCCTGGTGCTGTCGCCGTCCGGCGGCATGCTGGCCCGTCTCAAGCCGATCTTCTCGCTGGGGCTGGGCGCCCGGTTGGGGAACGGCCGCCAGTACATGCCGTGGATCAGCCTGGAGGACGAGGTGCGCGCGCTGCTGTTCGCGATCGGACACGATGAGCTCGCGGGGCCGGTCAACGGGACGGGACCTGCGCCGGTGACAAACGCCGAGTTCACCGCCGCGTTCGGCCGGGCGGTCAACAGGCCGACGCCCATCCTGGTCCCGGGGTTCGCCCTGCGCGCTGTGCTCGGCGAGTTCGCCGACGAGGGGTTGCTCGGTGGGCAACGCGCGATTCCCGCGGCCCTCGAGCGGGCCGGATTCGACTTCCACCACAACACCATCGGCGAGGCGATGAACTATGTCACCGCGCCCAATGGGTCCTAGGACGCGTAGCGTCGACGTCATGGCGGCAGCATCCGTCCGGTCGGCGGACACCGAGATCGAGGTGCGGCGGCTCGGCTCCGTCGACTACCTCGGCGCCTGGCAGATGCAACGCGAACTGTCCGACGCCCGCATCGCCGGAGGGCCCGACACGCTGCTGCTCCTCGAGCATCCGCCCGTCTACACGGCGGGCAGGCGCACCGAAACCCATGAGCGACCGGTCTCGTCCGGCCCGTCGGGCATCCCCGTCGTCGACACCGACCGCGGCGGCAAGATCACCTGGCACGGACCCGGCCAGTTGGTCGGCTACCCCATCATCGGCCTGGCCCAGCCGCTGGACGTGGTGAAGTTCGTTCGCCGGCTGGAGGATTCGCTGATCGCGGTATGCGCCGGCCTCGGTCTCACCACCGGCCGCGTCGATGGCCGGTCGGGAGTGTGGCTGCCCGCCGACGAACGGCGGCCGGCCCGCAAGGTCGCCGCGATCGGCATCAGGGTGGCGCGGGCAACCACCCTGCACGGGTTCGCCCTCAACTGTGACTGTGATCTCTCGGGGTACACCTCGATCGTCCCCTGCGGGATCTCCGACGCAGGTGTGACGTCGCTGACCGCCGAACTCGGCCGTCGGATCACCGTGGATGACGTGGCGGACGCGGTCGGGCAAGCGGTCCGAGACGCGCTCGACGGTCGTTCGGCGCTAGCATTTGTGAAGTGAGCGTCGAACCTCGATCCGAGATTGCCGGGCTGCCGGTTTCTTCCAGTGGGCGCAAGTTGTTGCGCCTCGAGGTCCGCAACGCCGAGGTCCCGATCGAGCGCAAGCCCCCGTGGATCAAGACCAAGTTGAAGATGGGCCCGGAGTACACCGAGCTCAAGTCGCTGGTTAAGCGTGAGGGTCTGCACACCGTCTGCGAAGAGGCGGGCTGCCCCAACATCTACGAGTGCTGGGAGGACCGCGAGGCGACCTTCCTCATCGGCGGAGAGCAGTGCACGCGGCGGTGTGACTTCTGCCAGATCGACACGGGCAAACCTGCGGAGTTGGACCGCGACGAGCCGCGGCGCGTTGCCGAGAGCGTGCAGGCGATGGGCCTGCGCTACTCGACGGTCACCGGCGTCGCCCGCGACGACCTACCCGACGGTGGCGCGTGGCTGTACGCCGAGACCGTTCGCCAGATCAAGGCGATGAACCCGAACACCGGCGTGGAGTTGCTGATCCCCGACTTCAACGCCATTCCCGAACAGCTCGAGACGGTGTTCGAGACGCGTCCGGAAGTGTTGGCGCACAACGTCGAAACGGTTCCGCGGATCTTCAAGCGAATCCGCCCGGCGTTCCGATACGAGCGCAGCCTTGCAGTGATCACCGCGGCCCGCGACTACGGCCTGGTGACCAAGAGCAACCTGATCCTCGGCATGGGTGAGACACCCGAAGAGGCGCGGACCGCACTGGTCGACCTGCGCGAGGCGGGGTGCGACATCATCACCATCACGCAGTACCTGCGGCCGACGGTTCGCCACCACCCGGTGGAGCGGTGGGTCACACCCGACGAGTTCGTCGAGCACGCGAAGTTCGCCGAGGGGCTCGGGTTCCCCGGGGTCCTGGCCGGACCGCTGGTGCGATCCTCCTACCGAGCGGGCAAGTTGTACGCAGCGGCAGCGCAGCTGCGGAATCCCAGCAGCCCACCCGTATCCTGATCCGATGGCGAAGACTCGCAATACCGGTGCCGACAAGGCCGCCAAGGCCGAGGCGAAGGCCGCGCGCAAGGCCGCATCGAAGGAGCGCCGGAGTCAGCTCTGGCAGGCGTTCCAGATCCAACGCAAGGAGGACACCCGACTCCTCCCGTACATGATCGGTGCCTTCGTGCTGATCGTCGCGGCAGCGGTGGCGGCGGGCGTCCTGAGCGGCAGCACCTTCACGATGGTGACCCTGATTCCGCTCGGCGTCGTGCTCGGCCTCCTAGTGGCGTTCATCATCTTCGGCCGCCGGGCGCAGAAGTCGGTCTACCGGAAGGCGGAGGGACAGACCGGCGCGGCCGCCTGGGCCCTGGACAACCTGCGCGGCAAATGGCGGGTCACTCCCGGCGTCGCTGCGACCGGACACTTCGACGCGGTGCACCGGGTGATCGGTAGGCCCGGCGTGATCTTCGTCGGCGAGGGCTCGGCCACGCGGGTCAAGCCACTGCTTGCTCAGGAGAAGAAGCGGACGGCGCGGCTCATCGGCGACACTCCGATCTACGACGTCGTCGTGGGCAATGGCGAGGGCGAGGTGCCGCTGGCCAAGCTGGAGCGGCACCTGACCAAGTTGCCTGCCAACATCACGGTCAAGCAGATGGACGCGCTGGAGTCACGGCTCGCGGCCCTGGGCTCGCGCATGGGCCCCGCGGCCATGCCGAAGGGACCGTTGCCGTCGGGTGCGAAGATGCGCGGCGTGCAGCGCACGGTGCGCAGGAAGTAGCGCTACCGCCGCACGATGGCCGTGCCGGTCAGCCGGTCCTGGAAGCCGCGACCGTCGGCATCGGTGAACAGCGCCGGTATTACGAAGGCGACGAGAAGTCCACGGCAGAGGGCACGACCGAGACCGACGTGCATCCGATGGTCGACGGACGCCACCCGAACTCCCGCGGCGTACTGACCCGGCGTGAAGCCGAACAGCCGGACCGACAGCACTCCGAGCACCAACCAGACACCCATCACCGCGGTGGAGCCGATCTGCGAGCCGAAGAATCGCTCTGAGCTGACGAGGCCGAAGGTGACGGCCAGGCTCGCCAGTCCGTAGGCGATGAACCAGTCGAGTATCAAGGCGACGATCCGCCGGCCCACACCAGACAGCGCGCCGGGACCTGCAGGCGGCAGACCGAGGCGTTGACCGGGAAATTCGTTGGGTCCCTGGGTGGCGTCGCCGGCTTCGAACGGCGGCGGGCCGGATAGCCAGGAACCAAAGGTACGGGCCATGAGAACCAGCATAGGACGGGCACTCGCCGGCGCGACTGCGTAACGTCCGCGCAACATGCGTTTCACCGCCGCGCAATATGGTGTACCTAGCGTCGAACGGCGGATCACCAGTCAAAGGAGAATTCTCAGTGGCAGAAAAGACTGCAGACGACATCTTCAAGCTGATCAAGGACGAAAACGTCGAGTACGTCGACATTCGGTTCTGCGATCTCCCCGGTGTCGTTCAGCACTTCTCTATCCCGGCCTCGGCATTCGACGAGAGTGTGTTCGAGGATGGCCTGGCATTCGACGGTTCGTCGGTGCGCGGCTTCCAGTCCATCCACGAATCCGACATGATGCTGCTGCCGGATCCCGAGACCGCGCGCATCGATCCCTTCCGCGCTGCCAAGACGTTGAACCTCAGCTTCTTCGTCCACGACCCGTTCACCCGCGAGGCGTATTCGCGCGACCCGCGCAACGTGGCCCGAAAGGCGGAGAACTACCTCGCCAGCACCGGCATCGCCGACACCTGCTTCTTCGGTGCGGAAGCAGAGTTCTACATCTTCGACTCCGTGACGTTCGACTCCAAGATCAACGGCACGTCCTACGAGGTGGACTCCGAATCCGGCTGGTGGAACACGTCCGAACCGTACGAGGCCGACGGCAGCCCGAACCTGGGGTACAAGGTGCGACCCAAGGGTGGTTACTTCCCGGTCGCTCCGTACGACCACTACGTCGACCTGCGCGACGAGATGGCGACCAACCTGCAGAACGCCGGTTTCGTCCTGGAGCGTGGGCACCACGAGGTGGGTACCGCCGGACAGGCCGAGATCAACTACAAGTTCAACACGCTGCTGGCCGCCGCCGACGACGTCCTGCTGTTCAAGTACATCACCAAGAACACGGCGTGGAAGAACGGCAAGACCGTCACCTTCATGCCCAAGCCGCTGTTCGGCGACAACGGCTCCGGCATGCACGCCCACCAGTCGTTGTGGAAGGACGGCAAGCCGCTGTTCCACGACGAATCGGGCTATGCCGGACTATCCGATCTGGCCCGCCACTACATCGGCGGCATCCTGCACCACGCGCCGTCGCTGCTGGCGTTCACCAACCCGACGGTCAACTCCTACAAGAGGCTGGTTCCGGGCTACGAAGCACCGATCAACCTGGTCTACAGTCAGCGCAACCGGTCGGCGTGCGTCCGCATCCCGATCACCGGCAACAACCCGAAGGCCAAGCGCCTCGAGTTCCGCTGCCCCGACAGCTCGGGCAACCCGTACCTCGCCTTTGCGGCGATGCTGATGGCCGGCATCGACGGGATCAAGAAGAAGATCGAGCCTTTGGCGCCCGTCGACAAGGACCTCTACGAGCTTCCCCCGGACGAGGCCGCCAACATTCCGCAGGCACCGACGTCGCTGTCGGCGGTCATCGACCGCCTCGAGGAGGATCACGAATACCTCACTGAAGGTGGGGTTTTCACCGAGGACCTGATCGACACCTGGATCTCGTACAAGCGCGAGAACGAGATCATGCCCATCCAGATCCGGCCGCACCCCTACGAGTTCGCGCTGTACTACGACGTATGAGCTGAAAGCCCGCTCGAGCGCTTAAAAAACTGGAGGCGTGCGCGTATGGTCAGCCCATGACGACCAACCTGGATGCTCGACTCGCGAGCTATTCCTCCCCCGTTCTGAGCGCATTCCGCATCATCTTTGGTCTGCTGTTCGCACTGCACGGCTCGATGAAGCTGTTCGGCTGGCCGCTGGGCGCCTCAATCCCGATCGGTACATGGCCGGGATGGTGGGCCGGCCTCATCGAGCTCGTCGCGGGCCTGCTGATCCTGGTCGGGCTGTTCACCCGCATCGCGGCATTCGTCGCGTCGGGTGAGATGGCGTTCGCCTACTTCTACCAGCACTGGCCGCCGCTGTCGGGCGGGCCGACGACCAGTTTCTGGCCGTTCGACCCCCAGACGGGCGGCAACGGCGGCGAGCTGGCGATCATGTTCTGTTTCGCCTTCCTGTTGTTGGCGACCATGGGGGCCGGCACCCTATCGGTCGACGGCCGCCGCCGCGGTGCGGGCGTGGGAGCGCCGGCCCGGCGGTTCAGCCGTCGTGACGACGTCGGGACGGGCACCGTGACGCAACGCCGTCGGGTCGACACGGTTGATGAAGCGCCTCGCCGCCGTTTCCTCGACCGCTTTCGCCGCTAGCCGTCCAGCGCGAGGTCCTTGCGGAAGCGCTTCATGCCGTCGATCTTCTCGGCGGTGGTGGCACTCGGTCCCGCATAGAACACCCAAGGCATCGTCAGGATATGGGTGATGCCCGCCGCCTCGGCCCGCTCGTAGTCGGGGACGGTCAACGCGTCGGTGAGCAGGGTCAGGATGGTGAATCCGTGGCGCCGGAGCCTCGCCGTGCAGGGCCGTCGCCAACCCGTCCGGACACCCGAGCCTCACACGCATTCCAGCAGCGCACCGTCGGTCTCTCCGAGGACTCCGATGGTGGCGTATGGACGAACCCGGCCGGTAACTGGATCCGTTGCTGCGCAGACGATTCCGCATTGCTCCTTGTCGACCCGCCGGGCGATCACCGGCGACCGGTCCAGTAGTGCCAGCCCGGCCTCGACCACGTGGGCCGACGTGATCGCCTCGAGGGAGTCGGCCGCCGATCCGCGACGAACGATGGACGACATCGCCTGCTCGACCACCGCGCGGGCAGCGCCGTTGGGTATCTCCGCGTGGTGCCAGGCCCGCATCGTCACGCGCATGGCCGCGCAGTCGTCATGACCGAGAACGACGATCAACGGCAGCTCGAGGGTGTCGACCGCGTACTCCATCGAGGCAAGGACGCCATTGTCGATGACATGGCCCCAGGTGCTGACGTTGAGCAACGAACCCCAGCTTTGGCCGAACACCATCTCGCTCGCCACGCCGGCATCCGCACAACGGAACACCACGGCGGCCGGACGCTCGGACGGCATCTCCGCCCGGCGGGAGCGAATCGGCACGAAGGAAGACTCATTGCCTATCCGCAGTCTTTGCCAAGTGTTTGAGGGGTTGGACATGACGGTGATCCCTTCGGTGGGGTGAGTCGGGTCAACTGAAGTAGTCGGGGCGGCTGACGTAGGTCTCCGTAACGAACATCACCCCCGGTGAGGCGTCGAGCAGCGGACGCAGCCCGGCGAGCAGGGGTTGGACCTTCGACTCGGGCACCACGGTGATGAGAAGTTCCAGCGTCGCCTGCTGGTTGAACAACAGGCGGCCCTGGTGGTAGCCGTGGTGGCCGAGTCCCGACACTCCCGACACACTCGTGTAGCCGGTGGCGCCGACGCTCTGGATCAGCTCGCGAACTGCCGGCGCATCACTGCCGGCGACCACCACCTCGATCTTGGTCATCTTGGTAAGTTCAGGTGTCGTCATCGAACGGCCTCCTCGTCGGGAATGTCTGCGGTGGAGCGGGTTTCGAACCACGAGCGCCACCCTGCGGTGGTCCAGCGCTGCCAGGGCTGCTCGGGGGCGGCTCGAGCGGCGACACCGACCCAGTCGTTTCCGAACAGATGCTGCAGGATCGGGTTGCGGTCGATCACGGTGTCGATGCGCTCCAGCGGTGCCTGGATCGCCGCCAGCAGCCGCAGCGGCTCGTGCCGCAGCCGATCGCCGTCCGCGACCGACTGCCAGGGCAGCCCGAGCCGCAGATCCCCGCTGTGGCCGGCCAGCACACCGACCGTTCCGACGACGTTGTGGATGGTCTTGGTGCCGGCTCCGAACACCTCCGGTGCGACCGTCGAGAAGTAGTACTGGCAGTTGATCCACTGCGCGACCACCAGTGGTGCGGTGAGGATCGTTTCGAGCGCGGTTCCGTCGGGGTCGACGTCGGCGTCGTAGGAATGCAGGAACACCCGCCGGTGCAGGTCGACACCCCGGGAGATATCGCGCGGTGCGATGACGAATGCGGCGTTGCCGGCCAGTCCCCACTCGGGATACACCTGCGCCCAGTCGACGCTTCGGCCTGCGACGTGGCGCGCCGCCCGGCGCGGTGCCGTCACCCGCCTCGCCCCGGGCAGTACCGCGCAGCGTTCCGCGGCCAGTGCCGCGCCGGCTGCGGCCAGGTCGGTGCTGAGCCGACGCACATCGTCGAGATGGCCGGCTGGGATCAGGTGGTAATCCAGGATGCTCACCCGGTCGGTCGCGGTGTCATGTTGAGCGGCGAGGAAGTACGTGTGCTCCGGGATGTCGATGCCGATTCCGCGCAACTCCCCGCGCACCTCGGCCTGGTTGAGGATCGCCGCGGCGGTGCGGGCGTTCGGCCCGCCCGCCTGTCCACCGCACGCACCGCAGTCCAGCGCCGCCTGGTACGGGTTGTTCTCCGTCGCGCTACCGTGGCCGCAGAGCACCACCAGCCGGCCGAATCCGCGGACCAGGCCCATCGTCCTCAGCGCCACCTGGGCGAACAGCGCCCGCTCGGTCAGTGGCATGGTGTCGACGTCGAGGACCGCGGGGGTGGGCGGCGCCACCAGGCTGTGCAGCCGCCGCCGGATGCCCGCACTGATCGCGGGGGTGAAGGTCTTGGCCGCCGACAGCGGTGCCGCTGCCCAGCCGGCGGCCTCGGCAAGCGCGAACGGCGCCGCAGCGGACTCTTTGGCGGTGTGGAATGCCGACTCGGCGCCGGCCAGGCTTTGCGCACCGGCCAGCTGGCGGGCCGCCGCGGCGGCGGCCTGTGGCGCCGGCTCCTCGCGGATCTGGTGACTGGGCGAGATCAGCACCGGGCACAAATCGCTGGCCGCACCGCCGAGCAGGTCGGTGAATCGGATGGCGACCGCGAAGAAGCCGGCGAACCCGAGGGTCCGGTAGCCGTCCAGCGATTCGAGATGGCGACGAAGACCCTCGGAGCGGGTGTCGATACAGCTCACCAGCTGGGTGTGGGCGGGCCCGGGATCATGGGCCGGACCACGACTCAGCCCGGCGAGCAGACCGTCGCGGTAGTGCCCCTCGAAAGCGTTCTGCCAGAGGATTTCTCGCGCCGGTACCGGCAGTGCGGTGAGCACCCGGGCAGCGGCCGCCAACTCGGTCTCGCTCACCTGCTCCAGTCCCCAGACATCAACCAGATGCGCGGCCCGCTCGCGTGCCGAGGGGATGTGCGGGGCAACCTCGTCGACGGTGCGGTGCCGACGATGGTGGCGCAACAGCACCGACTCGTAGGTCAGGCGGACCGCGAGGTACTCGAGCAGATCGACGCCCATTCCCCGGCTTCCGCACCACTGCACGTGCGCAGCCCAGCCGGGCAGCCGGGTGAGGTGCGCCTGCAGATAAGTGATGCGAGCGTCGTCGTCGACTCCCAGCGCGGACAGCGCGGACAGGGCGGCATCGTCAGCACGATCGGCGGCGGCCCGCAGATCCGCTCGCGCCGCACGGGGCAACGACGGATCGCTGGGCGCCAGTGCCCGCCAGGCGGAGAAGAACCCCGCCTCGCGTCCGGGCATCGGCCACGCGCCGGCACCGAAGAACGCCGAGCACCACTTGGCCGCCTGGGTATCGACGGTGGCGGCGACGTCCGGGGCCACCTGCTCGCAGCGTATCCGGTAGCGGCGCAACGGTTCCGGCGCGGTGCTGCCATGCATCAGGTCACCGCGTACCAACTCCACCGGGGTGAACTCGCGGTGACCGAGGCGCACGGTCGGCCGGTCGAGCAAATTCGGGTAGCGGCGGGTGAGCGCCTCGTCGAGGTCGGCGTCGGTGATCCGGCCCTCGCGATGCAACTCGCGGAAAGTCCGCTCGCCCAAGGTGCCCCGGGCGCCGTACAGGTCGCCCGAGCGCCGGATCGCCTGCTCGAACGGCGTGGTCTCCAGACCGGCAAGTGGGTTCACCGCGATGAAGGTTTCCAGGGGGTAATGGGTGGGCAGCACCCGTGCGGCCAGCGTGATGTCGCTGCGCAATCGCGCTCGGCGGGTGTCGAGGCTTGCGGTGAGTTCGGTGGTGGTCACGAACGGGCTCCTGTCAGTCGATCGGGCCGCGACGATGGGATGTGACCGGCGGTCAGCACCCGCGCGTACACGGCGCGGTGCAGCCGGCCCGGCGTCCACCGCAGCACTGCCACGCAGCCCAGCACGCCGACGGCCGCGGCGGTGACCAGCCAGGCGGTGACGGAGGCCGGTACCGCGGTCGGCAGGGCCGGAGCCAGGAACCCGCTGACCGCACTGATCAGCCCGACGTAGCCGAGGGAGACCGGCACCAGGACTGCGCCCGCCGTCAGCGTGCCGCCGGCGCCCGGGCGGCGCCGCAGCCAACCCCAGGTCACGGCGGCGCCGGTCACCCCGGCGAAGATCAGCAGCGCATGCTCGGCGGCGTGGTCGCCGGCGGGCAGCGGGATCGCCAGTACCGCCGCGTAGAGGGCGGCGGCGGGCAGGGTGACCGCGATGATCGCGTTGATCACCGCCACCCGGCGCGCCACCGGGCGCGCGGGTGGGCGTGCTGCCAGCCGACGGTGGTGCGCGATGGCGGATCCCGAGGACAGGAACAGCGTGGCCTTGTAGAACCCGTGAGCGACGAGATGGAACACCGCCGCCGCCCAGAGCCCCAGCCCGCAGGTCAGGATCATGAAGCCCATCTGGGCCATCGTCGAATGTGCAAGGGCCCCTTTGATATCCGGCTTGACCAGCATGATGGCCGCGCCGTAGACCATGGTGGCGGCGCCGGCCAGGATCGTCAGTCCGCGGGCCAGGTCACCGGCCACCAGCGGGCTCAGCCGGATCAGCAGGATGCCCCCGGCGTTGACCACACCGGCGTGCAGCAGGGCCGAGACCGGGGTCGGCGCCGCGAGGGTGGCCGGCAGCCACCGGTGGAACGGAATCTGGGCCGACCGCGACAACGCCGCCGCGACGATGAGACACGCCACCACCGGCAGCACCGGCCCGGCCGGCGCTGCGGGGTCGATGGCGCGCAGGTCTACCGTGCCCCACTGGGCGGTGGCCAGTGCGACCGCGATCCACAGCGCCAGGTCGCCGAGCAGGAAGGCCGCGGCGGTGCGCCGCACTCCGTCGCGCGCGGCGGGCAGGTGCCAGTACGTGCCCAGCAGCAGGCACAGTGCGGCACCCGCAACGGTCCAGGCAACCGCGAGACCGACCAACGTGGTCGCCGTCATCAGCCCCGCGGACGCCGCGGTCAGCAGACTCGCTCCGGAGGTGAACCACGCGGCGCGGGGATCACCCGCGAGGTAGCGCACCGCGAATGACTGGACGATGGCGCTGACCCCGAACACGAGAAGCAGCATCACCGCGCCGAGCCGGTCGGCCGACACGGCCAGAACCCCGATCACCGCCGAGACGTCGGCATCGCGGCCCGCCCGTACGGTGAGGACGACCGCGCCGATGAATCCGAGGCCCGCCGTCAGTGCACCGACCTGACCCACCAGCCGCGGCCGGCGCTTCCCGATTGCCAGGGCCGCCGGCGCGATCAACGCTGGAACCGCCAGCATCGCCCCCAGCACCACGCTCAACATGCGACACAAATTACATGTTTTCTATTACGTGTGTCAAGCTTCCGGTATCGCTTGGCCACGGGCGGTCGTCCTACACCCACGCGTCGTGTTTCCGGTCATCGCAGCCCGCAACTGCACTTCCGGCGTCGCGGAGTGGACGTTTCTGACCAATCACGCCCATGCCCTGCTGTGCATCGCCCAGGATCGAGAGTTCCGACTGCGCGACGTGGCCGAGCGGGTGGGCCGACGCAACTACTACCGGATCCGGGACGACCGGCCGTTGCGACATCCAGTGGAACGTGGTCACCGCATCGGCGACATCCTCGCGGTCCTGCACGACCACGAGGGAGCCGACGGGGTGGCTTGACGGCGGAGCCTACGGCGACAATCAGTCGTCGAGTGCCAAATCCTTGCGGAAGCGCCTCATGCCGTCGATCTTCTCGGCCGTCGTGGCGTTCGGCCCCGTGTAGAACATCCACGGCATCGTCAGGACGTGGGTGATGCCCGCGGCCTCGGCGCGCTCGTAGTCGGGAATGGTCAGCGCGTCGGTGAGCGGGGTCAGGATGGTGAATCCGTCCATGGTGAAGCCCTTTTCGGCGCGGAGCTCACGCAGGCGCAGAGCACTCGCAACGGCCCGGTCGGTGCTGATCAGATCGCCGATCCACCCGTCGTTGCGCGCGGCTCGACGCAGCGCGACGTCGCTGAGTCCGCCGACGTAGATCGGGATGCGCGGCGGAGTGGGTTCCATCTCGAGGCGGGGTGCCTGGTAGAACTCGCCGTCGAACTCCGTCCACCCCGGCTCCCAGAGCGCACGGAGGAGCTCGAGCATCTCGTCGGTGCGCTTGCCGCGCCGGTCGAAACGCTGGCCCATCAGCGTGAACTCTTCCTCGCACCACCCGACGCCGATACCCAGTTCCACCCGTCCGCCAGCCAGATATGCCGCCGTGCCAACGGCTTTCGCCACCGAGTACGGATCTCGCATGCCGGGGATGTACACCGTCGTGACGAAGTGCAGCCGTTCGGTGACCTGGGCCAGCGCCCCGATCAGCACCCACGGGTCAGGCCAGTCGGTGAACGGCTGCCAGCGGCGTTCACCGTCCTTCGTGTACGGGTAGGGCGTGGCCAGCTTCTCGAGGTTGACGACGTGGTCGGGGATGCCGAAGCCGTCATAACCGAGATCGTCTGCTGCCTTGGCCAATTCGACGACTTCGCGGGTCTCCAGGAACGCGGGGCTGACGTAGAACTTCATCCGGCGTCTCGTGCCCACGCCGGTCGGATGAACACGCCGTCGGCCTCCACACTCCAGCCGTCGGCGTTGCCGAGGTAGCCACGCGCATACGTCTTGATGCCCTCGCTCCTTTCGATGAACGCCTCGGCGCGCAGCGGGCCGAGTGGCGTGCCACGCAGGTAGCGAAGCGTGATGGTGCCGGTGAACAATGGCTTGGTCAGTGCGTCGCTGGCGACCTCTCCGAGGATGTGGTCCAGGACGAGGGCGCAGATCCCACCGTGAACCAGACCAGGTGGACCCTCGTATGCCAGACCGAGTTCGAACTCGGCCCAGCACCGCCCGCCGTCCTCGTGGTGGATGTCCATCGGCGGAGCGATTGCATTGCGCAGTCCCACCGCGGGATTGGCCCAGGCAAGGGGTCGCCCGGTATCCGCGTGTCGCAACGTCGACGTCTTGTTCCGCTGCGCACTGCGGAGCCTTTCGGTGACCCCTTCGATGGCGGCTTGGGCTTCCCGCACGGTGGCCTCGTCGACGTCGGTGCGAATGCCCGCATCGATCAGGTCACGCACGGCATTGGTCAACGGTCCGTGCGGCGCACGCTGCCGCTCGTATTCGTCGGCACTGATGAGGTCGAACGGAGAGTCCATGGTCATTCGCCGAAGACCCTGCGTACCACCGTCTTCGCGCGACGGGTCACCCGCAGGTAGTTGTCGAGGAACTCGCCGCCGTCGCTGTTTGCCCAACCCGCCGCCGCCGCCACCGCGTTGAGTTGACGCCCCGGCCCCGGCAGTTGGTCGGTCGGTTTGCCGCGGACGAGCACCAATGCGTTGCGCGCCCGCGTCGCGGTGAGCCACGCCTGCCGAAGTAGGTCGACGTCGCCCTCGGCGATGAGTTCTGCGCCGCCGATGGCGTTGAGGGTGTCCAGCGTGGAGGTGCTGTGCAAGGCCGGAATCTGGTGCGCGTACCGGAGTTGGAGCAGCTGGACCGTCCACTCGACGTCGGCGAGGCCGCCGCGCCCCAGCTTGGTGTGCGTGTTCGGATCAGCGCCACGCGGCAGACGCTCGGCGTCGATGCGCGCCTTCAGACGCCGAATCTCCAGCACCGCTTCGGCGGACACGCCGCCGGGCGGGTATCGGGTCTTGTCGACCATCAGCAGGAAGCGGAGACCGAGATCCTCGTCGCCCGCGACGCGGTGTGCCCGCAGCAGCGCCTGGACCTCCCACGTCTGTGCGAACCGGGCGTAGTACGCCGCGTACGAGCCGAGCGTGCGCACCAGCGGCCCGCTGCGTCCCTCGGGTCGCAGATTGGTGTCGACTTCGAGCGGCGGGTCCGCGCTTGGGGTGCCCAACAACGCGCGCACCTGCTCGGCGACGGTGACCGACCACTTCACCGCAACGGATTCCTCGACGTCGCCGACCGGTTCGCAGACGAACATCACGTCGGCATCGGAGCCGTAGCCCAACTCGCCGCCGCCCAACCTGCCCATGCCGATGACCGCGATCCGCGCCAACGGACCGCCGGCAGGCGTGTTCGCCCGGACCACCACGTCCAAGGCGGCATGCAGCACGGCAACCCACACCGAGGTCAACGCCCGGCAGACGTCGGTGACCTCGAGCATCCCCAACAGGTCGGCCGACGCGACGCGCGCCAACTCGCGACGACGCAGCGTCCTCGCCGCCGCGATCGCGCGCAGTGGCTCGTCGTGCCGACCGGCCGACGCGACCAGCGCCCGGGCCAGACCGTCCGGTTCGACCTCGAGCAACTTCGGTCCCGCGGGCCCGTCGGCGTACTGCCGGATCACCTCGGGCGCACGCATCAACAGCTCGGGAATGAACGCCGAGGTGCCGAGTACGCGCATCAGCCGCTTGGCGACGGCGCCCTCGTCGCGCAGCGAGGCCAGGAACCAGCGCTGGTCGGCGAGTTCGTCGCTGATGCGACGGTAGGCCAGCAGCCCGGCATCCGGATCGGGAGTATCGGACAGCCAGTCCAACAGCGTCGGCAGCAGCACCTGCTGAACCCGCCCGCGCCTGCCACTGCTACCGGTCAGTGCGGCCAGGTGTGTCAGCGCGCTCTGCGGTCCTTCGTATCCCAGTGCGGCGAGCTGACGTTCGGCCGCCGCCGGCGACATGCTCGGGGAGAACTCGACGGCGGCGCCGTCGACGGACTCCAGTAGCGGTTGGTAGAACAGCTTGGCGTGCAGGCGTGACACCCGCAGGCTCTGGCGCTTGAGTTCCTCCCGCAGCACGCCGAGCGCATCGTGCTGGCCGTCGGGGCGCATGTGCGCCGCGCGGGCCAGCCACCGCATCGCCTCTTCGTCATCGGGCTCGGGGAGCATGTGAGTGCGCTTGAGCCGCTGCAGTTGCAGGCGGTGTTCGAGCAGCCGCAGGAACTCGTACGACGCGGTGAGGTTGGCGGCGTCGTCCCGCCCGACGTACCCGCCCGCCCCCAGCGCGGCGATCGCGTCGACCGTCGACGTCACCTGTAGCGATTCGTCGTTGCGGCCGTGGACGAGTTGCAGCAGCTGCACCGCGAACTCGACGTCGCGCAGCCCTCCCGTGCCCAGCTTGATCTCGCGCGCCCTGACGCCGGCGGGCACCAGCTCCTCGACGCGCCGACGCATCGACTGGACCTCGGAGACGAAGTCCTCCCGCTCGCACGCCGCCCACACCATCGGCTTCAGCGCCGCCATGTACTGCTCGCCCAATTCGGCGTCACCGACCGCCAGGCGTGCCTTCAACAGTGCTTGGAACTCCCAGGTCTTGGCCCACCGCTCGTAGTACGCCACGTGGGACTCCAACGTGCGGACGAGCTGACCCTGCTTGCCCTCGGGCCGCAGCGCGGCGTCGACCTCGAAGAAGGCGTCGTCGGCGAACCGCATCATCTCGCCGGCGACCCTGGTGCTGATCGCGTCAGCCTGCTCCGCGACGAAGATGACGTCGACGTCGCTGACATAGTTCAGTTCGCGCGCCCCGCACTTGCCCATGGCGATGACCGCCAGCCGGGGCCGCGGCGCGTCGTCCTTGCAGACGGTCCTGGTGGCGACGATGAGCGCCGCACCCAGCGCCGCATCGGCGAGGTCGGCGAGGTGCTCCCCCACGGTCGGGAACGTCAGCACGGGTTCGTTCTCGACCGTCGGAGCGACGTCCAGCGCGGCCAACACCAGCAACCGATCGCGGTAGAGGATGCGCAGATCGCTTGCCTCCGAACACTTCTCGGCCTTCTCGGCGAAGACGCGACGCAGTTCGGCGGCGCTCGGCAGGGATACGGTGCCCGCCAGCAGGTGCCACGAACGCGGTTGTGCGACGAGGTGGTCGCCGAGCGCCATCGACGAGCCGAGCACACCGAACAGTCGACCACGCAGCCCGCGGTCCTTGACCAGAGCGCGGTTCAGCTCGTCCCAGTCCTCGTCGAGCGCATCGGCGAGCCGCACCATCGTCCGCAGGGCGGTGTCGGCGTCGGGGGCGCGGGACAACGACCACAACAGCTCGACGTGGGTGTCGGTGTTCCAAGCCAACCGGTCCAGATCCGCTCGGGCGGGTGGTTCGACCAGCCCCAGCCTGCCGACGCTGGGCAACGTCGGTCGTTGCGTCGCGGGTTTGGCCACGGCACGACGTTATCGCACCGACCTACGGAGCCTGGCCTACAGAGACAGGTACGCCTTCAGCTCGTACGGCGTGACGTTGCTGCGGTAGGTCTCCCATTCGGCGCGCTTGTTGCGCAGGAAGAAGTCGAAGACGTGCTCGCCGAGCGCTTCGGCGACCAGTTCGGAGTTCTCCATCTCGCCGAGGGCGACGCCGAGGCTGCCCGGCAGTTCCTTGTAACCCATGGCGCGGCGTTCCTCGGGGGTCAGAGTCCAGACGTTGTCCTCGGCCTGCGGCCCGAGCACGTAGTTCTTCTCGACACCGCGCATGCCCGCCGCCAAGAGAACGGCGAAGGCCAGATACGGGTTGCAGGCCGAATCGGGGCTTCGGACCTCGATGCGTCGTGACGACGCCTTGCGCGGCGTGTACATGGGCACCCGGACGAGGGCGGACCGGTTGGCCGCACCCCAGGAGGCTGCGGTCGGCGCCTCGCCGCCGTGGACCAACCGCTTGTACGAGTTGACCCACTGATTGGTGACGGCGCTGATCTCGCTGGCGTGCTCGAGGATTCCGGCGATGAACGACTTGCCGACTGCCGACAGCTGTAGCGGGTCGTCGGGAGTGTGGAAGGCGTTGGTGTCACCCTCGAACAGGCTCATGTGGGTGTGCATCGCCGAGCCGGGGTACTCGCTGAACGGCTTGGGCATGAAGGACGCGCGCACGCCCTCGTTGAGCGCAACCTCCTTCACGACGTATCGGAACGTCATCACGTTGTCGGCCATCGACAGGGCGTCGGCGTAACGCAGGTCGATCTCCTGCTGGCCCGGCGCGCCCTCGTGGTGGCTGAACTCCACCGAGATGCCCATCGCCTCCAGCGCGTCGATCGCGTGGCGACGGAAGTTGGGCGCCGAGTCGTGTACGGCCTGGTCGAAGTAGCCGCCGTTGTCGGCGGGTACGGGTTCGGAGCCGTCGTACGGGCCGGGCTGCAGCAGGAAGAACTCGATTTCCGGGTGTACGTAGCAGGAGAAGCCGAGATCGCTCGCCTTGGCCAGCTGCCGTCGGAGCACGTGCCGCGAGTCCGCCCAGGAGGGTGATCCGTCGGGCATGGTGATGTCGCAGAACATTCGGGCGGAGTGGTGTTTGCCCCCGCTCGTCGTCCACGGCAGCACCTGGAAGGTGGACGGATCGGGGCGGGCGACGGTGTCGGATTCCGACACCCGGGCAAAGCCCTCGATCGACGAACCGTCGAAACCGATGCCCTCTTCGAACGCACCCTCTAATTCAGCCGGCGCGATCGCGACGGACTTGAGGTATCCGAGCACGTCGGTGAACCACAGCCGCACGAACCGAATGTCACGCTCCTCGAGCGTCCGGAGCACGAATTCCTTCTGCCGATCCATGTGCGAAGCGTAGGCACCGGCTGTTAATTCCGTGTTACACGCCTGCTGCTAACACTGCAGACCGTCCGGCGGCGGGACCGAATCGACGAGGAAGGCGACGACCGCGGAATCGACGCAGGCGTCCCCGTTGAAGACCACGGTGTGCTGCGTGCCGTCGAACGTGATCAGCGACGCATCCATTTCGCGCGCTAGATCCACGCCGGCCTGGTACGGCGTCGCGGGATCGTGCGTCGTCGACACGACGACGACCTTGCCCGGTCCTGGCGACGTGACGCCCTGGGGCGTCGAGGTCGGAGGCACCGGCCACATGGCGCAGGCGTCTCGGGGTGCCAGTCCGGTGAACTCGCCGTAGGCCATGAACGGCGCCGCCGCCCGAGCCTGGCGGTCGGCCTCGGCCCACACCGCCGGGTCGGTCGGGTAGGGCGAATCCACGCAACGGATCGCGGTGAACGCGTCCTGTTGATTGGAGTAGTGCCCGGCGGTGTCGCGCTCCTGGTAATCGTCGGCCAGCAACAACAGGTCACCGGCGTCGGTGCCGCGTTGCAGGCCCAGCAGGCCACTGGTGAGGAACTTCCAGTAGCGCTGGGTGTAGAGCGCGTTGACCGTGCCGGTGATGGCGTCCTGGTAGCTCAGTCCCCGCGGGTCCGACGTGGGCCCGGGCCGTTCGACCAGCGGGTCCACCAGCTGGTGATACCGCGCGACGAACTGCGACGGGTCCTGACCCAGCGGGCAGTCGATCGACTGGGCGCAATCAGCGGCGTAGTCGTCGAACGCCGTCTGGAAGCCCGCCAGCTGACGGATGTTCTCCGCGATGGGATCCGAACTCGGGTCGACGGCGCCATCGAGCACCATGGCACGCACGCGGTCACCGAACCGTTCGGCGTACTTGGCGCCGAGTTCGGTTCCGTAGGAGTAGCCGAGGTAGTTGATCTGGCTCTCCCCCAACGCGGCGCGGACGACGTCCATGTCGCGCGCGGTGGAGGCCGTGCCGACGTTGGCCAGGAAGTCCCGTCCGGTCCGGTCGACGCAGTTCTGCGCGATCTGCTGGTAGATCTGCTCGATGTGGGCGACGCCGGCGGCGCTGTAGTCCGTCATCGGTTCGCGGCGGTAGGCGTCGAACTCGGCGTCGCTGCGGCAGCGCACCTGCGGGGTGGAGTGGCCGACGCCGCGTGGGTCGAACCCGACCAGATCGAAGCGACGGCCGACGTCGGTATCGCCGAGGCTGGCCGCCATCCCGGCGACGGTGTCGACGGCCGAGGCCCCGGGACCACCCGGGTTGACCATGAGCGTTCCAATTCGGTCACCGCTGGCCGGCACCCGGATGACCGCCAATCGAGCTTGGAGCCCATCGGGTTTCGCGTAGTCCACGGGCACGCTGATCATCCCGCAGTGCGCACTGGGAACGGTGGTGGCGGAACCGAGGAAGTCGGCGCAGCTGCCCCACACCGGTGGCTGGCCGTACTGGAGCGTGGGCTGCACCTCGGGTGACGCCCACGCCGTGGGACCGGTGGAGGTGGACGTCACCAGGATTGCGAGCAGCGCCGCGATCAGCCTGCCCACCAACCACATGGCGAATATGTTTGCACGCGCGGCGCTTCGAGGCAGCTGCCGAGTGTCGGCAGAGACTACTCGGCAACCAGACGGTGATCCGATGGTGACCTAGACCGAATCCGCTTGGCGTACTTGACTCGTCAGCACGTGGAGTTCGGCGGTGGTACCACCACGTCGATCAGGTATTTGGCAGCGATGTCGTCGACGCAGGCGTTGCCCTGGAAGACCACCGTGTGCTGGGTGCCCTGGAACGTCAGCAGCGACCCGCCGAGTTGCTTGGCCAGGTCGACGCCGGCCTGGTACGGCGTGGCGGGATCGTTCGTCGTGGACACCACCAGAACGGGCGGTAGGCCCGCGACCTCGATCTGGTGCGGCTTGGACGTCGCGGGAACCGGCCAGAACGCACAGGTGCTCAGCGGCGCGTGCCCGGTAAACTGCCCGTAGCTCATGAACGGCGCAACCTCGCGGGCGCGGCGGTCCTCGTCGATGACCGTCTTGCGATCGGTGATCGGCGGCTCGTCGACACAGTTGACCGCCACGCGTACGTCGGTCGAATTGTTGTAGTGCCCCTGCTCGTCGCGCCCCATGTACAGGTCAGCCAACGCCAACATGGTGTCACCGGAGCCCCTCTTCAACTCGGAAAGGCCCTGCGTGAGGTGGCGCCAGAGGTTGGGCGAATACAGCGGCAGGATGGTGCCGACGACGGAGTCGCTGTAGCTCAGTCCGCGCGGGTCGTTGGTCTTGGCGGGGTTCTCGACCAACGGTTCGACGAGGCTCTTGTAGACGTCGACGGCCTTGGCCGGATCGGTGCCGAGCGGACAGTTCGGGCTCTTCGCACAGTCCGCCGCGTAGTCGTTGAACGCGGTCTGGAATGCGGCCGCCTGTCGGATGTCCGCCTCGACCGGGTCGGCGTTGGGGTCGACGGCGCCGTCGAGGATCATCGCGCGCACGTTCTGCGGGTAGGCCTCCGCATACGCCGATCCGATGCGGGTGCCGTACGAGTAGCCGAGGTACGTCAGCTTCTGGTCGCCGAGCGCGGCGCGGATGGCATCGAGATCCTTTACCACGCTTACCGTTCCGACGTTGGCGAGGAACTCGTCGCCCATCTTCTCGACACAGCGTGAGACGAAGTCCTTGGTCTCCGACTCGATGTGGGCGACACCCTCCGGCGTGTAGTCGACCTCCGGGTCCGCCCTGAGCTTGTCGTTCTCGGCATCCGAGTTGCACCACACCGCGGGAGTCGACGCTCCCACGCCGCGAGGATCGAAGCCGACGAGGTCGAAGCCCTGCCGGACGGATTCGGGCATGGCGCCCACCAGCGAGGCAGCCGCCTGGACACCGGACTCACCGGGTCCGCCGGGGTTCACGATCAGTGAGCCGATCTTGTCCCCGGTGGCCTTGAACCGGATCATGGCGATCCGCGCGACGGCACCGTCAGGCTTGGTGTAATCGACCGGGACCGAAAGCATTCCGCATTCGGCACCCGCGGGGATGCGGACGTCCGACGACGCGAGATCGCACTGCGACCAGTCGAGCGGTGTCCCCGGCCTGGGGGTGGCGATGACGCCGCGCCCATCGACCAATCTGCTGCAGCCCGCCACCAGCAGCACCACCATGGCGGCCGCCAGGACCCCGCGTCTGAGGTTCATGGCTGTCCATGCTGCCATGCAGCCTCGTCGGCCCAGTTGAGAGCACTACCGCGTGGCGTTTAGCAACTCCTTGAGTGCGACCTCGAAGTCGTCGGCCATGTCCCACAGGTCGGGCAGCAATTCGGGGCACGAGATCAGGCCGACGTCGAGTGTGCCGTTGAGCGACATCACGGTGATGTTCAGCCCGGAGCCGTGGAAGATCGGCCCGAGTGGGTACATGGCCTTGACCTGTGCACCCAGGAAGTACAGCGGCACCTGTGGTCCCGGCACGTTGGACACGACCAGATTGTGCACGGGCAGGGCACTCGTCAGCCGACTGGATGCGTAGACGCGCATCGCGACGCCGAACACCGCGGGTGCCGCGAACTGCGACCAGTCCTGCAGGAGCGTCGCCCCGATCGCCGCACTGTGTTGTTTGGCAACGGAATTCGCATCGGCGATCGCCTTCAGTCGCTCACCCGGATCTTCGATGTCGGTCTGCAGGCTGGAGAACATGCCCGACACCTGGTTGCGGCCCGGTCGATCCGACTTGTCGTGCACCGACACCGGGACCATCGCCACCAGCGTGCTGTCGGGGAGTTCGTCACGGTCGATGAGATACCGCCGCAACACTCCCGCCACCAAGGCCATGACCACGTCGTTGACCTTGACGCCGAAGTGGTTCTTGACGGTCTTGATGTCCTCGAGGTCCAGTTGCGCGAACGCGACGTTGCGGTGACTGGTGACGGTGTCGTTGAACCTCGTCTTCGGTGCCGTGAACGGGGCCGCCATGGTCAGCCCGCTGCGCGCCCGTTTGACGGTGTCCACCACCGTAGAGAGCGTGGAGGGCAGCACGTTCACCAGCTTCAGTGGACGGGTGGCGTACTTGATGGCGCCGCCGACCGCGATTTCGAGATCCGATCCTCCGCCGACTCCCTCGACCGGATCGGGGGGCGGCGCGTCGGCCTCGGTGGTGCACAGCTGCGACATCAGGTTCGCGCCGGTGACGCCGTCCACGCCGGCGTGGTGCACCTTGGTCAGCACCGCGAGCCTGCCGCCGTCGTGCGCATCGGTGCCCGCGACGTTCTCGATGATCCACATCTCCCACAGCGGCCTGCTGCGGTCGAGGGTCAGCGAGGCGATGTGTCCGCAGATCTCACCCAGTTCGACGCGGCCACCCGGTGACGGAAGCCCGATGCGATGCAGGTGCCGGTCGACGTCGAAGTCCTTGTCCTCCATCCACACCGGGTGATCGAGGTTGAATCGGTTGTCGGCGAGCTTCTCCCGGAACTCGGGCATCGCCTTGATGCGCAGGCTGAGGGCATCGCGCATGCGGTCGAACGTGTATCCGCCGGGAATGGTGGAGGTGTCGATCTCCAGGATCGAGCACACGTGCAGTGGCTGCGCAGCGGTTTCGAGGTAGAGGAAGCTGGCGTCGAGTCCGCTGAGCCTTTGCATGTCGCCGATGTTAGGCCCGCCACGTGCCCAGGTGTGAGGAACTGCACTTCACCGAAGGTTCACCTTCGGCGGCCGGGGTGACACACTTGACGTGTCAGACGACCCGGGGACCCGGATGGGCCTCGAGGATCGAACCGGCGAGATTAGGGACAATGATGTCTGAGCAGACGGTTTACGGTGCTGTCACCGACGCCTCCAAGCCACGGACCAAGGTCCGCACCCATCACTTGCAGAAGTGGAAGGCCGAGGGCCACAAGTGGTCGATGTTGACGGCCTACGATTACTCCACCGCCCGAGTCTTCGACGACGCCGAGATCCCCGTGCTGCTGGTGGGTGACTCCGCGGCCAACGTGGTCTACGGCTACGACACCACCGTGCCGGTGACGGCCGACGAACTGATTCCCCTCGTGCGCGGCGTGGTGCGCGGCGCACCGCACGCGCTGGTGGTCGCCGACCTTCCGTTCGGCAGCTATGAGGCAGGACCGCAACAGGCACTGGCCACCGCCACCCGTTTCATGAAGGAGACCGGCGCGGCAGCGGTCAAGCTCGAGGGCGGCGAGCGGGTGGCCGACCAGATTGCGACACTGACCCAGGCTGGCATCCCGGTGGTGGCCCACATCGGCTTCACTCCACAGAGCGTCAACGGACTCGGCGGCTTCCGCGTGCAGGGCCGGGGCGACGCCGCGGAGCAGACCATCCATGACGCCATCGCAGTTGACGAGGCCGGCGCGATCGCCGTCGTGCTCGAGATGGTGCCCGCCGAGTTGGCCACGCAGATCACCGGGAAGCTGACCATTCCGACGGTCGGCATCGGCGCCGGACCCAACTGCGACGCGCAGGTGCTGGTCTGGCAGGACATGGCGGGCATGACCGCGGGCAGGACGGCGAAGTTCGTCAAGCGCTTCGGCGACGTCGGCGGCGAATTGCGCCGCGCGGCAACGCAGTACGCGGCCGACGTGGCGACGGGAGCGTTTCCCGCCGAGGAACACTCCTTCTAGCGGGCCCTCAGGGGAACTCGGGTTTGCGCTTGCCCAGGAAGGCGGCGATGCCTTCCTTCCCGTCGGCCGACGAGGCACTGGCCGCGATCAGCCTTGCCTCGAGCTCCATCTGCTCCTCGTAGCCTGCGCCATATGTCGTCAGCAACAGCTTCTTGACGGCGGAGTGCGAATGCCTTGCGCCAGAAGCAACTCGGGTGGCGAGCTCGTCCATCTTGGCGGGCAGTTCCGCATCGGGCACGACGGTGGTGACCAGACCCCACTGCGCTGCCTCGGTGGCCGACAGCACGCGGTTGGTGATCATCAACTCCTGGGTCTTGCGCAAACCGATCAGGCGCGGCAGCAGATAGGACGAGCTGCCATCCGGGCTCAGGCCCACCTTCGTGTAGGCCATCGTGAACGACGCCGACTCGGCCGCGAGGACCAGGTCCCCGGACACCCCCAGCGGAAAGCCCGCTCCCGCTGCCACACCGTTGACGGCCGTGATCAAGATCGCGTCCATCCGGGCGAACGTCGACAGCGCGCGGTGCAGGTCGTCGGCGATGCCCTTGACGAACGCTCCCGCACTCGAAGCCGCCGCCATCGCCTTGAGATCTCCACCCGCACTGAAGAACTTGCCTGCGCCGGTGAGGGTGACCACCTTCGTGGACGCCGTGTCACACAGCGCCGCGGCCTCGGCGAGCTCCCGGGTCAACGTGTCGTTCATCCCATTTGCGGCGTCGGGCCGATCGAGAACGATGCTGGTCATGAGGCCGGACTCCGCGAACTTCAGCGTTTCGAAATCGGTCATGGCGAGACGCTATCGCACGGGCGTGCCCCGCCCACGGCTCGCGTCGTCCTCCGTTCACTTCGATGTGGCAGCCTGTTCACAATTCAACGAAACGAAGACCTGCCAACTGAAGGTGAAGATGCCAGCTGACAAGCGCAAGCCGTCGCGCCATACGGAGATCGAGCGCAAGTTCGCGGTCGTCGAGGGCACCGTCTCCCCGTCGTTCGAGGGGCTTTCCTCGGTCGCGAAGGTGGAACGCTCACCCGTGCAACAACTCGACGCCGTGTACTTCGACACCCCGGATCAGGACCTCGCCGCGCGCCGGGTCACGTTGCGCCGCCGCACCGGTGGACCCGACGCGGGCTGGCACCTCAAACTCCCGGCCGGGGCCGACGCCAGGACCGAGGTCCGCACCCCGCTCGGCGATTCGGGAGCTCCCGACGACACGGTTCCCGTCGAACTGCGCGACGTCGTGCTCGCGATCGTGCGGGACCGACCACTGCGCCCAGTGGCGCGGATCTCCACCAGCCGTACCGTCGACGTCCTACACGGGCACGACGGCGCAGCACTTGCCGAGTTCTGCGATGACACGGTGCACGCCTCGGCGGAAGGTGACGGGGAACCTCAGGAGTGGCGGGAGTGGGAACTCGAACTCGTCGAGAACGCCGGCTCCGAAAGCGATTCCGCACTTCTCGACCGGCTCTCCAACCGACTCTTCGATGCAGGCGCCGAACCCGCCGGTCACGGCTCGAAGCTGGCCAAGGTACTGGGAACCACGCCGCAGGCGGCAAAGCCGCGGGCCAATGACCCGGTGCACGGCGCCGTCGCGGAACTGATCGAGGAACTGTTGGTCTGGGACAGGGCCGTGCGTGCCGACGCCTGGGACTCCGTGCACCAGATGCGGGTGGTGACCCGCAAGATTCGCAGCCTTCTGCGCGCATCGGAGGACTCGTTCGGGATTGCCGACGACTCGTGGATCCTGGAGGAGCTCAAGCAGCTGGCCGGAATTCTCGGGGTGGCGCGCGACGCCGAGGTGCTCGCCGAGAAGTACGAGAACGCGCTCGACCAACTGCCCGCCGAACTGGTCCGGGGCCCGGTGCGCGAACGTCTCGTCGAGGGCGCCAAGCGGCGCTATCACGCCGGCTGGAAGCGTTCGCTCGTGGCGATGAGGTCGGAGCGTTACTTCCGGTTGCTCGACGGCTTGGAGGCGCTCATCGCCGCGGAGGCGCCGTCGTTGGAGGCGGGCACGGAACCCGAGCAGGTGACCGTCGGCGCGGCTTACGCGACGGTCCGCAAGGCCGCGAAGAAATCCGACGCTGCCGCCGCGGACCCCGACGTCTCGGCCAAGGAAGCCGACGAGGCGCTGCACAAGATCCGCAAGCGGGCCAAGCAACTTCGCTATACGGCGTCCGCCCTAGGCGAGGACAAGGTCGCCGAGATGGCCAAGGCGATTCAATCGCTGCTCGGCGACCATCACGACAGCGTCGTCAGCCGGACGCACCTGGCGCAAGAGGCCATCGTCGCCCACGCGACCGCGGAGGACACGTTCACCTACGGTGTGCTCCACCAACGTGAATCGGAGGTCGCCCGGCAGTCCGAGGAGCAGCTCGGCCGTGCGCTCAAGCAACTGAAGAAAGCAGCGCGCGCAGCCGAGTAGCCGCCGGGCGAGGCGGACGAGTTGGCCTGTAAGCCGGATTCTGTTCCGCGCCGCCATGACTGGCGGCGCGGCGGCGACCATCCATCTGGACACACCGTCACCGGGTGCCTCGAGCGGCCTACCCGCAGGCTCGGGCGAGCAGCCCTCGAACGTCTGCGCAGCCGCAACCAGGTTGCGACCTTCTTGGCCTTGCTTCGGGTGGGGTTTGCCTAGCCACTCCGGTCACCCGGAGTGCTGGTGCGCTCTTACCGCACCGTTTCACCCTTACCACCGCACGGGTGGCGGTCTGTTCTCTGTGGCACTGTCCCGCGAGTCACCTCGGATTGCCGTTGGCAATCACCCTGCTCTGTGAAGTCCGGACTTTCCTCGACGTTCAGGCGAACCTGAACGCCGCGGCCGCCCGGCCAACTCGTCCGCGCTGATCACCGTACTCTGAGACGCATGGCAAGGCTGCCACCGGCCCGGTATCTGCTTCGCGCCAGGGACTTCGTCGACGCGCGATACGCGGAGCCGATCACCGTGGACGATCTCGCCGCCGCTGCGGGTCTGTCTCGCGCCCACTTCTCGCGCATGTTCACCAGGACGTTCGGCGAATCGCCGCGAGCGTATCTGCAGACCCGCCGGTTGGAGCGTGCCGCGGCGCTGCTGCGGTACACCGACCGGTCGGTGGCTGACATCTGCGTTCTGGTCGGCCTGCAGAGCGTCGGCTCGTTCACCACCAGCTTCGCCCGGGCGTACGGGAAACCTCCTGCGGCGTACCGCGCCAGCCTGCCACCCGCGGCCACTCGCGTCCGGGTGCCGAGTTGCATTCTCCAGCGGGACACTCGACCGCCCGCCGACAGTCGAGTGAAGACAGCACACGGGGAGAAGACGGTCGGCGGTAACCCGTCGTAGCGTCGACCGCGTGATGAGAATTGGAAGTGCCCACCTGTGGGTTCACGATCAGGCAGCCGCGCTCGAATTCTGGACCGAGAAGGTCGGCATGGAGATCCGGGAGGACGTGTCGTTCCCGGAGGAGATGGGCGACTTTAGGTGGTTGACCGTCGGCCCACCCGGGCAGGACGACGTCAGCATCGTGCTGATGGCCGTCCCCGGCGCACCGGTGATGGACGAGGACACCCGCGTCCAGGTGCTCGATCTGACGGCGAAGGGTTTCGCGGGCACGGTGTTCCTGATCACCGACGACGCGCAGGCCAGCTACGAGGAACTGACGGCACGCGGCGTCGAGTTCACCGAACCGCCCAACCAGATGCCGTACGGAATCGATTCGGGCTTCCGGGACCCTTCGGGCAACAGCGTGCGGCTCACCCAGCTCAATCCCTAGGGCGACGCGCTCGACTCTGCGTCGGCGGCGGCCGCCACTCGCACTTCTAGGCCCTAGCCGCAGAGTGGGCGCGGGACTCACGACGCCGAAGAACCATCACGCTGTCCTGCAGTGTCACGACCTCACCGTCGGGGCTCGTGGCCGTCCGGTCGACGGCGTCGACTCGGACGCGGTCCCATTCGGTCGAGGGCAGATCGAGGTCGGCGAGCACTGCTTCGGCGCTTGGGAACGGGTGGTCGTGCGGCACCTTCGTCGCCCATGGTGGCATCCCCCCGTGGTCGACGATGACGAGATGACCACCTGGCGCCACGGCGTTGGCGGCGTTGCGCAGGATCTGGGGCCGCTCGAGTCGCACCGTCGAGTGCAGGAACTGCGCCGAGATCAGGTCATAGGTCCCGTCGGGAAAGCTGTCGGACAAGTCGTGCCGCTGAAACTCGATGCGGTCCAACACTCCTCGGGCGCGGGCCTCCTCGGCAGCACGTTTCATCGCCGTCTCGGAGATGTCTACTGCCGTCACCTGCCAACCGCGCTCGGCCAACCAGACGGCGTCGCCGCCCTCACCGCAACCCAGATCCAGCGCACGCCCTGGCGGCAAATCCGAGACGACGTCGGCGAAGTGGGCGTTGACCCGGCCACTCCAGATGCGCTCGCGCTCGGCGTAGTGCGCTTCCCAGTACTCCCTAGCCGACCTGCTCGGATCGGTCACGTCTTGGTCGTGCATCGAGGACTCCATGGGAACCACCTTGCCGACCATGGCGCAATCTGCCAACATCTTTTGCCATGCAGGCAAAGACCGACGACGTCGACCTCCGGGTCAGGCGACGGCTGCGCGAATTGCGCACTCAGCAAGGGCTGACCCTCGACGAGGTCGCGACCCGGGCCGACATCGACGTCTCGACGTTGAGTCGGCTCGAGTCGGGCAAGCGCAGGCTTGCACTCGATCACCTACCGCGACTTGCGGCGGCCCTGTCGGTGAGCACCGACGACCTGTTGCGTGCGCCCGACGCCGAGGACCCGCGGGTGAAGGGTGCATCGCAAACCCGCCACGGCGTGACGTACTGGCCGCTCACGCACAACGGCCCGGCTGCCGGCCTGCACGCCTTCAAGATCCGCGTGAGTGCGCGCAGACGCACCCCACCTGAGGAGCTCCCGGTGCACGACGGTCAGGACTGGATCTACGTGCTCTCCGGCCGCATGCGCCTGATTCTCGCCGACCGCGACTTCACCATCAAACCCGGTGAGGCCGTTGAGTTCTCGACGTGGACACCGCACTGGTTCGGCGCGGTCGACGAAGCCGTGGAGGCCGTGGCCATCTTCGGCCCGCACGGCGAACGGCTACACCTACACTCCTGACCCGGCGTCCTTGTTTTCAGGCGCGAGCAGTCGTCGAACGGAGATGCGGGAACCGTAAGGCTGCAGCATCTGGCTGGCCGGGCGAGTGCGCACGTTCAGCGGCCACCAGAACCAGCGGCCGAGAAGGGCTGCGATGGACGGTGTCATGAACGACCGCACGATCAGCGTGTCGAACAGCAGCCCCAGGCCGATGGTGGTGCCGATCTGGCCGAGGACCACCAGATCGCTGAAGACGAACGAGGACATGGTGCCGGCGAACACCAGGCCGGCCGCAGTGACGACCCCACCGGTGCCCGCCATCGCGCGGATGATGCCGGTGTTTAGTCCTGCCCCGATCTCCTCCTTGAACCGGGATATCAGCAGCAGGTTGTAGTCGGCGCCCACCGCCAGCAGCAGAATCACGGCCAACGCCTGCACGATCCAGTACAATTGAATGCCGAAGATGTACTGCCACACCAGGACTGCGAGCCCGAACGAGGCGCCCAGCGACAGCACGACCGTACCCACGATGACGATCGCGGCGACGATACTGCGGGTGATGAACATCATGATGAGCAGGATCAGCGCTATCGCGGCCAGCGCCGCGATCAGCAGGTCGTACTTCGCACCGTCCTGGATGTCCTTGTAGGTCGCGGCGGTACCGGCGACGTAGACCTTGGCGTCCGACAACGGGGTCGCCTTGATGGCGTCGAACGCCGAGTTCTTGATGGCGTCGATGTGCGAGATGCCCTCCGGGCTTGCGGGAGTGCCCTCGTGGGTGATGGTCATGCGCGCGGCCTTGCCGTCGGGCGACATGAACAACTTGAGGCCGCGCTTGAAGTCCGCGTTGTCGAATGCCTCCGGAGGCAGGTAGAAGGAGTCGTCGTTCTTGGCGTCGTCGAAGGCCTGCCCGAGTGCGGTCGCGTTCTTCAGCGCCTCCTGGCTCTGCGCGTCGGTGCCCGCCGTGGTGGCGTAGTTCGACTGGAGCAGGTCGCGGTTGGCTTCCTGAATCGCGATCTGGGGTGGCAACAAAGCCAGGAGTTGTGGTTGCAGGGCATTGAGTTTGTCCAAACTCGCCGTGATCTGCCCGAACTTGTCGCTGAGCTGGTCGATGCCGTCAAGCGTGTCGAACACCGATCTCAACGCTGCGCAGGAGGGGATGTCGAAGCAGTGTGGCTCCCAATAGAAGTAGCTGCGCAGCGGCCGGAAGAAGTCGTCGAAGTTGGCGATGTTGTTGCGCACCTCGTTGACCGTCTCGACGGTGTCGTGAAATGCCTTGGTCTGTTCGTCGGTCGCGGCGGCGCTGGCCTGCTGCAGCGCCAGCTGTTGTTGCAGGATGTCGATCGACTTGGTGGTCTGGTCGACCTGTTTCAGGATGTCCGCAGCTCTGGCTTGCTGGTAGCTGAGATTCATGATCTGACTGGCGCTGGATGCGCTGATCTGAAACGGTATGGAGCTGTGGGTAATTGGCGTACCCAGGGGCCGGGTGATCGATTGCACCAGGGCGATGCCGGGGGTGTGTAGCACGGCCTTCGCGACGCGCTCGAGGATCAGCATGTCCGCCGGATTTCGCATGTCGTGATCGGATTCGATCATCAACAGTTCGGGATTCAGCCGGGCCTCGGAGAAGTGCCGTTCAGCCGCCGTGTAACCGACGTTGGCGGGTGCCGAGGCAGGTAGGTACGGGCGCGCGTCGTAGCTGACCTTGTACCCCGGCAGGGCGAGCAGACCGATCAGCGCGATCGCCAGCGATACGACGAGGATGGGACCGGGCCACCTGACGATGGCCGTGCCGGTCCGTCGCCATCCACCAACGCGTGCTTTGCGTTTCGGCTCCAACAACCCGAATCGGCTGCCGATCACCAGGATGGCGGGCCCGAGGGTGAGCGCGGCGGCGAGCGTCACCAGGACGCCGATGGCGGCGGGGACGCCCAGGGTCTGAAAGTAGGGCAGCCGGGTGAAGTACAGGCACGCCACCGCCCCGGCGATGGTCAGCCCCGACCCGACGATGACGTGCACGGTGCCGGCGAACATGTCGTCGTACGCCGCTTCGCGGTCCAGTCCCCTGAGACGAGCCTCGTGGTAGCGGCCGACGACGAAGATGGCGTAGTCGGTGCCGGCGGCGATCGCCAGTAGCGTCAGCAAATTCGTCGAGTACGTGGACAGGCCGATGACGCCCTCGTTCGCGAGCATGGCGACCACGCCTCGGGCGGCGGACAGTTCGACGAGGACCGCGACGAGCATGATGAGCGTGGTGACCAGCGAGCGGTAGACGATGAGCAACATCACCGCGATGACGAGAAAGGTTATGAGAGTGACTTTCTCGGTGCCTTCGCTGCCCACCTCGAAGTTGTCGGTGACCAAGGGCGCCGCACCCGTGACGTAAGCCCTGACACCCGCCGGTGGCGGCGTGTCCGCCACGATCTCGCGAATGCTGTCCACGGACCGGTTGGACTGCGCCTCGCCCTGGTTGCCACGCAGGTAGATCTGGACGAGGGCGGCCTTGCCGTCCTTGCTCTGCGCGCCGCCCGCCGTCAGGGGATCTCCCCAGAAGTCCTGCACGTGCTCGACGTGCGCGGTGTCCCTCTGCAACTTCTGAACCAGGGTGTCGTAGAACTGATGCGCGTCCTCGCCCAGCGGCTGGTCGCCCTCGAGCACGATCATCGCCGCGCTGTCGGAGTCGAATTCACCGAACTTCTGTCCGATGTGCCTCATCGCTTCGATCGACGGCGAATCGGGCGCGTTCATCGACACCGAGCGCTCGGCGCCGACGACCTCCAGCTGGGGAGCGGCGATGTTCGTCACCGCGGCGACGGCGATCCACAGCAGCACGATGGGCAGGGCGAGTCGACGGATCGTGCGCGCCACCCGCGAACCGTGGGCCGAGTCTTGGACGCTGTGCTCGCTCATGCGGACTTGTCCAGGCAGGCGATGTATCCGTTCACGTTGCTCGAGGACCTTTCGTCCTTGACGATGCCGTTGACGGTGATGCGACAGGTGATGTTGGCTGAATCGCCCTGGGCGCGGAGGTCCGCGAAGAGCGTCGGGTCATCGGTGGTCAAGGTGTGCGACCACGGAAGGGGCGTGTCGTCGACCCGCTGGGGCTGGGCGTTTTCGTCCAGGAAGTTGATGGTGGCCACGGATCCAGGACTTCCGAAGACCTCGAAGAGGACACGTTTGGGGTTGTAGCCGGTGTTCTCCAGGGAGTCGGCACTTGGCCTCGACACCGCATTGTTGGAACCGAAGATGCCCTGCAACCGATAGACGCTGAAGGCGACCATCGCCACGACGATCACCGCCACGATCACCATCCAACGCCGTTTGACGAGGCTGCCGATCGAAAACCTTTTCACCACTAAGCCTTTCGACGGCCGCGAGACGGCACTGCTAACAAGAAACCATTCTTAGCTCGACTAAGGGCGATCCGAACAAAGACGGTACGGTACGGGACAGGACTGCGCAACCGCTGTCAACGAACCTCCCCGCTGGCCGTCTGGACGGGGTCTATGGTGGGCGGCGTGACCTCAGATTCCGCCTGCGATGCCGCGTCACCGACGCCGCGTTGGACCGCGCGGGAGTGCGAGTTCTTGGCGGTGACGCTGCGACTGTTGCAGGAGCACGGATACGACCGGTTGACCTTGGAAGCAGTGGCAGCTGAAGCCAAGGCCAGCAAGGCCACCATGTACCGCCGCTGGCCGTCGAAGGCGGAATTGGTGATAGCGGCGTTCATCGAGGGGACTCAGGTGTCAGCGGTCGCGCCGCGCACCGGTTCGCTGCGCAGCGATCTGCTGGAAATCGGTGCTCAGGTGTGCAAACAGGCGGACGAGCACGCCAGTACCATGCGGGCCGTGTTGACCGAGATGTCACGTATCCCCGAGTTGAGTGCGGCGATGCAGGACGAGTTCGTCCATCAACGCAAGTCGTTGATGACCCAGGTGCTCACCGAAGCAGCCGACCGCGGGGAGATCGACGCCGCGGTGATCAGCGGCGAGGTCTGGGACGTGTTACCGGGCTATCTGGTGTTCCGTCATCTGATGCCCGGACGGCCGCCGACCGCCGAGACGGTGCGTGCGTTGGTGGACGAGGTGCTGATGCCCAGCCTCACTCGAGGTAGGCCGTCTGGTTGACCAGCCGCACCGACGAGCCCCCGTCCGGATAGAACTCGGCGATGGACAGCGCGGCCAGGTCGAGGTGCAGGCGATACAAGATGCCCGGACCCGCGTCGAGCGCCAACCGCAGGATCGACTTGATCGGCGTGACGTGCGATACCACCAGAACGGCTGCCTCGCCGTGTTCGGCGATGATCCTGGTCCGCGCCCGACGCACCCGTTGGGCCACGGCGTCGAAGCTTTCCCCGCCGCTGGGCGGTGCCACGCTGGTGTCGCGCAGCCATTGACCGTGCAGACCCGGATCCCGTTGCGCCGCTTCACTGAACGTCAGGCCCTCCCAATCGCCGAAGTCCGTCTCGATCAGGTCGTCGTCGACGGTGACGTCGAGACCTAGGGCCTTCGCCGCGGCCGTCGCGGTGTCATACGCCCGCTGCAGGGGTGACGAGACCACTGCCGCGATCCCGCCTCGTTGCCCGAGGTGGCGGGCCGCGGCATCGGCCTGGCGCCGCCCGAGTTCGGTCAGCGGCGGGTTCCCCCGTCCCGAGTACCGGCGCGCCACGGACAACTCGGTCTGCCCGTGGCGCAGCAGCAGGAACCGGGTCGGAGCACCGCGGGCGCCGGTCCAGCCAGCCGGCGAAACCGCTTCTGCCGCTTTGGCCTCCGGCGCGGTGGCGGCGACCCCACGATCTGCCAACTCCTCCGCCGCCGCGTCCATGGCCTCGTTGGCCAACCCATCGGCATGTGCGTTCTTGGCTCG
The DNA here is from genome assembly GCF_035633495.1 of Mycobacterium sp. Taxonomy (GTDB): domain Bacteria; phylum Actinomycetota; class Actinomycetes; order Mycobacteriales; family Mycobacteriaceae; genus Mycobacterium. The sequence goes on along the minus strand of NZ_DASQEU010000101.1, from coordinate 33,880 downwards.
CGGGATCCACTTATAGGTGATGTCGTCGAATGCGCGTGCCAACTCCAACGCGCGCTGCCGCAACGGGATCAGATCGGGATGCCTGACGCGCCAGCGGCCCGACATCTGCTCCACGACGAGCTTCGAATCCAATTGTGCGACGACGTCGGTGGCGCCCATCTCGGCCGCCTCCTGCAACCCCGCGATCAGACCGCGATACTCCGCGACGTTGTTGGTGGCGCGTCCAATCGACGCCTTGCTCTCGGCGAGTACGCGTTCGCGGCCGGCGGACCAGACGACGGCTCCGTAACCGGCGGGTCCCGGATTGCCGCGCGACCCGCCGTCGGCCTCCACGATGACCTTCATTCGCTGAAGTCCCTGACGCGCACCAGGATTGCAGAGCACTCGGGGCAATGCAGCACCTCGTCCTCGGGCGCGGCCGCGATGCGGGCCAACTCTCCGCGGTCGATCTCGATGCGGCAGGCACCGCACCGTCGGCCTTGCAGCCGGCCCGCTCCGGCGCCGCCGCCTGCCCGCTGACGCTCGTAGAGGGCCACCAGGGCGGCGTCCAGCGAGCCGGACAACTCGTCGCGGCGGGACACCGCCTGGTGCCGAGACTGGTCGATGAGCACCAGCGCCTCGTCGCGTGCCGCCCTGACTTCCGCGAGTTCGCCTTGCAGGTCGTCGATTCGGTTCAGCTGCACTGCCTGATCGTTCTGCAGGGACTCGCGGCGCTCCATGATCTCGAGCAGTGAATCCTCGAGGCTGCCTTGACGTCGCTGCAGCGTCTCCAACTCGTGCTGCAGCTCGCCGACGTGCCTGGCGTCGACCGTGCCACCGTCGAGCAGCGCACGGTCACGATCCTCGCGCTTGCGCACCGAGTCGATCTCGCTCTCGAACTTCGCGATCTGGCCCTCGAGGTCCTCGAGTGCGATCCCCAGAGCCGCGAGTGCGTCGTTCGCCTCGCGGTGGGAGGCCTGGACGGCATCGAGCCGCTGCTGCTCGTCGAGGTGTTTGGCGCGATGCTCCAGTCGGCTCAAATCAGCATCGATCGTGGCCAGTTCGAGCACCGAACGTTGTTGTAGTTCTCCGGCTTTCATGAGCTCTTCGCGTCCTTCTCTATGTTCCATGGGTCCGTTCGGACCGGGCTGATGCGCACCTCGAGCGCATCGTCGAAGTTCGTTCGCAGCAGTGCGGCCACTTGATGGCACCAGGGGTACTCACTCGCCCAATGCGCGACGTCGACGAGCGCGACGGTCGAAGCGCGCAGATGCTCGTCGGCCCGATGATGCCTGAGATCCGCGGTGAGGTAGACGTCGACGCCCGCGGCCGCCACGGTGTCGAGAAGCGAATCACCTGCTCCCCCGCAAACCGCGACCCGTGACACCAGCGCGTCTGGATCGCCTGCGGCCCGCACTCCCCACGAGGTCGCGGGGAGCCGGTGCTTCACTCGAGAAACGAAGGCCGACAGACTTTCCGGACTCGGAAGCGCACAGATGCGACCGATGCCCACGTCTGATGGCAACGGTGCGAGCGCCAGTACGTCGAAGGCTGGCTCCTCGTACGGGTGCGCACCGCGCATCGCACGGAGAACCGCGCGACGCAGCCGCGCGGGCGCGATGACCTCGATGCGGTCCTCGGCCACGTGCTCGACCTCACCGACCGTACCGATGGCTGGGGATGCGCCCTCGTGCGGCAAGAACTGCCCCGTGCCCGCCACGGTCCAACTGCATTGGGAGTAGTCGCCGATCTCGCCCGCACCGGCATCGAACATCGCCTCGCGCACGGCCGCTCCGTTCGAGGCGGGGACGTAGACCACCCACTTGTCCAACCGGATGCCGTCGGATATTGGCGAGAGGACGTCCTCGACGATGAGTCCGAGCGTCTCGGCGAGCGCGTCCGACACCCCCGGGCATGCCGAGTCGGCGTTGGTGTGGGCAGTGAACAGTGCACTGCCACCGCGGATCAGCCGGTGCAGAATGGCACCCTTCGCCGAGTTCGCCGCCACCGTGTCGACGCCGCGCAGGAGCAGCGGGTGGTGCGCGAGGAGCAGTCCCCGGTCCGGCATCTCGGCGATCACGGCGGACGTCGCGTCGACTGCGATCGTCACGGACTCGACCCTGTCCGACGGGTCACCACAGACCAGACCGACGGAGTCCCAATCCGCCGCCAGGGCGGGCGGGTACGCACGCTCCAGCACCTCGATGACGTCGGACAAACGCGCGCTCACAGCGGCACCCATCCCGACCCGAGCCGCTCTACCAGCCACGATGCCGGATCTGCGGCCCTTACGTGGACCGCGAAGTCCTGCGCATCCGACGACCGGGAAAGACTGCCCACAACAAGACAGTAGACAATGGAACGGTGAGCCCCCAGCTAGTCATATTCGACCTCGACGGCACGCTCACCGATTCTGCCGCGGGGATCGTCGCGAGCTTCCGGCACGCCCTCGGTGAGATCGGCGCCCCGGTGCCCGATGGCGACCTCGCGGGCCTCGTCGTCGGACCTCCGATGCATCACACGCTGACGTCGATGGGGCTCGGCGACCGGGCACACGAGGCATTCACCGCCTACCGGGCCGACTACACCACCAGGGGCTGGGCGATGAACAGCCTGTTCGACGGAATCCCCGAATTGTTGGCCGATCTTCGTGCCTCGGGTGTGCGCCTGGCGGTCGCCACGTCGAAGAACGAACCGACGGCCCAGCGGATCATCGAGCACTTCGGCATCGATGGCCACTTCGAGGTGATCGCTGGTGTCAGTCCCGACGGGGCCCGCTCTTCCAAGGCCGACGTGGTAGCACACGCGCTGGCTCAACTGGGCCCGCTGCCGGAGCGGGTGCTCATGGTCGGTGACCGCTCCCACGACGTCGACGGTGCCGCGGCGCACGGCATCGACACGGTGGTCGTCGAATGGGGTTACGGCGCTTCGGACTTCGATGGTCCCGACTCGATAAGCGCCTACTTGCACGTGGCGACGATCGACGATCTCCGGGAGGTGCTCGGTGTCTAGCAAGCTGCACGTGACCTTCGTCTGCTCGGGGAACATCTGCCGGTCTCCGATGGCGGAGAAGATGTTCGCCCACCAGATCGCAGGGCGCGGTCTGGCCGACGTGGTGCGGGTGAGCAGTGCGGGCACCGGCAGTTGGCACGTGGGTGATCCCACCCACGAACGCACCGGCCACGTGCTGCGAGAGCGCGGTTATCCGACGTGGCACCGCGCCGCGCAGGTCGACGACGATCACATGGCAGCCGACATGGTCATCGCCATGGGCCGCAACCACGTACGCATCCTGCGGGATCTCGGGGTGCCGCCGACACGGATCCGCATGATGCGCTCGTTCTATCCGCGGTCGGCCGCCCATCCCTTGGACGTCGAGGACCCGTACTACGGGTCGATGGAGGACTACGAGGAGACCTTCGAAGTCATTGAAGCGTCGCTGCCCGGCCTGCACGAGTGGGTCGACGAACGACTCGCGGAACGTGGGGTGGCCAGCTGATGCGCCGGTTCGCGTTCATGTTCAAACCGCAGTGGCTGGCGCTCTACGTGGTCGCGATTGCGTTCGCCTACCTGTGCTTCACCGTGCTGGCGCCGTGGCAGCTCGGCAAGAACACGACGACGTCGCGCGAGAACACCCAGATCTCCGAGTCACTGTCCGAGGCGCCAGTACCTGTGACGACCTTTCTGCCGCAACAGGATTCATCGGCGCCCGGCGAGCAATGGCGCCAAGTCACCGCCACCGGCCGATACCAGCCCGACGCACAAGTGCTCGCGCGACTGCGCGTAATCGACGGCGACCCGGCGTACGAGGTGCTGCTGCCGTTCCACGTCGACGGCGGCCCCACCGTGCTCGTCGACCGCGGCTTCGTCAAGCCCGAGCGGGGCACGGAGGTGCCCGATTTCGCCCCACCACCCACGGGCACCGTGACGATCACCGCACGGCTGCGCGATTCCGAACTCGTCGCCGCCGGCAAGGACCCGTTCCGGGAGGACGGGGTCCAGCAGGTGTACTCGATCAACACCGGCCAGGTCGCCCAGGTGACGGGTGTGCCGCTGGCGGGGTCATACCTCCAGCTCGTCGACGGTCAGCCCGGCGGTCTCGGCGTCATCGGCCTGCCCCACCTCGACGCGGGCCCCTTCCTGTCCTACGGCATCCAGTGGATGGCGTTCGGGATCATCGCGCCGATCGGCGTGGGGTATTTCGTCTTCGCCGAGGTCAAACAGCGCCGCCGGGAGAAGGCTCAGACCGATTCGCGGGCCGCGTCGACCGCGCCGCTCAGCGCGGAGCAGAAGCTCGCCGACCGCTACGGCAGACGGCCGTGACGAGCACGGCGGTGACGGCAGCCCCCGCCTGAACGGCGCGTGAGAGCCGTACCGACCGGGCGATGTCGGCCAACTCCGGAGCACGACCCTCCCCCAGCGTCGGCCGAATCTCGAGCCGATGGGCGTACTGCGTGGCGCCGCCCAGCCGAACACCCAGCGCACCGGCGAACGCCGCCTCCACCACGCCGGCGTTGGGGCTGGGATGCCGGGCCGCGTCTCGGCGCCAGGCCGCCAGGGCCGCGCGCGGCGAGCCTCCGACCGCCGGGGCACACGCCGCAACCAGGATCCCCGTCGCGCGGGCCGGCAGGTAGTTTGCGACGTCGTCGAATCGTGCTGCCGCCCAGCCGAATCGCGCGTAGCGCGGTGACCGGTGACCGATCATCGCGTCCAAGGTGTTGGCCCCCCGGTAGATCAGCAACCCGGTCACCCCGCCGAACGCACCCCACCACAGTGGCGCGACCTGGGCGTCCGAGGTGTTCTCGGCGACCGACTCGACGGTGGCTCGAGCGATGCCCGCCTCGTCCAGTGACGCGGGATCGCGCCCGCACAGGGACGGCACCAGCGCGCGTGCCCCCTCGACGTCGCCGTGCTCCAGCCGGGAAGCCATCTCGGCACCCGTGCGCGACAGAGACGTCCCACCCAGCACGACGAACGTGACGACGGCGGTCACCGCCGCGGTCCAGCCAGGGCCGCGTCGAGCGGCCGCGGAGTCGGCCACGGCGCCGAGCGCGGCGAGCCCACCGAACAGCACGCCCGTGTGCGCCACGCCGGCCGCTCGAACGTCCGAGTAGGTCAGCCGTTCCAGGGCCGACGCGGCGGTACCGAACGCCGCCACCGGATGCCCACGGCGCGGATCGGCCAGCAGCAGGTCGGCGAGACAACCCGCCGCAAGACCGACCGCCCGACCGCGGCTCGAGGACTCGAACACTCCGGCAGCGTCTCACGAGCACCGCAGCCGGCCCCACGGAGGAGGAAGCAGTGCCACTCGCCCTCATCAGCTGGCCCGATGAATGCGTGTAGGTGAGGGTCTCGGCGGGTACTCAGCCTCGTCAGGTTCGGGGCAATCTCGAGCAGGACGTTCTGAATGGTTGCCCTAGACCCAGGCGACGGATGGACATGGCCCGTCTGCCGGCCCAGGACAACATGGATCGTTGTTCGCGAGGGAGAGGCAGATGAGCACCGAAGCCGGTGGGCCGGATCCGATCGATGGCTCGGGGCTGTCCGCAGATCGGCGGGAGATCTATGAAGCCGTCCGCGAAATCGCAGAGCAGCGCGCGGTCATCGAGCAAGCCAAGGGCATGCTCATGTTCATCTACGGCATCGACGCCGATGCGGCATTCGACCTGTTGCGCTGGCAATCCCAGCAGCACAACGTGAAGCTCCGCCTCATTGCCGAACAGATCGCCAAGGACATGGCCGAACTCGCCAAGACGACTCCACAACGGAGCCGCATCACCAACGACAGACTTCTGCTCACCGCGCACCAGCGGATCGCTCGCGGCACGGCAACGCAACGGCCAATCCAAGACCCGTGCATAGCCTTGCGATGAGGGGGGCGCGGAGGGGATCGAACTCACGACCGCTGGTGTGTAAAACCAGGCCTGACCGTCCAGCGCGTATGACAGCGTGCTGTTACGTCTCGAAAAGTCCAGTTCAGGGTCTGGTCGGCGTCCAGTCCGTTCCCGCAGCGTCGGCCCCCTGACCCCCACACTGCCGGTGTGAGACCGGATGTGCCGGTCTGTGTTCGCGCGTCTAGCGCGACGAATCGTCAATGTCGGCAGGCTGTTCCGATGTCTATGTGTCCATGGGGTATTTGCGGGTGATGGAGAGTCTTAGGACACCGCTAGGACACGGCGAACGGACGTTGGTCTTATGGGCAAAGCCATTTGCCCGCTATCGGTTAGGGCGCGGCCAGCGTGTCGTGGAGGTCGGCGCACAGCAGAACCACCGAGTGGGCGTCCGCCCGGTAGGTGGCGGCCCGGACCGGTGGTGCGCTCTCGAGATCGGCGATGTCGTCGGGGGGTTCGAGGGCGGTATCCACGACACGGCGCCACGGCAGGGCCGGGCTGGCGACCGGGGGGAGCTCGAAGTCGAGGGGATGCTCATAGCTGTTGAGGATCGCGTGCACCATCCGCGTCCCGATCACGCTCCGCACGGTGAGTGCCAGCGTGTGAGAGTCTTTCGACCAGTCGGGCTGATGCAGTCGAACGCCGTGGAATTCCACCAGCGAACGCGCCAGGAACTCCCTCAGCGGCAGCCCGTGCATGACTTGCGTCATGTCCAACTCGAGGCGTACGTCGACCAGTTCCCGTACGAAGCGGCGGATGTCGGCGTACTGATCCGTCCGTGACCAGTCGAACCAGCTGATTTCGTTGTCCTGGCAGTAGGGGTTGTTGTTGCCCCGCTGGGTGCGGCGGACCTCGTCGCCCATGCCGATCATCGGCACGCCCATCGCGATCAAGGTGATGGCGAGCAGGTTCTTCACCAAACGGGTGCGCATGGCCTCGATCGTGGGGTCTTCGGAAGGCCCTTCGACGCCGCAGTTGGTGGAGTAGCTGTCGTCCGTGCCGTCCTGGTTGTCGGAGAGGTTGGCCTCGTTGTGCTTGTGCGCGTAGCAGACGAGGTCGTTGAGGGTGAATCCGTCGTGACAGGCGACGAAGTTGATGCTGTGCTCGACCTCGGCGGGCCGACCGCCGAACAGGTCTTGGCTGGCGAGCAGGCGATTGGGCAGCAGCGCCACGGTGCCGCGGTCACCGCGGGCGAACCGGCGGATGTCGTCACGGAACTTCCCGTTCCACTCGCGCCAACGGTCACCGACGAACGACCCCAGCTGATACAGGCCTGCGGCGTCCCAGGCCTCGGCGATCAGCTTGGTGCCGGCCAGGACGGGGTCGCTCTCGATCTCCCACAGGACCGGCGGGTCGGCCATCGGAGAGCCAGCGGTGCCCCGCGCCATGGCCGAGGCGAGGTCGAAGCGGAAGCCGTCCACGTGCATCTGGTCCACCCAGTGATGCAGCGCGTCGACGGTCATGCGACGCACCACGGAGTGGTTCGCGTTGATGGTGTTGCCGCATCCGGTGTAGTCCAGGTACGTCGCCTGGTCCGCCGGGTCGAGCAGGTAGTAAGCCCGGTTGTCGAGCCCACGCCAGCAGAACGTGGGTCCCGCGGCGCCGCCCTCGGCGGTGTGGTTGAAGACCACATCCAGAATCACCTCGATACCGGCTCGGTGGAGCTCCTTGACCATGGTGCGGAACTCGTCCAAGGCACCGAGGGGCTCGCGGGTGGAGGCGTAGGCCGCGTGCGGGGCAAAGAAGGTGACCGGGCTGTAGCCCCAGTAGTTGACCAGCCCCGGTGGCGCGTCCTGAGGGTCGAACGCCTGTACGGGCATGAGCTCCACCGCAGTGACCCCCAGGGAGCGCAGGTAGGGGATCTTGGCCACCAGGCCGGCGTAGGTGCCGGCGAGGTGCCGGTCCACCCCGCTGTTGGGATGGGCGGTGAACCCCCGGACATGAAGTTCGTAGATGACAGTGCGCGCGAAGGGCCGCGCAAGAGGGACGTCGCCTTCCCAGTCGTATACCGAGAGATCGGCGACCACACTCTTCATCGCCGTGCGCGGATCCCGCCCAGACCGCGTGCCGGCCATCCGGTCATAGCCGGTCGGCACCGTCACCACGACGCCGTAGGGATCCAGCAGCAACGCCGACGCATCGTGCCGCAGGCCCGCAGCCGGATCGAAGTCGCCGTTGGCGCGCCACACATAGACCTGTCCCGGCTCCACTTCGGGCACCAGCACATGCCAGAAGTACGACGTCTTGTTCCGGACGGGGTCCAGCGGGATCGTTCGGGACGGCCGCGCGTCATCGACATCGTCGAAGAGCAGCAGGTCGAGCTGTGCCGCCGTGCGCGACCACACCGAGAAGTTGGTGCCGCCGTCGACCCGATGGGCACCCTGCGGAGAGGGACGACCCGAGGCCACGCTCTGACCGAGGTCCATGCCTTTCATTGTGAGCCGAGTGCGGCTCGAAGATCGGCGTTGGGCTGATCTGAAGCCTTGCCGAGCGCATGATCATGGAACGTGCCGCGGTCGCCCGGCTCGCGGTCGACCGCTTTGTCGGAGGTGCACAATGGCCGACCGACGCCCGCTCGGCGTCCAGGACGCGCTGTGGCTGGAAATGGACCGGCCCAACAACCTCATGGTTGTCGACTCGGTGATCTGGACGGCCGAACCGCTCGACTGGAGCCGGGTCCGCCAGGTCACCGAGGAACGCCTCAGCACCCGCTACCCCGTGTTCCGCAGCCTGGCGGTCAAGGACCGCGACCGCTCGTGGTGGTGGGAGCTCGACGACGATTTCGACTTCGGGGCGCACGTCACGGTCGTCGACCTGAAGGACCCCGACGACGCCCGTGAACTGCAGGCGCTCGTGGCGAGCCACCGCACCGAGATGCTCGACCGTGGCCGGCCCTTGTGGCAGGCCATCTGGGTGAACCGTTACCGGGGCGGCAGCGCCGTGATCCTGCGGACACACCACGCCATCGCCGACGGCATGCGGATGGTCGAGCTGGCGATGAGCCTGTTCGACGCGGCGCCCGAGGGCGGTCCCATCCTGGGCCCTGGCGTCGAGCAGCATTCGGCCCGGCCCCACCCGCCGGGGCAGCCGATGACTCGCCGGGCGCGGTCGGGAGCCGCCAAGGTAGCGGAGGCGACGCAGGGCGCGGTGTCGTTCATCGGTGAGACGCTGAGCGACCCGTTCGGACGGGTCACGGACGTCGCGGGTGAGGTGGTCGAGGTCGCGGGCGAGCTGCCCCGGATGATCGGTCGCGCAGCCGACTTCGGTCGACTGGCGCTGCGGAACCCGGTCGGGGCAGGACACACGATCATCACATCGGCGTTGGCGACGGCCTCGGATGTCGCGGGCTCAGTGGGCTCGACTGTGCGGGCCGCGGTGCCGGGGGGCGGGCCGCTGGTCGATATGTTCTCCGCCGCGCCTGGTGACGTGGACACCATCCGCAAGCTGCTGCTGGGCACCCGTAACGATTCGACGCTCTGGACGGGTACGGCCGGCCACGATAAGGGCGTGGCGTGGTCCGAGCCGGTCTCGCTGGCCGAGGTGAAGGCGGTGGCAAGGGCGTACGGCTGCACGGTCAACGACGTGCTGGTGACGAGCGTGGCCGGGACGTTGCGTGACTACCTCGAGGCCCACGACGCCCGCTGCTCGTCGGTGGCCTTCATGGTTCCTGTGAACCTGAAGCCGATCGACCTGTCGCTGCCCGACAGCCTCGGCAATGAGTTCGCCCTCGTGCAGCTCGAACTGCCGACGGATCAGTCTGACGCCCGCCAGGTTCTTGCCGTGGTCAAGCGCCGGATGGACCGGATCAAACACGGCCACGAGGCGGGCGTGGCGTTCCGCCTGCAGGAGGCCATCGCAGGGTTGAACCGCGGTTTGTACGAGGCGTCGGTGGACCTGTTCACCAACCGGACACTGGGGACGCTCACGAATGTGCCAGGTCCCCCGATGCCGGTGTATCTGGCGGGTAGCAAGGTGGAAGCGATGGCCGGCTGGGCACCCGTATCAGGCAACCAGCCGATGAGTTTCACGATCTACAGCTACGACGGCAAGGTCACCGTGGGCATCGCCTGCGACAAGGATCTGGTGCCCGACCACGAGACGGTGGTCGACGGATTCGCCGCGGCCTTCGACCGGTTACTCGCAGCCACCCCTGGCGTCACCCGCTGAACGCCCTCGGCGGCCGACCCGAAACAGGCGCGCTCCGGTCGCGCCGGGGCACGAAACTCGCCAAATCGCCTGTCCGGCAGTACACGTCGACCTGGTTGCGTTGGGCCAGCACCTCCCCCGGATCGACGAACAGCGGTCATAGCAAGGACCTTTGGCACTTGTGAGGGTGATTACCCTCGGCCGCACGGTTCGATTCAAAGCGGCAACCTCAACCCATCGATGGCGAATTCCCCTTGAGGAGTGGACATGAACGTCGTCGTCGCCGTCGTCAGTGCGGTCATCGTCGTGGCGCGCTGATTTTGGCTGCGCAATGTTTTCGGCCAGCACACCCTCGACGAGACGTTGGCGGACACCGAAGTGATCAACGCCAGCATCCGGCAGATCCTGGAGAAGCGCGCGAAAATCATTGCCGCGGAGGGTGAATCGCTGGCAGCGGCGTTGGAACTGAACTAATCCGGGCACGACGATGCCGAGGAACAGCTAGGTCTCGAGATGTTTCTTCAGTCCGGTCAACGTGCTGTCGACGAGACCCTTGATCACTCGGTTCCGAATGAAGCCGGGAAGCGGCAGGTTGTGGTGGATGGTCAACTCGTAGGTCACCGACGTCTTTCCGGGTGCCAACTCTTCGAGCGTGTAGTGGCCTTCCTGTCCCGTCTGCAGCTTTCCTTTCACCATCGTCCAGCTCATGCCATCGTCCTGGTGTTCGTAGGACAACGTGTAACTGTCCGTGCCGACGGTCGCCGACGCCTTGAACCGGGCCGTCGCCGGCAAGTCGCTGTCCTCGTACGCCTCAAGTAACTCGACCTCCAGGATCTCGGGGATCCACTCGACCTGGCTCTCCACATCACGGATGGTCGCCAGAACGTCGGCGAACGGCGCCTGGATGTGCACTGTCTTCGTCGCGGAGTCAGTGGGCATGATCACCGTCTCCGTAGTAGCCGAGCCGAAGCAGCGTGGTGATCTCGCTGACCAACGGCATCCGCGGGTTGGTGCGGTTGCTGAGGTCCTGGAAGGCCGTCATCGCCAGCTGCGGCAGTGCTTCGAGGAACTCGTCCTCAGAGATGCCGATCTGCCTCAACGAGCGCGGCATGTTCAACCGATCGAGCAGATCTTCAACCCTCTGGAACAGTCGACGGCGGCTCTCCTCCGGCTCGTGGCCTCCGAACAGTATTGCTCCCAACTGCGCGTACTTCTCCGGCGCAACGTAGGAGGAATACCCCGGCGCCGGCATGAACTTGCTTGGGAGGCTTGCGTTATAGCGCAGCACATGCGGCAGGAACACACCATTGGCCCGGCCATGGGCAATCTTGAACCTTGCGCCGACCGCATGCGCGAGGGCATGGTTCGTCCCGACGAATGCGTTCGAGAACGCGAGTCCGGCCAGAGTCGCCGCGTTGGACATGTCGGTGCGTGCGGACAAATCGGCCGGGTTCTCGTACGCCTTCGGCAGTGCATCGAAGATAAGGCGCGCCGACTGGACGCAGAAGGCGTCGGTGTACGGCGAAGCGAAGATAGACGCGACGGCTTCCAGGGAGTGCGTCAACGCGTCGATACCGGTGTCGGCGGTCAACGACGGTGGCATCGACAATGTCAGGATCGGGTCGACGATCGCGGTGTCGGGAAGGAGGCAATAGTCGACGAGCGTTTCCTTCCGGTCCCCGACCGTCAGCACTGCGGCCGGCGACACCTCGGACCCGGTGCCCGATGTCGTGGGAACCGCGATCAGTTGGACCTTGTGCCCGTCGCGCGGGAAGTTGGCGACCCGCTTCCGCGGATCCAGGAATGGCAGAGTGAGATCCTCCAGGCTCATTTCCGGGTGCTCGTAAAACAGCCGCATGGCCTTCGCCGCGTCGAGCACAGAACCGCCGCCGACGGCGACGATCGCCCCGGGGCGGGCTCGCTCAAGCAGCGCAACGCCACGGAGGATGGTGGTTTCGTCCGGCTCCGGCTCTACCTCACTGAACACCTGTAGGTGACGGGCCCGCAGGTTGCGCCGCAGTTGGTCGACCACCCCGCGCGACTCGCTCTGCGCATCGGTAATGACCACGACCACGTCACAGTCGACGTCTCGAAGGTTCTCCAGCGCTCCGGCGTTGAAGTAGATGTTGGACGGGACCCGGAACCATTGCGGCGGGGTGCGCCGCTTCGAGACGGTCTTGATGTTGAGCAGTTGCAGGTAGTTGATGTTCTCGGTCGTGCTCGATCCGCCCCACGTCCCGCACCCGAGGGAGAACGTCGGGGTGAGGCTGTTGTAGATGCCGCCGAGCGCACCGACCGCAGTGGGGGCGTTGACCAGGATCCGTCCGGTGCGCACCGCGAGGCTGTACGCGTCGATCACCGCCTGGTCGTTGGCGTAGATCGCCGACGTATGGCCCAACCCACCGTGCTCGGTGACGAGGACGGCGGCGTCGATGGCGTGCCTGACATCGCGGGCTCGCACCAGGCCGAGGACGGGCATCAGCTTCTCCTGCACCAACGGATGCTCGGCGAGCTCCTCGAGATTCGCCGGCAGTGGTGCGAGAAGCACCTTCGCTGCGGGGTCCACGGTGAAGCCCGCCCGCGCAGCGAGTTCGGGCGCCTGCTGTCCCAATGCTTCGCGATTGACCGTCTCGCCGCAACCGAAGGCAAACTCGGCAAGCGCGTCGACTTCCTCGTCGCTGAGCAGGTGGGCACCCATGCGCACGAACTCGGCGACCATCTCGTCGTACACCTCGTGGTCGACGATGCAGGTCTGCTCCGCCGGGCAGATCACCGAAGCGTCGAAGGTCTTCGAGATCAAGATGTCAACGACCGCCCCCTTCACATCGGCCGTCCTGTGTATGTAGATCGGGGCGTTGCCCGGACCGACACTCAGCCCGGGCTTCCCGGAGGCATTCGCGAGTGCAACGATCTTCGATCCGCCTGTGACCCAGATGAAGTCGACCTTCGGATGCTTGAAGAGGTAATGCGTCACCTCGCGCGCGGCATCGGGTATCACCTGCAGCGCTCCCGGCGGCATGCCGGCTGACTCGGCTGCGGTGCGCAGGATCTCGACACTCCGCTGGCACGAGCGCACCGCTATCGGCGACGGGCGGAACAACACGGCGTTGCGGGTCTTGGCGGCGACGATCGACTTGTAGAGAACAGTGGAGGTCGGATTGGTCACCGGGGTGATGGCGAGCACGACACCGATCGGCTCTGCGACATGAACGATGCTGCGCTCGACGTCCTCATCGATCACACCTGCGGACTTCTTTTCCCGCAGATAGTCGGAAAGGAATTCGGTGGCCACGTAGTTCTTGACGACCTTGTCCTCGAAGACACCGAAACCGGTCTCCTCGATAGCCAACGCCGCCAGCTCGGGGGCCGCACGGACACCCGCGCGCACCATGGCTTCGACGATGGCGTCGACCTGCCCTTGATCGAGTTCGCGGAAGGCGCGACTGGCAGCCTCAGCGGTGTCAACCATTGCATCGACCCGGTCCATGCGGTCGTCGCGTACTTCACCCGCTTCCGGTGGCCCGGCGACGGAAGCTCGCAGCATCGATTCGGGTCGGACCTCGGACTGAGTCATAGTCACCCCATGGAATTGGCATGAGCCCCGCCCGGCGACCCGAAAACCTCGGGGTCGGGCGAGTCCGCGCCGCCGGCACTGCCTGTTGACACGGCCGGCATGCGCACGCCCACGCGATCAGTGTGACAAGACCTGGGCGACATGGCAGCGGATTGCCGCAATGCGCGCCGGGACCCTACTCGACAATCAGGCGCAGAAGGCATTCGATGGCATCCGTGAGTTCTGCACAACGATCCCGCGCCGTAAGCTTCATGCTCGGCGTCAGGTCGCAGGCCTCGACGGACAGTTCGCGGTCCGTCGTCGAGAACTAGCCGGCATGTTCACGGTGCTCCGAGCGGTGGTCACCATGTTGATCGCTTTCCCAGCAGCACCGTCGACCCCGCTACGCCGCCGACACAGTGACCTTGTCCTCTGGCCTTACGCGGGCTCTAGTCGAAGGATCAGGAAGTAGCCGCGTAGGGGGCTTTAGAGCCCGATTGCGTGGCCCGAGCAGAGGAGTGTTCGATGACCGAGGCCACCTCCATCGCCTTTTCGGTGTGGCGGAAGATCGCCATGGCAACCTGGCGTCCCCGGACAGACCCGACGATTTCGGCCACGATGGACATCGAAGCCGCGGCGCTGCTCAAGTACGTCGACCAAGTCCGTGTCGCCACCGACCAGCACGTGACCCCGGTGGACCTCGTGGGCAGGGCTGCCGGCAAGGTCTTCGAAGCCCTGCCGGGGCTCAACGGGCGGGTCGTGTTCGGCAGCTTCCTGCCCTCCCCCACCATCGACTGCTTCTTCGTTGTCTCGCTGCGGACAGATCCGGTGTCCGGAATCGAAGCAGCCCGAACCGACCTCTCGGGCGCCGTGGTGCGCCGCGTCAACGAGAAGCCGCCCTGGGTGATCGCCAAGGAGCTCGCCGATCGTGCCGACCGCATCCGCCATGACCGTGACCCCCAGTTCAAGCAGACCAAGGCCCTGGTCAAGGGGCTGCCGCCGCTGTTGCTGCGCCCGGTGATGGAGGGCATCGGGTTCATCACCGAGAGCCTCCAGCTGCCCATTCCGCTTATTGGCCTCGAGGCCCGACCGTACGGCTCGGTACTGGTCAGCAATGTGGGAACCTACGGCCTGGACAGCGCCTCTGCCCCGGTGCCGACCTTCTGCCACGTGCCGGTCACGATCCTGGTCGGCGCTGTGACAGACAAGGTGTTGGCGCGAAACGGTCGACCCGTCGTGCGTCCGGTGCTACCCCTGACGATCAATCTTGACCACCGGTTCGTCGACGGCTACCAGGCGGCGACGATGGCCCGCATCTTCCGCGAGTATCTGGCTGATCCCGCCGCCATCGACCCAGTGCCTCCTGCGCTCCCGGTACGACGTACCAGTGCTGCAGCGATCGGATGATCGCTGACATCCCAGACTGTGACACCACCGCTGAATCGGGCCACCTGTGCCAGGGTGGAGCGATGGCGGGTGTGGCGAACGTCCTGGGCTGGGCCAAGCAGCAGCTCATCGCCCGGGTTCCCAAGGCGGATCTGGACCAGCGCGACCCGGACTACATCCGAGACCAGTTGCCCGGCCTGTGGATGCTCGCCTCCCTGTACTTCCGGGCCGACGTTGGTGGACTGCATCGCGTTCCTGCGGACGGACCGGTGCTGCTGGTGGGCAACCACAGCGGCGGCAACGTTCCCCCGGACACCTTCGTGTTCACCCTGGCGTTCAGCTCCTACTTCGGTGTCGAGCGGCCGTTCTACCAACTCGTGCACAACCTTGTCGCCGTCTACCCGATGTTGGGCTGGCTTCGCAAGTTCGGCACTGTGGCGGCCAGTCCCGACAACGCCCGGCTGGCGCTCGAGTCCGGCGCCGCCGTGTTGGTGTATCCGGGCGGCGACTACGAGGTGTACCGCCCGTCATGGCAGCGACACCTCGTCGACCTCGGTGGCCGCAAAGGCTTCGTGCGACTCGCCCGCGAGACCGCTGTGCCGATCGTTCCGGTCGCCAGCGTCGGCGGCCAGGAAACCGCGTTGTTCCTCGGACGCGGGCAGTGGCTGGCCAGATTGCTGATGCTCGACAAGGTGCTGCGACTCAAGAGCATGCCGATCTCCGTAGCGCTGCCGTGGGGCTTGAACATCACTGACTGGTTGGGCCACATCCCGCTGCCGGCGAAGATCGTCATCGAGGTGCAGGAGCCGATCGAGGTCACCGACGACGACCAGGCGGTCTATGACGAGGTCGTGGCCAGCCTGCAGGCCGGCGTGGATCGGTTGGCCGCCGAACGTCGATTCCCGGTGATCGGCTGATGCGCGTCGAACGCCGGATCTTTGTCGGCGCGGATCGCGACGCCGTGTGGAAGGTGCTCGGCGACCCGGGCTGCTACCCGTCTTTGCTGCCTCACCTGGAGCGGTGGGAGACCATCACCGAAGGCCCGCTGGGGGTCGGGTCGCGCTACACCGTGTTGTGGAGGATCGGCTCGATACCGGTGGGTGGCATCACCGAGGTGGTGGAGTTCGACAAGGCGCGAGACCTGGCCTGGATCAACATCACCGGCGTGACCCAACGCGGCCGCTTCCGGCTGCGCGACGCTGGGCCGGGCCGAACCCTCGTCACATTCCGGCTTGCTTACCACTCGGATGGCGGGCTGCTTGGCTTGATCGCCGACCGCCTTGCGGCCCGCCAAGTCGGCCGCTCACTCTCAGAAAGCCTAAAAAACCTTCAACGCCTCGTGCAGCCTTAGACCAGACACGACGCGAAAACGAGAGCCTCTTCCATGTGTCGGTGTGACTCAGGCGCAGACCGGCTACAACTTGTCTCGAGGTCAACCGGGGGTGATTTTCGGGCGTACCGTGCTGACCCCGCAATTGCGCTGAGCAGTGGGAACAGTCCCACGTCGTGCCCCACCGATTCACGGCATTCGCACCCCGTTGTGACAAGCTCGTGAGAACGTCGGGCGGCTCCAGCCAATAGCGCTGGACCGAAGCGCCCGGGTTTGCGACACCGAGTCCGGCGAAATCTTGACCACCGACGGCGCAGCACCGCGACCGATCCGAGCAGCCTGGCGTCCGATGCTTCACTTCCCGGACCCCGACAACATCGACTGGGATGCCCTTCGCCGCCGGACCCAACGTCGGGCAGATGTTTGGCAACTCCATCAACCCGTGCATTGGCGACGACGACAGGAACGACGCTCTCGACTCGCTGCGCCATTCGATTGATCGGAAGAAGCGCCAGCGCGACCCGAGCCTGCCGCACTTGGTGGCGATCGCGCCGACGTTCCCGCGCATTGCCGTCTCACCAAACGAGTTCGCCAACACCTGGGACGTGTTCGGACCGCTCATCGACGAACGGCTTTGGCCGAACCCGAAATATCGGGGGCGTCGGGAATCCTCGAGCACAACACCCGCCGCGTGGCCCCACCGTCCGGGCTTTCCTACTTCGTCGGCTACGGCCCGAACCCGAACGCAACGGTGGCAGTACCCGAGACGATGGACCGCGCATTGAAGGGCGAAGCGGAGTTCCATGTGATGTGGCAGCGGCCCAGGCGTCCCGAAGCGGGACCGCTGCCGTCGCCGGGCGGCTGAGTCGTGGGCACATTGCTCGCACAGCGGGGGTTCGGGCGATTTGACTGGTTCGATGTTTGAGCTGGGTAAATGATGGTGGGCGCGGAGGGGATCGAACCCACGACCGCTGGTGTGTAAAACCAGAGCTCTACCACTGAGCTACACGCCCGTGCTCGGGCAGGCTACACGGCCACGAGGCGCGACGGGAAATCCCGTCAGCGGTCCCGCAAGGCTGCGAGTGCATCCACCCATACCGCTTGATCGCGCAGCTCCCCCGGACCCTTCATCTCGGCCGATCTGACGACGCCGGCACGGTCGATCACGAAGGTCCCGCGGTTGGCGAACCCGGCGTCGTCGTTGAACACTCCGTACGCCTGCGCCACCTCGCCGTGCGGCCAGAAGTCCGACAGGACGGGAAACGTGAAGCCGCTCTGTTTGGCCCAGACCTTGTGCGTCGGTGGTGGCCCTACTGACACCGCAAGAGTCTGGGTGCGGTCGTTGACGTAGTCCGCCAGATGGTTCTGGATCTCGTCCAGCTCGCGCTGACAGATGCCCGTGAAGGCAAGCGGAAAGAACACCAACAACACGTCCTTCGCGCCCAGGAAGGCGCTCAGCGTGACGGGTCGACCGTCTTGATCCTTCAGCGTGAAGTCGGGCGCCGGTACGCCAACGTCCAACACGCCCTAGCGCCGGCCCGCGGACTTCGACTTCGGCTGGACCAGCCTGCTCGCGATCCAGTCGCCGAGGTTGGCCGACGAGGTCTGCATGAGACCGGCCGTCGGCGCGGATTCGGCGATGTCCGACGGGCGCACGTGCCCGGGATGACCGGTCTTGGGCGTCACCACCCACACGACGCCGTCTTCGGCGAGGGGTGTGATGGCGTCCATCAGGCGATCGACGAGATCACCGTCGTCGTCACGCCACCACAGCAGCACCACGTCGATGACGTCTTCCGCGTCCTCGTCCAGAAGCTCGCCACCGCATGCATCCTCGATGTCGAACCGAATGTCGTCGTTGGTGTCCTCGTCCCAGCCCAGCTCCTGGACGAGTTGATTCTTCTCGATGCCCAGCTTTCGGGCGTAGTTCGGCGAGTCCGCCGCAACCACCGTTTCCTCCTTCGGCCAGCGTGTCAGCTTTGACCTATCGTCGCACGGCTTGGGCCTTCACCCGACGCCTGGCGCTCCGAAGGATCAATATGCGGCGTCACAGGCCGCCCCTGCCGCGGTCTTTGAATCGTTGAGTTGGCGGATCGCGACGTTGAACTCATCCGGCCCCGGGTCCCGTGCGAGCACGCCCGCCAACTGCCGCGCGGAGTCGACCCAGCCGTTCAAGGCCCTGGTCAGATCGGGCGACAGCTGAGTCGACAGACTTCCTGCGACCAAGTCAGCGCTGCGGTTCAGCGAGTCGACGGCCGGTCCGACCTTGCCCGGCGCATCCGGGGCGTCGTTGTTGTAGGCCTCGACATACGCGTTCACCGCTTGGACAGATTCATCGCTACTCGAACCGAGCGCATCGCAGGAGGTGCGCACGGCAGCCTTGGTCACCGCCACCTGGCGCTCGGATTCGGACGCCGCGACCGACGACGCCACGGACGCGCGGTACTCGGGTGCCGCGACGCCGTCGGACGTGGCGGACCCCTGGGTGATGGACGTGCAACCCACGACGATCATGACGAGGCCCGCGAGGCTGCCCGTCACGAGGCAGGCGACTCGAAGTCGCCGTGCTGGGCCCCAAGTCGTCACAGTCTTCAGACCGTACCGCTTGGCCCGATTCATCGCCGGTTCATTTCTCCTATGCCAACCCCGGCCGAGCACGTGCGGGACGATGGGGGCACGATGGAGAGGACGCTGAAGATGAAGATGAACGTCACGTGGGACGGGGTCACGAGCTCCCGATCACGCCTATCAAGGAGCGGCAGTTGACCACCGAGTTCGCCCGCCAGGACCTGGCCCAAAACTCCGGCACCGCAGGCGAACCCGACCGGGTGCGCGTGATACGAGAAGGCGTCGCCTCCTACCTGCCGGACATCGATCCCGAGGAGACCAGCGAGTGGCTCGAATCGTTCGACGCCCTGCTGGAACGGTCCGGACCGGCCCGGGCGCGGTATCTGATGTTGCGACTGCTGGAGCGCGCTGGCGAACAGCGCGTCGCGATTCCGGCTCTGACGTCGACGGACTACGTGAACACGATTCCGACGGAATTGGAGCCGTGGTTCCCTGGCGATGAGGACGTCGAACGGCGTTACCGTGCCTGGATCCGGTGGAACGCCGCCATCATGGTGCACCGCGCACAGCGGCCGGGAGTCGGTGTGGGAGGGCATATCTCGACGTACGCGTCGTCTGCGGCCCTCTACGAGGTCGGTTTCAACCACTTCTTCCGCGGTAAGTCCCACCCCGGTGGGGGCGACCAGATCTACATCCAGGGTCACGCCTCGCCCGGTATCTACGCGCGTGCGTTTCTCGAAGGCCGGCTAACCGCAGACAAGCTCGACGGGTTCCGTCAGGAGCACTCCCACCCCGGTGGCGGCATCCCGTCGTACCCGCACCCGAGGTTGATGCCGGACTTCTGGGAGTTCCCCACCGTGTCGATGGGCCTCGGCCCGATGAATGCCATCTACCAGGCGCGGTTCAACCACTACCTGCACGACCGCGGCATCAACGACACCTCCGATCAGCACGTGTGGGCGTTCCTCGGCGACGGCGAGACCGACGAGCCGGAGAGCCGCGGCTTGGCCCACGTCGCCGCCCTGGAGGGGCTCGACAACCTGACCTTCGTCATCAACTGCAACCTGCAGCGCCTCGACGGGCCGGTGCGTGGCAACGGCAAGATCATCCAGGAGTTGGAGTCGTTCTTCCGCGGCGCGGGCTGGAACGTCATCAAGGTCGTGTGGGGCCGCGAGTGGGACGCGCTGCTGCACGCGGACCGCGACGGCGCCCTGGTCAACCTGATGAACACCACGCCCGACGGCGACTTTCAGACGTACAAGGCCAACGACGGCGGCTACGTCCGCGACCACTTCTTCGGCCGCGACCCGCGGACGAAGGCGCTGGTGGACAAAATGTCCGACGCCGACATCTGGAACCTCAAGCGTGGTGGTCATGACTATCGCAAGGTCTACGCCGCCTACCGGGCCGCCATGGAGCACAAGGGTCAGCCGACGGTGATCCTGGCCCACACCATCAAGGGCTACACGCTGGGCAAGCACTTCGAAGGCCGCAACGCCACGCATCAGATGAAGAAGCTGGCGCTCCAGGACCTCAAGGACTTCCGGGAGGCTCAGCGCATCCCGATCTCCGACGCCCAGCTCGAGGAGAACCCGTACCTGCCGCCGTACTACCACCCGGGGCCCGACGCGCCCGAGATCCGCTACCTGCTGGACCGACGGAGAACCCTCGGCGGATTCCTGCCCGCCCGGCGAAACAAGTCGAAGGCGCTGCCCCTCCCCGGTCGCGACGCCTACAAGTTGCTGAAGAAGGGCTCGGGCACCCAGGCCGTCGCCACCACCATGGCGACCGTCCGCACGTTCAAGGAACTGTTGCGCGACAAGGAGATCGGCAAGCGGATCGTGCCGATCATTCCGGACGAGGCGCGCACGTTCGGCATGGACTCGTGGTTCCCCAGCCTCAAGATCTACAACCGCAACGGACAGCTGTACACGGCCGTCGACGCGGAACTCATGTTGGCCTACAAGGAAAGTGAAACCGGGCAGATCCTGCACGAGGGCATCAACGAGGCAGGCTCGACGGCGTCCTTCACCGCGGTCGGCACGTCGTACTCGACGCACAACGAGCCGATGATCCCGATCTACATCTTCTATTCGATGTTCGGCTTCCAGCGCACCGGTGACGGGTTGTGGGCGGCCGCGGACCAGATGGCCCGTGGGTTCGTGCTCGGCGCGACCGCGGGACGCACCACGCTGACCGGCGAGGGTCTGCAACACGCCGACGGACACTCGATGCTGTTGGCCGCCACCAATCCCGCGGTCGTGGCCTACGACCCGGCCTTCGCCTTCGAGATCGCCTACATCGTCGAGAGCGGGCTGTCTCGGATGTACGGCGAGAACGCCGAGAACGTCTTCTTCTACATCACCATCTACAACGAGCCGTACGTGCAGCCCGCGGAGCCGGAGAACTTCGACCCCGAAGGGTTGCTCCGCGGGATGTACCGCTACCGGGCGTCGAAGGACAAGCGCACCAACGTCGCGCAGATCCTGACCTCTGGCGTGGCGATGCCAGAGGCGCTGCGGGCCGCGGACCTACTCGCGGCAGAGTGGGACGTCGCCGCCGACGTGTGGTCGGTGACGAGTTGGGGTGAGCTCAACCGCGACGGCGTGGCCGTCGAGAAGGAACTGCTGCGCCACCCGGAACGGCCCGCCGCCGTTCCGTACGTCACCAAGGCGCTCGAATCCACCGCTGGACCGGTCGTGGCGGTATCCGACTGGATGCGGGCAGTCCCCGAGCAGATTCGCCCGTGGGTGCCCAACACGTACGTCACGCTCGGCACCGACGGCTTCGGCTTCTCCGACACGCGGCCCGCCGCGCGCCGGTACTTCAACACCGACGCGGAGTCGGTGGTGGTCGCGGTGCTGGAGGCGCTGGCCCGCGACGGAGAGATCGATCCGTCGGTCGCCATCGCCGCCGCCAGGCAGTATCAGATCGACGACGTCATGGCCGCGCCGGTGCAGACCTCCGACCCGGGCCCTGGCGCGTAAACCTCGCCATTGGAGGAATCCACTAGAAATCGGGCGTACCTTTTAGAGATGGCGGACGACCAACCCTCGGCTGCGCGCACGTCGCCGCTCGAACTGCTGGACTCCGTCCCCGAATCACTCCTCCGTCGCGTCAAGCAGTACTCGGGGCGACTGGCCACCGAGGCCGTCCACGTGATGGCCGAGCGATTGCCGTTCTTCGCCGAACTCGAGGCGTCCCAGCGCGCGAGCGTCCAGCTCGTCGTGCAGACGGCGTTGGTGAACTTCGCCGAGTGGATGCGCAACCCGCGCAGCGACGTGGGCTACACCGCCGAAGCGTTCGCATTGGTTCCGCAGGAACTCACTCGGCGGATCGCCCTGCGACAGACCGTCGACATGGTGCGGGTGACGATGGAGCACTTCGAGGAAGCCGTGCCGATGCTGGCCCGCAACACCGACCAGATGACGGCCCTCACCATCGGCATCCTGCGCTACAGCCGGAACCTCGCGTTCGCGGCGGCATCGGGATACGCCGACGCCGCCGAGGCGCGAGGCGCCTGGGACACCCGGATGGAGGCCAACGTCGTCGACGCGGTCGTCCGTGGCGACATCGGGCCGCAGCTCCAGTCGCAGGCGGCCGCGCTGAACTGGGACGCGACCGCGCCGGCGACGGTGCTCGTCGGGTTCCCTCAACCCGGGCGCGCCGACTACGCGAGCGAGGACGTTCACGAGATCGTCAACCGCAACGGCCGCGCGGCGTTGTCCGACGTGCACGGCACATGGCTGGTGGCGATCGTGTCGGGGCACCTGTCCCCCACGGACAAGTTCCTCGCAGAGCTTCTCGAGGTGTTCGCCGACGGGCCGGTGGTGATCGGCCCGTTCGCGGCGTCTCTGGTGGCGGCCCACTACAGCGCTGCGGAAGCCATCGCGGGCATGAACGCCGTCGCAGGCTGGAGCGGCGCGCCGCGACCGGTGTCCGCCCGCGAACTCCTGCCCGAGCGGGCACTGCTGGGCGACCCGTCGGCCATCGCCGCGCTCGACTCGGACGTCATGCGCCCGCTCGCCGACGCGGGTCCCGCACTGACGGAGACACTGGACGCCTATCTCGATTCCGGGGGCGCGATCGAGGCCTGTGCTCGCAAATTGTTCGTTCATCCAAACACCGTCCGCTACCGGCTCAAACGGATCGCCGACTTCACGGGCCGCGATCCCACGCTGCCGCGCGACGCGTACGTGTTGAGGGTGGCTTCTACGTTGGGCAGACTGGGTCGGCAAGCCCCTCATTCCATCACGGCGAATGCAAACTTGGCTCGGCTGACAGGCGGCTCGGGGACCCGCTCGGGCGGCCAACGCGGGGGGTAATAGGTCGCGAGGAGATCTCGTTGCGGTCGCATCACATGCGGTTTTGTATGTTCTCCACAAAAACATAAGACGAGGTTCATAAACTCTTACACCACGCAAAACCGGTTTCACAGTGTTCTCTTAATCCGTGCCCCAAACACCCGTGCTCGCGCTGCTCGCTCCCGGCCAAGGATCGCAGACTCCCGGCATGCTTTCGCCGTGGCTCGAACTGCCGGGTGCCGACGAGCGCATCGCCTCGTGGTCCGAGACCATTGGCCTGGACCTGGCCCGGTTGGGCACCGCGGCAACCGCCGACGAGATCACCGATACCTCGGTCACGCAACCCCTCGTCGTCGCCGCGACGCTGCTGGCACATCAGGAACTGACCAAGCGCGGCCTGCTGGCCGGCGCCGAGACGGTGGTGGCAGGGCACTCGGTCGGTGAGATCGCCGCCTACGCCATCGCGGGTGTGCTCTCCGCAGACGACGCGGTGACGCTGGCCGCCACCCGCGGCTCCGAGATGGCCAAGGCGTGCGCGGTCGAGCCGACCGGCATGGCCGCCGTGCTCGGTGGCGACGAGGCCGAGGTGCTGGCTCGCCTCGACGCTCTCGACCTGGTGCCCGCCAACCGGAACGCCGCCGGACAAATCGTCGCGGCAGGCGCCCTCTCGGCACTGGAGAAGCTCGTCGAGGACCCGCCCGCCAAGGCGCGCGTACGACTGTTGGCGACCGCGGGCGCGTTCCACACTCACTTCATGGCCTCGGCGCGCGACGGCTACTCGGCCGCCGCCGATGCCGTCACCGCCTCCGAGATCTCGGGGTCGACCACGACCCTGCTGTCCAACGCCGACGGCCAGCCCGTGACGTCGGCCGGCGACGCGATGTCCAAGCTCGTCGCGCAGCTGACCCGGCCGGTGCGCTGGGATCTCTGCACCGAGACCATGCGGCAGCGCGAGGTCACCGCGATCATCGAGTTCCCGCCTGCGGGCACTCTGGTGGGCATCGCCAAACGAGAACTTCGGGGTGTACCGACGTACGCCGTCAAGACCCCCGCAGACCTGGACGGGCTCTCCGAGCTCTAAGCCAGACAACTCCATGTCGTCGCTCCATCAGGGAGCGTCGATGCCAAGAGAAACACAAGAAAGAAGGAGCCATAGTGGGCGCCAGCCAGGCAGAAATCATCTCGGGTCTCGCAGAGATCATCGAAGAGGTCACCGGCATCGAGCCGTCCGAGGTCACCCCCGAGAAGTCGTTCGTCGACGACCTGGACATCGACTCGCTGTCGATGGTCGAGATCGCGGTGCAGACCGAGGACAAGTACGGCGTGAAGATCCCGGACGAGGACCTCGCCGGTCTGCGCACCGTGGGCGACGTCGTTGCCTACATCCAGAAGCTCGAGGAAGAGAACCCCGAGGCTGCCGCCGCACTGCGCGATAAGTTCACCCAGTGACACGCCCTTCCACTGCTAACGGCGATTTCCCCAACGTCGTCGTGACCGCCGTCACGGCGACCACCTCGGTCGCTTCGGACATCGAGAGCACGTGGAAGGGTCTGCTGGCGGGCGAGAGCGGCATCCGTGTCCTTGAAGACGAGTTCGTCGACAAGTGGGATCTGCAGGTCAAGATCGGCGGGCACCTCGCGGAGCCCCTCGATCCCCTGATGACCCGACTGGAACTGCGGCGTATGTCGTACGTCCAGCGGATGTCCAAGTACGTCGGCAATCAGCTGTGGGAATCCGCCGGCAGGCCCGAGGTCGACCCCGACCGTTTCTCGGTCGTGATCGGCACCGGCCTCGGCGGTGGCGAGAAGATCGTCGAGATGTACGACGCGATGAACGAGGGTGGCCCCCGCAAGGTGTCCCCGCTCGCCGTTCAGATGGTCATGCCCAACGGCGCGGCCGCGGTGGTGGGTCTCGAGCTCGGGGCCCGCGCCGGGGTCATGACCCCGGTGTCGGCATGTTCGTCGGGCTCGGAGGCCATCGCCCACGCGTGGCGTCACATCGTGATGGGTGACGCCGACATCGCCGTCTGCGGTGGTGTGGAGGGCATGATCGAGGCGCTGCCGATCGCGGCGTTCTCGATGATGCGGGCCATGTCGACCAGGAACGACGACCCCGAGGGTGCGTCGCGGCCGTTCGACAAGAACCGCGACGGCTTCGTCTTCGGCGAGGCCGGGGCGATGATGATCATCGAGACCGAGGAGCACGCCAAGGCTCGCGGCGCCACGCCGCTGGCCCGGATCATGGGTGCCGGCATCTCGTCGGACGCCTTCCACATGGTGGCTCCTGCACCGGACGGTCTTCGGGCCGGCCATGCGATGAAGCGCGCGATGGAGACGGCGGGGTTGTCCCCCAAGGACATCAACCACGTCAACGCGCACGCCACGTCCACCTCGATCGGCGACGTCGCCGAGGCGAATGCCATCCGGTCCGCCGGTGTGGAACACGCCGCGGTGTATGCGCCGAAGTCGGCACTGGGTCACTCCATCGGCGCCGTCGGCGCGCTGGAGTCGATCCTCACGGTGCTGGCGCTGCGCGACGGTGTCATCCCGCCGACGCTGAACTACGAGACGCCCGACCCCGAGATCGATCTCGATGTCGTCGCGGGTGAGCCTCGATACGGCGACTACCAGTACGCCATCAACAATTCGTTCGGCTTTGGTGGACACAATGTCGCCCTGGCCTTCGGGCGTTACTGAGCAGCCGATCCGGCGCTGAGAGGAATGGCAGGGTTGTCCCGTTTGACTCGCTTGTCGACGGGGAGCGGTCTCCCCAACGTGGTCGTCACTGGTTTTGCCATGACGACCGCGTTGGCGACCGATGCCGACGGCACCTGGAAACGGCTGCTCGACGGGGAGAGCGGCATCCGCACGCTGGATGACTACTTCGTCGATCTGTACGACCTGCCGGTGCGCATCGGCGGCCACCTGCTTGAGGACTTCGAGAGCGAACTGACGCCGGTCGAACTGCGTCGGCTCTCCTACCTGCAGAAGATGGCAACCGTCGTCGGCAGGCGCGCCTGGGACAACGCCGGCTCGCCGGATGTCGACACCAGGCGCCTGATGGTGTCGATCGGCACCGGCATGGGCTCGAGCGAGGAACTGCTATACGCCTACGACGGCATGCGGGAGAAGGGCTTCAAGGCCGTGTCACCGCTGGCGGTCCAGATGTACATGCCGAACTCGCCCGCCGCGGCCGTCGGGCTGGAACGCGGAGCCAAGGCCGGCGTCGTCACCCCGGTGTCGGCGTGCGCCTCCGGCAGCGAGGCCATCGCCAACGCATGGCGCAACATCGTGCTCGGAGAGGCCGACGTCGCCATCTGCGGTGGCGTCGAGACCAAGATCGAAGCGGTGCCGATCGCCGGTTTCGCACAGATGCGAATCGTGTTGTCCACCACCAACGACGACCCGGCGGGCGCATGCAGGCCGTTCGACAGGGATCGCAACGGCTTCGTGTTCGGCGAAGGTGCCGGGCTCATGGTCCTCGAGACCGAGGAGCACGCCCGGGCGCGCGGGGCCAACATCCTGGCGCGGCTGATGGGCGCTGGTGTCACCTCGGACGGGTACCACATCGTGGCGCCCGATCCGACCGGCGATCAGGCGGGGCACGCGATCACGCGAGCCATCCAGCTCGCGGGCCTGCAGCCGGGCGACATCGATCACGTGAATGCGCACGCCACCGGAACGTCGGTCGGCGACGTGGCCGAGGGCAAGGCCATCAACAACGCGCTCGGTGACAACCGGCCCGCGGTGTACGCACCGAAGTCGGCACTGGGCCACTCCGTCGGCGCAGTCGGCGCGGTGGAGTCCATCCTGACCGTGATGGCGCTGCGGGACGGAGTCGTCCCGCCCACGCTCAACCTGCGCAACCTCGACCCGGAGATCGACCTGGACGTGGTCGCCGGCGAACCGCGGCAGGGCAATTTTCAATACGCAATCAACAATTCGTTCGGATTCGGCGGGCACAACGTGGCGATCGCCTTCGGTAAGTACTGAGACCTAGGAGACAAATGATGACGACGATGGCCCCCGAAGCGGTAGACGAGTCACTGGATCCGCGCGATCCCCTACTGCGCCTGCGCGCATTCTTCGACGACGGCACCGTGGAACTGCTCCACGAGCGCGACCGCTCCGGATTGCTTGCGGCGTCCGGCGCCGTCAACGGCGTCCGCACCGTCGCCTTCTGCACCGACGGCACCGTGATGGGTGGCGCGATGGGAGTCGAGGGTTGCCGCCACATCGTCAACGCCTACGACACCGCCATCGAGGAGCAGAGCCCGATCATCGGCATCTGGCACTCGGGCGGCGCGCGGTTGGCCGAGGGCGTCAAGGCCTTGCACGCCGTCGGCGTGGTCTTCGAGGCGATGATCCGAGCTTCGGGCTACATTCCCCAGATCTCCGTGGTCGTCGGATTCGCCGCAGGCGGCGCGGCTTACGGGCCGGCGCTCACCGACGTCGTCATCATGGCGCCCGAGGGCCGCGTCTTCGTCACCGGCCCCGACGTGGTCCGCAGCGTCACCGGCGAGGACGTCGACATGGCGTCGCTCGGCGGTCCGGACACCCACCACAAGAAGTCCGGCGTGTGCCACATCGTCGCCGACGACGAGGCCGACGCCTATGAGCGCGGCCGCCGTCTGGTCGGATTGTTCTGCCAGCAGGGGCATTTCGACCGCACCAAGGCCGAAGCGGGTGACACCGACCTGCGTGCCCTGCTGCCGGAGTCGGCGCGCCGCGCGTACGACGTGCACCCGCTCGTCTCTGCCCTGCTCGACGACGAGACGCCGTTCGACGAGTTCCAGGCCAAGTGGGCGCCGTCCATGGTGGTCGGCCTCGGCCGGTTGGCCGGGCGGTCAGTCGGCGTGCTGGCGAACAACCCGTTGCGGCTCGGCGGCTGCCTGAACTCCGAAAGCGCCGAGAAGGCGGCACGATTCGTGCGACTGTGCGACGCGTTCGGCATCCCGATCGTCGTCATCGTCGACGTGCCCGGTTACCTGCCCGGCGTGGACCAGGAATGGGGCGGCGTCGTGCGCCGCGGCGCGAAGCTGCTGCACGCATTCGGTGAGTCGTCGGTTCCGCGCGTCACGCTGGTCACCCGCAAGATCTACGGCGGCGCCTACATCGCGATGAACTCGCGATCGCTGAACGCCACCAAGGTATTCGCGTGGCCGGACGCCGAGGTCGCCGTCATGGGCGCCAAGGCTGCGGTCGGCATCCTGCACAAGCGCAAGCTCGCCGCCGCTGCGCCCGAGGACCGCGAGGCCCTGCACGAAGACCTGGCCGCCGAGCACGAGCGGATCGCGGGCGGCGTGGACAGCGCCATCGAGATTGGCGTGGTCGACGCGAAGATCGACCCCGCTCACACCCGCAGCGTGCTGACCCAGGCCCTGGCCGAGGCACCCGCGCGCCGCGGCCGCCACAAGAACATTCCGCTGTAGGTCAGCCCACGAACTCCTGGGCCGTCTCCATCGCGCGCCGGCGGTCCTCGGCGACCAGACCGATTCGGGTACGGCGGTCGAGGACGTCGTCGACGTTGAGCGCCCCCTCATGAGTCGTCGCGTACTCGAACTCCGCTCGGGTGACGTCGATTCCGTCCGCCACCGGCGCGTTCGGGCGGTCGCAGGTGGCCCGGGCGACGACGTTGGACGCCTCGGCACCGTAACGCGCGACGAGCGACGACGGCAGGTCGACGGGCGACCGCAGCGTGTACACCGGATTCGCCGGCGCACCGACCAGCGGGAGGTTGCGGGTACGACACGGCGTTGCGGGCAGCGCGCGCAGGGCCACCGCCCGGTCCAGTACGTCCTGCGCCATGTAGCGGTACTCCGTGAGCTTTCCGCCGATCACGCTGAGCACGCCGTTCGTCGACTCCACGACGGCGTGTTCGCGTGAGACGTCGGCGGTCCTCGGGTCCTTCCCCGGTCGCTTCGCTCCTGCCCTCCGAACCTCCCCCGTGTCGATCAGCGGCCGCAGTCCGGCATAGGCGCCGATGACGTCATCGGGACGCAGCGCAACGTCGAGCGCGGTGTTGACGGTGTCGAGCAGGAACGCCACCTCCCCGGGAGTCGGCTCGGGCACGTCGGGAATGGGCCCCGGTGCGGCCTCGTCGGTGAGCCCGAGGTACACCCGCCCGAGTTGTTCGGGCATGGCGAACACGAAGCGGTTGATCTCTCCGGGAATCGGAACCGTCAGTGCCGCAGTGGGATTGCCGAAAGTCGCCGCGTCGAACACCAGGTGCGTGCCCCGACTGGGCCGCAACCTGATCGACGGGTCGACGTCGCCCGCCCACACCCCGGACGCGTTGATCACCGCGCCCGCGCTGATCTCGAGGGACTCACCGGTGAGCTGATCGGTCAGCCGCACCGAGGTGCCGGTGGCGTCCGATGCGGCGACGCGGGTGAGGATCCGCGCGCCGTGCTGGGCCGCGGTGCGGGCGACGGCGACGACCAACCGCGCGTCGTCGATCAGCTGGCCGTCATAGGCGAGGAGGGCGCCGTCGAGCCCATCTCGGCGCACCGTCGGCGCCAACTCGACCGCGCGGGCCGCATCCACGCGACGGGACCGCGGCAACGTCGACGCAGGAGTGCCCGCCAGCTTGCGCAGGCCATCACCCGCAGAGAAGCCGAACCGGACCAGCGCACGCGAGGCGTTGCTCATCGAGGGCAACAGCGGCACCAGTTGAGGCATTGCCTTGACGAGGTGAGGAGCGTTGCGCGTCATCAGGATTCCGCGTTCGACGGCGCTGCGGCGCGCGATGCCCACGTTGCCGGTGGCCAGGTATCGAAGTCCACCGTGGACCAACTTCGAACTCCACCGGCTGGTCCCGAAGGCGAGGTCGTGCTTCTCCACCAGTACGACGGACAGCCCGCGCGTCGCCGCGTCGAGCGCGATCCCCGTGCCGGTGATGCCACCGCCGATGACGACGACGTCGACGCGCGCGACGTCGCCGAGTGCCGCCAGGTCGGCGGTGCGACGAGCGGCGTTCAGGGCGGTCGACGGGGCTGAGGTGGTCATGGCTGGAGGTATCCGTTCAGCGCCAGGGCCAACTCGGTGACCAGACTCTCGGCAGGCAGGATCGGCTCGACCAGCTGGGCCGACAGGATCGTCGACTGGGTGATCAAGAGGCTCATCGCGGCGAGTTGCCTGGCGTCGCCGGCCCTGACGCTGCCCTCGTCCTGAGCGGACTTGATCTCGCCCGCGACGGTGTCGAGGAGGATCTGCTGGCTGGTGCCGAGCCGTTCGGAGAGATAGAACATCGCGAGGTCGGGCGCCTGGTGCAGCACCGACATGACGACGTCGTCGCGGCCCACCCGCTGGGCCACGCCGACGATGCGCTGGACCAAGGGCCCGCGGCCGACGCCCGCGCTGGGTACGGCGTCGAGGGCGTGGGTGATCCTGCTGGTCAGGAGCGCCGCGAGGATCGACCTCGTGTCGGGAAACCGGCGGTACACCGTGGGCCGGCTGACGGCTGCGCGACGGGCGATCTCCGCCAGCGTCACGCGATCGGCGCCGAACGCGAGGACACATTCGGCAGCGGCGTCGAGGATGCGGTCTTCGACGGAGTGCGGCCGTTCATCGTTACTGATTAACATGATCTGTAATACTGTAACGCATGATCCGATCGGAAGACCAGTCACTGCCCCCGATGAAGTGGAACGCCTGGGGAGATCCGGCCGCGGCCAAGCCCCTCCCCGACGCGATTCGGTCACTTCTCGTCCATGCCCTCGGGATCGAGACCGTCCCCGGGTCCGCTCCCGAGGCCGATCAGGTACGCCTGCGGCCGTCGGCGTTGTCGGACTCGGACCGCGAGGCGTTGGTGGCCATCGTCGGCGAGGCGCAGTGCATTTCGGACGACTACGGCAGGCTGTTGCGAGCCGGCGGCAAGTCAACCCTGGACCTGTTGAGGCGCCGGGACACCGGCGTGCAGGACGCGCCCGACGCGGTGCTGCTGCCCGCCGACGAGGACGAGATCGCCAAGATCCTGACGCAGTGCGCGCAACGGAGCATCGCGGTCGTTCCCTTCGGCGGCGGCACCAGCGTGGTCGGCGGACTCGATCCGATTCGTGGCGACTTCAAGGCCGTCGTCTCGCTGGATCTACGTCGCCTCGACGCGTTGCACGGCATCGACGAAGTCTCGGGAGAAGCCGAGCTGGGCGCCGGGGTCACTGGCCCCGATGCAGAGAGACTGCTTGCCGCGCAAGGCTTCTCGCTCGGCCACTTTCCGCAGAGTTTCCAGTTCGCCACGATCGGAGGATTTGCGGCGACGCGCTCGTCGGGTCAGGACTCCGCGGGGTACGGGCGATTCGACGACATGGTCCTCGGCCTGCGAGCCGTGACCCCGGCGGGAGTCCTCGACCTGGGGCGTGCGCCGGCATCTGCCGCGGGCCCGGATCTGCGGCAGCTCGTCGTCGGCTCCGAGGGTGTGTTCGGCGTGATCACCCGGGTGCGGGTCCGGGTGCATCCGATCCCGGAGACGACGCGCTACGAAGCGTGGTCGTTCCCCGAATTCGCGACGGGTGCGGCCGCGTTGCGGGCCGTCGTGCAGGACGGGGCGGGCCCCACCGTCATCCGGTTGTCCGACGAGGCGGAGACCGGCGTCAACCTCGCCACCACCGAGACCATCGGCGAGCAGAGCATCACCGGTGGGTGTCTGGCGATCACCGCGTTCGAGGGCACGGCCGAACACGCCGAGAGCAGGCACGCCGAGACGCGGGCGGTGCTGGCGGCGCACGGCGGCACGTCGCTTGGCGAGGGACCCGCGAGGGCGTGGGAACACGGCCGCTTCGGGGCCCCGTACCTCCGCGACTCGCTGTTGGCCGCGGGCGCGCTGTGCGAGACGTTGGAGACCGCCACGAACTGGTCGAACGTGAGCACGCTGAAGGCCGCGGTGACCGAGGCCCTGACCACGTCACTCGCCGAAACCGGTACCCCGGCACTGGTGTTGTGCCACATTTCCCATGTGTATCCGACCGGTGCCTCGTTGTACTTCACCGTCGTGGCCGGGCAGCGGGGCAACCCGATCGAGCAGTGGCGTACGGCCAAGATCGCCGCGTCCGAGGCCATGGTGCGCCACGGCGGAACCATCACCCATCACCACGCCGTGGGGGCCGACCACCGGCCGTGGATGCGCGACGAGATCGGCGATCTCGGCGTCGAGGTGCTGCGCGCCGTGAAGGCGGTGCTCGACCCCGCGGGAATCCTCAACCCGGGCAAGCTGATTCCGTGACCGTCGGCCGCGTCACCGTCCTGACGAATCCGGCGTCGGGACACGGCAGTGCGCCACACGCCACCGAGCGCGCAGTCGCGCAGTTGCATCGACGCGGTGTCGACGTCGTCGCCGTCGCGGGCACCGACGCCGAGCACGCGCGGCGACTCGTCGAGGCTGCCCTCGAACGCGGCATGGACGCGCTCGTCGTCGTCGGAGGTGACGGCATCGTCGCCCTCGCGCTGCAGGTACTCGCGCAGACCGAGATACCGCTCGCCATCATCCCGTCGGGCACCGGCAACGA
The DNA here is from genome assembly GCF_035633495.1 of Mycobacterium sp. Lineage (GTDB taxonomy): Bacteria > Actinomycetota > Actinomycetes > Mycobacteriales > Mycobacteriaceae > Mycobacterium. Next base: position 1,221 of record NZ_DASQEU010000101.1, on the reverse strand, counting down.
CCACGCGCGCGAATTCGGCATCCCGACAAGGGATCCCGAAGCCGCCGCCGACGTCGTCGTCGACGGCCGGGTCGAGACGGTCGACCTCGGCCGCATCCGTGGCGCCGACGGCACCGACCGCTGGTTCGGCACGGTGATGGCCGCCGGGTTCGACTCGCTCGTGACGGACCGGACCAACCGGATGCGCTGGCCACACGGCCGGATGCGGTACAACGTCGCGATGGTCGCCGAGTTGTCGAAGCTGCGACTGCTTCCCTTCCGCTTGACGTTCGACGGCGAGGAGTTGGTGACCGACCTGACGCTGGCAGCCTTCGGCAACACGCGCAGCTACGGCGGCGGCATGCTGATCTGCCCCGACGCCGACCACTCCGACGGCGAACTCGACGTGACGATGGTGCAGTCCGCGTCCCGCACCAAGCTGATCCGCCTGTTCCCGACGGTGTTCAAGGGCACCCACGTCGCCCTCGATCAGGTGCGGACGGCGCGGGCGAAGGTCATCACCGTCGATTCGCCCGGCATCAACGCCTATGCCGACGGCGAGTACGTCTGCCCGCTGCCGGTCGAGGTGTCGGCAGTGCCGGGAGCACTACGAATCCTCCGGCCTGCGTGATGGAGTGGGAGTTCGACGACGGCGACTGAACTACTGGCGAACTTCCGGTGGCACTGGTGCAGCGGTGTGCTCGGCGGCGCGAGCCGGACGTCCGCCAGTCGCCGAGCCCGTTCCGCCAGCACGCCATCCACTACCTCAGTCACGGTGATCAGGTCGAGCTCGGTGATCACAAGCGGTCCACCATGATCGGCGACGCGCCGCTGCACGGTCGCCGACTCCGAGGACCCCAATCCGGTGACGAACACCGCCGCCAACGGCCACGGGAGGTTCGTGATCCGCGACACCACGGTGCGCGCATCGGTGTGGGGCAGTGGAAGTCGTACCGCGCCTAGCGGAGTGCGATCGGAGATCAGCCCGGAGCAACTCGACGGACCTGGCCGGCGTCCTGTTCGCCATCGTCACCATGCCCCTACTTTCTACTTACATACGCACTTTAGACGTTCTGCAACTAGTGGATATGAGGATGTTCGGTTCGTTCGCCGGTCCGGTCAGCTCTTGGTGCCGCTGACCAGTTCAGGCGCAGGCCGGTCTTCGAGCGTCTCGGCTTGCCCGGCGACCACGCCGGTCAGGATCGCCCGCGCCGTCGCCAGCAGTTCGGCGACCCGCGGCGA
>NZ_DASQEU010000100.1:0-14499 GCF_035633495.1 Mycobacterium sp. | reverse complement strand
CGACCTGCGTGTCGCCGTTGCGGATCGAGTCGGCGAGGACTGCGGGCGCTCCTCCGCGCCGGAACAGGATCTGGTCCGGTTTGGCGGGCTCCGCCCAGTACCGATCGTTGCGCGCCAGGAGGATCTCGTCTCGCTGCGGGTCGATGCTGTCGACGCGGAACTGGCCACCGGTGACCGGTAGCGCCCGCAGCAGGCCCGCCGCGAACCCGCCCGGGACGTCCTTGACGATGTGGGCGGGAAGGATGTCGTTGAAGAGTTCCCGCCACGCCGGGTAGGGCTGCGAGAAGGTCACCACCGCGGTCTTGCCGCCCTCGACCGACTGGACTCCGGTGATCAGGTCGTAGCCCGCGGGGTCGACGACACCGGGTTGACTGACCATCTGCCGCCACAGGTACCAGTAGTCGTCGGCGGCGATCGGCGCGTTGTCCGTCCACTGCGCCTCTGGCCTGATCTGGTAGGTGACGGTGAACGGGTCCTCGCTCGTCACCTCGGCTGACTCGAGCAGGGTCGGATCGAGTTCCCAGCGCGAGCCCGTCGCGGAGTTCGGATCCGGTATCGGCCGGAACGAGCTCGGCAGGACCAACGACGAGATGGCGGCGTTCACCGGCGACTGGTCCGACAGCAGGTGGGGATTGAATCCAGGGCCGATCGAGTCGATCGCCATGATGATCTGCGTCGCCTTGAGTGGTGGCGGAGGCGTGCTCTCCGCCGTCTCGGTACTTTGCGGCGCGGGCGGCGGGCTGACAGTGCATGCCGTGACCAGCATCAACGTCGAGGCCAACGCGCCGGCGACGTAGCTGAATCGTCGCAAAGTCGTCGGCACGCCCTTCAATCTAACCGCAACCGTGCGAGCCGCTCGACGTCAGCCGCGGGTCTTCGCCCGCGCCTTGCTGCGCGCCCGCAGGCTGGCGTTCAACTCGACCTTGCGTACCCGCACGATCTCTGGGGTGACCTCCGCGCACTCGTCCTCGGCGCAGAACTCCATGGCCTGCTCGAGGCCGAGTTCGAGCGGACGGGCCAGCGTCTCGAAGACATCCGCCGTCGACGAGCGCATGTTCGTGAGCTTCTTCTCTCGCGTCGCGTTGATGTCGAGGTCCTCGGCCCGCGGGTTGATCCCGACGACCTGGCCCTCGTAGGTGTCCTGGCCCGGCTCGACGAAGAACTGACCGCGGTCGGACAGTTGTGTCAATGCGAACGGCGTGATCTTGCCGGTTCGGTCCGACACCAGCGAACCGGTGTGGCGGGCCCGGATCTCGCCGGCCCACGGCCGGTAGCCGTCGAACACCGCGTTGGCGATGCCGGTGCCGCGGGTCAGGGTGAGGAAGTCGGTCCGGAAGCCGATCAGCCCACGGCTGGGCACGATGAAGTCCATCCGGACCCAACCGGCGGCGTGGTTGGCCATCTCCTCCATGCGACCCTTGCGGCCGGCCATCAGCTGCGTGATGGCCCCGACGAACTCGTCGGGACAGTCGATGGTCATCGCCTCGAATGGCTCGTGCAGCTTGCCGTCGATGGTCCTGGTGACCACCTGGGGCTTGCCGACCGTTAGTTCGAAGCCCTCGCGCCTCATCTGCTCGACCAGCACCGCCAGCGCCAGCTCGCCTCGGCCCTGAACCTCCCAGGCGTCGGGCCGGTCAATGTCCACGACCTTGATCGACACGTTGCCGACGAGTTCGGAGTCCAACCGCGACTTCACCATTCGTGCGGTCAGCTTGTGCCCGGATACCTTGCCCGCGAGCGGCGAGGTGTTGGTGCCGATCGTGACCGAGATGGCGGGCTCGTCGACGGTGATGCGAGGTAGGGCGTGGGCGTGGTCCTGGTCGGCGAGCGTGTCGCCGATCATGATCTCGGGCATGCCCGCGACGGCGACGATGTCACCGGCAATGGCCTCGTCCGTAGCGGTGCGCTCCACGCCTTCGGTGACCAGAAGCTCAGTGATCTTGGCGTTCGTGATCACCGGATGGCCGTCCACCTCGCGCATCCAGGCAACCTGCTGGCCCTTGCGGAGCCGGCCCTTGTAGATGCGGACGAGCGCGAGCCTGCCGAGGAAGGCCGACGCGTCGAGGTTGGTCACCAGCGCCTGCAACGGGGCGTCGGGGTCGCCCTGCGGTGGCGGGATGTGCTCGAGCAGCACGTCGAACAGGGGGTCCAGGTTCTCGCCGTCGGGGTTCTCGCCGTTGGCCGGTTCTGTGGTGCTGGCGATGCCGGCGCGGCCCGACGCGTACAGCGTCGGTAGTCCGAGTGCGTTCTCGGCGGCGGCCTGCGCCTCCGCGTCGAGGTCGGATGCGACGTCGAGCAGGAGGTCATGACTCTCGGAGACCACCGCGGCGATGCGGGCATCGGGGCGGTCGGTCTTGTTGACCACCAGGATCACCGGCAGGTGCGCGGCCAGCGCCTTGCGCAGGACGAACCTGGTCTGCGGCAGTGGGCCCTCCGACGCGTCCACCAGCAGCAGCACGCCATCCACCATCGACAGACCGCGCTCCACCTCGCCGCCGAAGTCGGCGTGGCCAGGGGTGTCGATCACGTTGATCACGGTCATGCTGCCGTCGGGGTTCTTGCGATGGACGGCGGTGTTCTTCGCCAGGATCGTGATGCCCTTTTCCTTCTCGAGGTCACCGGAGTCCATCAGGCGCTCGACGGCGTCGTCACCGCGGTGGGTCAGGGCACCGGATTGTCGCAGCATGGCGTCGACGAGGGTGGTCTTGCCGTGGTCGACGTGAGCGACGATGGCGACATTGCGAAAATCCGGGAGAGAATCCACGTCGAGATTGTCGCAGCGTGGGTAGCCAATCGCGAAAACGACGGAATGAGCCCGCAGGCATTGAGAGGCAGAAGTGAAGCCGTCCGAGTTCGCCTCACTCACACCGAAGAAGAAGTGTTGTCGCAGCAAACCTCGCTGCAAGCGCTGTCCACTCGTCCTTCACAAGTCCGCAAGGCGGAGCTGTCCGGCCTCCGCGGCAGGGAGCTGGACAAGGTCGTCAAACGCGCCCGAAAAGCCTGACTACCTGGATGAACATCGGCGTACGGTGAAAGTGTCCGTCGCTGGTTGGAGGTAACGATCATGACGGTTTTCGAAGTGGCGACCATCGCCCTGGTGATCGTCCTGGCCAGTGCCGCGACCGTGGCCATCTATCTCGGCCTGCTGAACTGGATCGGTGGGTACTACGTCGTGCGGTGTGCGGCATGTCACCACTTGACCGGTTCGTCGGTCAACAGAGCGCAGGGGTCGTGCCCGCATTGTCGGCACCCCGCGCTGCTACACCCGGTGTATGCGGTTCGACATACGCAGAGCCCGTCCGAGGTACGGGTGGTCGGCGACCGACTCAGGTACTGAGACGGCCAGGGCGCGAACCGGCGCGCCGCGCACGTCACGACATTCGCTGGGAGGCGGGCGCCTTTACGCCGGGAAGGCAAGTGCCGCAATGAGATCCGGTAGCAAGACACGGTCGGCAGGTACCCATTCGAGCCCGTCGAGTTCGTCGACCGCCACCCAGCGCAGCGCGCGATGATCGCGCGGCCGCACGCTGCCGCCGATCTGCGTGACGAGAAACGCGCGCAGCGTCATCCCCCCGTTCAAGGAGACGTCGGCACCCAGCCGCGCCCCTACCGCGACCTCGACGCCGAGTTCCTCGTCGAGTTCGCGTACCAGCGCATCGGCGTCGCTCTCGCCCGAAGCCACCTTGCCACCGGGAAGCTCCCACAGTCCGGCCAGTTCCGGGGGCCGTTCGCGTTGGGCCACCAGCAGGGTTGCGCCGGACATCAGTGCGCCCGCGACGACGATCTGGTTCGGCACGCAGCGACGGTATACCTTCGAGTGATGGCTGTGTTAAAGGATGAACAAGTGGACGCCGCACTGCTCGGGCTCGTCGGCTGGGAGCGCTCAGACGGAGCCCTGCGACGGTCGGTCGAGTTTCCCGCATTCCTCGACGGCATCGACGCCGTCCGCCGCGTCGGCGAGCACGCCGAGAGCGAAGACCATCATCCCGACATCGACATCCGTTGGCGGAAGGTGACTTTCACTCTCGTCACACATTCCGAGGGTGGAATCACCGACAAGGACGTGGCGATGGCGGGCGACATCAATCGGATCGTCGGCTGACCACCGCGACGTACGCCAGGGTTGCCACCGACGCCAGCACGTAGAGCGAGCCGGCGAACTCCGCGTACCAGGGTCTGCCGCTCAGGTGGCCGCCGTCGCTCGCGAACGTCACCAACCACGGCGGGCCCAGATACGCCAGCGCCACCCACGCCCAGCCGACGAGGCGCGTCCATCTGCGCGTCGACCCGAGCACCAGCCACATGACGAGCGGCAGCATCCACACCCAGTGATGGGTCCAGCTGATTGGCGAGATCAGCAACCCGAACAGCATCACGACGACGATCCGGCCCAGCGGGTCGTCGCCGCCGATCCGCCACCACGCGGCCAGGCTCAGCATTGCCGTGACGGCCACCGCGACGACCAACAGCGGACCGTACCCGCCGTCGTTTCCCGTCACGTAGCCGACCACGCCGCGGAGCGACTGGTTCATCGGGGAATTGACGACGCCGACCCGGTCGGCGTTGCCGAGTAGGTCGGTGAAGTAGAACCGCGCCTGCGCGCCGCCCAACGCGATCGACGCCGCCACGGTCGCGCCGAACACCACCGCGGAGAACGCGACCGCCCTCCAGCGCCGGGCGCCGACGAAGTACAGGCCCGCGACCGCAGGCGTCAACTTCACCCCGGCCGCCAGACCCACCAGCAGCCCGGAGACCCACCACCGGCTGCTGTACACCGCCCACAGCACGGCGAGCATCAACAGCGCGCCGACCTGGCCGAGCTCGAAGAGATGGCGGACCGGCTCGAACCAGATCGCCAGCGCGGTCCACGCCATCGCCATGCGAAGGTCCGGTGTGCCCAACAGCTTCAGCACGAGCACCGCGGAGCCGTAGAGCGCCGCGACGATGCCGAGCTGCCAGCACAGCCCCACGAGGGGGAACGGCAGGAAGTGCAGCGGATAGAACACCAAGCCCGCGAACGGCGGATACGTGAACTGCAACGGCAGCGGCGGGATCACCGGGTGATAGACGAAGTCGTACAGGCCGCCGCGGTCCATGGTCGCGGCGCCGTCGACGTAGACGTGAAGGTCGATGAAATTGGTGCCGTTGGGCACCAGATAGGTGACGCCGAATCGCACGAGGAGGCTGAGCGCAAGCAGGTACGGCGCGAGCACCGCGATTCGGCTCCGCGGCGACGCGCCGACGCTGGCGAGTGCGACCTCCGTCTGTCTGGCTATCCGTCCGACTCTAGATTCCCCCGTCGCTTCGCTCGCCCAGGCAAGCGATTGGGTCACCATCGGCCGTCGTGTCAGTAACGGTTGCATAAATGCCACACGTGTCACTTGAGTAACTCCAGTAACTCCGTAGCTTCGGTGTCAGACGTGCCGTCAACCGATTGGGAGAACCATGCGCTTCACCAGAAAACTACTTGCCACCAGCGTGATTGCGGCCGCTTGCGCGGTTCCGGGCGCGCTGCTGCTCAGCGCCACCGCGGCGGCCGACCCCGTCCCGGCGCCTGCTCCGGCGATCCCCAACATGTCGGGCATCCCGTTCCTCAACCAGATTTCGCCCGCCAACGCGCCTGCCCTGCTGCAGGGCCTGGCGTCGGCCTTCACCGGAGCGGCCGGCGCACCGGCGGCGGCCCCCGCAGCCGCACCCGCACCAGCGGCGACCGCCTCGGTCACGCTGCCTCAGGCACCTGCCACCCCCGCGGCGGCCGTTCCTGCCGCGGCTCCGGCGGCCGCGACACCGACGGGTCTGGTCCCGACGGCCGAGGTTCAGCTGCCGCAGGTGCCGGGGAACCCGTTGCCCCTGCCGCAGCAGCTCAGCTTCCCCGGTGACCTGGTGTCGCTGATGCCCGCAGGCACGCCGCTGGCCAACCTGCTGCCGAAGTCGCCGACGGCCCTCCCGGCAGCAGCAGCACCTGTTGCCGCGGCCGCCGCGCCCGCCGTCGCGGCGCCCGCCCTACCTACCGCGACCAATGGCCTGGCAGGGCTGTCACCGCTGATGTTCCCCACTGCAGCGCTGCCCTGACGCTTGCCCCACTAGGCCCCAGAACCGACGAATCACGGGAGAGTCATGCCTTCGAGGAGAACGCTGCTGATCGCACTCGGTGCGTCGGCCGCGCTGACGCTGAGCGCCCAACCGGTCGCCCATGCGGAGCCCGCGCCGCCGCTGCCGATTCCGATCAGTGGTCTTCAGGCGCCCGGACTGCCCGCGATGGAGAGCCTGGGGCCTGCCATCCAGCAGGCGGCTGGTGACCCGACGAACGCCGCGTCGATGCTGATGGCCGCGGCGGCGGCGTTCGCGGGCAACAGCGCGGCGCCGTCGAACTCGAAGAACGTGGCGGCGGCGGTCAATCAGTTCGTCGCCGATCCTCAGGTGGCGCACGTCCCTGCGGCAGGTGCGGTCCCCGGTACCGAGGCGCACCTTCCGTTGGGGGTCGACCCCGCGCATGCGGCCGGCCCTGCGCCGGAGGCGGCGCCGCTCGCCGCCGCGGCACCGGCTCCCGAGGCGGCAGTCCCCGCGCCCGACACGGCTCCCGCACCTGACGCGGCCCCCGCGCCTGCAGCGGATGCAGCACCCGTGGCGGCAGCCGTCCCGGGACCGGACGGCGCCCCGGCCCCGGCCCCCTCCTTCGGACCGGATGCGCCCATGACGCAGGACTTCATGTATCCGTCGATCAGCAACGGGTGCTTGAAGGACGGCGGAAACGTTCTGGCGACGGCGATCTCGGTGGCCGGCCCTGCCTCGATCCCGAAGCCCGGCCCCGCCGCGGGTCAGACGGCGTACGTGTTCACGGCGATGGGCACGCCGGGGCCCGCCGCTGAGCAGAAGCTGCCGCTGAACGTCACCTGGGTCAACCTGACGACGGGCAAGTCCGGCACCGCCACGCTCGAGCCGCAGGCCGACATCAACCCCGCGGGCCCGACGACGCTGACCGTGATCGCCGACACGGGGTCGGGCAGCATCATGTCGACCATCTTCGGCCAGGTCACCACGACCGAGAAGCAGTGTCAGTTCATGCCGACGATCGGTTCGACCGTCGTCCCCTGACCTCGCCTTCTCCGACCCCTCCTCCGCGAGCGTGCGTGTCTGCACGCGACACGCCGTGCCGTATCAGCACAACGCGCACGCTCGCGAGAGTGGTAGGACCCGGTCAGTAGGCCATGAACAGGATCATCTCCCGGTCGTACTCCCGGCCCGGGTGCACCTCGGCGAGATGCGCCTGAGCCTTCTCGACGAGGTCGTCTTCGTCGGTGCCGGTGATGGCCTCGCCGCAGGGACAGCTCAAGTGTGTTTTCGCCATGCCATCACGATCCCACGAGCATGATGGCGGCATGGAGTTGTACGACGTTATGCGCACCACCGGGGCGGTTCGACGCTTCACCGGAGGTCCACTTCCCGACGACGTGCTCGAGCGGATCCTGGACAACGCCCGCTTCGCGCCCAGCGGTGGCAACCGCCAAGGGGTGCGGGTGATCGCCGTGCGCGACATGCCGACACGCGAGCGGCTGGCCGAGTTGTCCAGCCCCGGCGCACAGAGGTACGCAGCGCAGATCGCCAATGGCGAGGCACCGTGGAACCCGTTGCAACCATGCGGCGTCGACGACGCGACGATCAGGGCCACGTTGGTGCCGCGCGGAGGAGGCGGCACGCTGCTGGACTCCGAGGTGGTGCTGGTGATCTGTCTCGACCTCGGCGTCGTCGCAGCCTTCGATCAGGACCTCGACCGCATCGGCGTGATCAGTGGCGCATCGGTGTACCCGTTCGTCTGGAACGTGTTGCTCGCCGCCCGCAACGAGGGTTACGGCGGCGTGTTGACGACGATGGTGGTGGCCCAGGAACCATTGGTGAAGCAGCTGCTGGGCATCCCCGACCAGTACGCGGTCGCTGCGATGCTGCCGCTGGGCAAGCCCGAACATCAGGTCAGCAAGCTCACCCGCAGGCCCGTCGCGGAGTTCGTCACCCGCGACCGGTTCGACGGCGACCCACTCTAGGTCGCGCGCCCACTCTGCGCAGGCGGCGGAGAAGTGCGAGTGGAGTACGCCGTAGCCGCAGAATGGCGGCCGCGGACTCTAGGCCTTCGCCTTCGCTGCCGCCTTGGCGGCCTTCTTGTACGACCGCACCTCGTCCAGCGATCCCTGGTCGACGACGTCGGCCACCGACATGTGCGTGCCCGCCTTGCCGTAGTCACCCGCCGCCTCGCGCCAGCCCTTCGGCGTCACGCCGTACTGCTTGCCGAGGAGCGCCAGGAAGATCTTGGCCTTCTGTTCACCGAAGCCGGGCAACGCCTTGAGGCGTCGCAGCACCTCGGCGCCATCGGGGTCACCGGAGGTCCAGAGCGCCACGACGTCACCGCCGTACTCGTCGACGACCGTCTGCGCCAACGTCTGCAGCCGCTGGCCCATCGATCCCGGAAAGCGATGCACCGCAGGCTTTTCCGAGCAGATCGCGATGAACTTCTCCGGGTCGTAGGCGGCGATCTCGGCGGCGTCCACTCCACCCATGCGCTCGGCGAGCTTGCGCGGTCCGGCGAAGGCGACTTCCATCGGAATCTGCTGATCCAGCATCATGCCGACCAGCAGCGCAAAGGGATTGGACTCCAACAGCTCATCGGCGGCCGGATCTTGCACGAGCTGCAGTTTCGCCATGGCGTCAGTCTAAGGTGGCCTTCACCCTCAGACCCTGCCCCGACCGTGCGAGGTGACATGCCGGGCGAGATCGCGATCGCATTGGCGGCAGCGCTGATCCTGGCCACCGCGGCGGCCGTCATCGCCGTGCGTACCCGCCGTGTCGTCAGCACCCCCACCGAGCGAGCGGTGCACGCCGCCCTGCACACCGCGTCGCTCGCGGCGCACGCGCTACGGCACGGCCTGGACGCGGAATCGGCGCAGCGGGCCGCTCCGGTGTTGCGAGAGCTGACCGGCGCCGACGCCGTCGTGGTGTACGACGCGTCCGGCGAACATCTGGCGCACGATCCGTCCGACCGATCCACGTTGACGACGGATGCACTCGCCGCGGCCGAGACCGTCGCGGCCGAGGCGCTCGCCGGCCAGCGGCGGATCATGTCCGCCCACCGAGCGGGCGCGATGGTCGCCCAACCACTTCTGACCGACGACGGCGACGCTCTCGGCGTACTCGTCGCGGTGACGTCCCGCCAACCTGGGCCAGGCATGCTCGGCGCCATCGGGGAGGTGGCGAGCTACGCGGCCAGCCAGCTCGAACTCGCCGATCTCGACGCGTCGCGCGCTCGCCTCGACCGTGCCGAGGTGCTGGCTCTGCGCGCCCAGATCAGCCCGCACTTCATCTACAACGCGCTCAACACGATCGCGTCCTTCGTGCGCACCGACCCCGCCCGCGCCCGCGAGCTGATCCTCGAGTTCGCCGACTTCACCCGCTATTCGTTCCGCGCGGCAGGCCAGTACACGACCCTGTCGGACGAACTGCGCAACATCGACCGCTACCTGACGCTGGAACGCGCCCGCTTCGGCGAGGCGCTGACGGTCAGGCTCCAGGTCGCACCCGAGATGCTCGCGGTCGTCGTTCCGTTCCTCGCACTGCAACCGTTGGTGGAGAACGCAGTCCGGCACGGGTTCGCAGGCCGGGGCGGGGGCACCGTCGAGATCATCGCCCGCGACGACGGCACCGACTGCGTCATCACCGTCGAGGACGACGGCGTCGGGATGGACCCGGAGGCTCTGCGATCGGGTCCTGCCGACGCGCTCGCCGACGGAACGCCGGACGTGAGCGGCCATTCCGCACACGTGGGTCTGACCAATGTGGACCATCGCCTGCGCGCAGCGTTCGGAAACGACTACGGTCTGGTGGTCGAGACGGCCGTGGGCGCGGGCACCAAGGTCATCATGCGGGTCCCGAAGTTCGCATCGGGCGTCCGGGCCGGCGGAGGTGCAATTCGGTGAGCAGAAAACTGAGCGTGCTCGCGGTGGACGACGAGGCGCCCGCCCTCGACGAGTTGGTGTACCTCCTGGGCGAGCACCCCGACGTCGCGGAGGTGTTCCAGGCCGCAGACGCGACGTCGGCATTGCGGGAGCTGAACCAGCGCACCATGGATGCGGTCTTCCTGGACATCAACATGCCTGGCCTGAGCGGCCTCGAACTGGCTGGCGTGCTGGCCAACTACTCTTACCGTCCGGCCGTGGTGTTCGTGACGGCCCACGACGACAAGGCGGTGGAGGCGTTCGACGTCGGCGCCGTCGACTACCTCCTCAAGCCCATCCGCCAGAGCAGGCTCGACGAGGCCGTCCGCAGGGTCCTGGCCGCACCGGTGGACCCGGCGCGCGACGAGGCAGGCATCGCGAGCGACGACGACGAGGACGGCGACGTCGTCCCCGCCGAACTCGGCGGCATCACCCAGCTGGTCCCACGCGACACCATCGGTTGGGTCGAAGCCGAGGGCGACTACGCGCGACTGCACTCCGCGTCCGGTGCACACCTGGTGCGGATCCCGCTGAGCACTCTCGAATCACGTTGGCGGGAAAGAGGATTCCAACGCATCCATCGGTCGTATCTGGTGGCCCTTCGGCTGGTCGTCGGGGTGCGCACGACGGACGGCGCGGTGCTGGTGCGGCTGCGCGCGAACGGTGCGTCACCCGCAGTGGAACTGCCGGTGAGTCGTCGACAGGCCCGCGAGCTTCGCGACCGGGTGATCCGGGAGCCGATGCGCAACCTGCGGCCCGCCAATCCGGCGCTGGGGGTCCCCCCGCTTGCGGGGGAGAGCGAAGCGACCCGGGGATTGGCCGGCGGCGATGACTAGCGCACGTCCGCAGCGCGAACGGGTGATCCTCGCCAATCGCCGGGGTGCCCGGGTCATCCGGACGCGGGTGGAGGTGCAGGAGCAGACGCAGGTGGGCGACGCGCTGGTCCGCGGACTGATGCGGGCCCAGCTCGGTTTGGCATTGCGACTGGCCGCCGTCGTCGTGTGCGCGGTCGCGGCAGTTCCGTTGTTGATGGGACTCTTTCCCCAGATCGACGAGGTCCAGGTGTTCGGCATTCGGCTGAACTGGCTGATCCTCGCCGTGCTCGTCTACCCGGTGCTGTACGGCGTCGGGCGGCTCTACGTACGACTGGCCGAACAGGGTGAGCGGGACTTCGTCAGCGTCGTCGACGGCGAACCGTGACGGCCGCACCGTTGACGGCGGCGGCGCTACTCGCCGCCGCGCTCGCAACGATCGGCATCGGCGTCTACGGCATCCGCTTGTCCCGTACCACGTCCGACTTCCTGGTCGCGTCGCGCAGCATCGGACCGCACTGGAATGCCGCCGCGATCTCCGGTGAATACCTCTCGGCCGCATCGTTTCTCGGCGTCGCCGGGCTCATCGCCAAGTACGGTGCCGACGCCCTGTGGTATCCGGTCGGCTTCACGGCCGGGTACCTCGGGCTGTTGTTGTTCGTCGCCGCGCCGTTGCGCCGCTCGGGTGCCTACACGGTCCCCGACTTCGCCGAGTTCCGATTGGGCTCGGCGAGGATGCGCAGGGTCGCGATGCTCGTCGTGGTCGTCATATGCACCTTCTACCTGGTCCCGCAGTATCAGGGCGCCGGGCTGGTGTTGAAAACGCTTCTGGGCTTGCCGGTTTGGCTCGGTCCGGTAGCCGTCGGCGCCATCGTCATCATCAACGTCGTCGGTGGCGGCATGCGGTCCATCACGTTCGTGCAGGCGTTCCAGTACTGGCTGAAGCTCACGGCGATCGCGGTGCCCGCGCTGGCCCTGCTCGCCCTCTTCATGCGCGACGGTACCAATCTCGACGGGCCGTTGCCGCCCATCGTCAAGCACCAGACCACCGTCACCGTCGAGACCGACGTCGTCGTGCAGGTCGCCGAACCGGCAGGTATCAAGGTGACCGGCGACGTCGACGGAATGCGGCTGGCCGACGCACCCTTCGCGTCGCCGGGCCGCTACACGCTGGCCCGCGGGACGACGCTGAACCTTGCGGCGGGCTCGGCGACACCGGTCGTCGCGGGCGCACCCAGCTCGGGTGACGACTGGCTCTCGTCGGGCCGCGGGCTGGGCGGTAATCATCCGCTGTATCAGGTGATCTCGATCATCATCGCCACCTTCCTCGGCACCATGGGACTGCCTCACGTACTGGTCCGCTTCTACACCAACCCCGATGGCACCGCGGCCAGGCGTACCGCGTTGGCCGTGATCGCCCTGCTGTCGCTGTTCTACCTCTTCCCGACGCTTTTGGGCGTCTTCGCCAGACAGTTCGTGCCGCAGCTCCTCATCACGGGCACCGCGGACGCGGCGGTGCTCCTGCTGCCCAGCGCGGCGATCGGTGGAAACGGCGGCGCCGCGCTGGCGGCGCTGGTGGCGGCGGGCGCCATCGCCGCCTTCCTCGCGACGTCGTCCGGACTGCTCGTCAGCATCGCGGGCGCGTTGTCGACCGACGTTCTGCGCGGACGCGTGCGCGACTTCCGGGTCGCCGCGCTGATCGGCGGGATGGTGCCGATCCCGCTGGCTCTGCTCGCCTCGTCGCTGGAGCTCTCCCGCAGCGTCGGCCTCGCCTTCGCGGTCGCCGCCTCCACGCTGTGTCCACTACTGGTGCTGGGCATCTGGTGGCGCGGCCTGACTAGCGTCGGCGCCGCGTGCGGGCTCGCCGTCGGCGGTCTGGCGTCCGGAGTCGCGACGACGTTGGCGATCACCGGCGGCATCGACGACCGGCTGCTCGGCGGCTGGCCCGCGGCCGTCGTGGGCTACCCCGCCGCGGTCACCGTTCCCCTCGCCTTCCTCACGATGGTGGTGGTCAGCCGGCTCACCGCGTCGTCCACGCCGCCCGACGTGGCGAGGATCTTCGCTCGCATGCACGTCCCGGAACGACTCGGGATGGGCGTCGAGCGTCTTCCCATCGATTGAGCATCGCCACAGCTCAACCGTTCATCGCCGGCGCCGAACCGCTCACCGCACGCCATCCCGGCTTTGGCGTCTGATCAGCGAAAACCCTTGGGTCTGTGACCTGGCTCTCAATATGCTCACTGCGAGTTCCCAGTTCACACCCAGTGTCAGGAGTCCGCGGTGTCGACCACCGAAATCCCACCAGCCCATACGGGCCAACAGTTCTTGGACATGCAGGCCAGCCCCGAGTTCCAGGATCTCCGGACTCGGCTGCGCCGCTTCGTCTTTCCGATGACGGCGTTCTTCCTCGTCTGGTACGCGACCTACGTTCTGCTTGGCGCCTTCGCCCACGACTTCATGGCGACCCGCGTGTTCGGCAACGTCAACCTTGGCCTGCTGATCGGCCTCGGCCAGTTCCTGACCACGTTCGTCATCACCGGTCTCTACGTACGGTTCGCCAACCGCGAGCTCGACCCACGCGCCGCCGCGATCCGCACCGAGATGGAAGGCACCGAGCAATGAGCGTCCTCGCAGCAGGCGAAACCATTGGCAACCCGGTGGCCAACATCGGCATCTTCGCCCTCTTCGTCGTCATCACGATGATCGTGGTGATCCGGGCCAGCAAGAAGAACGCGACCGCCGACGAGTTCTTCACCGGCGGCAGGGCGTTCTCCGGCCCGCAGAACGGCATCGCCATCGCAGGCGACTACCTGTCGGCAGCCAGCTTCCTCGGGATCGCGGGCGCCATCGCCGTCTACGGCTACGACGGCTTCCTGTACTCCATCGGCTTCCTGGTGGCCTGGCTGGTCGCACTGCTGCTGGTCGCCGAATTGCTGCGCAACACCGGCAGATTCACGATGGCGGACGTGCTGAGCTTCCGGCTCAAGCAACGCCCGGTGCGGATGGCCGCCGCCACGTCGACACTGACGGTGTCGCTGTTCTACCTGCTGGCGCAGATGGCGGGTGCCGGCGGCCTCGTCGCGCTGCTGCTCGACATCAAGAGCCGCGGCGGGCAGTCGATCGTGATCGCCGTCGTCGGCATCCTGATGATCGTCTACGTCCTCGTCGGCGGCATGAAGGGCACCACCTGGGTCCAGATCATCAAGGCTGCCCTGCTCATCATCGGCGCGGGCATCATGACGCTTGCCGTCGGCTGGATCTACCGGTTCAACCTGTCGGCGCTGTTCGACGCGGCCATTGCGAACTCCGGGGCGCTCGGGGAGAAGATTCTCAACCCGGGGCTGCAGTACGGCCGGACGACCACGGCCAAGATCGACTTCATCTCCCTGTCGATCGCGCTCGTGCTCGGGACGGCGGGGCTGCCGCACGTGCTCATGAGGTTCTACACCGTGCCCAGTTCCAAGGAGGCGCGCCGCTCGGTCGTCTGGGCGATCTGGCTGATCGGGCTCTTCTACCTTGTCACATTGGTTCTCGGCTTCGGTGCCGCCGCGCTGGTCGGCCCGGACGTCATCAAGGCCGCTCCCGGCGGTCAGAACTCGGCGGCTCCGCTGCTGGCCTTCCACCTCGGCGGTGAGCTGCTCCTCGGCGTGATCTCAGCCGTGGCCTTCGCGACCATCCTCGCGGTGGTCGCCGGGCTGACCATCACG